>NZ_JANJZT010000069.1 GCF_024622975.1 Blautia caecimuris | reverse complement strand
AACGAAGGGGCAGTTCACTGGAATGCCAAAACTGCTTTTTCGTTTACCCCATCATCGATTCTAACCTAAAGAATTTGTTGTCATCTTCATTATACTTCATCGCCTATCGAAAAGATAGCATATTTTATGAAACTTGTCGGCTGGGAACAGCTTGCAGCGCAAGGTGTCCCCAGAGGGCAAGTCCACAAAAGGGTAGCTGGCGGCAGCCAGCGCAGGGGAAGCGTAGCGTCCCCTGTATGATTTGGAGCAGACTATGACTGCGGAAAATCACAGCCCTCCGGCGAGGAGCCTTCGGAGAACGCAATGCACCAACCTCTGGGTGGTGTATAATTGCGCCCTTAGTAAACTAAGGGGTTTTCGGCTTCTCCCGTTTCAGCAGTTTTTTCAATAGTTCCTGCGTGTCCTGCCTGTGAAAAATGAATTTCAACAACAGCATGACATCATCATCTGTCAGGCGTTCCGGCTCTTGCAGAAAACTTTCCAGCATACCGCCACGAGTGCAGAGCCGGTGTGTCCGTTCCTTTCGGGTAAGCTGTTTCAACTGGTGCTGCAACGCCCTTTCATCATTGATGGCTTTCCGCAGTTTCTTTTCGCTTTTCTCCAGTTCCCGGTTTAGCTTTTCCAGCTTTGAGGTATCAGGCAAGGGCAGCGTCCTCCTTTCCCGGTATCAGCACATAAATCCGGTTCGGTTCTCCCACGCCCTGACGCACCCGCATGATAAGTCCGGCAGTTTCCAGTTCATTCAGAGAACGCTTGACCGTCATGGGGCTGCGGGACAGGACTGCGGCAATGGCTGTGACAGGGAAGCAGACAAACAGGATTCCGTTTTCGTCCTCCTGCCCTTTGGAGAGCATAGCGTCCAGCATCCGGCAGTACATGACCTTTGCGGTGCTGCTGATTGGAAATCCTGTCAACACTCTTGGAAAGGGCATACAGGGCGGCAATGGTGTGTCTATCGTCATAAATTCAAATTTCATTCGTTGTGTTCCTCCTTTTTCTTGGCTCGTTTGGATAAATAACGGGGGCAGTCAACCACAACCGCCCGGAAGCTCTGCTTGCACTCATGCTGGCATTTCCGGCATAATTCGTTATAAGTGACACGCCCCCGGTCATTGAGGTAAAAAGAAAGCTCATGCTTCCTCTTTTTGCTCATTCTCGGCATATTGCGTTTCCTCCCGTTTTAGTGTATGATTTCGGGGCGATTTTCGGAAAAATTACGGTCATAGAGCCGCCTAAAATCTCCCGAAGTATCAGCGATAGGGTAGACTGTCCCCCTATCAGATTGTCGTGTTTCGGTATCATTTCGGTGTTAGTTCGCCAGTTCTCCCCGGTGTCGTTCCTCCCCTGAATCTCACAGCGGCGTATCGCTCCCTTTGGTACGCTCGTTCCGGTCAAGGTTCCTCCAAATCCCTGCCAAAAGTCATGGCGCTACATCGCCGGGGAAGCATATCCCACACAGGCTGGTCATTCGATTGGAATAATCCATCGATGAACTACCTGTATCATAGAACATTTTTGTGCCCTGTGCCGTATGTCCACAAAGTAGGAATTAGGGGTAAAAAGCGGAAATTTCCACGATTGCGGAAAGTGTGATATAATCCAGTTAAGCGGCAGCAATGAATCCGCCGGAAAGGAGCGTGCGCCCATGAAAGGAGCAACAAGCATACAGGAACGCCTTTGGGAACTCCGCAAGGATAAAGGCTTAAATCTGGAAGAACTATCAAAGCTGACGGACATTTCTAAATCAGCTCTTGGAAGTTATGAAAAAGAGAATGTTAAGGAAATCAATCATGGCTATCTTGTCACGCTGGCAGACTTCTATGGGGTTTCCGTTGATTATCTGCTGTGCCGGACAGAGAACCGGGAGCAGATCAACACGCCACTAACAGAGCTGCATTTGAATGATGAGATGGTGGCACTTCTGAAAAGCGGTCGGATTAACAACCGCCTGCTCTGTGAGCTTGTCACCCATAAGGATTTTATCAAGTTTCTTGCGGATATTGAGATTTATGTGGATGGGATTGCCACCATGCAGATTCA
This sequence comes from Blautia caecimuris, assembly GCF_024622975.1. Taxonomy (GTDB): domain Bacteria; phylum Bacillota; class Clostridia; order Lachnospirales; family Lachnospiraceae; genus Blautia_A; species Blautia_A caecimuris. Next base: position 2,739 of record NZ_JANJZT010000069.1, on the reverse strand, counting down.
AAACCTCAACGCCCTTGTCGATACTGTCCGGCATGAAATCATTGAACGGTATCGCCCCGGCGAAGATGACCCGCATTTGAAAGTGCTGCAAGCCGCCCATATCAGCGATGATGAATATTTCAGCCACATGGTTCTGGATGACCTCAATCTCATTATCCGGGATATTCGGGAAGCTCACAAAAAGGACAGTGAGAGTGCGCCCCAAACCACCGTTGCCGATGAACTGAAAGAAAATCTGGAAGCGGTCGAAAATTTCAAGGGCAGTCGGGATGAAAAGCTCGTTGTCCTTTACTGCAAGCAGCTCGGTATCAACTATAAAAATCTGTCAGACGAAGAATTTCGCTGGCTGATTCGGATTCTCAAAAAATCAAAGAAAATGGGAACGCCTATCAGCCAGAGGAAAAAACGGTAAAGAAAAAACCGCTGTTGCATGGTTTGTTGACTCCCATGTAGCAGCGGTTTGTGCTGTGGTTATTCAATTAAAATTTCAAAGTGACAAACTTAAACTTCTTCAACATCAATAACATTATATCCTCTTTGCTTTAATGCCTTCGCAAAAAATCCCATTCCAGAAATTAGTTTTCCAGTAAAGCTACCATCGTATATTTGATTTACACCACAAGTAGGACTTCTGGATTGTAATATAACCAAATCAATATCTTCATTTTGAATTTTTGATAATGCCATTGACACTGCTTTATTATATTCAGAATCAACATCATTTCCATTTTCATCTACTACAATCCCATTCACAATTTCTGCACAAGGTCTAGGAATTTTCATGCCAGCTAATACTTCTGGGCAAATAGAAATAACTTCTTTATCCTTTAAGAAATTGATAACTGCTAAATTTTTATTGTTTTTTCCGTTATATTTACAGTTTGTTCCCATAATACAGGCACTAACTAATACCTTCATATTTATCACCCCAAATCAAATTCATTTACATAATCCTTCTACCACACCGTTATGAATAAATCATCTCGTGCAAAACAATTTCTTCCGCCCGGTTGTGAATGTTATTGCAACACTGCACCCATTCCATTTGAGAAGTACGCTTCAATTCCTCGGTCACGCCCTCAGTAGCTTTCATCTGCTCCATGATGGTGTCTAACCGTTCCTGTGCCTGTTCGTTTAGGTCAGCAAGATATGTCCACAATTCTCCGTTTAGTACCAATATGCTAAATCTGGCTGGGTGGACTTCTCTTAAATATTCCCGGTGCATCCGTCCGTACTTTCCGATGGGGCGGTGTTCCTCCGGCAGCTTCAAGTCCGGGATGTAGTAATCTCCGACAAGAATATAATCAATTCCGTTTTCTGTTATTCTTGGTTTCAATTCGCTCATGTTTCTTACCTCCTGTGGAAGCAGGCTCGTCTGGTACTAACTCAATCACATCGGTAATTTCACAATTCAGCGTTTCGCAAATACGGGCTAATGTATCCATGCTGATGTGCTTTCCCTCTTTGCTCATGTTGGCAATCATATTCGTTGTCATACCGGCGGCAAGCCTTAAATCTTCTTTTCTCATATCACGCTCTAACAGTGTGTGCCAGAGTGGTTTATAGCTGATGTGCATATTGTTTTCCTGCCTTTCTATCCATACCACCGGGGCGGCTGCCCCGACAGGAACTTTTCTCTTATTATAACACCAATCTTGTGTAATCACAATTTATTCTTGTAGCCTGCCACTGATACCGTCTGGATTGTGCTTTTCCTTTCTTTTGTTCCCTTTAATTAGCCATGAACTGTTTCATACCCTGGCTTTTGGAAGCAGGGTTGTCCTGACCGTAACCTTCCAGAAGGTTGATAACGCCCCAGATACCAAGACCTGCGCCCAGGGCCACTACGAGAGTCTGCAAAACACCAACTGCACTGTTGAAAAATTCCATAAAATAATCCTCCTAAAAAATGTTTTTGATTTTGGGTTAAGTCGTTGCGTCAATCTCGTACACATCGAAGGTGTCCGTGGGTTTTACCACGGTACGCTGCTTCTTCATGTACCGTTCCATGTCAAAGACATTTTTAGGGTCGGCGTCGGCCGTGTATCTGTAATTCGGGTGCCGGGTGAGGTCGTACTTGTCCGAAAGGAACGGGCGCACGCCCCGCAGCATGAAGATACACTTGCCGCCGTCCATCACTGCCAGTTCGTCCTGGGTCATCAACTCTTTGCCACATTGTCAAGTGAAGAATTCATTCTTTTTGCTTTTTCATACACGGAATCTTGTAGATGTTCTATAAATGTGCTAAACTGAACGCAATAGCAAACCGGAGTTTAAAGGAGAAAATTATGAATATAAAACAATTTTGGAAAGCCGTTCTTGCTCAAGATGAAAGAGAAATTAGAAAATACTTTCATGCAGAAGCCTATATAAATTGGCATTGCACCAACGAGCATTTTACGGTGGATGAATATATTATTGCGAATTGTGAGTACCCCGGAGAATGGGATGGAATCGTTGAGAGAGTAGAAATTGTGAATAATTTAATTATTACAGTTGTTCGTATCTATCCCAAAGATAGAAGTGTTTCTTTTCATGTGACTTCGTTTATTCAAACAAAAAACAATAAAATCACAACAATGGACGAATACTATGCCGATGACGGGATTGCACCACAATGGAGATTGGATAAACACATTGGAACATCTATCAAATAAATTCAAATTGAACAAAATCGCTGCGCGATGGCCTGCCAAGGCTGTGGCATAGCGATTTTCTGTTTTCTATAATAAAAAACAG
>NZ_JANJZT010000068.1 GCF_024622975.1 Blautia caecimuris | reverse complement strand
TCCTTTCTTTGATAACACTATTTTACCATACATCATCTCAAAAATATATAGCATAAATTTAATTTATTCTATACTAGCCGTAAAAATGGCTGTGCAGGAGTCGGAAATGTGGCACCTAGTAAAGTAACTGAGAAATATAAAAGAAATAAATATCATGAAGTAAATTATTGCTATGGAGAAGGAGAGAGTTTGTGATGAGAGAAGAAGATACTGTATGTGTAGGCAGTGATGGTTTGCAATACTGCAAAGTCTGTGGGGAAGCGAAAGAAGCATTTTTTCCTAAGGGTGGATTTATGGGGATGAAGAAACATTCCAGGCAATGTGCCTGTGATAGAAAAGCATATGAAGAAGAACAAAAATATTTTAAAGACAAAGAGCGCCGGGAATTAGTCAGCAGAAATACGAGCATCTGTTTTGATGAGAGCAGAATGGAAGAGTGGACATTTGAGAATGCAGATATGTCAGATGCGGTAATGCATAAGGCAAAAAATTATGTTGATAACTGGGATAAAATGAAAAGAAATCATATTGGTTGTTTGTTTTGGGGACCGGTTGGTACCGGGAAAAGTTATATTGCCGGGTGTATTGCCAATGATCTTCTTAAACGAGAAGTAACGGTAAAGATGACAAATTTCAATACCATTATCGATGATATATTTCCACTGGCAGACAAAACGGAATATATCAATGCATTGGCTTCTTACCAGCTTTTGATTATTGATGATCTTGGAGTGGAACGAAATTAAGAATATGCGTTAGGAATTATTTTTAGCGTCATAGACCGCAGAATTCGTTCAGGACGACCTTTGATCATCACGACCAATCTTCCACTGAAAGAAATAAAAAGTGAAACCATGTTAGATAAAAGACGTATCTATGACCGTACTTTGGAAATGTGTACGCCAATGTATGTGGGAGGCACAAGTAAAAGAGAAGCAATTGCAAGTATGAAAATGGAGAAAGCGAAAACCTTGTTGAATACAAACCGAGGGGAGGAGGAATGCGAATGAATCATACAGAAAAAACAATACCTGTTTGGAAGAAATATTCTTTAAATGTTTCCGAAGCAGCAGAATATTACGGAATTGGAGAAAAGAGATTAAGGCAGATTGTAGGTGAAAATGAGGGAGCGGATTTCATTTTGGAAGTAGGTTCTCATATACGGTTCAAAAGAAAATTATTTGAAGATTATCTGGATACAGCCAGCACAGTTTAAGTAACAGAATAGAAAAAATAGTAATGAAAATAATGTTCATTTTATCTTAGCGAAGGAAAGGTCTTGTGGTATAATGAAGAAACCGAGACGGTCTTCCAAGTTAAATGAACATTTGATGAAGGAGACTAAAATATTATGAGTGAAAAAAGGAGAGATCATAGAGGACGTATATTACACAATGGAGAAATACAGTTATCTGATGGCAGATATCGATTTAAGTATGTCGATGAGATGGGAAAGGAGCGCTGCGTATATAGCTGGCGCTTAGACCATAACGATGCAACTCCGAAAGGAAAGCGCCGTACTTTGTCGCTTCGAGAGATGGAGAAGAAAATCCAGGCGGATCATTTTGAGCAGATTGCAACAAATGGCGGAAATATGACGGTACTGGAACTGGTTGAAAAATATACATCAACAAGAACCGGTGTCAGACCTACTACAGTTGCAGGATACGGAACAGTTATCAATTTATTGAAGAAAGATCCATTTGGAAAAAGAAGGATTGATACGGTTCGGATTTCGGATGCAAAATGTTGGCTGATACATCTTCAGCAGGTAGAAAAGAAAAGTTATAGTTCCATCCATTCAATCCGAGGAGTTCTTCGTCCGGCATTTCAGTTGGCAGTGGATGATGACCTGATCAGGAAAAATCCCTTTCAGTTTCAGCTAATGGAAGTGGTTGTGAATGACAGTGTGACAAGAGAGGCAATCAGTAGAGCAGAGGAACGTAAGTTTCTACGATTTGTGAAGGCGGATCTTCATTTTTGCAGGTATTATGAGGAAATCTACATATTATTTAAAACCGGCCTTCGCATCTCGGAATTTTGTGGTTTGACGATTTCTGATATTGATTTCAAGGAGCATACGATCAACATTGATCATCAATTGTAGAAAAAATCAAAAATCGGATATTATATTCAAGAGACTAAAACAACCAGCGGAACGAGAAAGATACCTATGACTGCAGATGTAGAGGAATGTTTTCGGAAAATTATAGAAAAATGGAACCCGCCCAAAGCAGAACCTATGGTAGATGGAAAAAGTGGATTCTTATACTTTGATAAAAATGGAAGTATCTGTTATTCCCTGCACTGGGAGCATTATTTTCAACACATCATTCAGAAATATAATAATACTTACAAAGTACAGATGCCTGTCATTACACCGCATGTATGTCGGCATACCTATTGCTCAAATATGGCAAAATCCGGAATGAATCCAAAAGCATTGCAATATTTGATGGGCCACTCAGAGATCAGCGTAACGCTGAATACATATACGCATGTAAATCTTGAGGATGCCAGGGAAGAGGTTGCCCGGATCAAGGTTGTGTAATTACGATTTTTAATTGAAAATAGCAAGGTGTAAAATAGAAAAATATACACCTTATTTTACACCTTTTGCGGACGATATTATGCGAAAATGAACCATGTTATGCCGGAAAGCAAAAATTTACAAAGGCTTACAAAGCCCGGAATATCAAGAAAAACTAAGAAATGCGAGGTTATGCAACAATGATAAAAGTGCTTTTCATCTGCCACGGCAGGAGTTTCTCTTTTGCCTAAATCTCCTTATTTTATGCGGTTTTACTCACAATAGGTAAGTACATTACAACGATTTTACAACTTTTGAAAAGTGTTCCGATATGACGAAAAGTTATACGAGGAGGGATTAACATGTATGAATTTACAGGATTAAGAGTTTTACATCAAAATATGAAAGAAATCGGTGAAACAAGAGCAATATTTCCTTTTAAATATAATGAAAAAGAGTTTAGTTGCATATTTTTAGTTGATATTATTCCGTTTAGATTATATTTAACAACCCTTGGTATTAAACCAATAGTGTTCGAGTTAGAAATCGAAAAAGGATACAAAGTAAAAAGCTATTTGGATGATTATAATAAATTGGTGACGTATTTAGAGTTAAAATATAATCCGAATCATGTTTTTAAACCTAATGATTTTTTTGAAGCATTGAATAGGAGAATTCCGATTCGCTTTACTACCAAGCCAAATTATAAAGAAGTATTATTGGTTGCATCGAAAAGACGAAAAATTGAAGAAGATGATAAAATATATTTTTGTGGATGGTATTCTAATCCTATAGGAAAACAGGTAAGACCTGAAAATCTCGAAAAAACAAGAAGTGCTTTTGGTGATAAAAAAGCAGAAATATGTTCATTGAATAATATAAGTTCGTGTTGGACAAACATTCCTATAGAGGAAAATCTAAGTAAATTAGATGATATAGAATCGAAAACAATTTACAAGTAAATGAAATTTAAGGAGATAAAATGGGAAAGAAACCTAAAGGAAAATGTGCTTTATGTAGAAAAGAATGTGATTTGACATTTGAACACATTCCACCTAGGACAGCATTTAATTCAAATCCTGTCAAACCTGTAACAGGAGATAAGATTATAGAAGATAGTGAACGTATGCCTTGGGATATTTCTGGATTGCCTTATGACAATCAACAAAAGGGAATGGGGAAATACTCTCTCTGTAGTAATTGTAATAATAATACAGGGGCGTGGTATGGAAACGATTATAGTTTAATTGCTCATGTCATGCATTATACACTAAAAGATAATATTCCTAACACTACACAAGGAATCGGTATAAAGGGTGTCTACCCACTTCGGTTTATAAAGCAGATATTATCCATGTTTTGTTCAATTAATAATTTCGAAGATGCAAGAATGGATGCATTGAGGAAATTTGTTTTAAATAAAAATGAAGTCGGGCTAGATAAAACGAAATATAAAATTTGTATGTACTTTACTAAAAGTAATATTATAAAATATGCTCCATTAACAGTTTTACTTAAAGAGAATGATTTTACATTGGAATCAATGGCGGTTAGTGAGATAACTGCTTATCCATTAGGATTTATTTTATACTTTAATCCGACAGATACATGGAATTATGATGGTATAGATATAACAAGCTTTTCAGAATGTAGTTATGAAACTAAAGCAAATATCGAAGTCCCTTTATGTATTAAAGAGGTGAATGATTTATTTCCAACATATTATCGTTCCAAAGAAGATATTCAAAAATGTATAGAAAAAAATAAACGAGAGGCGAATAAAGAAGAAAAGTATACATAAAGAAGAAACACAAGAGATATATCCTTAGTGAAGGAAATCCCTTGTGTTTTTTATTATTCAGTATGCTGACAGATATACAAGTTCTCTTTATCAAAGAGATACTCTGTAGTTGTATTATGCAGGATATTTATAGTTTTGATATTTTCAATGAAAGGGGTAACCACAGTATTCTGTACATCTACAAATTTATCTAATGTTTTTATAGTTCTATTTGAAGTGTGAAGTTCAAGTTTTTTACCTGCTTCAATTAAATTCTCATCTATTTGTGACTTACTAATAACAGGAACTTTGGCAATAGCTTTCCCCATTATTTTACTTGTTGCAGATAATCCGCTTAATAAACCGGATTGAATAGAGGTATTTGAAGAACGCTCTAATAGATTGTAAGTCTGCGTATATAATTCTCTATATTTTAAAGAATACTCCTCAATTCTTCTTAAGGTACTGTTTAAATATTGTGAGTCAAAATTCTCTAATAGTAAGACCTCAAGGAATGTAGAAAATGCGTACAGATATAAAGCAAGCTGATAATCTTTGAATAGACTTTCTAATTTTTTTAGTTTTCTGGGATTGTCAAGTTTTTTGTGTAAGTTTTTGAAAAAATATTTTGGGGAGGGAATCCTCCCCAGTCTTATACTTAGGCACTCTTTTGAGTTAATTTGTTAAAGCATCTTTCACAAGACCTTCCATTTCGTCGTTTAATTCACGGGCTTCCTG
>NZ_JANJZT010000067.1 GCF_024622975.1 Blautia caecimuris | reverse complement strand
ATAAATATCTGCAATTTTCAAGGTTCATTTGAGCCTTTTTCTTTAGCTCTGTTTTTCATAGATTATTTGACACTACCTTTTTATTACTCTTTTACAGCTCCGATTGTAAGTCCATTGACAAAATATCTCTGGAAGAACGGATAAGCAAAGATAATTGGCAGAGTAGAAATTACTACAATTGCCATTTTTATAGTTTCCTTCGGCAGGTTTGCCGCTGCCTGGATACCATCCACACCCATCATGGACTTGTTGCTTGCCAGCCAGTCAATAGAGTTCTGAATCTGCATCAGAAGGAACTGAAGAGGGATCCAGTCCTTATTATCAATATACATCAGTGCATTAAACCAGTCGTTCCAGTAGCCCAGTGTCAGGAAAAGTCCGATGGTAGCCAGTCCCGGCATAGCCATTGGGATTACGATCCTGAAAAACAGCTTCCATTCAGAGGCTCCGTCGATCTTTGCCGATTCCACCACGGAATCAGGAATACTGGTCTTAAAAAATGTTCTTAACACAATAACGTTAAAAGAGTTCATACATAGAGGCAGGATCAGCGCCCATATTGTATTTTTCAGCATAAGTACCTTTGTCATAACAAGGTAGTTTGCGATCATACCGCCGGAAAACAGCATGGGAACTGTAATCACCTTTGTAAAGAAGGAACGGAAAGCATAGGTCTTTCTTGAAAGAGCATATGCGTAGGTTCCTGTAAGCAGAAGTCCTATAAGGGTACCCACTACTGTTACCAGAATGGTAACTCCATAGCTTCTCAGAATATTTTCTCCTGCACTGACAATGTATTCATAAGCATACAGACTCCATTTTTCCGGTATAAACCGGTAGCCGTTCATGGCAAGAGCCTCTTCGTCCGTAAACGAAATGATAATAACAAAAATAAACGGTATCACACTCAAAAGAGATAAGATAGTAAGAATCACATTAAACAATACATTTGTCGATTTTTTTATCTTATTGTACTCGCTCTGCTGGTCTTCCATATTTCTGAGCAGCTTCTCCTGTTTGCGCTCCATCCAGTACTGTTTCAATTTTGAAACTGACATACCTGCTTATCTCCTTTCTTAGAATAATGCATTTTCGCTGTCCACTTTGGACACGATCTTATTTGCGATCATGATCAGTACAAATCCTACGGTTGACTGGAACAGCGCCGCAGCCGAGCTCATACCAATCTCTCCGTTTGTCTGCAGTGCCCGGAATATGTAAGTATCCAGAACGTTTGTCACCGGATAAAGAGGACCGGAGTTCATAGGAAGCTGGTAGAACAGTCCGAAGTCTGCTTTAAAGATACCTCCCACTGCCATGATCAGCAGAATTGTAATAACAGGTTTCAAAAGCGGAATCGTAATATATTTGATCTGCTGCCATTTGCTTGCTCCATCCAGCACAGCCGCTTCATAGTAGGTTTTGTTAATTCCGCAGATAGAAGCCAGGTACACTACGGTATTGTAACCAATACCCTTCCACTGGCTCATAAAAATAATGATGAACGGCCAGAAGCCTTTCTCCGTATACCAAGAGATACCATCATGTCCAAACTGTTGTAAAATACTGTTGAAATAACCTTTTTCAGGATTTAAGAATGCATACACACAATAGCTGACAACAACCCAGGATAAAAAATAAGGCAGGAACATGGAGCTCTGATAGATCTTTGCCATTCCTTTATTTCTCAGTTCATTTAATAATAAGGCCACGATAACAGGGAGAACAACACCGAGAATAATGAATACTGCATTATATAATACTGTGTTTCTTACAATAATCCACGCATCTCCGCTGCTGAACAGAAACTTAAAGTTGTCAAAGCCTACAAACTTACTTGTAATAAGGCTCTCAAAAAAGTTTCCTGACAGACGGAACTGTTTAAATGCCACAAGGACACCAAACAATGGCAGGTAAGCAAACAAAAGAAACCAGATCGCACCAGGCATGCTTAAAACAAGCAGTTCCTTGTTGGTTTTCAGGCGGGTGAGAAATCCCACTTTCTTGCCTTTTCTTTCTTTTTTCACTTCACAACCTCCTTTTTTCGGTACTCCTGATAACCGCCGGCTGTTATACTGTGCACCTTTTCTCATATACAAATATACTAGGAGATATGGACAAATCATAGTCGAAAACTTTCAGTTTTCTTGTACATATTCTAGTGAAAAAAATTTAAAAAATGGACAAATTCTACTCTTTCTTTAAGAAAAATCTATAATTTTTCCACTTGCAGAATTTGTCCATTTTATATACACACTTACGGGGATACTTTTAGTATTTTTTCATGTTTCTCAAAGATGCCGGTGATACTCCATAGCACTGCTTGAATTTCCTGTAAAAATAACTGGTATCCGGATATCCCACTTCTCTTGCAATATCATTGATCTTCATATTGGTATTCAGGATCAGATCCTTTGCCACGCCATTTTTGATATTGCTCAGATACTGAGCAAAGGAACAGCCTGCCTCCTTCTGGAAAATCTGTCCCAGATAAGAAGCATTCATATGATATTTATAGGAAAGAGTTTTTAGGTTCATATCTTCTTTATAATTTTTCTGAACCTCAGCCATAATCTGTTTAACCACAGGCGTATACTGAGAATCCTCTGTATGCAGATATGTAATGATCTCGGAAATCTCAGAAATAAAAATCGTTTTCAGACCAAAAATATCGTCTGCCTGGTAGATCTTTTCTATGATCTCCGAAAGGTTCTGAAAGTTTCTGGACTGTGCCAGTTTATATTCCACCTTAATATCATGGAGCAGCATTGCAATTTTCAGCGCAGTCTGATACAGCACATCTACATTAACCTCTGACTTCAGATTATTGATAAACAGATCTTCTATATAATTAAGCGCGCCTTCCTTATCCTTTTTAAGAATCAGCTTACGGAGCTGCTGTTCATCAATTACCACATCTCCGGATTTTCTGTCCTTAATATGATTTTCATTAATGCAGGTTCCATATCCCTCCAGCATTCTGTATTTCTGAAGTCTGGAAACAAGCTTATAGCACTGGGGAAGAGCACTGTAGCAGTCAATGGCATGGCTTAAGGTAAGAAAGCTCATGATCCCGCAGCGGCTCTCCAGTCTGTCCTGAAAGCTTTTATAATATTCAAGCACATCCTCCTCTGTGTGTCCGCTTTCCAGATACAAAAGCAGAAACAGTGTATCCGGCGCAAGACAGATTACCTTTATCCGGTGTGTCTCATTCTGAAGCTCCACAAGGATATCGTTCAGCCCCTGCTTTTCATTCAGAGTTCTTGTGTCTATTTTCATAAGAGAGGCAAAAACTGTACTGTCACTTTCAATTGCAGGAAGAATATGATAAAACTCAGCTTCCTCTTCCGGTTTCAGCTTTCCCTTCAGAAACCTGTGCCAGCCAATCTTCCCTTCCATACTGCCTGCCCGTTTTCTGTCAATCTCATTAAGATGCTCTCTTGCATGAATAAGCGCCTGTTTCAGCTGTTCCTCATTGACCGGCTTTAAGATATACTCCTCTACATCCAGCTTCATAGCCTTTCTGGCATATTCAAATTCATCATAACCGGACAGAATGATACATCTTGTCCTGGGACTTAATTTCCTGATCTCCTCCATTAATTCAAGCCCGCTCATAAAAGGCATTTCCACATCTGTAACCACAATATCCACAGGCTCTTTTTTAAACAGTTCCAGCGCTTCTCTTCCATTATGTGCCATATGGACAACTTCCATGGACATCTCTTTCCACTCGATAATATAGCGGATACCCTGAAGGATAAACTCTTCATCCTCTACCAGCATAACCTTTTCCATCTTTTTATTCCTCTTCTGTTTTTATTGTAAGTATGACGATCAGGCCTTTTGGATCAGCCTTTTCTATAGAAATACCATAGGGTTCTCCGTAAATCGCACGGATTCTCCGATTTACATTTCCAATACCGATTGATTTTTTCTGTTCTTCCCCATAACAGTTTTCTCTGAGCTCTTTATTTTTTCTGCGTATTTCTTCTTCATCCATACCGCAGCCATTATCCTTTACATAAATACATAGCTGCCCGTCTTTTTTTTCCGCATATATAAAGAGCTGGTTATCCTTTCGGTCTCTCTCAATACCATGAATAAAATAATTTTCCACTACCGGCTGCAGAATGAACTTTGGTACCGGAAGCGCCAGAAGCTCCACAGGACATTCCACCTGCGACAGAAAGCATCCCTGATACCTGTATTCAAACAGCTCCATATACTGTTTACAGTAATCCAGTTCCTGGCCCAGGGTGATAATATCAGCTTCTTTCAGCTGGCTTCGAAACAGAACCACCATGCTGTACAGCATTTTTCCCACTTCCCGGTCTCCGTTACAGATAGCCTTCATACGGATCGCCTCCAGAGTGTTATAAAGAAAATGTGGGTTGATCTGACTCTGAAGCGCCTGCATCTGAGCATTTTTTGTCTCAATCTCCGCAAGATAGCTTTTCTGGATATAAAGCTCAAGCCTGCCGCACATTTCATTGAAATTTCCGGCAATCATATCCAACTCGTCCCTCACCCTGTCCACCTGGATCCGGTCTTTCAGGTTTCCGGTCTTTACCCTGTTCATTGCATCCAGGATCGTTTCTACTCTGGCAGTAAACTTCCTTACATAGCAGGAAATAGAAACAACGCCCACTGCTATAGCAAGAAATCCCATTCCCATAATTGCCAGAAACGTAGTTCCGGAAAGATCTGCCGCCTCTTTTTTATTGACATAGGAATAAACCACGTATTCATCTACAGAATCCTGTATTACATCGTATCCCCTCTGCCGGATATTTTCTTTCCAGTTTCCGGCTTTCTTTCCCACATAAATCTCCTGATCATTCTGTGAGGCCACTGCAAGCATGACATAGGGATTAGAATCCTGGATTTTTTCCAGAGTCTCTTTCGCATCAAAGGTCAGGATCATGCAGCCCTCCTGCTGAAGGGTATCCGGATTTCTTATTTCCTTCAGATACACCAGCTCCCCTTTTTTGCGGGACTGTTCCTGCTCCAGCTCCTCTATTCTCTTTTTTCCGTCTTTTCCCGGATAAAATACCTTCTGAGGATAGCACTGTGTCATTTCCATGGTGGCATAGCTTATCAGCTCTATTTTTTTCAGTTCACTGCTGGCTGAAAATACTTCATTTACAAAATCATAAATATTCTGATATTCCAGTTCATCTGTGGACATGTATTTGTCCAGACAATACTTCTGGTATTCCTCTTTATCCAACTGAAAATAAGCGATCAGATCATCCAGCTCTCTTTTTGATCCATATAAAGCTTTATAAACATAGTCGGCCTGCTGTCCGGTTTCCTCCAGATAGTCTCTGGCGTCCCGGCATACCTGATCCCTGGCATCCGTGTTTGCTTTCAGAGCCTTTCCTCCGGCAACAGAAAGAAAATAAATAACCAGCGCAGACACCACCAGAAATACAATGGTCGTATAGCCCCAGAACATTCTGAAATAAAGCTGTTTAGAGGAATGTTTTTTCATTTTCTGTCTCCCTGCAGTCAGATTCTTATTTTTGAAGTTTATTGTACCAAGTCGCTAGCGCGACGGCTAGTCCTAAGTACGTGGTTCTATTACTTTTTTTCAAAGAAATCTGTT
>NZ_JANJZT010000066.1 GCF_024622975.1 Blautia caecimuris | reverse complement strand
CTTTCTTTGATAACACTATTTTACCATACATCATCTCAAAAATATATAGCAGAAATTTAATTTATTCTATACTAGTACACAAAAGGTGACAGAGGAAATGGAACATGGTCTAGGTCTTAGAATTGTACGGCAGATTGTAAAAGCACATCGGGGAACAATCCAATTTGCTAATACTGTGCCTCAGGGATTAACCGTCAAAATTTTTCTACCTATGAAATGATAGAAACACCTTAATTATAGACGAGGACAGAATCACTTTGTTGTGAAATATAGGTTGTTTCATTTTGCGTTCCTCTCAATTGTGTTCCAAACTTTGCCGTAATTTATTCAGGATATTTACCCGGTGCCGTTGGACGGTACTGCGGGACATCTCCACAAGGTTACCAGTTTTTGCGTCTGTCATAGCTGTGATATAATACAGAATTAAAATCTGTTGTTCCTGCTATGGCAGATTTGCAAAGGCTCCAGCCACCAATTCGTTCCAAATATATAGGTCAAAGCCAAAGGTCGAGAATATACTGCTGTTGCTGGAATATTCGTTCAGCACAGAAAACTTGCCCTATTGTACCCGTCGAATATCCTCTAACGATGTTTGACGGCCGCAATCCCGCTGCAATTTCCACAGATAGTCAATTACTTCATGGTAGAGAATCTGTTTACATTGCTCCTTTCATCAGCGGCAGTATTGCGGCTCCGGCCCACGCCGAATAACCGCAGAAATGAAAAAGGTCATTGAAGCATGTAAAACCGCCCCGCCCCTGTCAACGTTTTTTCTGTCCCCATCAGGGGCAGGCTTGCGTATTATAATCAGTTAAATATGTTTTTTCTGTCGCTTAGATACAATCAGATAAAGCAAAAAACAAAGAACACAATGGAGGGTGAGGATAACGATGTCCTTAATCACTGTTGATGCAGTTCCATTTGCCAAATCCATAATGCCCTCAAAAGTGGCGCTGGATGGGATTAGGTAGCAAATGTAGGAAAGGACTTTGTTTCCTGCACCAATCAAATAATTCAGGATCGGAACCGCCATAAATACAATCATCACGATTTTAATATAGACCACGCCTACCATCATGCCATCAGAGAGTTTGCCGACAAACAAGCCAATCAGAGCCGACACAAATGCGGAAAGGACAATCAATGCTAGCATGACCACCGCTCCTGTGAAAGAGAGCCGGAAGCAGATTACCGCCGTAAGAATAGCGGACAGGCAGCCAAATACAAAACCGACAAAAATCTTCTGAATCATATACTGCCAGTCCGTCATAGGCAGAATTTCATTGATCAAAGCAACACCATCTTCTTTTTCAGAAATGATATTCATAGCGTTAAAGGTACATCCCATAAACATCGCTACAATCAGGGTAATCGCAATAAAGATATTCTGATAGCCAGACATCATGTCCTGCCGTTCTAATACCTGCACTCTGGCCTGTTTTGCCATTTCTCTCTGTGCATAGAGAGCTGGAAGTGTATTTGCTGTCTGGCGGAACATTTCTAGTTCATCCCCGGAAAGGATGGTCTGGATGCTGTCCCCGTCCGTTTCCACTCCGATTAGGTTTGTGGAAGACTCATTGATAGCTGCAACCAATTCTTCCTGTTCTGGATAAACGGTAACTGTACCATACCGTTCCAGCCATGTGGTTACTTCATCATTCGTGCCTTGTTCTGTCACTCCAAAATGAAATTCCCCCAACGAAGAAAGATCAATGGATCCGACAAAATGCAATGCCACAGCAACTATAATAGGCAGGAGAAATGACATAATGCAAAACTTATCTTTCCGGACACTTTTTAGCTGATACATAAGTCCTTTCATCACTACCCCTCCCTTCTCATTTCCTTACGAAACGATGCTTCCACAAAGATAAAAAGTAACAAAATTGCACTGATTGCACCAATATAATACACCGGGTTGATAGTCGTGATACCGAAAAAAGCATTTTTTAGTCCCATGTACACATGATAAAACGGATGATAATCAATCCATGCCATCTTTACAGATGTATTTGCTGCCAAAAATACCGGTGTAGCTGCAAAGAGTGCAATCACCAGATAAGCAAGTGAAAACTGTTTAAAATCCCTAAGAATCATGGTACACCCAAAACCTGCCAATGCCATAATCAACGAAAGGATGGCTGTCTGTACCAAAACGCCTGGCAGAACCGCAACCCCATCAAGTCCAACATTCAGCAACACCATTAATGTTGCAAAAATCAAATCCGTAAGTAAAAAAAGTATGATTTTGGAACATACAAACAGACTTTTTTGAAGCGGCATAATCGCATGGACACGAATGACACCCATCTGTTTTTCTTTGAACAGCGCCGAAGCAATCCCCAAAAATCCAACCGCAACAATCTCAATAAATACAAGTTCACAAGTAATTTCCCTGCGCTGTTTTGTTTCCGTAGTATAATTGCCCACTGTTTCTGCTGTATAGTTCTCATCCATAGACAGCAGGGACAGCGCATAGTCCACTCTGTGTTTATCCGCTTTTTCCGTTGCCTCATAGAACCTGACATGGGGAGTTCCATTGCTTGCATCAATCCCGACACCATTGGTATCACCAGCAAGAACAGAATCTAACTCTTCTATCGAGGACACCGGATGGACCAAAGAGGAAACCTCACGCTGTGTACCTTCCGGATCATACAAATACACGTTGTAGAGCTTCGCATCCATAAAATTTACATAACCAAAATTAATAAACAAGGTATACAGTATCAGGGAGCAAAACGCCACCAGAAAAAATTTCCCGGACATCATCATCCGGCAGTCTTTTTTGAATAAAGAAAGAAAGCATTTCCACATCAAGACAGCCCCCTTCCTGTATACTGAATAAAGACATCCTCCAAAGTCGGCTCCTGGGAATGGATACTGATGATTTCATCATACGCAAAAGTCATGCTATCCTTCAGTTCCAAGGTCCCCATGATCTGCTCTTCCCGTTTTCCTTGATACAGATAGGAAATCACAATACGATGATCGCTGTTTTTCTCCTTTAAGTTTCCTGGCGTATCCAGTGCAACGATATTGCCGCCTGCGATAAATGCCACCCGGTCACAAAGCAGATCTGCATCCAGCATATTGTGGGTAGTAAGAAATACGGTTGTACCCTTTTGTCGTTCTTCCCCAATAATTTTGCGAAACAGCACCGCCCCGGCAGGATCAAGGCCACTGGTTGGTTCATCCAAAAACAAAAGCTTTGGATTACTGATCAACGCCCGCGCCATACTTACACGCTGCCGCATTCCTTTGGAGTAGGAAGACACCGGTTTCTTCCAGAAGTCCTTCTTTACTTCTAGCATCGTCAAAAGTTCTTCTACATCCCGCAACTGTTCTTCTGGATAAAAGGATGCAAAATAATTCAGATTATCTACTGCACTCAAATTCGCATACAGATAGGGGAATTCAAATAACACGCCGATCTTCTGGAAAAACTCCTGCGTATGAACCTCTTTGAGATCCTTTCCAAATAGAGAAACTTCTCCTCCATGTCCTTTTAAGATTCCCGTCAATATTTTCTGTGTTGTGGACTTCCCAGAACCGTTTGGTCCCAAGAAGCCGAAGATTTCCCCGTCTTCTACGTTGAAATTTAGTCCATGCAGCGCCTGCTTATCCTTTCCATAGGAAAACGTCAGATTTTTTACTTCAATCATCTTCCTCACCCCATTTTCCTGTCTGACCTTTTTTCTTCTCTTTTTCCCGTTGATTCCACCATTTCATAAATTTCACCTTAAACGGGATAGAAACAATCAAAAGCACCAAAATCACAAGCCACCAATACCATTCCAATCCTAAAAACATATCGCATCCTCCTCTTTCTTTTGATAGGATAAACATAAAAAAACGCATTGAAATTGAGGTGAAGTCGAAGTGAAGTTGGTGTGAAATTTCCACAAAAAAAGAAAAACCCTCATCTCTCTGTAAATGAAAGCTTTTCCATCTGTATTCTATGTTTTATTTTACGGCAGGAATTGTAAAATAGAACTTCACGCCGCCCGGTTGATTCTCCACTCCATAGGAGAATCCCTGCATGGATAAAATCTGTGCAACAATGGCAAGTCCAAGTCCGGAACCTCCATAGGAAGCATTGGGATTTCTGTAAAACTTGGTCCAAATTTTTTTCAAATCCTCCTTTGAAATTTCCCTTCCCTCATTGTAAATAGAAAAATGCAAACCGTCTTTCTCCTCAGTCAGGGATAATTTCAAAATACCGCCTGGGGATACGTTTCGTTTCGCATTCACAATCAGATTATCCAGAACCTGCTCCATGCGCCCTTGATCTGTATACACATAAGCTGGGCTCTCCGGAAGTTCATATTCCAATACAAAATCCGCATCCGGTGTATCGATCAACAGCCGTCCTGCTATCGTCTCCACAAACTCTACAAAGTCAAATCGTTCCGGCTGGAGATTGGTTGCTCCATTTTCCAATGCGGATAAATCTAAAAGTGTGGTGATCAGACAGTTCATACGTTCCGTCTCCTGAATGATCACTTCCGTATATTTCTGCCGTTTCCCTTCATCTGTTTCATCCTGTAATCCTTCCGTATATGCCCGAATCACTCCCAGCGGAGTTTTCATCTCATGGGAAAGATTGTCTACCAACTCCTTGCGTTCAGCCAACAGCCGTTTTTTCTGCTCCACATCCTGCTCTAATTTCAAATTGGCATCTTCTAACGAAACAAAAGCCTGCTGCAGATTTTCCGCCATCTTATTCAGGCTTTCTGAAAGCTCACCAAACTCATCCAAGCTTGTTACCTTACAAGGTTTGGAAAAATCCAGCTCTGCAAGATTTTTCGCAGCCTCATTCAGTTCTGAAACTGGCTTTGTGATAAAACGTGCCATCAACAGGTCAATGGCGCAGATCAGCACTACCACAAATGCCAGCCATATCACAAAGGAAATATCTGCATTCACTGGCAGTTTGGTGGACAGTATATAAGAAACAATTAAGGCAACACCAATCAGCTTGGAGGCAAGCAGTATCTTCTTTCGTATGGTAAAGATGTTCATGTTTTCGTTGATCTTCATACACTCACCTCGAACTTATAGCCAGAACGGATCAGGGTAACAATGTGCTTGCCCTCATCGCCCAATTTCTGTCGCAGGGTTTTGATATGGGTATCTACTGTCCGAGTCGTTCCTTCAAAATCGTAGCCCCAAATCCGATTAAGCAACTGCTCTCTGCTGAATATCTGGCTGGGATTTGCCATGAAGAAATGCAGCAGTTCATATTCCTTATGGGTTAAAGTGATTTCCTGTCCGTCCACAAAGACCTTGTGGGATGTAGGGATGATCGTAATTTTTCCGGCATTCATAGAATCGGTAGGCGTAATCGAGGATCGGCGTAGCAAAGCGCCTACCTTTGCCAGTAACACTTTAGGACTGAATGGTTTTGTGATATAGTCATCGGCTCCCAACTCATAACCTTTCAGTTTATCTTCTTCCTCGCTTTTCGCAGTCAACATGATAATGGGAAGGTTACTCATTTCCCTTGCCATCTTGCAGACGGAAAAACCATCAAGGTGGGGCATCATCACATCCAGTATCATCAATTCCATGGGATTGTTTTTCAAGATCATTAAAGCGTCCACGCCATCATCAGCCGTAAAGCAGGTGTGGCCGCCTCGATGCATATACTCGACAATAATGCTCTGCATATTCTTTTCATCTTCAACAATCAAAATATTTGCCATATAGAGGAGCCTCCTTTCACTTTTTCTTATATCGTCAGTCAACCGGCTTTTCTTCCTCTTTTGGTATTAGCCAGACAGTAGCCATTTTTACAGCACCGGGGATGTGGTCCTCGGTGCAATAGTAGTTTATCATTCAGTAGAGATACCCCATTTCTTGCTTGCCTCTTTCAGCAACATGTAATCCATATAATTTCTTCCTAATATGGTTTATTATATTTCTTTTGCTCGAAGAATACAAGGCAAGAAATATGAATAAGAAAGTGACGTATAACTCATATCCAGAAATAGCCATGCGCCGGAAGAAAGTGGCGAAACGCTAGCGGAAAAGATACCTCTTGTCAGATTATCTCCCTCGCCAGAGAGGGTTTCTAAATGCGTAGGAAAATCACGACCACCGGCTTAGCCGGTGGTTTGCTTTGACCCTATAAGGGTCTATTACCGGCACTGGAGTCTAAAGAC
>NZ_JANJZT010000065.1 GCF_024622975.1 Blautia caecimuris | reverse complement strand
GAGCAGTTCCGATTTATTGCAGAACTGCTCTTTTTGTCAACTCTGAATCTGATACTTTCCTAATGAATTATATCATCCTTTTTACTTCTACCGAATCCGGAATCTCCTCCTCATGTACCTTTACAACATAATCCTGATACTTTCTTGGATAAAAAACATTCTCCTTCTTTGTTACTTCCACTGCGTCAAACAGTTTATATGCCGGACAATCTCCCAGCTCTTTACTGTGTTTGAATACTATCAATTCTCGAACCGCCATCTTTCCTCTTGCAGCTGAATGATCATGTTCGAACATATTAATAATAGCCTCCCACAAAAGTTCCAGATCATCTTCAGAAAAACCTGTAACTCTGCGTGCAAGGTTAGCGGAAATATACCCTTCTACCCGATACAGACCATAAGGAACAATACTCTTACGCCCCATTTCTGTGCTCTTATTTTCTGCATCCTTTTCTGTTGTAATAGCAACTCTGGTAATCGTCACCTCCTGACTCATAACCGGGTCGATGCTTCTGGCAAACCCAATCTGTACCGGTCCTCTTACCTGTCCACAGTTTAAAGCAGCTTTTACAAAAGTAGTCATGACTGCACCAAATGCTCTGATGTCATAAAAATTACTGCACATATAATCCCGTAGCTTCTCATCTGTTCCCGGTTCATTTTTCTTTAGCTTCTTCAGCGCTTCTGTCACTTTTTTATCATCTGTTTCCTGAACTCCCACACTGGTGCAGGCTTCCCTGTCGCTTCGGTTTAGCGGAACATCTTCTTTAATATAAATTTTATACCCTTTCTCATCCTCTTTTACTGTTTCTATATAATTTCTGATTTTTCTTTTCAAACAAACATCTGTAACAATTCCAAGACCGCTTTCCGGATCTATTCTCGGCATATTGCCCGCATCCGGATCTCCATTTGGATTTCCATTTTCTACATCAAACAAAACCACAAATTCATATCTGTTTTTAATTGCCTCTCCCATTTATTTTTCCTCCCTTTTCTCATATTTTTTCTGTTTCTGATGATAATAGCCCAGAATAAATTTTCCCTGTTCCTTTAATGTCAGCTGTGCGGGAAATTCAATATCATCTAATTTACCTGTAATGTCTGTAAAAAGATATTCGTAATATTTTTTAGAGCTTCCTTTATCTCTTTCAATCTTTTTCATATGACTGTTTTTCAGTCTGAATAAAACAGGAAATACGGATGCAGGCGCTGTACAGGCTGAGTTGAAATATCTATCCCTGATTGTAGCTTTTATATCCGGATTGGCCTCCATCTGTACTGCCTCCAGTGCAAAAAATAAACGTCCTAATACATATGCCGTATCTTTACTTTCCTCATTTAATGCCATATATTCTTCTCCTTCCTTCCATTTATAATTTTGTATCAGAAATGCTTTTATGATTGAAGCTCGTCCCCAATTTACTTCCCCCTGTTCTGCCCGAATTCGCATCAGTGTATCTAAATACAGACTTTGAGGATATTGTCCACCGGATACAATTGATCGAAGTACCATGGCAGCCATATTAGGAACCGGCGTTTTATCTTTTGATTTCTGATTTACCGTCTCATACAGCATTGACCAGATTCCCAGAAATTCTCTTTGTTCCCAGGAAGGCTTTACCATGTTCATCCGCTGATAATGCAAAGAAAAATTATTTAGTATATTTCCAAAAGAATCCTGATAAAAAAATCTTACAGAAAGTCTGGCCGCATTTGGTGCAATTCCCAAAATATAAAATTTCTGTTTTGGATCTAAAATTTCCTCATCACAATTAATATATTTATGTTCTTTTATATCTTCAAATAATGATGCAATCTCTTTCTGATTATCTTTTGGAGGATTAGCGGACAACCAGAACACTTTTCTGCATTCATCTCTGCCGCTTTCAGCCCAAAATACAACCATAGTATCTCCAATCTGCATAGAGTACTCTCTATCAGACAGGAGAAAATTCAAAGCAGTCGTGTAAGCAAACTCTGCCTCCTTGCTGACAGGAGCATTGTAGCTCTGAGATTTTTCATAGGACTCAAAAGCATGTGCATTAAAAGATACCAGAGCTGCGCCGCTGGACTGGGCGCCGGGCACTCCTTTAATCACTCTATGTATTCTGGCAATTTCTCCCTTTTTTCCTGTAACAAGACAGATCCCCTGGTCTCCGCTCTCTGCTTCAAGGTAAGATTTCTCCCAAATGCTCTTTATTTCCTCGTCTTTTTGTGCCTCTTCCTGAATACCCATACAGAAAATCAGATTTCCTCCATCTGTAAGCTCCTCCAGTCTGTCTCTGATAATCGGATTTTCAAAAGCCTTCTCGGGATTCCAATTTTCAAAAAATCTTTTTACTGCCATCGCCATCTTACCCTGTGCATTCTTCAGAATTGACAGATGTTTTTCTCTTGCAGCTTCAAAACATTCCTGTGCTCTTTTTCTGCTTTTTTCGTCATTCTCTTTATCAATTCCCAACATATATTTAGCATTATCGCAAAGGAAATTTGCTGAGACTCCTGAAGATCTTGTTGTCATCTCCGGAACTGTTATGGGAACTGCAACCTCTACTGTCTTTTTCCCCCGCTCCTCTTTCTTTTTCCGGTAAATGATGCCCTGGAGTTCTCCTTTCTCTGTTAAATTTAATGCATAGGAAACTTTAGCTGTGCACCACCCGGGACGAGTCGCCTTTCCCATTTCTGCAAGCTTTTCATAATAGGTAGCCAATGCCTGCAAAATCATCGTATCACCTCACAGTCTGCCAGATTCAGGACACCATGTCTCATAACTGCCCGAAAAAATACAGGCTGTATATTGCCGGGGTCTGTATAATCCATATCATAAAGCATAATCCCCAGATCCTTTTCCGGAACATCATCATAGGCAGTTGCTATATCATCCTCTTCACATAAAGCAAAATGAGCGGGAAACTCTCTGCATCCAAAGTACGGCATATGAAAACATTCTCCTCTTCGCAGCCGTCTCATAATAATATCCTTAAATTTTCCGGGATTATCTGATTCATTAGCCTTTTGCGTCATCTCAAAATGTGCTTCTATTACATATTCTACATCTGTCAGTATCGCAGACGCTCTCTGAACAATCTCCTGTTTGCTGCACAGATAAAGCGGCTTATCTCCTCCATTGTATGCCTTCAGCACATTACTGGCAGATATCTTGCTCTTTACTTCATTTCTGCGGACACTGGTAAAACGAACAGGTTTATTTACATAGATTTTGTCAATAATCCACCGCATACCGGGATGCCAGTAAATTGCTTCCAGAATGCCTCTTGCCGCTGATGGCGTCATCACATCGTAGGAATATCTTTCCACCTTAATTTCCGGTCTTGTGAAAAGAGCAAAATCTCCCCATACCCGAATTTTTACTCCCCTTGCCATAAAATTCCTCCTTCTCCATTAGATCACCCTGCCTTCCTCATAGCATACTGCAATATAATCTCTCGGCTGGTAATAAAAATCTGTATTATAATCCGATATATGAGCATCTATCCAGGAATGATATACCTCCCATATCCCGTCCAATATTTTTCCATCTGAGTAGCAATCCTCAATCAGCCTTTCATATACCTCTCCCACACTCCAATAATCCGGCACTGCATACTTGCATTCTTTTACATTATCAAATGTTCCATTGGAAATTTCATTTTCTTGTATAAATTCATCTGCTACTTTTTCAATAGGCTCACAGTGAAATACATCTGCATAATCATAAATTCTGTTTATTTCATCCTTTCCCAGATAGTCTGTCACCTCCTTCCGGGTTCTTTTTACCTTTCTTCCTATATATTCAATTAAACTACAGGTAAAAAACAGACTATTGTTATTTTTTGTTCCCATAAACAGCCTCACTTCCTATAAATTTTAACGTGTCAAGAGCAGATATTGAATGGAAACTGATCTGATGGGTCGGATACTTAAATTTAACCAGTTCCCAAAATGCCTCCCGTGAAATTTTTCCATCTATAAAATTCTGTATATAATTATAAATTGTATCATCAGCCATGGGTCCCTCTACAATATCATACTGATGCGAAATTCCCTGACGGCATGCGACAATAAAATCCAACCATTCTTCTGTCATTTTTTCAAAAACCAGACAATTAAGATCAGGATTAGAAATATATTCATATTTATTAATATATCCCTTTTTTCCATAACGAGTCGCCCAGCGTTCTGCCTGTTTTAAATACTGAGTACAGTAGAACCCGTAATAAAAGTCCTTGTTATATTTCGCTTTTCGCACTTCCGGGTATTCTACTATGTCTGCACTCCCATGATATAAAATCATATACACCCCTCCATTTTACAGAAACTGTAATAATAATTCCCTTTAAGTCTGATAATTATAAATTTAATATATCACTTTCATTTGTATATATCAAGTATTTTGTTAGAAAGATATTATAGAATTTTAATTTTATTGTTACATAGTTATTTTTTTCATATAAGAAAAATCCTCCCCAAATGATATAATTTTCTTTATGATGTTCGCCACGATATAAACAAAAGAAACTATATATCTATTACAAAAAATATATTTCAAAAATCTGACTTTTTTATAACACAACTTATATTAAATCATAATTGAATTTATCACTTAAATATACTATACTAAATGCTGACAGGATTACCTGAGGATTGAAATTATAACATCTTAGCTAATTATCTAATGCCAAAAGCGGTACAAATGTTTTTTCATTTGTACCGCTTTTTCTTCTTATTCCCCAAACTTTATTTGTTCAAAGTATATCTTTTATAATCAATGCCTCTCCTATCTTTTTAAATAAAACATGCCGCACCCTTTTCCACTTCCAGACTCAGTCCAAATTCCTCATTATATTGCTCCTGATCCGTTAGTTCATAAAAATCAGGCATATCTTCTGATACAAGCCGTGCCTTTCCGGCATCATACAGACTTTTTAATTGCTCTTCATAAACATTCACACAATACTGCCCAGCTTTACGCATTCCGGCTTTGGTAAATCCCCGTTCCTTTATTTGCTGCATAATCTTGTCTGCGTCACTGTCTCCATGGACAAAAACCGTCATCGTATTATTTTCAATCAATTGAAACTCTTTTCCTACCTTTGCAAAATTATAATTTCTATTTTCAAATTGCTCCAAAATTTTTTTCTCGTCTAAACTGTTTCCTTTCAGGTAATATAAATTTTGAAAATACTCATTAATACTTTCCAAGGCAAAAAAATCTGCATCCTTTTTTATCAGCTCTTCGGCTGCATCCAGTTGATTTTGCTGTCCTGGCACATAATCTCTTTCCTCAAACTGAAAAATCGAAACAAAACTTTCCTCTGCCGCATTCTTGCCTTCCCGATTACATCTTCCAGCTGCCTGAACAATAGAATCTACACCCGTCAGCTGACGATATACTGACCGAAAATCTAAATCTACTCCCGCTTCTACCAAACTTGTAGAAATCAAAATACAGCGTTTGTTATTCTCCAGCCTTTCCCTGACTTCATCCAACATTCTCTTCCTGTGTATAGGATACATACAAGTAGATAAATGATATACTCCTTCTCCCTGCAGACGACTGTATAATATCTGCGCTCGTTTTCTGGTATTTACAATACAAAGAGCCAGATGTTCGCCAGACAGTTTTTCTACAAGCTCGTCCTCTTCAATCTTTCCTATATTTTTCAGAGTTGTTCTTTTAAAAAATTTAAACTGCTCCTCCATTCTTGGACACAATTCCTCAGCTTTCACACCCTGTCCAAAAAATGACTGTAATGCAGGCTGCGTTGCTGTACAGAGTACCGCACTGACTCCATAATGCCTTACCAGTTCCTCAATCATTGCCACACAGGGCTTCAAATAATTAGTTGGAAGCATCTGGGCCTCGTCAAAAATAATCACACTGTTTGCAATATTATGTATTTTCCTGCATTTAGATGACTTATTAGCAAACAAAGACTCAAAAAACTGAACATTGGTTGTAACAATCACAGGCTTATCCCAGTTCTCTGCTGCAAGCTGCATGGGTTTTAATTCTTCCAAAGCCTCATAATCTACATTGCAATGGTTTTCCAAAACATTCTCCGTTCCCAAAATCGTTCGGAATATTTTTGCATTTTGCTCTATAATACTGGTATATGGTATTACATAAATCACTCTGTCCATATGATGCTTCATCGCATGCTGTAAAGCAAAGGCCAAAGATGCAATCGTTTTTCCACCGCCTGTAGGCACAGTAAGCCGAAAAAGCCCTTTCTCTCTTTTTCCCATTTCGTAGCAATTTTTAAGAATCTCTGTCCGCCTTCCATTTACTGTATTAATGTCTGTATTATGCAACCATTTCTCTGTGTATTTCTTCAGCTTATCCAGAAGTATTTCTATACTTTCTCCAGAATCCCGACCTGTCTCGCCGTTTTTCATAAAAGCTTCTGTATCCAAAAAATCTGCATCCACTAAACAGGAATACAACATTCGTATAAAAGTACTTAATGCAAAATCGTTACATCCGTTTTCATCAGCTCCCACTGGCATGGTATCCAGATTTGGAATACGTACTTCCTTCTTGTAAGCACTGTAATCACAAATTTTTTTCTTCATACGTCCTGCCAGACTTGATACACTTCCCGTATCTCGATAATTTCCATAGTCCGGAATCCCTGAATGATGTCCTGCAATACAGTAGCTTATAAACGAATATAATCCGTCTCTCTTCATACAAATCTGAGCTCCTGCAGTAGAATGATCTACCTCTGCATTACTTTCTCCCCTGATTCTTTTTTGAAATTCTGACGAATATTTTCCAATATCATGAAGGAGCCCACAGCAATACCCCCATTGCTCCTTTCCAAATTTTGCCGCGAAACTTTCACATAATTCTGCAGTTCCTTTCAGATGTTCAATCAATAACTGAGTCCTTTCCCCTTCCAAATGGCCAATATATTCCATTTTTTCCTCCTCATATAATCAAGTGTTTTCTATTGAAAATTCAAGGTTTTTCAACCTTTCATATCTCAGTGAATAAGCCA
>NZ_JANJZT010000064.1 GCF_024622975.1 Blautia caecimuris | reverse complement strand
GTTGTAGAAAAATACGATGGTGTGATCGAATTCAAAGATGAAGCAAAACGTTTTGAAGCCAGTGCTATAATTTATGGCATATAAAATAAAAGTTGATATAATATTATCAGTATGATAATATTATACTATAGATTAAGAAAGGAATTGTGTTATATGAATGATAAATTGTTAAATTGCTTCACTAATCCTATAAAATGTAAAATATTATTGGAAATTAATTCCCAAAAAGCTACTACCGCCAAACATCTAAGCGAAATATATACTGACATACCACAGGCAACCTTATATCGATACTTAAACAAAATGCTCAAAGATGATATATTAAAAATTGTGGAGGAAAACCCCATCCGTGGTACTGTAGAGAAGGTTTATGCTTTAAATTTTGATTTTTTAAAGGAACTAAAAAATCCTCAAGGCGTATCTTCTGGAAAAATGTATATGCAACTTTTTATGCAATATATGCTAGGATTATTGAGTGAATTTAAAGAATATACTTCAAAAGAAGGCATCGATATAGAAAATGATGGTTCCGGTTTCTCTCTATATCCTGTATATCTTTCCAAAGAAGAATTGAATGAATTTGCTCTGAACTTCGCAGCATTACTTGAACCATATCGTAAAAATAGGGCAGATGCTTCTAGGGATTTACACTCTATTGCATTCATAGTAACTCCTCCAAAAACTAACAAATAGATTTCAAATTAAGAGGGACTGCCACATTGGCAGTTCCTCTCAGCTATATTTCATATCGCTATCATATTTGATAAAATAAAAATCGCCCAAATATGCAACGGGTAAAATACATAAAAGAAATTCTTTACATTTTTTCCTCTCTTTCCGTTATATAAAAGCATAAAAGGAAGAGCTGCCAGCATCATCCACTGGTAATTTATAAACAAGAAATTTTGAATATTTATTCCATAAGAAATAGTAAATACTGCTTGAATCCCTGAAAAGAATATGTACATTATAATAAACTTTACTCTTTTTTCTCTGAAGCAATACATTAATATACCTAAAATAATCCATAAAAAACTTCCATCACAGAAAATAATATTAGGTAAAACTCCACCTATTCCACAATAATATGCCGTTTGAACCAGTGCCGGCTCATTATTAAAAAAGTATGTTACTATGAAAAATTCAAATATTAAAATTGCTATCTGCATTATTGTAAAAGTCAAAGCAAAAAATATCTTTTGCTTTATTGGTTTTGCATATTCAAAACCTGTAATTAACATAGCTATAAGAAAAAGCGTAGAGAATACGTTATTAGTTATAGGAACACTGGCCTTTTTAAATAATAGATTTAAAATAATACTCCCAATACCCATTAGTGCTGAGCCTATATATAAACGAAACAAATATTTTTTCAGATTTGAGGTATGTATCACCCCCTCAATTACACAAAATATAAATATTGGAGCGGATATTCTCCCAATCCAGCGCAGTTCCATGGGAACTGTTCCAGAAAAATATTCTGCAATATGATCCAAAATCATACAAATCAGCGCAATTATTTTCAAATTGAATATTGTCAATTTTTCACCTCTTTTCTCAACTAATGTGGTCTAAGCTCAGGAGCACTATTAAACAAAACAGGCAATCCATGTTCACTCATTGTGTATATTTTTTTCTCGATTCTTTGCACAGTTTCTCTATCCATAAGCGGATGAACCTTCTCAAATATATCTCTATCGTTCAGCCAAATAGCATTGTCAAAAATAGTTTCATCCACATCAATATTATATTCTGATTTGATTTTCCATAAATCAGATGGTAAAAAAATTAGCCAATTTATATTACACGTTACATGATATACGCTTGCAATATATTTTACAGTTTCTAAAGTCTGATCAATTTCCTTCTCCGTTTCCCATGGAAAACCTATAATGAAAGACAAAAAACATTTTGATGCATATCCATTTATTTTAACTAAATTCATAGCTTCCTTCAATTGTGCTACTGTAATTTCTTTATGTATTTTTTTCAGTCCCTCATCATAACCACATTCAACTCCTATCTGCATACTTTCTATTAAATCAACAGGAATATGTGAAAATAAATTCTGTTTAACTATATCTGAAATTCTAACTTCAATAAAGTATCGTAGTTCATACCGATATTTCTGATATAATTTTCGGAATATATCTATTGCACGTTTTGTGTTAATTGTGAAGCAGTCATCTACAAATAACATCAAATGTTTTTTGCAGCTTTCTCCTATAGTGTCATATAAATATTCTACTCTTTTAACAACATTATCTGCAGAATATGCTCTCCAATTATGTCTATGTGGTATAGAACAAAATGCGCAGCTAAATGCACACCCTCTTGATGACTCTATTGGATATGATGTGTATGGATTAATTTTAGGGATCAAAGAATATTCAGGTAATGGTACCGTTTCTAAAAATGCTGTGTCTAATGCCACATTATCAGTCGTTCTAATTATCTCACCATTTTCTCTATATGTAATTCCAGATACCGTATTTAAATCATATCCTTTTTCTAAAGCTTCTAAAAGGTTTGGAAAACTTTTTTCTCCTTCACCACGGATAACAAAATTTGCTTCCGTAATCTCCAGCACATGTTTATCAAATATACTAGGGTGCAGTCCCCCTAATGCCACTAATATTTTCTTGTCTACTTTTCGAATATTATTAATAACATCCTTTGTTATCCCCCAATTGAATGTATTACACGAAAACGCAATAAGATCTGCCTTCAATTCCGTCTTTTTAATTAAGAGCTCCAAACACATTTTGTCTAAGTTTGGTTTTCCATCATAAATCAAATATTCACAAGGATCTATTACTGTTATCTTATGACCTGATTTTTTTAAGACAGATGCTAACACATATAATGCCAATGGCGGTGCATCTAAAGTTTCAAATTTTGTTTCCGTTTTTAATGCAGGGATAAACGTTAGAATAATGTCCATAAGGTCCTCCTATTACCACTCAACGTATCTTTCGTAATAATTATTTTCTTCTGTAGCATTTTCAACTCTAACGAAAAACAACTTT
Organism: Blautia caecimuris; assembly: GCF_024622975.1. Classification (GTDB taxonomy): domain Bacteria; phylum Bacillota; class Clostridia; order Lachnospirales; family Lachnospiraceae; genus Blautia_A; species Blautia_A caecimuris. The sequence goes on along the minus strand of NZ_JANJZT010000064.1, from coordinate 4,190 downwards.
GAAAATACATTTTCTTGTTTTTCATCATTAGAAGACTTAATGTTAAAAAAGCTTTTACTGTTTTTATTAGGAACGTCAAACCAAGATATGCACCACTTCCAAAAATCATCTTGTACAATTCTGTCATATTCCGCTTTTTCATTCATATATATACTGTCAATATTAAAAGAAATAATCTCTTCTTTTCCATTACAGTATGCTTTATTGGGGATTAATGAGGCAGCTAAGATAAGGTTTTCTCCCTTGTAACATTGAAAAAAGCGCATATTCTTCATCCTCATTTCCTTTTCAATATAAGCTTGAGTGAATTTTATATCCGGATCAAACTGAGCATCAAAAATCAATGCATCTTTATTTTGTTCAATAAATTTTACACCCTCTTTCAAAAGTAACGCCTTATAAGTACATCCATTCATCACTTCCTCATACAGACTCGCATAAAAATTTTTATTTTCTTTCCAAGTAATAATCCCACTAGCCCAAAAATCATATAAAATTTTAATGACATCTCTGTGAATAAGTTCTTCTGGTGCGTCATAAATCTCTATCATCTTATCTGAAATTCCTCTAACTGAATTATCTGCTGTACAAAGAGTTAAAACTGTATATGCAACTTCATTTGTGTCAATCTGCGTATAATCTGAAAGCGTTACTTTATAACCATTGTCTGTTTTATCCACAATAATATTTTCAGAATCAAATACTGGGAAAAACCTTTTTTCATCATTTTTAGCAAGTTTTTTATAGAACTCCTTTAATTCCATTTTCTCACTCCTTATAAAAGCTTAAGTTCATAACAATATCTATCATTATCTGTTTCGTTTGAGTGAAGTATGTATGGCTCTCCATTTACAACTTCAGTTATAAATTTACTATTTTCAGCAGTAAATTGTTTTTTCAGTATCTCAATTCTAATTGCCTGCCAGCCGTAAAAACTATATTCCTGTTTTATCTTCTCCACTACATTTTCAAACAATTCGGTATTTTCTACATTAGCCCATAACAAAGTGAGTATAGGCCTAGTTTCTTCTAATTCCGAAATTTTAAAAACAATATAATCTTTCTCATTTCTAAATGCTATTATCTGATAATCAAATAATAGCTTATGTGCAACTAGATCATCAAAATTCTGTATATCTAATTGATAATTTAAATAATATCCTTTGGCCTCTTTTGATTTCTCTTTCAAAAAACTAGATAATGCCCCTGCATCAGCATAAGAAATCATTTCCACATTCACTTTCTCCATAATTATCTTCTCCAATCCTGCATTACTTTTTCCACCTTTTCTTTGTAGTCTGAACTAATCAAGTCTAAATCAATATTTTCTTCTACGAAAATCTCCGGTAATCCCATTTTGCTGACATCCATATCTTCTGTTGAATGGAGATTTTCAATAATTTCTTTTAAAACTGGATTTTGCCATGCTCGTTTTAGACCAGCGTTTATATACGCTTTCAAACTATGACGCTTTATATTCCCAAAAGAAATAGATAAATAGGGTGTCACTAATATGTCACCATACGCCGATATACCTACGTAATTTAGCACATTTTCCAAGCGACTATAAAATTGTAAATGTTCTATTGGATCAGCCCATTCTATAATAAAATCTTCATGAATATATTGTTTCCTCTTTCTATCTAAAACCATTTTACAAAACATATATTCATTGTTATCTAAAAAATATTCTGTAAGATATTTCTTCGCCCTGCCTAAATTCATAATCGGTTGAATTCGGAATGCCTCCACACCTAAGTTTACTGCATTATCAATAGCAGCATCTAGTTCATTTATATTCCGCTTGGTTGGTACAAATGCCGTTTCAGTTCTTACTCCTTCATCACGTAAAACTGTCAATGCATTAATTGCCTTTTTATAGCTTCCTTCTTTATTTCTCATCCAATCATGTGTGTCCTCTGTTGCACCATCAATACTAATCTGAACTACATCTATCCCTGCATCTTTTAACCCCCTTGCTATACTTCTATCCAATAGATATCCATTGGATACCGTAGACACTCTAATACCATTTTCTTTAAGCCTTCTACAACACTCAAACAACAGTTCTTTTCTTAGAAGAGCTTCCCCACCACAAAGACACACAGATTCTACTTGAATATCTTTTAAATCCTCAATTACCTTCAGAATCTCTTCATCAGTCAATTCACAACCTCTGTTTGTATGCTCACCACTTGTGTTAAAACAATGTTTACATCTAAAATTGCACTTATACGTTAAATCTATAGAAGCTGATTTTAATACTTTCATTTTTTCTCCTTTTTACTCCCTAAACTAACATTACGTTAGTTTAGGGGTTCTTTATAATGCTATCCTATATCTTTAATTATTTTTGCCCTTCATTAATTGTTTCTACTTAAACTCCTGTTACTGCAACACCTACGACAATAACGATTACGATTCCGGCTTCTCTTACCTTTCCTGTACTTGTTTCTTTCATAGATGGGGTTTCATAACATTTTTTTTCAATCTTAGTGTTCATATAAATCATCCTCCTAAAAGCCAAATTTTAAATTAATTTAACTAGTCACTTTGATATAGCACTATAATTTATTAATGAAGGGCTAAATTAAAGCCAATTCTTAGTTGGTATTATCTATCCATTAATGAGAGAAATACCATTTTTTTTATAGTCATCAACATATTTGTCGATAAACTTTTGAGTAAATTCATCTACACGGGGATGAGTATCTCTAAATATTTTAGGATTTTTGATCATCCCATGAATATCAAAAATATCTTCATTTACCAAAATTCCATATTTATCCCTATTATTCCAAATCTCAGATGGAAAGAGATTTAACCAATTTACATTTACATTTTGATATCCAAATCGCTGTACAATACTAGCTGCATAATCTAATGTTTGCTTATAATCTAATGTTCTTTCCCAAGGAAATCCTATAATAAATGAAAAAAACATCTTTTTAATCAAATCATATTTTTGAAATGTTTGTAGACGTTTCTCTAGCAATTCTATTGTCAATCCTTTATTTATATTTTTTAATCCGATGTTATAACCGCATTCTATGCCAATTGCTATCCTCACAATTTGTTTAGACTGTAGTACTTCCAAAAGTTCACCATCTTTTAAATCTGAAGCTCTTGCTTCCAAGATAATTTCAACATCACTATTGTGGTTTAATATGGTTTTTAATATTTGAATGGCTCGTTTATTATCAGCAGTAAAACAGTCATCAACAATGTATATTTGATTGTTTTTAAACCGTTCCCCATAGCTTTCTACACTCTTTAGTATCCTATCGGCAGCCCATTGACTTTCGTAACCAATCCAATCCTTTTTGTGTGGAATTGAGCAAAAACGACATGCATATTTACAACCTTTTGATGTAGAAACAGGCATAATATCATATACCTGCTTAGGCACTGTTGAAAAATCTGGAATCGGGGTTTCCATAATTTGATTTTTACTTAATGGAATAACATCTGGATTACTATATATTTTTTCTCCGTCTTTCCATGTCAATCCTCTAATTTCTTTATAATCTGCCTTTTTTTCAATTGCACTTATCATCTCTAAAATGGATTTTTCGCCATCTCCTCTAAGAACAAAGTCTATTGAATTCGTTTTCATCAAATACTCTGCAAAATATGTAGCATGTAATCCACCAATAGCGATACAAATATCTGGAAACAGTTTTCTAACTGCTTCGCATAAAACTTTTGTCATAGACCAATTCAGTGTATTGCTTGATACACATACCAAATCCGTTCCTAATAATTTCTTTTTTAGCAATTTTAATAATTTTTCATCTTCTGAACTATCGAAAGGATTCAATTTCCGAAACTCGTATGGATCAATAATGTCTACATCATATCCTTTTTTTTTCATAATCGTTCCTAGTAAATAAATTGCAGTTGGCGGCATAGTACTCATTCCTGGCAAATCTATACTGTGATGTACCGGCATACTTAATATCGTAATTTTCAATTTTCTCACCTCTTATTGCGAATTATACAAAAGATTTATCATAGTTCTGATAAACTGCCTTTGTTTGCATTTTATCTGTAATATTTTGTAAACTAAATCCCCTATTCCTCCATTTTTCCTATGAATATCTATTACCAAAAGTCACTCGTACTATATATAGCACCAATGAATAAAAAAGATGTTTTAAAATAACCCTATTAGTACTATATATGGGAGG
>NZ_JANJZT010000063.1 GCF_024622975.1 Blautia caecimuris | reverse complement strand
TTATTTGTAAACCTCCTGTAATTCAAGGTTTTAAAGGATTTTAGAACAATAAAAACAGATAGTTTTTGACACTACCATCATGAGGAAGGGGGGAGAAGAAATGAGGAAAGAACTGGAATATGTAAAGAAAATAGCTTTGCTTGCAAAGTTATTCCGTTTGGAACTTCTAACAGAAAAAGAATATGAAAGAATCAGACGGAAGCTGATGGACAGTTATCTGATTGCAGGGGAACGCAGCGATGATCCGAGGAAGGCAATCGCATAAAAAGTAGAAAGTTGAGAAAGACAATGGAAGACACAGCAATGCAACATTCGTTCACATTTATTATTTTAGATAAAATCATATTGCAAAATAAGAAAAATGCCAGATGGAGAAGCAGAAAAATGTGGCAGGTAAAAGAAATGGAGGAAGTTTATGGGTATGAGACAAGTTCAGATTTTGGAAGCAACGAAAACAACAATAAACAGTGTGGGAAGACGAGGTATGGGGATGTCGATTCAGCGTATCCGTGTTGCGGCATATTGCCGTGTATCTACGGACGGAGATGAACAGCTTGGCAGCTTTGTATCTCAGAAATCTTATTATGAAGAGAAAATACGTCAAAACAAAGAATGGGTGCTGGCAGGCATTTTTGCAGATGAAGCAATCACCGGAACGAAAGTGGACAAACGGGAAGGATTTCAGGAAATGATAAGGGAGTGCCGGAATGGGAAAATTGATATGATCCTTACAAAATCCATTTCCCGGTTTTCCAGAAATACACAGGATACGTTGAAATATGTGCGTATGCTCCGTGACCGGAATATAGCCGTTATATTTGAAAAAGAAAATATCAATACACTGGATATGAATGGCGAAATGCTTCTTACCATCCTTAGCTCTCTTTCGCAGGGAGAAGTGGAATCCCTTTCGGAGAATGTGAAGATGGGATTACGGATGAAAATGAAGCGGGGCGAACTGATTGGGTTCAATGGATGCCTGGGGTATGATTACGACCGGGAGACTAAGACAATTACTGTGAATGAACAGGAAGCAGAAACAGTACGTCTGATTTATGATCTGTATCTGCAGGGATACGGTACTTCGACTATTGCTAGAAGATTGATGGAATTAGGGATCAAAAACAGGTGTGGAACTGTAGAATGGCATACACATGGAGTGATGGGCATCATCAAAAATGAGAAATATAAGGGAGATGTTCTTCTTGGTAAAACATTTACGGTTGACCCCATATCGAAGAGACGGCTTGCCAATATGGGAGAAGAGGAACGGTATTATATCCGGGATCATCATGAACCCATTGTTACAAGGGAAATTTGGGATAAAGCAGAAGAAATTCGCCTGAAACGTGTAAGACCAAGGCTGATGGAGACAACTGCAAACAGAGAACGCTACACCAGACAATTTACATTCAGCAGTATGCTGGAGTGTGGGTATTGCGGTCATAAACTTTCCCGCAGAACAAGACACCAGACGACCACAACGAAAAAACCAGTCTGGCAGTGTATGAATGCAACCAAGAATGGAATCAGTAACTGCCCGAATTGTAAAGCGATTGATGAAGTAATTATTGAAAATGCATTCCTAGATGCATTCCGGTTACTGGCAGATAACTTTGATGATGTTCTGGATTCCGTATTGAGTACCATTGAAGATGTCTTGAAAGATGATACTGAATTAAAACGGGTAAAGCAGTTGGAGAAGGATATATCCAGTATTGAAACGAAAAAAAGCAGGTTAACAGATCTGTTGATTGATGGTAAAATAGAGCAGGAAGACTATGATGAGAAGAAGCTGAGTTTTCAGAGGAAACTTCATCAGATGACAGAAGAAAAGGCATATCTGGAAGAAAATATCGGACAGCAGAAAAATATAAGCAAGCGTATGGAACAGCTTCGGAAGACACTGGAAAATGAAGATATCCTGGATGAATTTGACCGTATCGTGTTTGAAAGCATCGTGGAAAAGGTAATTGTCGGCGGCTATGATGAAAACGGCAATCCTTCTCCATATAAACTGACTTTTGTCCTGAAATGTAATCAGGACTTGAAAGTAGATGATGCGAAAGCAGACTATAAAGCAAATCAGAAAGGGAAAAAGGTGTCATAATGGAGTTGGAAAATAAAGATATTTTGGAAAGAAGTGTATCAGAAAAAATGTGTTCATCAGGCAGTAACGGGGTTGGGGAAATATGTTCCCCAGGGACTGCCGACACATATAGAGACTTGTGTGTTGCTACAAAGACGAACTATGTAGAAATCCTTAATTTTAGGCACTTTTTCAAGCATATCGTCTTTACGAGCGAGGGCGATAAAATCAGAAATAAGGAGATAAAAAACTATATCAACGTTTCGGTGGTAGTTGATATAGAGTGTGGGAACACAAAGAATTAAATACTAAATTTGAGGGGTACTTGCAAAAAAAGTATCCCTTTTTAATGTAGGACGTTCAGAAATGAGCGTCTATTTTTTTACCAAAACGAAAGGAGAATTTAAAGCTATGAAAAAGATATTGAAGCGATTAGCCACAGGCTTCCTTGCCTTTGCAACTATCGCTACCGCTTTGCCGACAACGGCTGTCCATGCTTCCGAGAAACAATACTGGACAGAAAGTGCCGAGCGTGTCGGTATCGTTGAAAAAGTAATGAATGACGGTTCTATCGGTTCGACATTCAACGAGGGACACATGACCGTTGAGGGCGAGGACGCTTTCTGCGTGGATATTAACACCAACTTCCGTAACGGCTACAAGACCAGAGCCGACGCAAGCACACGCATGAGTTACGACCAGATTTCAGATGTTGCCCTCTCAATCGAGTATGTTAATCAGTATGTGCAGAGCCACAGCGGATTGAGCAGTCAGCATATTTACCTTTTGAAACAGTGCGTCGTATGGCAGAGATTGAGCGTTCATCTTGGCTGGCAATGCGATAACGTCAGAGCTTCCTATGATGAAATCTCAAAAGCCGTACAGGACGAGGTTTACGCTGGGGCGAAAGCCTTTGCCAGCGAGAACAAAGGACGCTATGAATGTGGCGGTTACATCTACTCTGGCGAGGGGCAGGACATTGGACAGTTCTGGGCGAAACTTGCTGTAGGGAACGCTACTCTTAAAAAGGCTTCCAGTAATGCCAGCATTACCGACGGAAACGGGCTTTACTCTATCGCTGGTGCGACTTATGGCGTCTATTCTGATAAGGACTGTACAAAACAGCTTGCCACCCTTACGACTGATAACAGCGGAAATACTGATACCGTGGAAGTAAAGGCTGGCACAGTCTACATCAAAGAGCTTTCTGCTCCTGCTGGCTATAAGGTGGACAGCACTGTGTATTCCTTAAATGTGGAAGCTGGCAAGACAGCGACACTCAATGTATCAGATACGCCAAAGGTCACAGACACACTTATTGAGCTTTTCAAGATTGATATGGAAACACAGAAAGACGCTCCACAGGGCGACGCTTCCCTAGAGGGTGCGGAGTTCACATGGAAATTCTATGCGGGACACTATACCGCTGACAATCTCCCTAGCGAGCCTACAAAAACATGGGTAACAAAGACAATCGCTGAAAAGGACAGCGACGGCACTATCCATTATGTTTCCCGCCTTTCTGATGAATACAAGGTATCTGGGGACAGCTTCTATACACAGGACGGAAAGAACGTGCTTCCTTTAGGAACGCTGACCGTTGAGGAAACGAAAGCTCCTGACGGCTATCTTCTTGACGGTGCATATATGCAGGCAAATGGTAGTGAGGAACAGATTAAGGGAATGTACCTTACACAGATTACCGAGGACGGCGATATTGCCGTACTGTCTGGAAGCAATCAGTACCATGTATCAGACAAGGTTATCCGTGGCGGTGTGAAAATCCAGAAAAGAGATTTAGAAACCAGCGATACCAAAGGTCAAGGAAGTGCGACCTTGAAAGACGCTGAATTTGAAATCATTTCCTTAAATGACAATGCCGTACTTGTCGAGGGCAAGCTCTACAATAAAGGCGAAGTGGTAAAGACAATCCTTACCGACATTGAGGGCGTGGCTTCTACTTCCGCTGACCTCTTACCTTACGGGAAATACCGTATCGAGGAAAGCAAAGCACCAGAGGGCTATCTGACGGACGGTGCAGAACCGATTGAATTTGAAATCACAGAGAACGGAAAAATCGTTGACCTTACAGGGACAGACACATCAATCTACAATCAAGTGAAGCGTGGCGACCTAGAGGGTGTAAAGATTGGTGCTGGCACACACCAGCGTCTTGCGGGAGTTCCGTTTAGGATCACAAGCAAGACCACAGGTGAGAGCCACATTATCGTGACAGATGATAACGGGCAGTTCTCCACTTCTTCTGATTGGGCTTCCCACAAGCACAACACCAATGCTGGAAAGACCAGCGAGGACGGTATCTGGTTTGGAACAAGCGAGCCAGACGACAGCAAAGGTGCATTGCTTTACGATACCTACATCATTGGGGAATTGCGTTCTGACAGCAACAAAGGCTTTGAGCTTATCCCGCCGTTTGAAATCGTAGTATCCAGAAACAATGTGACCGTTGACTTAGGGACACTCACTGATGAATACGAGAAAGAAATCTCTATCCATACCACAGCCACAGGCAAGGACGGCGAGAAGTCTATCGTAGCTGGCAAAGAGGTAACAATCATTGATACGGTTACGCTTGACGGGCTGGAAAAAGGCACAAAATATCAGCTCAAAGGCTGGCAGATGTTGAAAGAGGACAACGCCGAGCTTCTTATCGACGGACAGCGTGTGGAAAGTGATTACACATTCACAGCCGACAGCGAGGAAATGAAGATTGAAATGGAATATACGTTCAACGCTTCTTCTCTGGGCGGTCAGAACCTTGTAACCTTTGAGGAACTTTACGACCTTTCCAATGAGGACGAGCCTGTAAAGGTGGCAGAACACAAGGACATTGACGACGAGGGACAGACGGTGCTTATCACAGAGCGTATCATCTCTATCCATACCACAGCGACCAGCGAGGACGGAAAGAAAGAGATTGAAGCAGGAAAAGACGTGACAATCATTGATACCGTTACCCTTGACGGATTGGAAATCGGCACAAAGTACCAGCTTGTAGGCTGGCAGATGATTAAGGACGAAAACGCAGAACTTATCATCAATGATGAACGTGTCGAGAATGACTATACCTTTACTGCCGACAGTGAAAGCATGGAAGTACAGATTGCCTTTACTTTCGACGCTTCCGAGCTGGGCGGGAAAGAGCTTGTGACCTTTGAGGAATTATACGATTTGAGCAATCCAGACGAACCGACAAAGGTTACAGAGCATAAGGACATTGAGGACGACGGGCAGACGGTGACAATCACAGAAGTACCAGAAACGCCAGAAGAACCAACAGAGCCAGAACAGCCGACCACACCAGATACACCGAGCAAGACAACGGACGCTCCAAAGACAGGCGACAACACAAACATTGCCTTATTCTTAGGGCTTCTTGTTCTTTCTGGTGCAGGCGTGGCAGGAACATACTTCATCAAGCGTAGACGCTCTTAATCGGGCGGTCTGCTTATGATGATGAAGAAATCACGTTCCCCGCCGTATGGACTTGTAACAGAAAATGAAAATTTAAACTGTTCCTTTTCTGTTCTTCTGCTTGCAGATCAACGGAAAAGAACAGTCCACTAGGGGCGTGGGGAGTGTAGCTCCCCACATATCAATCACAGAAAGAAATGAGGTAGAACACATGAAATTAAAATATATCGTGCCTAACATGGCACAGACTTTTGGTAACTTAGAGTTTGCAGGAGAAAATGACGTGGAGCAACAGCGTGTCAATGGTCGCTTTGTTCCCGTGACAAGAAGCTATAACCTGTATTCCGACATTCAGAGAGCCGACGACATTATCGTTGTGCTTCCCGCAAAGGCTGGGGAAAAACGCTTCAAGTATGAGCAAAAAGTGAAGCTCGTCAATCCAAAGATTACCGCCGAGGGAAAGAACGTGCGAGGTCGTGGCTACACAAACTATATCTTAACGGCTGACGATATGCTTCCAGTCGAGGAAAACAAGTAAAGGGGGATAACAGATTATGAGATTAGCGAATGGAATTGTATTAGATAAGGAAAAGACTTTCGGTGTTTTGAAATTCTCTGCCCTTAGACATGAGGTGCGTGTAGAAAATGAGGACGGGACGACCACCGAGGAAATCAAACGCAGAACCTATGACTTGAAGTGCAGTCAGCAGGAACGCACGATACAGGTATCTATCCCAGCGGAAATCCCTGTCAAGGACTATCCGTACAATGCCGAGGTGGAGCTTATCAACCCTGTTGCCGATACGGTGGCAAACGCCAACTACCGAGGGGCAGACGTGGAATGGTACATCAAGGCAGACGACATTGTATTGAAGAATAAAGGCGGTCAGCCCGCAGGCAATCCGCAGAACCACGCTCCGCAGGGACAGCAGAAAAAATAATCAGCAAAGCATATTTTCATTGTAGGTGATACTGGATAGAGGTATAATAATTCTATAAATTGGAAGTTGTCAAAATTTTTCAAACAGCCTCATTGCATAGAAATGACGAACAGACTATCCTTAAAGTAGGAGGTGGCAGAAATGGCAAACGAAGATAAAAAAGATTTTAATGCTATGTTGCATGATAATAAGGATATGCCAAAATTTCAAATCATTACAGACCAGAAAAGCATTGAAAAATATGGTGGAAGTAAAATGTATTTTGCTCCACCAATCGACTATGACAAGGTAATGAAAAAAGTTCCTTATGGAAAAGTGATTACTGTTGGAAAGATACGAGAATACTTTGCAGAGTTGAGCGGTGCGGACTTTACAGAACCGATTACAGCAGGGATTTTTGTTTCTATCGTGGCATGGGCGAGTTATCAGCGTTCAGAAGATGAAACGCCTTATTGGAGAACATTGAAAGCGAATGGAGAACTCAATGCTAAATATCCAAATGGTATCAAAGCACAGAAAGAAAAATTAGAAGCAGAGGGACACACCATTATTCAAAAAGGGCGTAAAAATATACGATACTATGTAAAGGACTATGAAAACTCCCTCTTTGATTTGAAATAGAAAAATCCTAATTTAGCAATCTCATATTCAGTATTACACGAAGCGGTTAGTCTTTACGATTGACCGCTTTTTCCATATCCAGAAAGGGGTGTTTATGAACATTTTGAAATACAAGGGAAAGCGTATCAGAGCCAGCGACAAGAACCTTGTGTACCGCTTCTGCGTAAGTACGCTCCTGCTCCTGTTCGTGGCGGTTCTCCTGCTACTGAACATGGGACAGCTCATGCGTACCGATTGGGAGCATTTCAGCTTACTAGTATAGAATAAATTAAATTTCTGCTATATATTTTTGAGATGATGTATGGTAAAATAGTGTTATCAAAGAAAG
>NZ_JANJZT010000062.1 GCF_024622975.1 Blautia caecimuris | reverse complement strand
ATAGCATGTAGTGGTGTACAGCTATAGGATAACATATTTTGTTGAAGTTTTTTATATTAACTAGCACAATGGGTTAAATTAAATTTGTTATCAAGGGATTCTTTCAAGTGAACTAAAGCTTCAAGTCGAGGTTTTATCATCTCCTCGTACTGGGCTGCTTTTTGAACTTTTTCAAATAGTATTTTACCCTCAAGAATTCTATCAGCAGTTTTGGCAGAAGAATAATTGGGAAGAGAGATATCTTTCATATACTGGAAGCCAGCTAAATGCGGATAATCTTCCAGAGAAAAGGTGAGATTAATTGGATACAGCTGTTTCTTATAGCCATATGTAAACAAATATCTATATTCAGTTATTTCTTTCCAGGCTTGTGCAGACTGTTGTAATAGATCCATATTATACCTTGTCCTTTGCAAAAAATAAAGGACCCTGCCAATGCAAGGCCCTTAAAAAGCGTTTTCATTCAGTTCCGAAGAACCTATTCGGTTTGAGGTTATCGCATAACCCAAGGTCAGGCTCCACAACCGGCTGCATACCGACACAGTCGATTGCTTCAACACCACGATAGCTGGTCAACGCCGCTATCCTCTAACTTCATTATATCACAAAAATACTCGTAGTCAACAGAAAACGAGTTTTTGAGGAACACTATTTGCTTCGTGTTCTTAATTATTATATGTAGAAATAATGGTTTTGACAATAGAAAATATTGGAACTTGAGAAAGGAGGGATTCCGATGGCGGGAAGAAAGCCAAAGCCTACAGCTGTGAAGAAACTGGAAGGTAATCCAGGTAAGAGAAAACTGAATACGAAGGAGCCGATTCCGGCAAAGGGAATGCCTGTCTATCCTGACTGGTTAATGCCGGAAGCGAAGAAGGAATGGGAACGCTTGGCGAAGTTGATGAATCAGATGGGTGTTCTTACTGAAGTTGATATGGCGGCATTTGCTGCATATTGTCAGTCATATGCAAGATGGAAGGAGGCTCAGGAGCATATTACTTCTGGCGGCTCGACATTTGAAACGGATAAAGGATATCAGCAGCAGACACCTTGGGTTGGAATTGCAAATACGAATCAGAAGTTGATGTTGCAGGCAGCGTCGGAATTTGGGCTTACGCCATCTTCGCGGAGCAGGATTGTGGCCGGTAATGGTAAAGTGAAGGAAACTGAGGATGAGATGGAGGCATTACTTGGGGATAGTGGTGTGTTTGGATAGACAGTTGGTAAAAATCAAGGAGGTGTGATGGGCGATGGCGCGTGAAACAAGACCAAAAGACTATCCAAAGCTGAAAAATTATCAGCCGACAAGGTTTATGCTTCCGACTTCTCATTATGATAAGCAAAAGGCGGACAGGGCAGTAACCTTTATTGAGAATCTTTGTCATACCAAAGGTAAGTGGGCAGGCAAGAGATTCTGGCTATTACCCTGGCAGGAGCAGCTAATAAGAGATATATTCGGGATTGTCAAGCCTGATGGGAACAGACAATTCCGTACAGCTTTTGTAGAAATCTGTAAAAAGGTTGGAAAGAGTGAATTGGCAGCAGCTATTGCTCTTTATTTACTTTATGCAGATAATGAACCATCTGCGGAGGTTTATGGTGCAGCGGCGGACCGGCAGCAGGCATCCATTGTTTTTGATGTTGCAAGACAGATGGTTGAGATGTCACCGGCACTGATGAAGAGAAGCAAGCTGATGTCAGCTACCAAGCGAATTGTCAATTACGGAAATGCCGGTTTTTATCAGGTGCTTTCAGCAGAAGTTGGAAGTAAACATGGTTTTTCGATTTCGGGACTTGTGTTCGATGAAATTCATATACAGCCGAATCGTCAGTTATATGATGTTTTGACGAAGTACAGTTCAGATGCCCGGCAGAATCCACTGCACTTTATTATTACGACTGCTGGAAATGACAGGCATTCGATTGCGTTTGAACTGCATACCAAAGCAGTAGATATTCTGGAAGGACGGCGTGTAGATCCGACTTTTTATCCTGTAGTTTACGGATTAAAGGATGATGAGGACTGGGAAGATGAAACAAACTGGTACAAGGTAAATCCTTCCCTGGGATATACGGTGGATATTGAGAGACTTCGTGATGCTTACAGGGAAGCAAAACAGAATCCGGCTGATGAGATTACTTTTAAGTGGCTTCGTATGAATATGTGGGTATCCAGTACGACGTCATGGATTCCGGATGCAATCTTTATGAAAGGCAGTGAGCCAATTGATATGAGATTGCTAGAGGGAAGAGACTGTTATGCAGGATTGGATCTTTCCAGTACAGGAGATATTACAGCACTGGTTCTGATATTTCCGCCGAGAAATTCGGATGAAAAACATATTCTGGTGCCGTACTTTTGGGTGCCGGAAGAAACCATACCACAGAGGGTGAAGGCGAATTCAGTTCCTTATGATGTATGGGAGAAGCAGGGACATCTGCTGGCAACGGAAGGAAATGTGATCCACTATGATTTCATTGAGAAATTCATCTGTGATCTTGGGGAGAAGTACCATATCCTGGAAATTGCGGTGGACAGATGGAATGCAACACAGATGATCCAGAACCTGGAGGGTACAGGATTTACGATGGTACCTTTTGGCCAGGGATTTGCAAGTATGAGTACACCGACGAAGGAGTTTTACAGACTTCTGATGGAAGGACAGATTATTCATGCCGGGCATCCGGTTCTTCGGTGGATGGCGGGTAATGTTGTGATCGAGACAGATGCTGCGGAGAATATTAAGGTGACGAAGGCAAAGTCTAAGGAGAAGATTGATGGAATTGTAGCTTCTATTATGGCTCTGGATCGGTGTATTAGGAATCAGGGAGAAACGCAGGGCAGTGTGTATGATGAGAGAGGACTGCTGGTGTTTTGAGAATGAAGAGTATGCAGCAGGAGTTCTGGCAGGAAAGGTTATAATGTGGAGATTGTGTGCAGGAGTTTTCAGAAGAAATGGCTGTGATGCAAAGAGTTCAGTTTGTTTGAAACGGGTGAATGTGATGATTGGTGTTTTGGTATTTGCAGGTATTGGATTTCTGATTCTGTTCGGAGTGTGTCTGTGTTTATTGAGGGCAGGATCTGAAGCGGATGACAGAGTTTGTATGATGCAGAAGAAAGATGATGAGAAAAATTCCGAAAATATTAAGAAAGATATTGACTCTGACGCTATGTAATAGCTTATGCTATGATTACCACAGGGAAAGAGGTGATCAAAGATGATGACAGTACATGAGGTCAGTAAGATATCGGGAGTGAGCATACGTGCCATGCATCATTATGATAAGATTGGACTTCTGCCGGCCACGGAAGTTACCAGTGCAGGATACCGGCTGTATGACGATACGGCATTGGAAAGGCTTCAGCATATTTTGCTGTTCAAGGAATTGGAATTTTCACTGAAAGAGATTAAGGATATTCTGGACAGTCCGGATTTTGACAGGGATAAGGCTCTGGAACAGCAGATTCATCTGCTGGAACTTCGGAAAGAACACATAGAAAATCTGATTGATCTTGCCCGTGGAATAAAGATGATCGGAGTGAAAGAGATGAGTTTTGAGGCTTTTGATACAAGAAAGATTGATGAGTATGCAGAACAGGCAAAGGCATCCTGGGGGAAAACAGATGCCTATAAGGAATATGAACAAAAGGCGGCGGGACGGAGTATAGAAGAACAGCATTCAATCAATGCCAGGTTGATGGGGATTTTTGCTGAATTTGGAAAAATCAGAAATCAGGATCCGGAAAGTGCGGAAGCGAACTTGCTAAGAAACTGCAGGATTTTATTACGGAGCATTTTTATAAATGTACAGATGAAATTCTGATGGGGCTTGGCTCTATGTACGCAGGCGGCGGGGAGTTTACAATTAATATTGATAAAGTCGGGGGAGAAGGAACCGCAGTGTTTGCAGACAAAGCGATCCGGGTATTGTGCAGGAAATAAATTACATTAGGAATGGCATCTATCGTAATGATAGGTGCTTTTCTTATGCTCTTTTTTGAAAGGATGATGAAAATGAGGTTGTTTGGGAAGCTGTTTCGGGGAAGGAATGCTCCTTCTAACAGCACAACTGGAAGCGGATATGGATTTTTTATGGGGAGTACGGCTTCCGGGAAGAGGGTGAATGCACGGAGTGCCATGCAGATGACTGCAGTGTATTCGTGTGTGAGGATTCTTTCTGAGGCGGTGGCGGGTCTGCCGCTGCAGTTTTACAGGTATAACGATAATGGCGGTAAGGAAAAGGCGGTGGATCATCCGCTTTATTTTTTGCTGCATGATGAGCCGAATCCGGAGATGACTTCTTTTGTATTTAGGGAGACTTTGATGACGCATTTGCTTTTGTGGGGAAATGCGTACAGTCAGATAATCCGGAACGGGAAAGGTGAGATCGTGGCACTTTATCCGCTGATGCCTGACCGGATGACGGTGGACAGGGATGAGCATGGCAGGCTTTATTATGAGTACCTGGTGTATGACGGTGATGATGTGGATGGCAGAACCGGGACGGATCCGAAAGCAAATGGAAAGATCGTGCGTCTGCATCCGGCGGATGTGCTGCATATTCCGGGGCTTGGGTTTGACGGGCTGGTCGGATATTCACCTATTGCCATGGCGAAGAATGCGATCGGGCTTGCCATTGCTGCGGAGGAGTATGGAAGCAAGTTTTATGCCAACGGTGCCGCTCCGTCAGGAGTGCTGGAGCATCCGGGGACTTTGAAGGATCCGGGCAGGGTGCGGGAGAGCTGGCAGTCCACTTTCGGGGGAAGCGGCAATGCAAATAAGGTTGCTGTCCTGGAAGAGGGAATGAAGTATACGCCGATTTCCATTGCACCGAATGAAGCACAGTTTCTGGAAACAAGGAAGTTTCAGATTGATGAGATTGCCAGGATTTTCAGGGTGCCGCCGCATATGGTCGGGGATCTGGACAAGTCCAGTTTCAGCAACATTGAGCAGCAGTCCCTGGAGTTTGTGAAGTATACACTGGATCCCTGGGTGAGCCGTTGGGAACAGGCAATGGTCAGGGCTTTGCTGTCTGCGGAGGAAAAGAAGAAGTATTTCTTTAAGTTCAACGTGGACGGGCTGCTCAGGGGAGATTATCAGTCAAGGATGACCGGTTATGCTACGGCAAGGCAGAACGGATGGATGAGTGCCAATGACATCCGGGAACTGGAAAATATGGACCGGATCCCAGAAGAGCTTGGCGGTGATCTGTATCTGATCAATGGAAATATGACGCTTCTGGGGTCCCCACGGAGTTATGAAACTCCGGGGGGAGAGGAGGAGCATCGGAATGGATGAGCTTCACTGCCTGCAGGGAAGCGAAGAAAATGGAGATTGTGACGACGAAGGATGCCGGACTGTTTGGCGGAGCCGGTGGAAAGGAGAAGGGAGCCAGTGAAGAAGTTTTGGAACTGGAAGAAAACAAAAACGGTGAATCAGGAAACAGGACAGGAAACGGAAGAACGGATCCTGTTCATGAACGGAGTTATTGCTGAGGACAGCTGGTTTGACGATGATGTCACGCCGGCTCTTTTTAAGGATGAGCTGAATGCCGGAACAGGGGATATTACCCTGTGGATCAACAGTCCAGGCGGGGACTGTGTTGCGGCGGCACAGATTTTTAATATGCTGTCGGAGTATCCGGGGAAGGTTACGGTGAAGATTGACGGGCTTGCAGCATCTGCTGCGTCTGTTATTGCAATGGCCGGAACTGAGGTATGGATGAGTCCGGTGAGCATGATGATGATCCATAATCCGGCCACGGTTGCATGGGGCGACCATGCAGAGATGAAGAAGGCTATGGAACTTCTGGATGCCGTGAGGGAATCCATCATCAATGCTTATGTACGGAAAACGGGACAGAGCAGGGCGAAGCTGTCACATCTGATGGATGCGGAAACGTGGATGGATGCAAATAAAGCTGTGGAGTTTGGGTTTGCGGATGACATTCTGTTCCAGAAAGAGGAACAGGGCAGTGAAGGCGAAAATGGAGATTCAGGTGCTGACCGTACAGAAAACGGGACGTCTGATTCTGTAATGTTTTCCAGACGGGCAGTAAATAATGCATTGATGAATAAGCTGGAGAGACATTATGGAAAGACTGGGAAATCTGTGAAAGATCAGACAGAGATCACAAGGATGGCTGCTGGTGGTAATGGATTATCGGGGCAGTGTTACGGAAATTCTTCTGGTATGCAGGGAATTGGAATAAGTGGAAGTGCCGGTACTGAGGGGGACGATCCATGTAATGGATGTTTCGGGGCGGCAGAGAATGCCTGCCAGAAGTGTGAAAAGAAGAAAGTGAATACGAATGTTACAGGGCGTTCTGCGGATGATCTGCGTGAACGCTTAAATTTTATTAAAAAATATATCTGAGGAGGATACGGATTATGACGATTCAGGAATTGATGGAGAAGAGAGCTAAGGTTTGGGAAGCTGCAAAGAATTTTGTGGATGCCCATGAGAATGAAAATGGTGTTCTGTCTGCGGAGGACAGTGCAACCTATGAGAGGATGGAAGCGGAGATTGAGGATCTGACAAAGGCGATTGACCGCCACCGCAAGGCAGAGGAAATGGAAAAGAACCTGAACCAGCCGGTAAACCAGCCGCTGACCGGGAAGCCTTATGCAGGCGGCCAGGGGGAGCCAAAGACAGGACGTGCTTCTGATGAATACCGCAGGGCAATGCTGAATGCACTGAGAAGCAACTTCCGCCAGGTTTCCAATACCCTTCAGGAGGGCGTGGATGCCGACGGCGGTTATCTGGTTCCGGAAGAGTATGACAGAAGACTGATTGATGTTCTGAATGAAGAGAATATCATGCGCCGTCTTGCCACAAGAATCGTGACTTCCGGGGAACATAAGATCAATATTGCGGCCACCAAGCCGGCGGCAAGCTGGATTGAGGAAGGCGGGGCGCTGACTTTCGGGGATGCGACTTTTGACCAGAAGATCCTGGATGCACATAAGCTTCATGTGGCGATTAAGGTAACGGAGGAACTGCTTTATGACAATGCCTTTAATCTGGAAAATTACATTATTGTCCAGTTTGGAAAAGCACTTGCCAATGCGGAAGAGGATGCTTTCCTGAACGGAAACGGAACAGGGAAACCGACCGGTATTTTTGACGGAACAGGCGGAGGGCATCTGCTGAATACACTGGCTGTAGCTTTGAAATCAGATGACATGCTGGATCTGGTGTATGGCCTGAAACGTCCGTACCGTAAAAATGCATCCTTTATCATGAATGATGCAACACTGCCTTCCCTTAGAAAGCTGAAGGACAATAACGGTGCTTATATCTGGCAGCCGGCTTACCAGGCAGGGGAACCGGACAGAATCCTGGGATATAAGGTGGAGACTTCTGCCTATGCACCGAAGGACGGCATCGCTTTTGGGGATTACAGCTATTACAACATTGGGGACCGTGGAAACAGATCCTTTAAGCAGCTGAATGAACTGTTTGCAGGCAACGGAATGATCGGTTTTGTTGCAAAGGAACGTGTGGACGGAAAACTGGTTCTTCCGGAAGCCGTGCAGATCATGCTTGAGTTTCCGCAAAATGTAATTTCAAAATGAATAGAATCTCCTAAAGTGTCAATCTGCCGATTTTTGAAATTTT
>NZ_JANJZT010000061.1 GCF_024622975.1 Blautia caecimuris | reverse complement strand
CAGGAAGCCCGTGAATTAAACGACGAAATGGAAGGTCTTGTGAAAGATGCTTTAACAAATTAACTCAAAAGAGTGCCCAAGTATAAGACTGGGGAGGATTCCCTCCCCAAAATATTTTTTCAAAAACTTACACAAAAAACTTGACAATCCCTTTGCACCCGTCAGGCTGTCCACCAGCTTTTCAATCTCGCTGTCCACATGGGCAAGCTCCACTTGCAGTGCTGCATTTTCGGGTTTGCCTTTGCTGCTTTCTTTCTGCCTGTCAGCGTCTTGTAGCTTGCCAGCTTCTTTACCATCTGCTGATAAACAACCGCTTCCAGCTCCGAAGTGATGATTTTCCCGCACCCGGCACAGCTTTTATTGTCCAGCCGTTTTGTGCAGCGGAGATATTGCTTTCCCACAGGATTGTTAATGCTCATAAGCGCATACCCGCAATTCCCGCATTTGATTTTTCCCGCGAGCCATGTATGGGTAGCTTTTCGGGCAGACTGGATTTTCATGTTGTTCATCAGCTTCTTACGGCAGGTCAGCCAGATGTCGGAGGGAACAATGCCCTCATGGGGAGCCAGTACCAGCATTTGGTCTTTCAAGTCGTTCTTCTTGCTGGGCTTCACATCCCGTCCTTGATACAGATAGCAGCCGTTCATTCCCGTAAAGTCGGCAGCGTCATTGACAATGACCGTCCCTTGACTATTATCAGGCACACTATAACAAACTATTTTTTCGCTTTTAAGGCATAATAAAAGAGGTCTTGGCATAAGGGAATCTGACGTATTTTCCATCAGATTGTTTTATCCTGAGACCTCTGGTGTTATCATATAGTTTTGTAACCATGAAATAAAAAAGCAGAAATCTCTCCGACCAAAGTTTGATTCCTGCTTTCACCCAAATATAGCTTACGCTACATTTATACATACCTATGATAACAATTAAAACAGAAAATTACAACCTTATTTCTCAGGATTTTTACAATAAAACGATAGATTCTCTTGATCTTAACCTTATTTCCTGTATCTGTGGCCACTCCGGCTGTCTCATCCGTTATGGCTCTTACAGACGCAAGATCCAGCTTACTGACAGGATCCTCTCTCTTTCAGTCGTTCGTGTGTACTGCAAAGTCTGTGGGCATACCCACGCACTGTTCCTTTCCTCTATGGTCCCTTATTCACAGATCCCTCTGGTTCTGCACGTCCGTCTGATCCAGGCTTATGAACATGACACCGGATTCCAAAACATACTGGCAGAACAATACCTCGTGGATGAAAACAACCTGAAATCCATAATCCGGAACTACCGGCTGCATTGGAAACAGCGGCTGCTCTCCATGATGCTCCACCTCCTTGACCTCCCCAGCCTGATCTCTGCGTGCTTTTCCTTCTTTTCCAGACAGTTCATGCAGATTAAATCCGTCTCCAATAAACTTTTTGTTCTGCCAACATAACCTTACACGACAGATCCTGGTTTATCCCTTATACTTTAGAAAAAGGAGGCAGATGAAACTTATGAAACAGGAAAAACAACAGGAAATCGCACTGATGCGCTATGGTGCCATCGCACCTATTATTGCTGGTCTTGATGAACGTTATCCTAGCAAGACCGCTTTTTACACAGAAATCTCTGCAAAAGGACTCCTGGGCCCCGATGGGAAGCTCCATCATTATGCTCCCGCTACCATTGAAAAATGGTATCTGGACTATCAGAACCATGGTTTTGAAGGTCTCGTCCCGAAAGGACGGTCAGATGCCGGCATGAGCCGCAAGCTTGACGAAGAACTCCAGGAAAGGATCCGGTATTTCAAGACCAACTATCCGCGCATGTCTGCGGCCGCTATTTACAGGCAGCTGAAATCCGATGGCTCTGTAATAAACGGACAGGTATCCGAATCCACCGTCAGCCGCTTTGTGAACCGGCTTCAATTGGAACTCCGGCAGACACCAAACAAGGATATGCGCCGCTATGAGCGCCCCCATATCAATGAAGTCTGGTGCGGGGACAGCAGTGTCGGTCCCCGCCTTACAGATCTGGATGGCAAAAAACACCGGGTCTATATCATTGCCCTGATCGATGATGCCAGCCGGTTCATTACCGGAATTGATGTGTTCTATCATGATAACTTTATCAGCCTGATGTCGGTCATGAGATCAGCCATAGCAAAGTATGGGCGCCCAAAAGTCTTCAACTTTGACAATGGTAAATCTTATAAAAACAGACAGATGGAACTCCTTGCCGCAAGAATCGGCACAACACTCAGCTACTGCCAGCCCTATACGCCCACCGGAAAAGCCAAGATCGAACGCTGGTTCCGGACAATGAAGGACCAGTGGATGGCAGCCCTTGACATGCGGGATTTCCATTCACTGGAAGAGCTGAGGGGCAGTCTGTATGCTTTTGTCCAGCAATACAACCAATCCCCCCATTCTTCCCTCCGTGGATGTTCCCCACAGGACCGTTTCTTCTCGGAACCAGAAGCAGATCCGCAGGCTTTCTGAGGAAGACATCCGCCAAAATTTCCTTCTGGAGATCGAACGCCGGGTATCTGCTGACAGTGTGATCGTCATCGACCAGGTCGAATACGAAGTTGATTATCGTTTTGCACGGCAGCGTATCCGCCTGCGCTATTCCCCGGATATGAAAGAAATCTTCATTGTGGAAGCTGACGGGACACTGGCACCGATCCGGCTTCTCAACAAAACCGAAAACGCATTGATAAAAAGAGAAAAAGTACGCTTATGCAAAGGAGATGAATGATCATGGATTACACTGCAAGATACGGACTGGAATTCAATCCTTTCCTAAAGAATTCAAAGGAAGTCCTTGTAGAAACACAGGAATACAAGGAGGTTCTGTTCCGTCTGAACTACCTGCTTACCACAAAAGGCTTCGGACTCCTGACCGGAAGTGCCGGAAGGGGAAAGACCACCGCTGTCAGGAACTGGGCTTGTGGACTGAACACTTCCCTTTATAAAGTAGTTTATTCCAGTCTTTCCACCCTGACGGTAAATGATTTTTACCGGAATCTGGCCGAGGAACTTGGAGCCCAGCCTGCATTCCGCAAGACCGATAACTTCAAGATCATCCAGGATGAGATCAACCGTCTGGTACTTGAAAAACGACAGACGCCTGTCATCATCATAGATGAAGCAAACTATATCGGAAACGCTGTGCTCAATGACTTAAAAATGCTGTTCAACTTCGAAATGGATTCCAAAGACCGGGCGGTTGTCCTCCTCTGTGGCCTGCCACAGCTCAACAGTACCCTGCGCCTAAGCATCCACGAACCTTTCCGCCAGAGAATTGTCATGAATTATAACCTGGAAGGCATGACAAAAGCAGAAGGGCATTCTTATGTTACTGCCAAACTGAATGGTGCCGGATGCACCCAAACGGTATTTGAAGATAACACACTTGAAGCGATCCTCAATGCTGCGAATGGGACTCCACGTATGATCAACAAACTGTGCAATGCAAGTCTGTTGGTTGGAAACAGCTCAAATTTAAATATCATAACCGCCGATGCCGTTATGCAGGCAATCAATGACTGCGAACTCGGATAGCTTTAGAAACCATCATGTAAAATAATCTGCATGATGGTTTTTACTCATAAAATAGTGTGCCGAAAATCCCCAAAACTATATGCTTCATACCATGATCAGACACTCAAAAAGAC
The DNA here is from genome assembly GCF_024622975.1 of Blautia caecimuris. Classification (GTDB taxonomy): domain Bacteria; phylum Bacillota; class Clostridia; order Lachnospirales; family Lachnospiraceae; genus Blautia_A; species Blautia_A caecimuris. Next base: position 4,276 of record NZ_JANJZT010000061.1, on the reverse strand, counting down.
CTGTTTTAATCTGACGGAAAGGGCAGCGTTTAATTTGCTGAATAACACTATATACCGTCCGGTTTTCGTACTTCAAGAGGATTGATTATCGTACTCTATGAGTGCGGTTTTCAGTCCTCCGGCGTTCCATAACCGGATTTCTTGAAGTCGGTGTTTGGAACCGCTTCGTAGGATTTTGGGTAAATGCGGTTGGGTTTTCCACAGCCCTGTTTCCTAATGTCAATCAACTCCGCATACTGCAACTCCCGCAGGGTGTTGACGGCTTTCTGCCGTCCGCAGTGGAGCAGCTCCACTACCTCGTTGATGGGATAGTAGAGGTAAATCCGCCCGTATTCATCTGCCCAGCCGTTTTTTCGGGATAGGTCTGTCCGGCGCAGGATAAAGGCATACAGTACCTTTGCTTCGTTGGACAGTGGCGTGAATGTGGGGGCTTCAAAAAGGAAATTGGGAAGCCGGGTAAAGCTGACCGTCTTTTCCGGCTGATGGATATAAATGGTGTTTGTCATATCGTGTTTTGTGGACGGTTAGAAGCCTGTTTCCGGGGGCAGACGGTAGTTTCTATTGCCTACCCCTGTTCTGTGCTTGTAAAGCCTTGTAAATCAAGGACTTTTCAGCCCCTAACTGTCCACAGCAGACCTCCTTTTCCGTTCACTTTCTGTTTTCTGCCGTCTGTGAACTCTGGCGGCGCAGTCGGGGCAGTATTTCCCCCAGTTGGATTTGGGGACGAACACGCCGCCGCAGACCGCACAGCGTTTCAAATCCCTGCCCCGGTAAATTTCCGCTTCCAGCGTCCCGGCAAGGGGCAAGACCGCCCACCGAAACCATTTACAGCAGACCGAGAAAGAAATCATCTGCGGGCAGGTGTGGGTGTCCCCAGCGTCAAGGAGCATACAGTTCCCGTCCTCATAACAGCAGCACTCCCTGCGGATCAGGGCGTTTGCCTGTTTCCTCTGTGCCGGTGTCATGCGGTAAAGGGAACCGTCCTGCCTGCGCTCTATGGGCGGCAGTCGTTTATATGGATTTTCTATCATGCGTCCCTCCATTTGTTCTCCGTTGCCGTTCTCCCCGAAAAGGCTTCCTGCCCCATTCCTGCGGAGTGTTCCGGCGTTGGCACGCTCCCCATAACTTCGGGACATTTTGTCCCGAAGCCACCTCTGGACATTTTGTCCCGAAGTCGGCTCCTTACGGTGCTTCCCCCGCCGGATATTCCTTTTCGGACGGTCATTCTGTTTTCAAGGTGCTGTCCATCGATGAACTACCCTAAGTCTACACGAAAAAAATGCAATCCCCGAAATTTTGCGAGAATTGCATTTTGATGAAGTTTACACTTTGAAAATTGTATTTTTGCAATTTTGCTGTATAATGGAGATATGCGGAGGAGGTGCGTGTCTATGGCTTTACCCGGAACACCCGGACAGCGGATTTCCGATTTATGTAACGGAAACCACATCACACAAAAGGAACTTGCGGAGAAGATAGGCGTTTCCGCTTCCCAGTTGAGCCGGATTGTCAGCGGCGAAACGAGAACGGTCAGCAGTGATATTCTTATAGGTGTGGCAAAAGAATTTAAGGTATCAACAGACTACATACTGGGCTTATCCACTGTAAGCGTCCGTAAAAGCTATGATATTTCTGAACTGGGCTTATCCGAGGGAGCCGTGAGGGGGCTTGTGACGGGCGCAGTCGATGTGCAAATCCTTAACCGCCTTCTGGAACACAGAAACTTTCCGAAGCTGATAGATTTGATACGGATTTATTTTCAAGATACGGCGGCAAAGGGGATAATGGCACGAAACCAGCTTATCGAGATAGCGACGGCTTCCCTGTCCGACCTGATGAAAGAACACCCGGAACACAGGACAGAAGCAAAGCAGGATTTACAGCTATTGAACGCACAGAAGATGGGGGAGCATGAAGCTGAGATTGAGAAAATCAAGAGCGTGTTCCTTGCCATCCTGCGGGATATTAAGAAAGACATGGAAAACAGAGAACAGCCGGGGGAAGCTGTAACCGCCGCTATGTTTCAGACCATGCGGAACGCATTGGCGGAGCAGAAACAAAACACAATTTCCGTTGATGATATAACAGCGATGATTACCGGACAGATCGGGCAGCTTGCGCCGATGGACGACGAAACTGCCGAACTATTCCAGCAGTTGGCAAAAAAGATGATGGAGCAAACCAATAAATAATCTATGCAATATTAGAGGTAACTTAATGAAAAAAATAGGACTTGTCGGAGGGATTGGCCCCGCTTCAACAGTAGAGTATTATTTGGGACTTATACAAAAAAGTTTGAATGAACAAAATAACAGCATATATCCAGAAATTGTGATTGATAGTGTAAATATGCTTAAACATGATGTGGCGCTCGAAAATAGTGACTATTCAGTTTTAGGAGAATATTTACTTTCCAGTCTCTCCAATTTGAAAGCGGCTGGTGCAGAGATTGCTGCTATTACCGCAAATACAGAACATATTGTGTGGGATAGAATATGCAATAATTTCCCGCTACCTGTAATCAGCATTGTCGAGGAAACCATTAAGGAACTTAAGCGGCTTCGTTTCAAAAAAGCACTTATCTTTGGAACAGAATCAACTTTGCGTAGCGGTCTTTATGAAAAAGCATTAACAGCAAACGGGATAAAAGCGGTTATCCCATCTAACGCAGAAATATCTCTATTAGGGAAACTGATATACCCCAATTTAGAGAATGGTATAGTAATTCCAAGCGATAAAGAGAAAATGATTGCACTGGCAAATAAATATATTGCAAAAGAAAATGTAGATGCACTCATTCTTGGCTGTACTGAGTTGCCACTTGCCATAAAATCCGAAGATGTTAATGTTCCAATTGTAAATACAACCCAAGTACATATCAACGCAATTTACCAATATGCGATTCAATAAAAATAGCAAAGCCAACCGAGCCAGTCAACGGTCAAGATGAACGGCGCATTTCATGCGCCGCCGTTGACAGCACGCCTGTCTTTGCTGATGAGCAATCAAGGCGGGAAAGCCCTAAAATGGCTTCCCGCCCATTTCAATTTTGAGACACTCCAAAATCAGAAAGAGAGCGGCCAAGCACTTTGAGGGATTGGCCGCCTTGTCCACCCATTCAGCGGGACGGCGAGCGGCGGTCAAGGCCGGATGTAAACTCGTTCATTTCAGCTTTGACGGTTGCCCGCTGTCCTGCTACTTTTCCAGAAGTGTGGCCACAACTTCGGGACATTTTGTCCACAAGTCGGGCGTAGGACGAAGGACGGGGCTTCATATATCTGCCGCCGTTCTCTGAAACCAGCCCAATTTTTTGTTCATTCCCATTCACAAAAAGTCAGCCTGTTTTCCTGCCGGAGCAAGTAGGGCGCAAAAAGCACCGCACCCCGTTTCCCCCGTCAGCCACGCCAGCAGGTATAACACACTACACTTTGCAAGCAAAGTCGTGTGCCAAAGGGGAAGCCCCTTTGGAAACCCCAGACAACAAAACAGGCTGAATATCTCGCACTTTTCCGGTGCTTAATACTCAGCCTTTATTTGTTGTCAGCAGCCCCCGTTTCGTGGTCTGCGTGTAGTTCCTTGTAAACTAACCTAAGCAACTGTTAATAAAACTTTGGTTTATGATACTAAGCTATAATGATGTCTCTCCACTTCTATGTAGATGATTAAAATATAAAAATTTGCAGTAACTTAGAGGGGGAATATTTCAGAGGATATAAATATTCAAAATCATGTAAAATAAACCTGAAGATTTGGAGATTTTATTCGTAAGTGCATCAAAATATGACGTAGGTAAGTAGTTTCCATCCGGCACCCAAAAAAGGTTTTACATGTTCGAACCATAACCACAGGTTTTCTTCGGTCCTGCTGAAAGAATGCATATCCAGGAAAATATAGTAAAGTGTCAGGATATGTTTTGTACTTTTGAGGACGGTGTTCCTATACCGTGCATTAGCCATTTCCTGAAGAAATCTCTCTATAATCGTAAGCGCAAAATAATTCGACGGATTGTGTTGCTGTTGCGCTTACGTCTAAAAAGTTGAATACTGAACTATTTGGACTTTATAGTGATGAGTCTATTATCTCACACAGGATGATTTTGGACAGGTACTTACTATTTGGCGTTTACGAATTTAGTTTATAATGAAATGTTTTGTTTTGTTTTGTTTTTTAAACAACAATAAAATATCCTCATTGAAAAATATTGTTGTTGACCTCATAAATTATCAAAATACTGATTTACTTGCCTGTCTCTGAATTGACCTGTATACTGTCATCA
>NZ_JANJZT010000060.1 GCF_024622975.1 Blautia caecimuris | reverse complement strand
TATAAAATGGATGAAATCAGTGAAGAGGAAGCGGCATCCGTTTGATATAGCAATTATTTAATATTCGTTATACTAGTAATAGTGTAAAGAATATAACCGATACTAACAATTAAAAAATAATGGCTGACAACATTTGTTACAGCTTCGTTGGAAACAAACAATTTTGCCAACTGTTTAGAGAAGAAAATAACAACTGCTGATAATACAATTGAAACAATAATACCATATTTTAATGCTAATTTCAGATAATTCTTTGCTCTGTCGATACGTTGTGCTCCAATACATTGTCCTACGATTGAAGTCAACACCATATTAAGAGCCATAGCAGGATAAAATAATATCATTTCTAATTTTCCTGCAACTCCGTAGCCAGCAATAGCAGAAATACTATAAGTACTAACAATAGCAGTTAAAAATGTTGTACTAATAGCAGGGATACTTTGTTGAATAACAGACGGCACAGCATTATTTATAAACGGCATAATCTCTGTTGTATCAAAATCAGATAGTGAAAGGTTAAATAATTTTTTGCGATAAATATAAATGCACATAAAAGCCAAACAAATAATCTGTGATATTAAGGTTGCGATTGCCGCTCCGTGAAATCCAATTATGTTAATGAAAATAGGATCTAAAATAGCGTTCAATAGAGTAGACACAAGCATCGCAACTGCCTGAAACATAGTATTGCCAAAACTTCTTAAAACGGCTGTAAAGTATAAATACAAATAAACTGCTACATATCCCAAAACATATATAGATAAGTAATTCTTTGCCATATCAAAAATTTCAGTCGGTGTATTTAAAACTATCAAAATAGGTTCTAAAAAAATCTCCAATACAATTGTAATAAGCACTGAAAGAATTACAGATACAAAAAAAGAAGTAGCTATAATATTCTTTTTCTTTTGCTCATTTTTCGCACCAATTACCTGTGATAATAGAATGGCTAACCCGTTTGTTGCTCCCATACCAATTGAAGTTAAAATTAAAATAATAGGTGTAGAATTTGTTAACGCTGCATATGCCTGCTCACCTAACAAATTTCCAATCCAAAGACTGTCTACAAGATTATATGCCATATTTAAAAACATGGCTATTATCATGGGAACAGACATTTCAATTAAACATTTTTTCGTGTTTCCGTTTACAAAATCAATATTTTTGTTCATCTTAATTCCTCCTTTTGAATGAAAATCATTCATTTTATTGTAATAAATATTCCCTGCCTTTTGGCAGGGGAATATTTAAAGCCTAAACAAATCCCTAAAAAATGCCTTTATCCGTGTGCTCTTTTCTTTAGTTGATATATCGGTATTTAATAAAATTCCTAGTTGTCCATATATGCAAAAGCTGGCATACATTTCAACATCATTAACTTGTATTTCATTTGTGCAATTTGCTCTTTCAATAATTTCAGATACAATAGGAAAAAGTTTTTCACATACATTCAATGCTAATAAATTATGGAAATTTTTATTTTGGTTATTATGAAAAACGGGATAATATGTATCATCTTCTTGTTCTGTAAAAAGTATCATCTTCCGCAAAATATCTTTTAAACTATCCTTTTTTATATTTATATTTTTTGTCATATTGGCGACTAAAATATCTGCATATTCATTGATAGCGGACTGAAAAAGTACATCTTTTGATGGGAAATATCTATAACATAATCCTTGTGCTATTCCAATTTCTTTTGCTATGTCTGATATTGAAGTTTTTTCAAACCCATTTACACTAAATAATTTAATAGCTGTTTCTAAAATTTCTTGTTTACGTTCCTCTGGTTCTTTTGAAATACGCATTGTTTTCTTTCCTTTCCTTCGGTTCAGTTATTGTATGCTATAATTAAACAAGATGTTGTGCCAAAAGATTTCCATTCAATTTCGTGGAAGTCTTTTGATAACAATAACAACATTTCCTTTTTTGAATAAATTTTTACATCCCCACTATTGCTATGTTTCATATAGTAATTCATTATCTGTCTTGCTCCGATTGGTTGCCAACAATCGCCGATAATGAATACTCCATTTTGCTTTAAGCACCTAGACACTTCTTTCGCTACAATATCTGGTAGTGGATAATGATGAAATGAGTCATTACAGACAATGGCGTCAAAAGAATTATCTTCAAAAGGTAATCTCTCAGAATCGCCTAAGATAAGTGTTGCATCGTTTCCTAGTTTATTTCTTGCAATTTCAAGCATATTGGGAGATATATCTATTCCAAATAGTTGTTCTGCTATATTTAATTCTTTTATTTTTTTAAGCAACGCACCCGTTCCACAACCTAAATCTAATATAGAATGGATATTCTTATTTTTTAAATTTTCTATAATCGGCTTATAGAGCTTTCGAGCGTGTTCTCCCTGAATGTTTGTATCATAATCGGCTGCTTGCTTATCAAAGGTCTTTTGTGATTTTTGTTTCGTAATATTCATGTGATCAACTCCTTTCACAAAAATTATATCTCGCGAATGAACGATTGTCAATGAATAACATTCAATAAACTTTGTGCATTTCAAAGACGTGTATCTCTAATTTGAAATACACGCCTTTTTGATTATCTTACAATCTTCCAGTTACTATTCTTATGTAGTACAACTCATACTGCGACACTTGCGTTGATATTGCCTGATTTGTCACAAATCAGATTTTACTTCTTTCTTCCTCTTGATTACCCACAACAGAAAAGAAAAAGCCCTGTCAAGAGCTTGCCACCATTGGTGGTGCTTGCACTCTTGATTGGGCTTTTTCTTTTCTGTATCTTCTCACAAGAGGAAAAAGATTATTCGTCCTCATCATCAAAATGGTTATTCTTTAATACTTCCCGTAACAGTTCCATATCCTCTTTTGAGTTCGGGTTTATCATTTTCACTACTTGATGTGGTGTCCTATATTTATGTCCCACTATGCTTTCTCCGAACATATCCATGCTGTATAAATCATCATAGCGGTCTAGTAGTTTTTGGAATTTCAAATGCTGGATAAATTCTTTGATTGGGTAAAGGTCGGACGCTACAATGCTTTTCCCGTTGATGTAATCGGTAATATATTCCCGTAACTTTTCTAACTCATATTCCAGCCATTCTTCCTCGCTATCAAAGAAGTTGTCATAGTGTCCATGTTTTAGTTCTGCATTTAGACGTTCTTCGATTTTTAAAAACTGGCAGACTTCTTTTTCTCCCTGATTGACAAACTTCCATTCCCCCGACAACAATTCATTGGGTGTTACTCCCAGCACGTCTATTATCTTTTCCAGCGTATCAAAGGTAGGAAAATTCACACCTCGTTCAATCTTGGAAAGGCTCTGCATATTGATACCGATTTTATCCGCAAGTTCCTGCTGTTTCATTCCTCTGTGTTTTCTTATGGTTTGTATGTTTTCTCCTAAAAAACTGATTTTCTTTTCATAATGCTCCATAACTTAGTATAACCGCTCCTTTCGTTGCTTTTCTTTCTGTTTATAAGCCTATCATACTTATTTTATTTTGAAAAGTCAATAAAAACTTCTTGACAAGTAATCCTGCTGGCGTTATTATCGTATCAGATGAAGTGATTAAGCACGCTAGGGTCAATCACACACTTGAGTAAGCATATAGATGAGTTGTTTTCGCTTTGACAGCATGAACAGGCATGGACTATCAGACCGAAAATCATGGTTTCCAAAAGGGGCTGGCTGGACGGGACACGTCCCCCAGACGTGGAGCGGACAGACAGTTCCTTTTGGAAAGGGAACGCCTTTAGGCGTTCGCAGAGGGCGTATATGTAACACCGCCCTGCGTATACATGTCATAGTACCTAGAAACTGTGATAAATAAAGGAAAAAATGCAATTTATACCCCGCAAAAAATCGGGGCATACGAAAGGAGTAATGAAGTATCGCAACACACGAAAATTTATCCGTTAAGATTGATTATATCAGCATTGTATTTGAAACCGCAACCGCAGAAGATGTAATCACACACATTTTAGAGTTACCGACTGACATTTTCAATGTTTATCCGGCAACCGTTAAATTCAAGACTTATCAGATACGCTGGGAGATTGGAGATATTTATGTATCGGGGGACGCAAGAAAGACAGAGGACAACCCACAAGGGTTAGGCTGTTATCTTGTTATGACTGGCAGAGGTTGTGATGATATTTTCCGTATTCTCAACAGCAGAAACTATACCTTTGGGGATATGTTCAAACATTGTGAAAGAAGATACGGACTGGATAACTTCCACTTCACAAGGCTTGATATTGCCATTGATGATAAGAACGAAAAACCATTCTTTACCATAGAGCAGATAAAGAAGAAATGCGAAAAAGAGGAATTTATCTCCAATAGTGAAGGCTACCACTTTGATGAAAGTAAGTTTGATGATTTCGACACCGCAAAAACGGTTTATATCGGTGCTGGAAAATCGGGATTGTCCTACCGCTTTTATGACAAGGATAAGGAAGTCTGTTCAAAATATAATAAGACACTTGATGAAGTCGGCAGTTGGAAACGGACAGAAATGCAACTGCGTGATGATAAGGCTCATGTTTTTGCCATGACATTCAAGGACAGACCACTGGAACTTGGGGAACTGGCTTTCGGGCTATTGGCAAACAACCTACGCTTTGTCGTAGCAAACAGAAATGAAAGCAATAAAAGCAGATGGAAAACGTGTCGGTTCTGGGAACGCTTTTTAGGGGCTGTGGAAGTCTTGAAACTGCAAGTACCCAAACCACATAATTCCCTTGAAGAAACACAGCAATGGCTCGCAGAGGGTGGCGTGATTTCCGCTGTCAAAAGTTTTTACTTCTTGGAAGAACATGACGCATTAGGTGGACTGGAAAAAGTAGGAACTATGCTTGATAAGGCAAGATACAGCACTTCCCTTTCCAGTAAACTGACCGCACACTTACAGAGGATAAACCGCACTGACCTTATCTCCTATATCCAGTATGACACGAAACAAGGGAAAGGGGGTATCTGATGAATAACAACGATATTCCCGTATGGGAAAAATACACCCTTACCATTGAAGAAGCGTCTAAGTATTTCCGTATCGGAGAAAACAAGTTAAGACGCTTGGCAGAGGAAAACAAGGACGCTGGCTGGCTCATTATGAATGGCAACCGCATACAGATTAAACGCCGACAGTTTGAAAAGGTTATTGATAAATTGGACGCTATCTAGTGCAAATGAGCCTTGTATGTGTTATGATGAACACAAGTCATATCAAGGCTCTTTCCAACAAGGAAAGGAGCAGACACCATGAAAGAAAAAGGACGGGATAACAAAGGACGTATCCTGCATACTGGAGAGAGCCAACGAACAGACGGAAAATACTTATATAAATATGTGGACGCATTTGGAAACACAAAATATGTGTATGCTTGGAGATTGACACCCACAGACCCGACACCAAAGGGAAAGCGGGAAAAACCCTCACTTCGAGAACTGGAACAGCAGATAAGACGGGATATAGAGGACGGTATCGACAGCACAGGCAAGAAAATGACGCTTTGCCAACTCTACGCCAAACAGAACGCACAGAGGGCAAATGTGAAGAAAAGCACACAGAAACAACGGGAACAGCTCATGCGGTTATTGAAAGAGGACAAGTTGGGTGCTAGGAGCATTGATACGATAAAACCCTCTGACGCTAAGGAATGGGCGTTACGCATGAAAGACAAAGGCTTTTCCTACAATACCATTAACAACCATAAACGCTCGTTAAAAGCGTCATTCTATATCGCCATACAAGACGATTGTGTAAGGAAGAACCCTTTTGATTTCAAGTTGAGTGAAGTCCTAGAAAATGATACCAAAAAGAAAGTCGCATTGACAGAGGAACAGGAACAAGCACTACTGTCATTCATCAAGACGGACAACGTGTATCATAAGTATTACGATGATGTACTGATACTGTTAAAGACAGGACTTCGTATTTCGGAACTGTGCGGACTGACAGTAGCCGACATTGATTTCAAAAATGAAGTTGTGATTATCGACCACCAGTTACTAAAGAGCAAGGAACAGGGCTATTATATTGAAACGCCTAAAACAAAAAGCGGAATAAGGCAAGTACCATTAAGCAAAGAAACGATACAAGCATTTCAACGGGTTATGAAAAAACGTCCAAAGGCAGAACCATTTGTGATAGACGGACGGGGCAACTTCCTATTTGTCAATCATAAGGGCAAGCCCAAAGTTGCGATTGATTATAACGCCTTATTTATCCGTATGGTAAAGAAATACAACAAGCACCACAAGGACAATCCATTGCCACATATCACACCGCATACGCTACGCCATACATTCTGCACAAGACTGGCAAGCAAGAACATGAACCCAAAAGATTTACAGTATATCATGGGGCATTCAAATATCAGTATCACAATGAACTGGTATGCTCATGCGTCCATAGATACCGCAAAATCAGAGGTTCAGCGTCTAATTGCATAGAAGTATTTACCACGATTTTAACCACGCTTGATAGCGAAAATATAAGAAGATAGACCTAGATATGTGAGGTTTACCACAAAAGCAAAATGCCCGTAGAGCCGATAAAATAAGGCTTTGCGGACATTTAAGAAGATATAAAAAGATAGTCAAAAAGACATATATAATTTATCAGAATTTTTATATTCTTCATAGTCTTTTCCTCTATATAGTAACTCCGCTTTATTGTCCCAACTTTATTTTAGTACTTATTCCAATTCTTTTCAATACTTATTTTCCATGTTGACGCATTTCTCTGTCACTTGTATAATTAAATTAGATATAGAGAATATCTGTTATCAAAATATCGTCCACTTACCGGAAGCATCTAATAAATATCCGGCTTGAAAATTATTTAGAAATTATTTCAGTTTTTGATATTGTGTTTTTATCACACATTGCATATACTATAAATACACAAAAAGCCAGAAATAGAGGAGGTGTTAGTATGGCTACTTCAAGTATTACTCATAATTTTGTCGTATCCAATCCAAATAGTGTAAAGCGTTTTGTCGCAGCGATTGACGAAGCCGATCGTGACCGCACACCAAAGCAGGCACTTCCCGGACGTCAGTTAACAAACCCACAGGAAATCTTAGCTTTAATGTCAAAAAGGAAGAAAAAACATGTCTGATAAATATTTTACCGTTAATATTCGGGCATATTTGGATAAAGACGAACCGACATATATCGGAGAGGAAAGTCTTTACGACTTGCTCTCCGATTTTTCTTGTCCCCAAAATCCCGATGTGGAATACTTTTTATTACATAATGCGGTTGAGTTTGCCAAAAAAGATCAATCTATCACTTATCTGGTATTCGATGCCGAAGATGCTTCACTGGTCGGCTATTTTTCTCTTACAGTAAAGCCAATATCTGTCCGGGCTTCAAATATCAGTAAGACGATGGCAAAGAAGCTGTCCCGTGTCAGTATTCTGGATGAAGAAACACAGTCTTACAACACAGCAGCTTACCTGATTGCACAGTTAGGTAAGAACTATTCTCTACCAAAGGAAAAACGAATCCCTGGAAACATCCTGCTGGGATTTGCACTGGAAACCATATCCGGTCTCAAATATTCCGTAGGCGGCGTTATGGAATTTCTTGAATGCGAAGATAATGAATTTCTTCTGAGCTTTTATACACAAAATCATTTCAAGCCATTTGATACCCGTATTACCGCTTCCCAGAACAATGAACCTCACACTCTATATCAGCTTTTGAAATTCATCTGAAAACACATAAAAAGCGGCAGTCTGATTTACATTTAGTATTTCAGGAAACTGCCGCTTCTTTTTCTTCTTTATTCTGTTTTTCTTCCTCCAACTCCCGGAGGACTTCATCGCCGTACTTATCAATCATCCGTACCAGAAAATCAATGCACCGCTCAAATTCAATATTCTGTTGCATAAGCTCCGTAAGCGCTTAAATCTTGGGTAGCTTTACTGTCTACGTTTTTGAACTCATAATGATAGCAAATAGATTTTTACTAC
>NZ_JANJZT010000005.1 GCF_024622975.1 Blautia caecimuris | reverse complement strand
CAGGGAATGCTGTACATTAACCAGCTCTTCCATCTGGAAGATGTGATCAGATCAAAGTATTCTTCCTTCGATGCTATAAAAAAGGCTCGCCTTGAAAAAGAAAAGCCGGTAGTAGAAGGCTTTTTGTCGTGGCTTGATCAGCAGAACCCTACCCGTGGAAGCAGAATGGATAAAGCTGTCACCTACATTCAGAACCGCCGCTCCTATCTGACTACCTATCTCGAAGACGGGCGCTGCAGTTTTTCTAATAATCTCAGTGAAAATGCGATCCGTCCGTTTACAGTAGGCCGTAAAAACTGGCTGTTCTGTGACACACCAAACGGAGCCCAGGCCAGCGCTATCGTGTACACAATGGTAGAGATGGCAAAAGCCAATGGCGTAAACGTCTATCACTATCTTACTTATCTGCTGGAAAAACTACCTGATGATAGAATGAGTGATGATGAATTAGAACTTCTGGCTCCATGGAAGGAAACCGTCAAAGCTGAAATCGAACGTCGTGCAAACGGATCAAATCAATCATATGTGAATTGTCAAGGTGCTCCGACTACTGAAAAGTAGTCGGGGATTTTTCTATCATACCTAAAAATTAAGCGGTTCTTTCCGCACTTAGTTGAAATTGATGTGTTAAAGTTATATAATACATTCAAAATATATTTACCAAGAGGGATATTTATATGGACGAATTTATTAAGTTACTTGACCCAGCCTATGAACTAATACAATATCGCATAAAAGAAGATAAAGTGATTTTTCATATTGCATCAACAATAACTGAATTAGAATGTCCGTTTTGTGGAAGAAAAACATCTAAAGTTCATTCTATTTATGAAAGAGAAATTCAAGATCTTCCTATGCAAGGAAAAAAGGTCATTCTGTTGGTAGATACCAGGAAAATGCGATGTATGAATCTGGACTGTTCTCATAAAACTTTTTCCGAGAAACATCCATTTGTGGCTGCTAAATCGAAAAAAACGAACAGGTTAATCCAAAATATTTTATATACATCATCCCAACTAAGCTCGTTGAATGCTTCTAAACTTTTAAAAAGCGAAAATATTTCAGTTTGCAAAAGCAGCATCTGTGCTCTGCTTAAAAAAAATGCCATCCATTGTGGATAAATCTTCTGTAAAAATGGTATGTGTGGATGACTTTGCTCTCCGTAAAAGATTTTCTTATGGAACAGTTATGATAAATTTGGAAAATCATCGGATTGTTGATATGATTCCGTCAAGAGATACAAATGATGTCTGCAACTGGCTGAAAACGTTTCACAATATCGAAGTTATTTCAAGGGATGGAGCCATTACATACGCATCCGCTGCTACAAATTCTCATCCTGATGTCATACAGATTAGTGACCGTTTTCACTTGATAAAGGGACTTTCGGAAGTTATCTGTAAATATATATTTCGTGAGTTTCCTGCAAGGGTTGAAATACCATTAACAGAAAGCGTTACGGATGAAATGAAAGCATTATATAACACTGCAAACCGGTCATTGCGTATAAAATTCGCCCATGAAAAACGCAGGGAAGGACTGACCATATCGGATATAGCATTATTGTTACATTCATCACCTAAAACAATCCAAAAGTATCTTGCGATTCCAGAAGACCAGATTCCAGAAAGCAAGGAAATTGCCAGGGAACGGCAACACCAGCTGGCAATAAAACAAAAAGAACAGGAAATAAAAGAAGCAAGAGAAATGGCTTTGGCAGGATATCCGATTGAGCAGATTGCATCTCAGATGCACCGTGCCCATAAGACTATACAGAATTATTTAAATCCTGATTTTTCAGTTACAAATGGTCACTATAATGTTCGAATTCCAAGAAAATTAGCTCCATATGAGAACGAGGTAATAAAACTCAGGAGTCAGGGATTAACGTATCCCCAAATACATGATATTATTTATAAAAAGGGATATACTGGCAGTGTAGCTTCGTTACGAATGTTTATGCAAAAAGAAAGAACACGAATGCATGAACAGAATGAAACAGAAAAGCCGCATTCTGAATATGTGCAAAGGAAATCCTTATGCCAGTTGGTTTATAAAAAACTCGAGGATATTGGCACAATCACTGTCAAACAGTATCAGGAAGTATTAAAAAAATATCCTTTATTGAGTGAGTTATATACATTAACCAAAGACTTTTGTAATGTCATATTCTCTAAAAATCCTACAAAATTAGATGAATGGATCAATGCAGCACAAAAATATGATATCCCTGAACTTCAAACATTCATGAACGGCATAAAAAAGGATATAACAGCTGTAAAAAATGGAATTATATATTCGTATAATAATGGCTTAGCAGAAGGCAGTGTAAATAAAATCAAAGTCATAAAACGGGTAATGTATGGTCGAAACAGTTTTGAACTATTGAAAGCGAAAGTGCTATTCGGAGAACTCTTTCACGTTAAATTCAACTAAGTATGGAAAGAACCGATTAAGCGCTTACAATAGAATTATGACAGATATTTTATAACATTACGAAAGGTTCAGTTACTGAAGTTACGCAGCAGTATAAAAATTAAAAGAAGATAGAAAGGAAGAGCAAAGATGAAAATTGCAGTAGCAGGAACAGGTTACGTTGGTTTATCAATAGCCACGCTGTTGTCACAGCACCATCAGGTTATGGCTGTTGACATACTTCCGGAAAAGGTAGAAAAGATTAATAAAAGGATTAGTCCTATTCAGGATGAGTATATAGAAAAATATTTTGCTGAGAAGGAATTGGATTTAACAGCTACATTGGATGCAGAATCAGCGTATAAAGATGCAGATTTTGTGGTTATTGCAGCACCCACTAACTATGATAGCAGTAAGAATTTTTTTGACACTTCTGCAGTAGAGGCAGTGATAGAACTGGTTATTAAATATAACCCGGATGCAGTTATGGTGATTAAATCCACCATTCCTGTAGGATATACAGCAAGTGTAAGGGAAAAATTCCATTGTGACAATATTATTTTCAGTCCGGAATTTTTGCGTGAATCAAAGGCATTATATGATAATCTTTATCCTTCCAGAATTATTGTTGGAACTGATGTAGAAAATGCCCGGCTTGTAAAAGCTGCGAATACTTTTGCAGCACTTTTGCAGGAAGGCGCTATAAAAGAAAATATTGATACGTTAATTATGGGATTTACTGAGGCAGAGGCAGTAAAACTTTTTGCTAATACATATCTGGCGCTTCGAGTTTCATATTTTAATGAGCTGGATACTTATGCAGAAATGAAAGGGCTGAATACTCAGCAGATTATAGATGGAGTGTGTTTGGATCCTCGTATTGGTGCACACTATAATAATCCATCCTTTGGATATGGCGGTTACTGTCTGCCAAAAGATACCAAGCAGCTTCTGGCAAACTATGATGATGTTCCTCAGAATATGATGTCAGCCATTGTAGAATCCAATCGTACAAGAAAGGATTTTATAGCAGACCGTGTTTTGCAGAAGGCCGGATATTATGCTTATGGAGATGAGAATATTTACGATGCTTCTATGGAAAAAGAAGTAGTAATCGGCGTGTATCGTCTGACGATGAAGTCCAATTCAGATAATTTCCGTCAGTCATCCATTCAGGGTGTTATGAAGAGGGTTAAAGCAAAAGGGGCTTCTGTTATCATTTATGAGCCAACCTTGGAAGATGGAAGTACTTTCTTTGGAAGCAAAGTTGTAAATAACCTGGAAGAGTTTAAGAAGCAAAGTCAGGCAATTATTGCCAATCGTTATGATGCATGCTTGGATGATGTGAAGGCAAAGGTATATACAAGAGATATTTTTAAGAGAGATTAGAATAGGAATTATAAAAAGAACGTGGAGTAACGCCACGTCCTTTTTATATAGGTGAAAAATTTAAGCACTTACGATAATTGCCGAATCCTCCTGCTCAGACGGAGTATACAACTAAAGATTTAAGAGTTTACATAATGGATATCCGGAAAGTCTCAGTATAAATGCACATTTAATCAGAAAAAATATTGAAGAAAGAGAATCTGAGATGAAAATATATTTTTTACTGAAGAGCAGAAATTCCGGATATAATATTAAGGATAACGCAGAACTATATCGACTGTATGTCTATGGTGTGAGAATTGATTTATAAAAAACCGGAAGTACATAATAGAAAAATGCTTGTGATTGGACTATTGACAAGGGATGCAGATGCGCAATATAATAGAAGTAACGAAAATGAACAATTATTGTAAAAAGTTGTGACAAAGGAGGGAAAAGAATGCTGTACGAATACTTAGAAGAGAATTATAAACCGAATGAACCGATATTTGTTTCTGATGTCCAGCTTCCAGTATCAGCTGTTAATCTCCGAAAAATGTTTAAAGAGTTGTGTGATTCCGGTAAAATTAATCGCTTTGATAAGGGTGTTTATTATATTCCCAGGCAGAGTCGGTTAAAGGGTGGTGTACCATTAGGGGCAGATGTGGTTGCAAGAGCAAAATATATTTATAGAAATGGTAGAGTGGAAGGTTATTATTCCGGCTATACATTTGCAAATCAATTGGGGATTACGACACAAGTTCCATATGTGGTTGAGATTGTATCTAACAATGCCAGTTCCCGTTTTAGGGAAATTGACATGAAAGGAAGAAAAATTGTATTGCGAAAGTCACGAATTATTATTACAGAAAAAAACTATCGTACTTTACAGCTGTTAGATTTGTTGAGCAATATCACGCAATACGCAGATGAGGATATGGAGGATTCGTATTCGAGAGTAAAAACTTATATTCAAAACGAGGGAATCAGCCGAGAAGAAGTAGATCAATATATTAAAAAGTATCCGGAACGTATTTATAAAAATATGTACGAAATGAGGGTTTTTGATGTTTTTGCATGAGGATAAGGAATTATTTAAAGATGTTATTGAAGCAACAGCAGAATCACAAAGTCAGCCGATAGCAATTGTAGAAAAAGATTATTATGTAACTATGATTTTAAAACTGCTGTCAGAGGAAGTACCGGACTGCGTTTTTAAGGGTGGAATTTGACAGAGGAATATAAAGAGCTGGTATCAGAAATTCGCTTACACCGGGCAAAACTTTCAATTTGTCCGTCTGCTCAGGAAGGAGTAGTGATTTCTGAAATTCTTGAGAAAATAATTAAAGATGAAGTTTACCGTTCTGACTATGAAGCAATCACTACCTATTTTCAGCATCATCCGGTTGGATATAAAGAAGCAATTTCTGCAATAAGGACAATCATTGCTTCTGATGTGTTCTGATTTATAAATAGGATTACTTTTTCAGCTATAAAGCGTGTGGTAGCATTGTTTGGAAAAGGAGTCTTTGTTATGGATCAGGATTATATCATCCGTCTGACCGCAAAACGGAAGCTCCTGTACCGAAAAGGTAGCGTTGTAACTTATATAAAAGTCATAAGGGGTGAAAGTCCCTAATAGTGGGAAGGATACAGCTAATGACAAGGGTGTCCATCGTGAGGTGGAATCTGAAGGAAGTCGGATGGCAAATTTCTGGTCTGACGAATAGAAATCACATGAGGCTATAGTTAAGGATAAGGTTGCGAAACAAACTAAAGTCCAATAACTACTCGGAATTAACTGTAGTAGATGTGGCAGATAGATGGAGAGAAAGTGATATGTGGTACCAAAGGAGGTCTCGTCAGCGGATGAAAACAGAGTATGAAATCCGTCAGTAATAACGAGCAGATATGAAAGGGCTTCTCAAAACAACGGATGAATGGGCAAGGCGTAGGATTCGGGCTGTCTATTGAAAACAATGGAAGAAAATAAAGACAAAGTATCGAATGCTGAAAGCATTAGGAATGGAACATTGGAAAGCAAAAGAACTTGCCTGTAGCAGAAAAGGTTATTGGAGAATGGCGAAAGTTTTGAATCAAATCTTTTCTAATCAAATAATAGCCAAGTTAGGATGTCCATCCATGCTTGACTATTATTTACCTCCTCGATTGTATTTATTTGACTACAACCAGCTCATATTCATCTGTGCCAAGGCCGATCTTTTTGGCATGTTCAATGCAGGTTCTCCAGTCTGTGGTGGGAAACATGGCTCCGAAGTGGTCGTGACCTTCGTGGTCTGCTTCAGAAAGGCAGGTATTGGAGATCACCGGCTGGGCATTTACTGCATCTGCGCATGCAATGTCAAGAGCCACCGGGTCAAAGGAGGCAAAGAATCCCACATCCGGAACAATGGCTGCGTCGTTTTCGGCGTGGCAGTCACAGTAAGGAGATACGTCGATCACCAGGTTAATGTAAAAAGCAGGGCGTCCGTCAACAACAGCCTTTGTGTATTCTGCGATTTTGCAGTTCAGGATATCATTGGATTCGTCAGAGGCTGCAACGATGGCATCTTTTGGACAGACACCGATACATCTTCCGCAGCCTACGCATTTGTTGTGGTCGATGGAAGCTTTTTTGTCTTTAAACTGAGGCGCATCATGAGCGCAGATCTTTTCGCAGCGGTGGCAGCCGATGCACAGCTCTTCCTCTACATGAGGCTTTCCGGCGCTGTGCATTTCCATTTTTCCGGCCCGGGAGCCGCAGCCCATTCCGATATTTTTCAGGGTTCCGCCAAAGCCGGTAGCCTCGTGACCTTTAAAGTGGGCCAGAGAGATAAACACATCCGCATCCATGATCGCACGTCCGATTTTTGCCTCTTTTACATATTCTCCGCCTTCTACAGGGATATATACTTCGTCCGTGCCTTTCAGACCATCTCCGATAATGATATGGCAGCCGGTGGAAAGTGGCGAAAAGCCGTTTACATAAGCACTTTCTATATGATCCAGAGCATTTTTGCGTCCGCCTACATAAAGGGTGTTGCAGTCTGTAAGAAACGGCTTTCCGCCAAGCTCTTTTACAGTATCCGCAACTACTTTTGCATAATTGGGACGGAGAAATGCCAGATTGCCGGGCTCTCCGAAGTGCATTTTAATGGCAGTATATTTTCCGTCAAAATCAATGTTTTCGATACCGGCCTTTTTGATCAGGCGTTTCAGTTTGTCCAGAAGTCCGTTGTCAAATCCGGTTCTCATGCTGGTATAGTATACTTTTGATTTTTCCATAAAGAATCCTCCTTAAATAAATCTTTCTAATATAAAGAATACTCTATACAAATAAAAATGGCAAGAACATATTTTTGCAGAACACCATTACCGGAGGCGCTTTGAAATGACGGAAGCTATAAGAGAAAATCCGTCATACTGACTGAGACAGGAGGATTTTTCTGGTATTTTTACGCTTGCGTCAGAAAGGGAGCTGGGGTATATTTATAAAAAAGAAATGCAGAAAAATAAATACAGTGAAAGTATTGGAGGGATACATAAATGCTGGAAGAGTATAACAAGGCGTATAAGCTTGGAAAAAAAGATTATCAGGCCAGAATGATGAAGGGAGAAAAGCCTACGTTAGAGGTGCTGGACGATATTCTGCCTGCCCGGGGATCCTGTTCAGAAGTTTCTCTGGGACTGGTTCAGATTCCCATGGAGCAGATTGTGGGAACAAAAACAGAATCCAGAAGCAATGCCTTTGCAGGGAATTTTATGCCCATTCTGCGTGAAAATACAGAATTTGCCTATAAGTGGGCAGTTCTTGGAGAAAGTCATGTAAACGAAGGGATTCGTGACCCGATCAAGGCCTATGAATACATGAATAAATTTTATGTGGAGGAAGGAAATAAAAGGGTCAGTGTTCTGAAGTACTATGACGCTGTTTCTGTTCCGGGTGTTGTTACCCGTATCCTTCCGCCGAAAACAGAAGAAAAGGAAAATAAGATTTATTATGAGTTTGTGGACTTTTACGAGCTATCCAAAGTAAACTACATATGGTTTACAAAGGAGGGAAGCTTTGCCAGACTGCAGAACCTGATTGGGAAAGGACCAAAAGAGGTCTGGGATGATGATGACAAACTGAATTTCAGCTCTGTTTATTCCAGATTTGCTCTGGAGTTTGAGGCAGCAGGAGGAAAAAAGCTTTCCATTACAGCCGGGGATGCTTTTCTTGCCTTTATTACTGTTTACGGCTATCAGGCCGTATGCCGCAAAACTGTTGCAGAGCTGAAGCAGCTTGTCAATAAAAGCTGGGAGGAATTTAAGCTTCTGGAGCATGACAACGAGATCGATCTGAAGATGGATCCCAACAGGGAAAAGAAGCCTTTGCTCAGCAGACTTCTCACAGGCTCCACCAAGCTGAAGATTGCCTTTATCTATGCGAAAACTCCCGGTTCCTCCGCATGGACCTATGCTCATGAACTGGGGCGTCTTCATCTGGAACAGACATTTCCGGATGAAGTTACTACCATGTGCTATGAAAACATCGTTCCGGAGCTTGCGGAAAAAGCTATTGCAGACGCCATTGCAAAGGGCTGCAATATGATCTTTACCACAACTCCCGCCTTTGTTCAGGCAAGTGTCCAGGTAGCGATTGCAAATCCTGATATCAGGATACTGAACTGTTCTCTGAATACATCACACCGGTATATCCGGACTTATTATGCGAGAATGCACGAGGCAAAATTCCTGATGGGCGCAATTGCAGGGGCAATGTCCGAAAACGGCAGACTTGCCTACATCGCGGACTATCCTATTTTTGGAACTATTGCAAATATCAATGCCTTTGCGCTGGGTGCTGCCATGGTGAATCCAAGGGCAAAGGTATATCTGGAGTGGTCAACCTTAAAGGATGATGATCTTGGTCAGGTCATGGAGAGAATCCGGGAAAAGGAGGTTTCTGTGGTATCAGGACGTGATATGGTGATTCCGGAAGATGCGTCCAGATACTTTGGGCTGTACCGTATGGAAAACGGAATGCCGCATAACCTTGCCATGCCTTTGTGGCACTGGGGTAAATTTTATGAGGAGCTGATCCGCACTGTTATGAACGGAACCTGGAAATATGACGACAGCAGCTCAGAAAAGAAAGCCATTAACTACTGGTGGGGAATGTCCTCCAACGTTGTAGATGTGATCTGTTCTCATACACTTCCGACAGGAACCCAGCACCTTGTGGAGCTTCTGAAAGAGACTATCAGCCGCGGAGAATTTAATCCGTTTTCCGGCGTGCTTTATTCACAGAATGGTGTGATTCGGGATGATCCTCAGGGAAGTCTGTCTCCGGAAGAGATCATTACCATGGACTGGCTGGCAGATAATGTAATTGGTTCCATTCCGAAAAGCTGGCAGCTTACGGAGCAGGCAAAGCCTGTCACATTGCAGCAGGGCGTGGAGAAGGGACAGTAATATGAAAATACTTGCGATCGCAGATGAAGAATCAAAGTACCTGTGGGATTTTTTTGAGAAAAGTAAACTGGAGGGGATTGATCTTATTATTTCATGCGGGGATCTGGACCCACGATATCTGTCATTTCTTGCAACCTTTACTTCCGCGCCTGTCCTTTATGTTCATGGGAATCATGACGATAAATATGAAAGGATTCCGCCGGACGGGTGTATCTGCATTGATGATACCATTTATGTGCATGAGGGGGTCAGGATCCTGGGGCTGGGCGGCTCCATGCGGTATAAACCCGGGATTTATCAGTTTACGGAAAGAGAGATGCGACGAAGAATCTTTAAGCTGTTTCCAAAGCTTTTGTGGAGGAGAGGGTTTGACATTCTGGTTACTCATGCTCCGGCATATCAGCTGAACGATGGAAGAGATCTGCCGCATCAGGGATTTAAGGCGTTTTTGAAGCTGATGGAAAAGTACCGTCCGAAATATTTCCTTCACGGGCATGTGCATATGTCGTATGGAAGAAAGCATAAGCGCTACGATAAGTACCAGGACACTCATGTGATCAATGCCTATGAGAGATTTGTGTTTGACTTTGACGCAGAACATCCCGGAGACTGGGTGTAGGGAACAAAAGTTTGTAAAGAAAAAATTTTGACATGTTTTTTTGAAAAATGCCGTGTTTATACGGTGTCTGGGAATTAAAAATAGGATTTTGTACAGATTTCGATAGGGACAAAGAAAAGGGTTTTGGGAGCAGAATTTTGTGCGATTGCTGAGAAAATAATTCCTTCTGTCCAAATCGAAAATAACTGGAAATAATTGATTGCCTGCTAAAGGAAAAGTGTGCTATACTGGCATTATGGAAAGTCAGAGCACATAAAAGGCGGCCTGCCCTCCATTTCGGAGGGGCTAACCCTCCAGACCAAAGAGGAAAGGAGGGCGATGCCAATGTATGTTACATATTCGGATTTAATCCAGATAGATATCTTGTTGGTTGCCCTTGCCAGTCTCATTTACGAGATCTTCAAGGGAAGAAAATAGCCGCCCACTACCGCAAATAGTGAACGGCTGACCTTGTAAAAAGGTAAGTTGCTGATTGTTTAAGGGTAGGCCGTGTGTTCTGGCTTTCCCTTTTTCTATTATCAATATAGCACATCTGGAAGCAGGATACAAGCAGAAAACGAAGAAAACCGCCCTGACAAAACAAAGACGGTTCTTCATTCCTTTAGATTTGTGCTGATCTTCCGGAAAATTGCATATACAAATGCTGGAGTAAAACCTCTATATTTATTTACTTTTGGTATCAGACATTTTTACACCTTCGACCAGATATAGAAAAGCGGGTTATGTATTTACAATGGGAATTGCATCCCCGAAAAGCAAAACATCCTAGTAGTCTGTGACAAATTAAAAATTTAAGAAGAAATAAGACAGTGTAAGCCGAAAACAGGAAAAATAGAAATTCTTTGATTTTACAGCAGATAAGCAAAGACGAAATAACACAAACATAAGTTTGTAAAGAAAAAATACTTGACACCGGCAGCCATATAGGGTATGATACACAAGGTGATTATCAGATGGAGAAGTTTGTAGAGCAGACATTATTATATGATTTTTACGGGGAGCTTCTTACAGAGCGCCAGCAGCAGGTATATGAAAGCGTGGTACTGGAAGATTTTTCCCTCAGTGAAGTAGCGGAGGAGCTTGGGATCAGCCGTCAGGGCGTTCACGACATGATCCGGCGCTGCAATCATACTCTGGAAGAGTATGAAAAGAAACTGCATCTGGTAGAAAAATTTCTCTGTATTAAGAAGCAGGTTCAGAGAATCAGCCAGATTGCAGAGAAGTATCATGACCGGGAGATTACAGAAATTTCCAAAGAGATATTAGAGGAGTTATAAAGCATGGCGTTTGAGAGCTTGACAGAAAAATTACAAAATGTATTTAAAAAGCTTAGAGGAAAAGGACGTCTTACAGAGGAAGATGTTAAGATCGCTCTGAAAGAGGTCAAAATGGCTCTTCTGGAGGCTGATGTAAACTTTCGGGTTGTAAAGCAGTTCACCAAAGCTGTTCAGGAGCGCGCAGTGGGACAGGACGTAATGAACGGACTGAATCCAGGACAGATGGTTATCAAGATCGTAAATGAAGAGCTTGTGAATCTGATGGGAAGCGAGACAACAGAGCTGCCGATCAAACCGGGCAATGACATTACGGTTCTTATGATGGCAGGTCTTCAGGGTGCAGGTAAGACAACAACAGTTGCCAAGCTTGCTGGCAAGCTGAAATCAAAGGGCAAGCGTCCGCTTCTGGTTGCCTGTGATGTTTACAGACCGGCTGCGATTACTCAGCTTCAGGTCAATGGTGAAAAACAGGGCGTGGAAGTATTTTCCATGGGAGATAAACAGAACCCTGTAAATATTGCAAAGGCAGCAGTGGAGCATGCAAAAGCAAATCAGCAGAATGTTGTGCTTCTGGATACTGCAGGACGTCTTCATGTAGATGAGGATATGATGCAGGAGCTTGCTGATATCAAGGCGAATGTACAGGTGGATGCCACTCTTCTGATCGTAGATGCAATGACCGGTCAGGATGCTGTAAATGTGGCAAAGACCTTTACAGATAAAGTAGGAATTGACGGAGTGATCCTTACCAAGATGGACGGTGACACCAGAGGCGGTGCGGCGCTTTCCATTAAGGCAGTAACAGGAAAGCCGATCCTCTATGTGGGTATGGGCGAAAAGCTTTCTGATCTGGAACAGTTTTATCCGGAGAGAATGGCTTCCAGAATCCTTGGAATGGGCGATGTTATGAGTCTCATCGAAAAGGCCGAGGCTGCCATTGATCAGGAACAGGCTGCTGAGATGCAGAAAAAGCTCAAAAAAATGGATTTTGACTTTAACGACTATCTCACCAGTATGGAACAGATGAAAAAAATGGGAGGAATCGGCAGTATCCTGAATATGCTTCCGGGAGTGGGCAGCAAGATGAAGGATATTGAAGGGATGGTAGATGAAAGCGCGCTGGAGCGCACCAAGTCGATCATTCTTTCCATGACGCCTCAGGAGCGGACAAATCCGGCAATCCTGAATGTATCCCGCAAAAACCGTATTGCCAGAGGCGCGGGGGTGGATATAGCGGAGGTCAACCGTCTTGTAAAGCAGTTTGAGCAGAGCAAGAAAATGATGAAACAGATGCCCGGAATGATGGGCGGTAAAATGGGTAAAAGAGGCGGCTTTAAGCTTCCCTTTTAATATAAATTAACAAAAAAAGAAAAGAGATAAATGGAGGAAAACAAAAATGGCAGTAAAAATCAGATTAAGAAGAATGGGACAGAAGAAGGCACCTTTTTATAGAATCGTAGTTGCAGATTCCCGTTGCAAACGTGATGGAAAATGCATCGCAGAGATCGGTACTTATGATCCGAACCTTGAGCCAAGCGCATACAAAGTAGATGAGGAAGCTGCTAAGAAATGGCTTGCAGCAGGTGCTCAGCCTACAGAAGTTGTTGCTAAGATCCTGAAAGCAGCCGGAATTGAGAAATAAGAAATACCGGAGAGGGTATTTTTTCCTATTACTGTAGAAGTCCTGCAGAATGCAGTGCAGGGAGGTATGTAATGAAAAAACTGGTAGAAGTAATTGCAAAATCTCTTGTAGATCATCCGGACGAGGTGGTTGTCACCGAAAACGAAAAGGAAGATGCAGTTATTATTGAACTGAAGGTGGGACCGGCTGACATGGGCAAGGTCATCGGAAGACAGGGACGTATTGCCAAAGCGATCCGTACCGTAGTGAAGGCCGCTTCTTCAAAGAGCAGCAAAAAAGTGATTGTGGATATCCTGCAGTAAACAGGGCTTTCGCAATATCATAAGTAAGAAACAGGAGCTGTGGAAACATAGCTCCTTCTTTAACTACAGGGAGTTTTATTTATGGAAGATTTACTGAAGGTTGGTGTGATCACCACTACTCACGGCGTCAGGGGCGAGGTAAAGGTATACCCCACAACAGATGAGCCGGAACGTTTTCTGGAGCTTGATTATGTGCTTCTGGATACCGGAAGAGAGCTTCGAAAGCTTGAGATTAAAAATGTAAAGTTTTTTAAAAATCTTGTAATTCTGAAATTTAAGGGTGTCGATAACATTAACGACATTGAAAAATATAAAGGCCGTGATCTCTGGATCCCACGGGAAGAGGGACAGGAGCTGGAAGAGGATGAATATTATATTGCGGATCTTCTGGGAATGTCAGTTGTCCTGGAGGACGGACAGGAATTCGGCACATTAAAAGATGTAATGGAAACAGGCGCCAATGATGTTTATATTATTGATTCTGCGGAACATGGCGAGGTTCTTCTGCCGGCTATCAGGGAATGTATTCTGGACGTGGATCTGGAGAAGAATGTTATGACCATACATTTGATGAAAGGGCTGATATAATGAATTTTCATGTGCTGACGCTTTTTCCGGACATGATCCGGGACGGGATGAATACCAGTATTATCGGCCGGGCCATGGCAGGCGGCTTTCTGGATATCGAAGCAGTTAATATCCGGGACTATGCATTTAATAAGCATCAGAAGGTTGACGATTATCCTTATGGAGGCGGCGCCGGAATGCTGATGCAGGCAGAGCCTGTGTATCTTGCCTATGAATCTGTTGAAAAAAAGATCGGGTATCAGCCAAGGGTTATTTATCTGACCCCTCAGGGAAAGGTTTTTAACCAGGAAATGGCAAAGGATTTTGCAGAAGAAAAGGATCTTGTTTTTCTCTGCGGTCATTACGAGGGAATTGACGAGAGGGTTCTTGAGGAGATTGTCACGGATTATGTTTCTATCGGAGATTATGTGCTTACCGGAGGTGAGCTTCCGGCCATGGTGATGATGGATTCTATTTCCCGTATGGTTCCGGGGGTTCTTACCAATCAGGAATCCGGTGAAACGGAATCCTTTTCCGGCAGTCTTCTGGAATATCCTCAGTACAGCAGACCGGAAATCTGGCATGAGAAAAAAGTGCCTCCTGTTCTTCTTTCCGGACATCATGCCAATGTAGAGGCCTGGAGAAGAGAGCAGTCCATTTACCGTACTGCCAGATGGCGTCCGGATCTTCTGAAAAAGGCAGATCTTTCAAATAAGGAATGGAATCAGATCCGCCAGTGGAGAAAGCAATGGAAGGAAGAAAGCCAGAAGGCAGAAGATAAGGAGTAGTATTATGAAAACATCAGATTTTTATTATGATCTTCCACAGGAGCTGATCGCGCAGGATCCTCTGGAGGACAGAAGCTCTTCCAGACTTCTTCATCTTTCCATGAAGGACGGAAGCGTGGAGCACCGTCATTTTACGGATATTCTGGATTATCTGAAAGAGGGAGACTGCCTGGTTGTCAATGACACCCGGGTAATTCCGGCCCGGCTTTATGGACACAAGGAAGAAACCGGAGCGCTTATAGAGATTCTTCTTCTGAAACGGAAGGAAAATGATATCTGGGAATGTCTGGTAAAACCGGGCAAAAAAGCCCGTCCTGGCGCAAAGCTCGTTTTTGGAGACGGGATTCTGAAAGGTGAGATCATTGATGTGGTGGAAGAGGGAAACCGTCTGATCCAGTTTCAGTACGAAGGGATTTTTGAGGAAATTCTGGATCAGCTGGGAGAAATGCCCCTGCCTCCGTACATTACTCATAAATTAGAGGATAAGAACCGTTATCAGACCGTTTATGCAAAAAATGACGGTTCTGCGGCAGCTCCTACAGCCGGTCTCCATTTTACTCAGGAGCTTCTTCAGAAGGTGCAGGAAAAGGGGGTAAAAATTGCTCATGTGACCCTTCATGTGGGGCTTGGAACCTTCCGTCCGGTAAAAGTAGACGATGTGGAAAATCACCACATGCACTCGGAATTTTATGTGGTGGAAGAGGATCAGGCAAAGCTGATCAATGACACAAAGAAACAGGGAGGCCGTGTGATCTCCGTAGGAACCACAAGCTGCCGTACCCTGGAATCCGCTACAGATGAAGACGGTGTTCTCCACCCGGGAAGCGGCTGGACAGAAATCTTTATTTATCCGGGTTATCAGTTTAAAATGATCGATGGTCTGATCACCAATTTCCACCTGCCGGAGTCCACGCTGATGATGCTGGTTTCTGCTCTTGCAGGAAAAGACCGGATCATGGCTGCCTATGAGGAGGCAGTAAAAGAGCGGTACCGTTTCTTCAGCTTTGGGGACGCCATGTTCATAGATCCGGAATAACGGGAAAAGCCGGAAAATCCTTTAAATTCAGGGCAAATACAGGAAACAGGGGACTTAAATTGGAATAAATGCATTATAAGTTATTCCGGAATAAAACAGACTGGTAAAATTCCATCACCCAGAATGATTTTTTTAGAAAGTTCTTGAAAATAAAGTCGTTTTATGGTATAAATATACACGTATGGAAAACAGTCAGGAAAGTCTTCCATGCAAATATTTTACGCAGTCCAGGGAACTGCATTATTGATTGAGTTAGAAGCTCGAATTTTATAAGTTGGTTACTTTATAACCGGTATGCGTATCGCATGCATAACTTGTGAAACGGTCAATAAGAGTAGTAAAAGTAAAAATATTTGCTATATAGACTCTAATCCATTATCTGTTTTTTATAATTAAAATTTACATTATATAGAAGAAATTATAAGAATAAAGATAATAAACGCAAGCAGATGCAAAGTTATGCGCCTGCCTGCGTTTTTTTGTTCCATAGGAAAATACAGTACTTGTTTTAATAATGGATTTCCTATGAATTTCGGGAGGGAGGCTGAAACATGTCGCAGGAAAAGGCTCCAATTTACGAGGCACTGGAACAATTCCGGAGAATGAGGATCGTTCCCTTTGATGTTCCGGGACATAAACACGGAAGGGGAAATCCGGAACTGGTAAATTTACTTGGAAGTCAGTGCGTCAGTATAGACGTAAACTCTATGAAACCCCTTGATAATCTCTGCCATCCGGTTTCTGTGATCAAGGAGGCAGAACAGCTTGCAGCAGAAGCATTTGGCGCGGCAGGCGCATTTCTTATGGTTGGGGGAACAACATCCTCGGTTCAGACCATGATTCTTACCTGCTGTAAGAAGGGCGACAAGATTATTTTGCCCAGAAACGTACACAGAAGCGTGATCAACGCTCTTGTACTGTGCGGAGCCACACCGATCTATGTAAATCCGGATGTGGACAACCGGCTTGGTATTTCGCTGGGAATGAAGCTGGAACAGGTAGAGAAAGCCATTCAGGAAAATCCTGATGCAGTGGCTGTGTTTGTAAACAATCCTACTTATTATGGAATCTGTTCCAATCTCCGGGAGATCGTAAAGCTTGCCCATGACAGGAATATGAAGGTTCTGGTAGACGAGGCCCACGGCACACATTTTTATTTCGGAGAAGGCTTTCCGGTTAATGCCATGGATGCAGGAGCGGATATGGCCTCTGTCAGTATGCATAAATCAGGGGGAAGCCTTACCCAGAGCTCTTTCCTTCTGATCGGAAAAAATATGCATCCCGGCTATGTGCGTCAGATCATCAACCTTACCCAGACAACAAGTGCTTCTTACCTGCTTCTTTCAAGCCTTGATATTTCCAGAAGGAATCTTGCCCTTCGGGGAAAGGAGTCCTTTCAGAGGGTGGCGGAGCTGGCTGAATATGCCAGAACAGAGATCAACCGGATCGGAGGATATTATGCCTTTGGGAACGAGCTGATCAACCAGGACAGCATTTACGATTTTGACCCCACCAAGCTGTCCGTGCATACACTGGAGATCGGACTGGCAGGAATCGAGGTTTATGATATTTTAAGAGACGATTACGATATCCAGATTGAGTTCGGAGATATTGGAAATATGCTGGCGTATCTGTCTATCGGGGACAGAAAGCAGGAGGTGGAGCGTCTTGTCAGCGCCCTTGCAGATATTAAGAGAAGATACCAGAAGGACAAGACAGGTATGCTTACTCAGGAATATCTCTCCCCTCAGGTTGTGATGACGCCTCAGGAATCTTTTTATTCAGAAAAAGAATCACTCCCTGTGGAAAAGACAGAGGGAAGGATCTGCGGGGAATTTGTCATGTGCTATCCTCCGGGAATTCCCATTCTTGCTCCGGGAGAAAAGATCACAGGCCAGATTATAGAGTATATCCTTTATGCCAAGGATAAGGGCTGCTCCATGACAGGACCTGAGGATGAAAAAATTGAGAATCTCAATGTAGTGAAGGGAGAGTAGTGCCATGGAAATGTGGTTTTCTGACGAACACACAGAGGATGTGAAGCTTTCTATCCGGGTGAGAGAACAGCTTTTCAGCGCTCAAAGTGAATTTCAGCAGATTGATGTGCTGGACTCGAAGGAGTTCGGCAAAATCCTTGTTGTGGACGGAGATCTGACTCTGACAGAAAAGGATGAATTTATTTATCATGAAATGATCACCCATGTTCCAATGGCAGTCCATCCTCTTGTAAAGGACGTTCTGGTAATCGGAGGAGGAGACGGCGGCGTTGTCCGGGAGCTTGTAAAGTATGAGGAGATCGAGCATATCGACATGGTGGAGATCGATCCTCTTCTTGTGGAGGTGTGCCGGAAGTACCTGCCTCAGATCGCCTGCAGCCTGAATGATCCCAGAGTACAGATTTTCCACGAGGACGGCCTCAGGTTTGTGCGGTCAAAAACAGACTGCTATGATCTGATTATCATTGACTCTCCCAATCCTTTTGGCCTGGGAGAGGGACTTTTTACAAAGGAATTCTACGGGAACTGTTTCGGTGCTCTCCGGGAGGACGGAATCATGATCAATCAGAATGAAAGTCCTTTTTATACAGAGGAAGCCTTTCAGTGTCAGAGAATGCACAAGCGTATTCTGGAAACCTTCCCGATCTGCAGGGTATATCAGGCTCATCTGCCCTCTTATCCCTCCGGGCACTGGCTGTTTGGGTTTGCCTCAAAGAAATACCATCCTCTTACGGATCTGAACGGAGTGGCCTGGAAGCTGAAAGGAATCCATACAAGATATTACGAACCAAGATTACATGCCGGAGTGTTTGCCCTTCCGGTATATGTGGAGGAGCTTTTGGAAGATGTTGAATAAATCAGTAATGAACTTTATTGGCTGTGATGCCGGATATGAGGAAGCGGACATTGTGCTTTACGGGGCGCCTTTTGATTCCACCACTTCCTTCCGTCCGGGAACGCGATTTGCAGGACAGGCGGTAAGGAATGATTCTTACGGGCTGGAAACCTACAGTCCTTATCAGGACAGAGACCTTGAGGACTGCCGGATCTTTGATCTGGGAGATCTGGAGCTTGCCATAGGAGATTCTGAGCTTGTTCTTTCTGAGATTGAAAAAACAGCAGAGACCATCCTGAAGGATAAAAAACTGCCTTTTATGATCGGCGGAGAGCATCTGGTGACACTGGGAGCCGTGCGTGCGGCGGCCAGGCAGTATCCGGAGCTTCATATCATCCATCTGGACGCTCACACAGATCTGAGAGAGGATTATCTTGGGGTAAAGC
This sequence comes from Blautia caecimuris, assembly GCF_024622975.1. Classification (GTDB taxonomy): domain Bacteria; phylum Bacillota; class Clostridia; order Lachnospirales; family Lachnospiraceae; genus Blautia_A; species Blautia_A caecimuris. The sequence goes on along the minus strand of NZ_JANJZT010000005.1, from coordinate 163,927 downwards.
TGTCCCACGCGGCTGTTATCAGACTGTGCTGGGATATTCTGGGTGACGGACGGATCCACCAGTTTGGAATACGCTCCGGAGAAAAGAGCGAGTTTGACTGGGCAAGATCCGGTCATACGGATTTTCATCCTTTTACTCTTGATGATCTTCCGGGGATTTTGCCGGAGCTGAAAGGAAAGCCTGTTTATTTTACTGTTGATCTGGATGTTCTGGACCCTTCCGTATTTCCGGGAACCGGAACGCCGGAGCCGGGAGGCGTTGATTTTCTCACCCTGATGAAAAATGTCACAGAGGTATGCAACAGCCTGAACATCATAGGCTGCGACGTCAATGAACTCTGTCCTCCCTGCGACCACAGCGGAATGTCAACAGCAGTTGCGTGCAAGATCATCCGGGAGATGCTTCTTGCGCTGAAAAAATAAAAAACTAATATTTACATATTTAAGGAGGAACCATTCATGGGAAAAGCGTTAATTATCGGATGCGGAGGCGTTGCTTCCGTAGCAATTCACAAATGCTGCCAGAACAGCGAAGTCTTTGAGGAAATCTGCATTGCAAGCCGTACAGTATCCAAATGCGACGCGCTGAAAGAAAAGCTTCAGGGAACTACAAAAACAAAGATCACAACTGCTCAGGTGGATGCTGACAATGTGGAAGAGCTGGTGGCTCTGATCCGCAAGGTACAGCCGGATGTGGTTTTAAATCTTGCGCTTCCGTATCAGGATCTTCATATTATGGATGCCTGCCTGGAAACAGGAGTTCACTATGTGGACACTGCAAACTATGAGCCGGAGGATACAGCCAAATTTGAATACAAATGGCAGTGGGCTTACAAGGAGCGTTATGAAAAAGCAGGAATCACAGCTCTTCTGGGAAGCGGCTTTGATCCTGGCGTAACAAGTGTATTTTCTGCCTATGCTCTGAAACATTATTTTGATGAGATCAATTACATTGACATTCTGGACTGCAATGCAGGCGACCATGGATATCCTTTTGCCACAAACTTTAACCCGGAGATCAACATCCGTGAGGTTTCTGCAAAGGGCTCCTACTGGGAGAACGCCCACTGGGTAGAAACAGAGCCAATGGAGATCAAGAGAGTTTACGATTTCCCGGAGATCGGCGAAAAAGACATGTACCTTCTTCATCACGAGGAAATTGAGTCTCTGGCTCTTAACATTCCGGGAATCAAAAGAATCCGCTTCTTTATGACCTTCGGAGAAAGCTATCTCACACATCTCCGCTGCCTGGAAAACGTGGGAATGACTTCTATTGAGCCGATCATGTATGAGGGAAAAGAAATCATACCGCTTCAGTTCTTAAAGGCAGTGCTTCCGGATCCTTCTTCTCTTGGTCCGAGAACAAAGGGCAAAACAAACATCGGCTGTATTTTTACAGGTAAAAAAGACGGCGTAGAAAAGACAATTTACATTTACAATACCTGCGATCATCAGGAGTGCTATAAGGAAGTGGGCTCTCAGGCAGTTGCTTATACCACCGGTGTTCCGGCAATGATCGGAACCATGATGCTGATGACAGGAACCTGGCAGGGACCTGGCGTATTTAACATTGAAGAGTTTGATCCGGATCCGTTTATGGATGCCCTGAATAAATGGGGACTTCCGTGGAAGATCAAAGAAAACCCGGATCTGGTAGATTAATGACAGAGAGGTTGTTTTGGCAAAATGAAAAGAGAGGAACTGAGAACGCCCTGTTATGTGATCCAAAAAGAAAAGCTGATTAAAAATCTTGAGATTTTAAGGGAAATCTGTCAGGAGACCGGGTGCCGGATTCTTCTTGCCCAGAAAGCCTTTTCCATGTTTGCCGTATACCCTCTGATCGGAAAATATCTCAACGGCGCTGCTGCCAGCGGGCTTTTTGAAGCAAGACTGGCGGCAGAGGAGCTGGGAAAAGAAAACCATATTTTTTCGCCTGCGTACAGAGAAGAGGAAATGCCGGAGATCATCCGTCTCTGCGATCACATTATCCTGAATTCACCGGCTCAGGTAAAAAAATATAAGGATCAGATCCTTGCAGGAGGCAAAAGCCCGGGGCTTCGGATCAATCCCCGCTTTTCCACCCAGGAGGGACATGAGATATACGATCCCTGTGCGCCGGGATCCAGGCTTGGAACTGCCATCGATCAGATTACAGAAGAATTACTGGATGGAATTGAGGGGCTTCATTTTCATACCCTGTGCGAACAGAATTCCGATGCCCTTTCTGACACCCTGAAAGCGGTGGAAGAGCAGTTCGGCCCTTACATGCACCGGATGAAATGGATTAATTTCGGCGGAGGCCATCACATTACCAGAGAGGATTATGACAGAGAGCTTCTGAAAAAATGTATCCGCCATGTGCAGGACACCTATGGGGTTCAGGTTTATCTGGAGCCCGGGGAGGCCGTTGCCCTGAATGCGGGAATCCTTTTGACAGAAGTACTGGAGGTTATGGAAAACGAGCTGTCCATTGCCATTTTGGATACCTCTGCAGCCTGCCATATGCCGGACGTTCTGGAAATGCCTTACCGTCCCCCTCTCAAGGACTCCGGTCTGCCGGGAGAAAAAGCCTTTACCTTCCGTCTGGGAGGCCCTACCTGTCTGGCGGGAGACGTGATCGGAGATTATTCCTTTGACTGGAAATTAAAATGCGGCGATATTCTGGAATTCGGTGATATGGCCATTTATTCCATGGTAAAAAATAATACCTTTAACGGAATGGCGCTTCCGGATATTGTTCTGGAAGAAAATCCCGGGGATTTCCGGCTGATCAGAAGATTCGGATACCAGGATTTCAAAACAAGACTGTCATAAAACAGGACTACCCTTTTTCTTCCTGATTTGTTATACTATAGGGTATAATGACTCAGAAGAAAGAGGGTTTTTTCATGAAAAAATATGATTACCTGATCGTAGGAGCAGGGCTTTTCGGCTCTGTGTTTGCCCATGAGGCTGTGAAATGCGGCAAAACCTGCCTTGTGATAGATAAGCGGGATCACATTGGCGGAAATATTTATACAGAAGAGATTGAGGGGATCCAGGTTCACAAATATGGCGCCCATATTTTTCACACATCCAATAAAACCGTGTGGGATTATGTGAATCAGTTTGCAGAATTTAACCATTTTGTGAATTCTCCCATTGCTGTCTATAAGGACGAGCTTTACAATCTTCCCTTTAATATGAATACTTTCCATCAGCTGTGGGGAGTGCGCACTCCGGCGGAAGCTGAGGCGAAAATCCGGGAACAGATTTCCAGAATGCATATTACAAACCCCAGGAATCTGGAGGAACAGGCGCTTGCTCTGGTGGGACAGGATGTATACGAAAAGCTGATCGAAGGCTACACCAGAAAACAGTGGGGAAGAGAGTGCAGGGAACTTCCTGCATTTATTATCAAGCGTCTTCCTCTTCGCTATACCTATGACAACAATTACTTTAAGGATCCTTATCAGGGAATCCCAAAAGGCGGATATACAGAAATTATCCGGAAGCTTCTTGAAGGAACCCAGGTTATCCTGAAAACAGACTTTTTTGCAAATAAAGAGGAGCTTTGCGCTCAGGCAGAAAAAGTGGTGTTTACAGGTATGCTGGATGAGTTTTATGATTACTGCTACGGCCCTCTGGATTATCGTTCTCTCAGGTTTGAGACAGAAGTGCTGGATATGGCTAATTATCAGGGAAATGCAGTGGTAAATTATACCGATTATGAGGTTCCTTATACAAGGATCATTGAGCACAAACATTTTGAGTTCGGTACGCAGCCAAAAACAGTGATCACCCGGGAGTATTCTGCGGAATGGACAAAAGGCGCAGAACCTTATTATCCGGTCAACGATCCTGCAAACAATGAGCTGTATGCCAAATATGAGCGCAGGGCTCTGGAAGAAAAAAATGTGATTTTTGGCGGAAGGCTTGGCATGTACCGCTACATGGATATGGACAGAGTGATCGAAGAAGCGCTGAGTCTGGCAGAGACAGAGCTTGTATACTGTAATGAAAATGAATAAAACCACAGGATCAAAGGAGAAAATTACTATGGATACACCCACAATCGCAGAATACTACAGAGAGGCAGATCCCCGGAAGAGAAAGGCGCTTCTGGAGCAGGCTCTTGCATCCGGTGAGGATATGGAGGCAAATGGGATCCGCCGGGAAATCTGGGAAGCCCGCTATAAGGATGACGGAACAAATGTGGCAGACGGCTATCTGAAATTCTGGATGTCTATGGAATTTAATAAAAATGCAGGCAGCAGATGGTTTGGAGTAAAAAGCGCCCAGAAGGAGATCAGAAAGGAACTGGATTCTGTAAAATATACAGAGTTTCTCAATAAAAGTGAGCTTCATAAGGAACTTCTTTACAGAGAATGCTGTCACCTGATAAAGCTTTATATGGATCTTTGTAAAACAGACCGCTCTTATAATTCCATGCTGTGCGGGATCATTACCATCAAGGAGGATGATGCAAAGGCAAAGCTTCAGAAGGATATCTACAAAACAGCAGTATGCCTTCCGAAGGATATCAGTATGGAGAAGGAGCTTGAGCTTCTTACAAAAGCCGCCCGTGAAATGTATGAACTGCAGTTTCCGGGAGAAGGAGGATTGCCGGAATAATCAGCCTTAAAAGAGCAATAATGAATAATAAAAACCGGAGGCAACTATGAATAAGGACAGAATTTTTGCTTATGACATTATCAAAGAAGAAAATCTGAAGGATATCCGTTCCACAGGATATCTTTTACGCCATAAAAAAACAGGCGCAAGAGTTATGCTCATAGAGAATGATGATGAGAACAAGGTATTTAATATTGCATTTCGTACACCGCCAAAAAACAGCACCGGCGTTGCCCACATTCTGGAGCACAGCGTACTGTGCGGTTCCAGGGAATTTCCGTTAAAAGATCCTTTTGTGGAGCTGGTAAAGGGCTCTCTTAACACATTTCTCAATGCAATGACCTATCCGGACAAGACCTGCTATCCTGTTGCAAGCTGCAACGATCAGGACTTCCAGAATCTGATGCATGTGTATCTGGACGCTGTTTTCTATCCGAATATTTACAAAAAAGAAGAGATTTTCCGCCAGGAGGGCTGGAGCTATCAGCTTGAAAACGTGGAGGGCCCCCTGAAATATAACGGAGTTGTCTACAATGAAATGAAAGGAGCTTTTTCCTCTCCGGATGAAGTTCTGGAAAGAGAAATCATGAATTCTCTGTTTCCGGATACCCCCTATGGCTGTGAATCCGGCGGTGATCCGGATCATATTCCGGAGCTTTCCTATGAGGAATTTCTGGAGTTTCATAAGACCTATTATCATCCTTCCAACAGCTACATTTATCTGTACGGAAATATGGATATGGCAGAAAAGCTGGCGTTTATTGACGAACATTATCTTTCTGCTTTTGAGCGGCTGGATGTGGATTCTGAGATCAGGAGACAGGAGCCTTTTGAAAAAAGAAAGGATTTGGTTATGGAATATCCGGTTTCAGAAAGCGAGAGCGAAGAGGGAAATTCCTATCTTGCCTACAGCACCGTAGTGGGAGACGCTTCTGATGTTCTTACAGGAACTGCCTTTGAAGTTCTGGATTATGCGCTTTTAAGCGCGCCGGGCGCCCCATTGAAACAGGCTCTTCTGGACGCTCAGATCGGTATGGACGTTTATGGCTCCTATGATGACGGAATCATGCAGCCTTATTTTGATATTGTGGCAAAGGGAACAGACCCGGACAAAAAAGAAAAGTTTGTAGAGATCATCCGTACCACTCTTGAAGATATCGCAGCCAATGGAATTGACAGAAAAGCTCTGGATGCAGGTATCAACTGTATGGAATTCCGATACAGAGAGGCTGATTTTTCTTCCTGGCCCAAGGGACTGATGTACAGTCTGGCAGTGTTTGGAAACTGGCTGTACAGTGATGAAAAAGCTTTTGCCCAGGTTCAGGCTCTCCCTGTGTTTGAAAAGCTGAAGGAGCTGGCAGGACAGGGATATTTTGAGGAGCTGATCCGAAAATATCTGCTGGACAATACCCATGGTTCTGTGATCACTCTTGTACCCTCCAAAGGTCTTGCTGCCCGTAAGGAAAAAGCTCTGGAAGAGAAGCTTCAGGCTCATCTGGAAAGTCTTTCTCAGGAGGAAAAAGAGGCGCTTGTACAGAAAACAAAAGCTCTGGAGGCCTATCAGGAGGCACCTGAGGAGCCGGGAGCAGAAAAATGTATTCCCATGCTGAAAAGAGAGGACATCCGCAAAGAAGCAGCAGGATTTTCCAATGAGCCTCTGGATGTGGACGGAAGCCTGTTCCTTTATCATGAGGTGCCCACCAACGGAATTGCATATCTTGATCTGATGTTTGATCTGAAAGACCTTGCGCCGGAAAAAGTCCCATATCTGGGTCTTCTGAAGTCTGTTCTTGGATATGTAGACACTGCTCATTATACTTACGGAGAGCTGTCCAATGAGATCAATGCCGAGACCGGCGGTATCAACATTGGAATAGAGGTGTTTGATCATGTGGACTCTACAGAGGACTATGACGCCATGTTCTCTGTAAGAGGAAAGGTGATGTATCCGAAAATTGACGTTCTGTTCCGTATGATCAGAGAGATCCTGAATACTTCCAGCCTGGAGGATACCAAGCGTCTCTATGAGATCATTGCAAGAGTAAAATCCAGAGCCCAGGCAAATCTGGTAAGCGCAGGACACTGCACAGCGGTTCTTCGGGGCGCTTCCTACAGCTCGCCTATGGCGGCTTTCCAGGAGGGAATGTCCGGTATTGCCTATTATCAGTTTATCGAGGAGCTGGAAAAGAATTTTGACACCAGAAAAGAGGAGCTTGTAAAAGAGCTGAATTCTCTTATGACGGAAATTCTCCGGCCGGAATATCTGAAGATCAGTTATACAGGAGAAAGGGAGTCTCTGGATGAGATCATGAAGCAGGTGAAGGCTCTGAAGCATACGTTTCATACAGAATTTGTTGACATCGCAGAAAAATCCATAAGCTGTGAAAAGAAAAACGAGGGATTTACCACATCCGGACAGGTTCAGTATGTAGCCCGTACCGGAAACTTCCGCAAAAAAGGCTATGAATACACAGGAGCTCTGGATATTCTGAAAGTGATTTTAAGCTATGATTATCTCTGGATGAACCTTCGTGTAAAAGGCGGAGCTTATGGATGTATGAGCGGCTTTAAGAGAAGCGGGGAAAGCTATTTTGTTTCCTACAGAGATCCCCATCTGAAACGTACCCTGGATGTTTATGAGGGAATTCCGGCTTATGTCCGTGATTTCCAGGCAGATGAGCGGGAAATGACAAAATATATTATCGGTACCATAAGCGGAAAGGATGTTCCCAGAACACCTCAGATGCAGGGAAGTATTTCCAAAACTGCCTGGTTCTGCGGCGTTACAGAGGAAATGATGCAGAAAGAGAGAAATCAGATCCTTGGCGCAGACGTAGAGGATATCCGCGGACTTGCTCCACTGATCGAAGCGATCCTTTCCGATGATGCGGTATGTGTTGTCGGAAGTGAAACAGCCATTGAAAAAGAACGGGAAATCTTTAAAGAGGTAAAATCTCTGATTTCCTGCTGACAAGTACAGAAGAAAGCAGGGACAATTTTTATATGAAAGAAAATTTTAAATCAGGCTTTGCAGCTATTATCGGCCGTCCCAATGTGGGGAAATCCACTCTGATGAATCATCTGATCGGCCAGAAGATCGCTATAACATCCAAAAAACCTCAGACCACCAGAAACAGGATCCAGACTGTTTATACCTGTGAGGACGGACAGATTGTATTTCTGGATACTCCGGGAATCCACAAGGCAAAAAACAAGCTGGGAGAGTACATGGTCCAGGTGGCAGAGCGTACTCTGAAGGATGTGGATGTGATCCTCTGGCTGGTAGAGCCAACCACCTTTATCGGAGCAGGAGAGCGTCATATTGCGGAGCAGCTGGGAAGCCTTCATCTTCCGGTGCTTTTGATCATCAACAAGGTGGATACCGTTGACCGGGAGGAGATCGCAAAGGCTATTGATACCTACCGGAAGCTTTATCATTTTGATGAGATCATTCCTGTTTCTGCGCTGCGCGGAGTGAATACAGAGGATATCATCCCAAGTATTCTCAAGTATCTGCCTTACGGCCCCATGTTCTACGACGAGGATACGGTGACAGACCAGCCTCAGAGACAGATCGCTGCGGAGATCATCCGTGAAAAAGCACTTCACGCCCTGGATGCGGAGATCCCTCATGGAATTGCAGTGGCTATTGACCGTATGAAGGAACGTCCGGGAAAAGGCCGTCTGGTGGATATTGACGCAACGATCATCTGCGAGAGGGATTCCCACAAGGGAATTATTATCGGAAAGCAGGGAAGCATGCTGAAAAAAATCGGAAGCAACGCAAGATTTGAGCTGGAGCGGATGCTGGATGCAAAGGTGAACCTGAAGCTTTGGGTCAAGGTGAAAAAAGACTGGCGGGACAGTGATTTTCTGATCAAAAACTTTGGATATGATAAAAAGGAAATCTGATCATGAGTGACCTGATTACTGTGCAGGGTGTTGTGATATCTGCCATGCCCATCGGGGAGTACGACAAAAGGATCGTGCTCCTTACAAGAGAAAGAGGCAAGATTTCTGCCTTTGTCAGAGGAGCCAGAAGGCTGAACAGCCCTTTTATGGCAGCAGCAGAGCCTTTTGTGTTCGGAAGCTTTACTCTTTATGAGGGAAGAAGCAGCTATAACCTGAATCAGGTAAATGTAACTCATCATTTTATGGAACTGGCGGCCATGCAGCCGGGAATTTATTATGGGTATTATTTTCTGGAGCTGGCAGATTATTTCGGGCAGGAAGGAACAGACGAAAGAGAAATGATGAATCTTCTCTATGTGACAGTAAAAGCCCTTCTGAATCCTCATGTAAAGGATTCCCTGATCCGCTGTGTGTTTGAACTGCGGGCCATGGCTGAGGAAGGGTACTGTCCTGAGCTTGCTTCCTGCGCCTGCTGTGCCAGAGATGAGGTTCCGGAAAACGACTGTTTTTTTTCTCAGGAGCATCACGGTATTCTGTGCGGTTCCTGCGCAAAAGGTCAGAGGGGTGCAGTAAGGATCTCCGGGGCGGCTCTTTATGCCATGCGCTACATTGTCAGCGCGCCAATGGGAAAGCTTTACACCTTTACAGTCAGTGAAGAGGTCTTGGCAGAGCTGGAGCGGATCATTCACAGATATGTTGACAGAAACACAGACCGGAAATTTAAGAGTCTGGAAATTCTGGAAATCATGAAATAAAAGCAAAAACTATAAAGAAAAATCAGCGGGAGGGATTTTTATGAAGCAGATCAAGGTAAAAACACTTACAGCAGAAAGTTTTAAAGAATTTGGAAGTTTTACAGATTTTATGAACCCTGAAGGCTACAGCCTGGGAGATTTTTATCAGGACAGACTGAGAATGCACAGTTCAGGAAGCATGCAGATGACTTTTTCGCCGCTTCTGATACATAAACCGGAAAAAATGATCGTCTCAGCAGCAGAATATCACAACTACACCCAGGAAGGCGTACTCTGTCTGGATGATGATGTGATCGTCCATGTGGCGCCTGCCGGAAAGGAGCCTGTACCGGAACTGACAGAAGCTTTTCTTGTGCCAAAGGGAACTATGGTGCTTCTTCATACAGGAGTATGGCATTTAAGCGCGATTCCTGTAAATAAAGAGCTGGCTCATGTGATGATCGTTCTTCCGGAACGGACTTATCACAATGACTGCGTTGTAGTGGATTATCCGGAAGAAAAATGGGTGGAAATCTGTTGAAAAAGCAGAAGGATGCTAGTATAATGAGAGCATTGATAACTGCAGGGGAGACCAGGCAGTTAAGAACATTGAAAAATTTAGGAGAATAATTATGGAAAAAACAATGGAAAAAATTGTTGCTCTGGCAAAAGCCAGAGGATTCGTCTATCCGGGCTCTGAGATTTACGGTGGTCTGGCAAATACCTGGGACTATGGAAACTTGGGTGTGGAGCTGAAAAACAACGTAAAAAGAGCGTGGTGGCAGAAATTTATTCAGGAGTCTCCCTACAATGTAGGCGTAGACTGTGCGATTCTTATGAATCCTCAGACATGGGTAGCTTCCGGTCACCTGGGCGGATTTTCTGATCCTCTGATGGACTGTAAGGAGTGCCATGAGCGTTTCCGTGCAGATAAGCTGATCGAGGACTACTGTGCAGAGCATGGGATCGAGATTGAAGGAAGCGTAGATTCCTGGTCTCAGGAACAGATGATGGAATTTATCAAAGAGCATCAGGTTCCCTGCCCAAGCTGCGGCAAACATAACTTTACAGACATCCGTCAGTTTAACCTGATGTTCAAGACCTTCCAGGGTGTAACTGAGGATGCAAAAAATACCGTATACCTTCGTCCGGAAACCGCGCAGGGTATTTTCGTAAACTTTAAGAATGTACAGAGAACCTCCAGAAAGAAAATTCCATTTGGAATCGGACAGATCGGTAAATCTTTCCGTAATGAGATCACTCCTGGAAACTTTACCTTCCGTACCCGTGAGTTTGAGCAGATGGAGCTGGAATTTTTCTGTGAGCCGGATACAGACCTTGAATGGTTTGCATACTGGAAGCAGTTCTGCCTTGACTGGCTCAGTTCTCTGGGTCTTAAAGAGGATGAGGTACGTTATCGCGACCACGATCAGGAAGAGCTGAGCTTCTACAGCAAAGCTACCACAGACGTGGAGTTCCTGTTCCCGTTTGGCTGGGGGGAACTGTGGGGTATTGCTGACAGAACAGACTATGACCTGACACAGCATCAGAATGTTTCTGGTCAGGATCTGACTTACTTTGACGACGAGAAGAAGCAGAAATATATTCCGTATGTGATTGAGCCGTCACTGGGAGCTGACCGTATGGTGCTTGCATTCCTGTGCAGCGCATATGATGAAGAGGTTCTTGACGCTGAGAAAAATGATGTGCGTACTGTGCTCCGTTTCCATCCGGTGCTTGCTCCGGTAAAGATTGGTGTGCTTCCTCTTTCCAAGAAGCTGAATGAAGGCGCTGAGAAGATCTATCAGCAGCTTTCTAAAAAATACAACTGCGAGTATGACGACCGTGGAAATATCGGAAAGCGTTACAGAAGACAGGATGAGATCGGAACTCCGTTCTGTGTAACCTATGACTTTGATTCCGAGACAGACGGCGCAGTAACTGTCCGCGACCGTGATACCATGGAGCAGGTTCGCGTGAAAATCGACGAGCTGGACGCTTACTTTGCAGACAAGTTTACATTTTAATAAAAAATAACAGGACATGATGTCAATAACCGGGGCGGTATTCTTTGGGATACTGCCCTGCTTTTTGGGCTCTATGTCAAGTTTTGGGGTGGGATTCTTAGGAAACCTGCCCTATTCCTGCATTTTGGAAGTCTTTTTTAAAGAGATTTTGTATGTCGCTTCTTTCGGAATTCCAACAGCAATAAGGGAAATACTCTTTCTCTGAATGAAACTGTTGAAATAGCAGAGAAATAAGAATCCGTGTCGAAATAATACGTGCAATATTGTCTTTTAGGTTGCTTTTTGTTTCCTGCGAAGATGTATATTTTGACTATGCATAATTTGAAATCAAACAATATTATATGCAAAATATATAATATAAACTTGACGGAATGAATATATATTGTTAAAATTAACAATTATAGGTTGTTGTACAGGAGGAACAGAATATGGCAAAAAAAAGAAACATCATCGTAGGACAGTCAGGGGGACCCACCTCTGTAATTAATTCCAGTCTGGCAGGCGTTTATAAAAATGCCATTGAACGAGGCTTTGACAAGGTATACGGAATGCTTCACGGAGTACAGGGACTTCTGGATGAGCAGTATGTGGATCTGTCTACACAGATTCATTCGGAACTGGATATTGAGCTTCTGAAAAGAACACCGTCTGCATTTCTTGGTTCCTGCCGTTACAAGCTTCCGGAAATACATGAAGACAGAGATATTTATGAGAAACTGTTTGGAATTCTGAATAAGCTGAGTATTGATACGTTTATTTATATTGGCGGTAATGATTCCATGGATACCATTAAAAAGCTGTCGGATTATGCCATTCTTACCGGACAGAAGCAGAAATTTATCGGTGTGCCAAAAACAATTGACAATGATCTGGCTCTCACAGACCATACTCCGGGATTTGGCAGCGCAGCAAAATACATAGGAGCCTCCACAAAAGAGGTGATCCGCGATGCGGAAGGTCTGACCTACAAGAAAAAGATGATCACCATTATGGAGATCATGGGTCGAAACGCTGGCTGGCTTACCGGGGCGGCTGCTCTTGCAAAAACAGAGGACTGCGAAGGCCCGGATCTTATTTATCTTCCGGAAATTCCTTTTGATGTGGAGAAGTTCCTGGCAAAGGTCAAAGATCTGCTGACGAAAAAGGATTCTGTTGTCATTGCGGTGTCTGAAGGAATCAAGTTGGCTGACGGGCGTTATGTCTGCGAGCTGGGAAGCTCCAGCGATTACGTGGACAACTTCGGACATAAACAGCTTCAGGGAACTGCTGCGTATCTGGCAAACTTCCTGGCAGGAGAGTGCGGCTGCAAAACTAGAGCCGTAGAGTTCTCCACACTTCAGAGAAGCGCATCCCATATGGCTTCCCGGACAGATATTGACGAGGCGTTTATGGTGGGCGGCGCTGCAGTAAAGGCTGCTGACGAAGGAGATACCGGAAAAATGGTGGTCATCGACCGTGTTTCCGATGATCCGTATATGGCAAAAACAGGTATTTATGATGTGCACCGCATTGCCAATGAGGAAAAACTGGTTCCAAGAAACTGGATGACAAGAGACGGCTCTTACGTGACAGAGGACTTTATTGATTATATCAAACCGCTGATCCAGGGAGATTATCAGCCGATCATGGTGAACGGTCTTCCAAGACATCTTGTACTGAATATGAAGAAAAAACGCTGACATGATACGAGCGCAAGGGGGGAAATAATAGTTTTTCCCCCTTTTTTTGAGTTTGTCCTTGACTATTTGGGAAGAAATCTATACAATAACTATGTGCGTATAAAAACATATTTTTATGTTTAAAGAACAAAAATTTAGGAGGAAAATGTAAAATGGCAAAATGGGTTTACATGTTTACAGAAGGTAACGCTACTATGAGAAACCTTCTGGGTGGTAAAGGTGCCAACCTTGCTGAAATGACAAGCCTGGGTCTTCCTGTACCGCAGGGCTTCACAATCACAACAGAAGCCTGCACACAGTACTATGAAGACGGAAGACAGATCAACGATGAGATCATGGCTCAGATCATGGAAGCAATCACCAAAATGGAAGGAGTTACCGGAAAGAAATTCGGTGACAAAGAAAATCCTCTGCTTGTTTCCGTTCGTTCTGGTGCAAGAGCATCTATGCCAGGTATGATGGATACTATCCTGAACCTTGGTTTAAATGAAGAAGTTGTTCATACTTTAGCTGAAAAATCCAACAACCCACGTTGGGCTTGGGACTGCTACAGAAGATTCATCCAGATGTACTCTGACGTAGTTATGGAAGTTGGCAAGAAATATTTTGAAGAGCTGATTGACAAAATGAAAGAAGAGAAGGGCGTAACTCAGGACGTTGAGCTTACAGCTGAAGATCTTGAAACTCTTGCTAATCAGTTTAAGGCTGAATATAAAGAAAAAATCGGCGCTGATTTCCCGTCTGATCCGAAGGAGCAGTTAATGGGAGCTATCAAAGCTGTATTCCGTTCCTGGGACAACCCGAGAGCAAACGTATATCGTCGTGACAACGATATCCCATATTCCTGGGGTACTGCTGTAAACGTACAGATGATGGCATTCGGTAACATGGGCGATGACTGTGGTACAGGTGTTGCCTTCACACGTGACCCTGCTACAGGTGAGAACGGTCTGTTCGGTGAGTTCCTTACAAATGCTCAGGGTGAGGACGTTGTTGCCGGTGTTCGTACACCAATGCACATCTCCGAGATGGAAGAGAAATTCCCGGAAGCATTCGTAGAGTTCAAGAATGTATGCAATACTCTTGAGAAACACTACAGAGATATGCAGGATATGGAGTTTACTGTAGAGCATGGTAAACTGTATATGCTTCAGACACGTAACGGTAAGAGAACTGCTCAGGCTGCTCTGAAGATCGCTTGTGACCTTGTTGACGAGGGAATGAGAACAGAAGAAGAAGCTGTAGCAATGATCGATCCTCGTAACCTCGACACACTGCTTCATCCGCAGTTCGACGCTAAGGCTCTGAAAGAGGCTACTCCAATGGCAAAAGCACTTGGCGCTTCTCCGGGAGCTGCTTGCGGTAAGATCGTCTTCACAGCAGACGATGCTGTAGAGTGGGCTGCAAGAGGCGAGAAAGTTGTTCTTGTTCGTCTTGAGACTTCTCCGGAAGACATCACCGGTATGAAATCTGCTCAGGGTATCCTGACAGTTCGTGGCGGTATGACATCTCACGCAGCAGTTGTTGCTCGTGGTATGGGTACTTGCTGTGTATCCGGATGCGGCGAGATCGCTATGGATGAAGAGAATAAGAAATTTACACTTGCCGGCAAAGAGTTCCACGAAGGAGACAGCATCTCCCTTGACGGTTCCACAGGTAACATCTACGACGGAATCATCCCGACTGTAGACGCTACAATCGCTGGTGAGTTCGGAAGAATCATGGGATGGGCTGACAAATACAGAACACTCAAGGTTCGTACAAACGCTGATACTCCGGCTGACGCTAAAAAAGCTCGTGAGCTTGGCGCAGAAGGTATCGGTCTTTGCCGTACAGAGCATATGTTCTTCGAGGGCGACAGAATTGACGCTTTCCGTGAGATGATCTGCTCTGAGACAGTAGAAGAGAGAGAAGCAGCTCTTGAGAAGATCCTTCCGGAGCAGCAGGGAGACTTCGAGAAGCTGTATGAGGCTCTGGAAGGCAACCCGGTTACTATCCGTTTCCTGGATCCGCCGCTTCATGAGTTCGTTCCTACTACAGAGGAAGATATTAAGAAACTTGCTGACGCTCAGGGCAAAACTGTTGAGCAGATCAAGACTATCATTGATTCTCTCCATGAGTTCAACCCAATGATGGGTCATCGTGGATGCCGTCTTGCGGTTACTTATCCGGAAATCGCTAAGATGCAGACAAAAGCAGTTATCCGTGCAGCTATCAATGTTAAGAAAGCACACGCTGACTGGAATGTATGCCCAGAGATCATGATTCCGCTTGTAGGCGACATCAAAGAGCTTAAATATGTTAAGAAATTTGTTGTTGAGACAGCAGACGCTGAGATCGCAGCAGCAGGCGTTGATCTGAAATACGAAGTTGGTACAATGATTGAGATCCCGAGAGCAGCTCTTACTGCAGACGAGATCGCTAAAGAGGCTGACTTCTTCTGCTTCGGTACAAACGACCTTACACAGATGACATACGGATTCTCCCGTGATGACGCTGGTAAGTTCCTGGATGCATACTATGACGCTAAGATCTTCGAGAACGATCCATTCGCAAAACTCGACCAGATCGGTGTTGGCAAGCTTATGGAAATGTCCATTAAACTTGGAAAACCGGTTAACCCGAACCTTCACGTAGGTATCTGCGGCGAGCACGGCGGAGATCCGTCTTCCGTAGAGTTCTGCCATAAGATCGGCCTGAACTATGTATCCTGCTCACCGTTCCGTGTACCGATCGCTCGTCTGGCAGCAGCTCAGGCAGCTATCGCTGAGAAGAACGCGTAAGATAAATTTGTCACAGGGCAAAGCCATATATCCTGTTTTGGGGCAAAGCCCGTATCCTGGGAAATGGCTTTATCCTGTGTATACATGGGATGATTTTCTGAAGAATTCTGTCGGCTTCCGGCAGACGCTTCACGGGGAAGAATCCTGTGGCAATGCATGAGCTGATCGTGCATTGTGTGTCCAAGCAGAGTAATAAAAGGCTGTCAAATCAGACAGTATAAGATAAAGGCCTTGATCTTGCAGAGGTTTGCCTTTTGGGGCGTGATTTCTGCAGGTCAGGGTCTTTTTTTATTTCCTGTAAAAATCAAGGTTTTTCAGAGATGATGATTCCACTTGCAGGCAACATTAAAAAGCTTAAACATATATATCCGGGGCATAAAATATCCCCGTCTGCAAAAGCAAACGGGGATGAATGAGCTATGTTTTACTGTTCCTCCGGAACTGCCCAGATATGGATACTGTTAGGGGTTTCAATTTTATGAGGTCTGTCGTTCATGACAATAATATTTTTTTCATAATCAACGGTAAATACTGTGATGGTATTGCTTGCGTGATTGGCAATGGCAATATGACGGTTGTCTGGGAAGATTACCAGATCCTTGGGATAATCACCACTGATAGGAAGGGTGAATTTCTTTTCCAGAAAGCCTGTTTCCTGATCGATTTCATACATGGAAACCGTGTTTTCTCCTGCCGTTGTACAGAAAAGATGTTTTCCGTCAGGGGCCAGCGCAAGTCCGGAAGCGGCATTGTGGAAAGAATCCTGATCGTGTTCTTTGCTTAAAGTGGAAACACTCTGGAGAAGCTCAAACTCCGGAGTCAGACCGCTGCCGTCATAGCTGTACACTTTAACCTCATTGCTCAGCTCAAAAAGGATATAGGCGAATCGTCCGTCTTCACTGAAGCGGATGATTCTGGGACCGCTTTCCCTGGGACAGCGTAGAATGTCCACAAGCTCCAGTTTATGGCGTCTTTTGTTGATGCGGTAGACTTTTACCTGATCGATTCCGTTGTCTACTGCGCAGAGATATTTGTTGTCCGGCGTGGGACGGACACAGTTTACATGAGGGCGGAAATTACGTTCAGCTACGCTGCCCAGACCTTTGTGAAAAACTCCGTCCATAAGACTGCCTAAGCGGCCGTCCTGATGAGTATGTACCACAGTTACCTTTCCGTCGTGGTAGCCTGCCACATAAAGATATTTGCCGTCTACATCCGTGGAAAGGAAACAGCCTCTCATTCCATCGATATCTACGCTGTTGATTCTCTCCAGATCACCGTCTTTGTCGCGTCTGAATACAGCAACACCTTCATCTTCAATAGAATAGAGAAAAAGACCGTTCTTGGAGAGGGCTGTGTGAGAAGAATTCCTTACTTCTACTTCGCTCCGTTCTGTGAGAGTTCCTTTTTCCACATCTACATCATAAACCTGAAGCCCCTTGCTGGAGCCGTGAGTATAGGTTCCCACATACGCCACATATTTTTTATTTTCCATTTTGTTGCCTCCTGTTTTTATGTATGGCAGCCCTTCCGGGGGGTGTCATACGGAGATTTTATATCATACCAGTAAAAACATACGATTTTACGGCGCCTGACTGTTTTTACCCGAATGACGATGGCAGCTGCGCTGCCGGATTTCTGGAATTAATTATATCATAAAGATAATGTAAGAACAAGTTTGCGATAAGCACAAAAATGTACTTTCTTATGTACGAAATTCAGATTTTTTCAAATTGTAAATTTCCTGTTAATGAAAAGTCTTATGAATTGACAAAGAACCGTTCACAACTTATAATGTATACTGTATTTTTATATATGAGGGACTTTCAGACCAGATGGTCTGAATGGAAAAAAGAGAGTGGAAAGGGGAAAAGAATCGTGATTAGAATGTTTCGGACATCTGAAGGTGCTATTCATGAAATACAGGAACCGCAGGATGGCTGCTGGATCGCTCTTACGAATCCTACAGCAACGGAGATTTTTGAGATTTCGGAGCAGTTTCAGATTGAAGTAGACGATCTCAGAGCCCCTCTGGATGAGGAAGAGCGTTCCCGTATTGAAGTGGAAGATGATTACACGCTGATTCTGGTTGACGTGCCTATGATCGAGGAGAGAAATGATAAGGACTGGTACGGCACCATCCCTCTCGGTATTATAGTAACAGATAAAATGATTTTTACCATTTGTCTGGAGGATACACAGGTTCTTACAAGATTTATGGAAGGCCGTGTAAGAAACTTTTTTACCTATATGAAAACACGTTTTATCCTGCAGATACTGTACCGCAATGCCAGTATGTACCTGCGTTATCTTCGTATTATAGATAAAAAAAGTGAACAGGTGGAGGAAAAGCTTCATCTTTCTCCCAGAAATCAGGAACTGATCGAACTTCTGGAACTGGAAAAATCACTGGTATACTTTACCACTTCTCTGCGTTCTAATGAAGCAGTGCTGGAGAAGCTGATCAAGGTGGAGAGTATTAAAAAATATCCGGAGGATACGGAGCTTCTGGAGGATGTTATCATCGAAAATACTCAGGCGATTGAAATGGCCAATATTTACAGCGGCATTCTGAGAAGCATGATGGATGCATTTGCCTCTGTTATTTCAAACAACCTGAACGATGTGATGAAGATATTATCTGTGATCACAATCGTAATGAGTATTCCTACGATTATTTTCAGTGCTTACGGCATGAATCTTAACGCTGCCGGAATGCCGTTCTCCGGCACTCAGTGGGGATTCCTGATCGTTATTCTGATATCCATAGCACTCAGTGTGATCGCCGCAATTGTGCTGTCAAAAAAGAAATATTTTTAAAGCGCGGTCAATGAATAAAAAAGGAGATTGAGTGAGTTTATGAATTGGATTGATAAACTGGAACGAAAGTATGGAAGATACGGAATTCCGAACCTTACTATGTACATGGTGATTTGCTATGTGCTGGGATATCTTTTGATGTATATTAATCCCGGTATGCTGAGTATGCTCAGCCTGGAACCGGCCATGATCCTGAAAGGACAGATATGGAGACTTGTAACCTGGGTGATCTACCCGCCGCAGACAGGAAACTTCCTGTTGTTTGCAATTTCCATTTTCTTTTTCTATTATCCCATAGGAAGTTCTCTGGAGCGTACCTGGGGAACGTTCCGCTATAACCTGTATATTTTTTCAGGACTTTTATTTGTACTTGTAGCTTCATTTCTGACCTACTTTATTACAGGGAGAATGTATCTGGTAGGCGGTGTATTTACCACTTATTATGTCAGCATGTCTGTATTTCTTGCCTATGCTGCCTGCTATCCGAACATGCAGATCCTTCTGTGGTTCGTGATCCCCATTAAGATGAAGTGGATGGGATGGGTGTACGGAGCGATTATCCTGTATAACATTATCACTTATGTCAGAGTGGGAGCCTGGGTTATGACTGTGCCGATCATTGCTTCTTTCCTGAACTTTATCCTGTTTTTCTTTCCTGCTCTTAGCGGCAGCCGGTATAATCCGAAGGAAGTGAAGAGACGGAGAGAATTTCAGAAGGCTATGGCCCAGAGTCGTGTGAATCCTTCTACAGGAAGCGCGGCAAAACATAAATGTGCGATCTGCGGACGTACAGAATTAGATGATCCGAATCTTGAATTCCGGTTCTGTTCCAAATGCAATGGAAACTATGAATACTGCCAGGATCATCTGTTTACTCATCAGCATGTGAAGTAAACAAACGAGGAGATATTTAAGAGACAAACGAGGAGTTAATTATTATGAAAAAAAGACCATTTGTTACGCTGGAAAAATTAAAAGAAATTGAAGAGCAGTTTCCCACACCTTTTCATCTTTATGATGAAAAAGGAATCCGCGAAAATGCAAAGGCGCTGAAGGAAGCCTTTGACTGGAACAAAGGATTTAAGGAGTTTTTTGCGGTAAAAGCAACTCCTAATCCATATCTGATCCAGATCCTTCAGGAGTATGGCTGTGGCTGCGACTGTTCTTCCATGACAGAGCTTATGATGGCAAAGGCTCTTGGCTGCAGGGAAGGAGATATCATGTTTTCTTCCAATGACACACCGGAAGAGGAGTTTCGTTATGCGGATGAGATTGGCGGAATTATCAACTTGGACGATATCACTCACATTGATGCTGTGGAGCGTGCTGCAGGAAGAATTCCAAAAACCATCAGCTGTCGTTACAATCCGGGCGGTGTGTTCAAGATCAGCAATGATATTATGGATAATCCCGGGGATTCCAAGTATGGAATGACAACAGATCAGATTTTTGAGGCATTCCGTATTCTGAAAGAAAAAGGCGCGGAGAATTTTGGTATTCATGCGTTTCTTGCCAGCAATACTGTAACAAATGAGTATTACCCAATGCTTGCAAAGGTTATGTTTGAGCTTGCAGTGAAGCTTCAGAAGGAAACCGGCGCGCACATCAGTTTTATTAATCTTTCCGGCGGTATCGGTATTCCATACAGCCCGGATCAGAAGCCGAATGATATCCGCGTGATCGGAGAGGGTGTGCGTAAAGTCTATGAAGAGGTTCTTGTTCCGGCAGGAATGGGAGATGTTGCTATTTATACGGAGCTGGGCCGTTTTATGATGGGACCTTACGGCTGCCTTGTTACAAAAGCAATCCACGAAAAACACACTCATAAGGAGTATATCGGAGTGGATGCCTGTGCGGTAAACCTGATGCGTCCTGCCATGTACGGAGCCTATCATCACATTACGGTTATGGGCAAGGAGGATCAGCCCTGTGACCATCTTTATGATGTGACAGGATCACTCTGCGAGAATAATGACAAATTTGCCATTGACCGATATCTGCCGCAGGTGGACAAGGGAGACCTTCTTGTGATCCACGATACCGGTGCTCACGGTTTTGCAATGGGCTATAATTATAACGGAAAACTGAAATCAGCAGAAATTCTTCTTCATGAGGACGGAAGCTTTGAGATGATCCGAAGAGCAGAAACTGCAAAGGATTATTTTGCCACCTTCGACTGCTTTCCGATTTATGAAAAGCTTCTCGAAGATGCAGACAGACTGAAATAAAAATAAAGGGAGACCGGGCAGATGCCAGGTCTTCTTTTGCTTTCTGGCAGCTTTTTTTGTTTTGAAAAAACGAAGTTTTGGACAGAATAAAAAGAGCAAACTGCCGGATATAAGTAAGGAGGGATTTTATGGTATATTCAACAGATGGAAAAGCCTACCATATCCAGGTGGCTGCAGGAGAAATCGGAAGGTATGTGATCCTGCCGGGAGATCCGGGACGTTGCGCTTCCATAGCGAAGTATTTTGATGATCCGGTTTTGATCGCAGATAACAGAGAGTTTGTTACTTATACGGGATATCTGGACGGAGAAAAAGTCAGCGTTACTTCCACCGGAATCGGAGGGCCTTCTGCTGCCATTGCAATGGAGGAACTGGTGGAGTGCGGAGCAGATACTTTTATCAGAGTAGGTACCTGCGGCGGAATGGAGTTGACAGTCAAAGGCGGCGATATTGTAGTCGCTACCGGAGCTGTACGTATGGAAGGAACCAGCAAAGAATATGCGCCCATTGAATTTCCGGCAGTACCGGATTTTCATGTGACAAATGCGCTGGCCTCTGCTGCAGAAGAGCTTGGCTGTACGTTTCACACAGGGGTGGTACAGAGTAAGGATTCTTTTTACGGACAACATTCTCCGGAGATAAAGCCTGTCAGTTATGAGCTGCAGAACAAATGGGAGGCATGGCTGCGGCTGGGATGCCTTGCCTCAGAAATGGAATCAGCTGCGCTTTTTATAGTTGCAAATTATCTTAGGGTTCGCTGTGGAGCAGCTTTTCTGGCTCTGGGAAATCAGGAGAGGGCAAAGAGGGGAATGGATAATCCTCTGATTTATGACACGGATATGGCTGTGAGAGTCGGAATCCGGGCGATCCGGCAGCTGATCCGGGAAGACCACCGAAAATAAGCATATGATTTATATAAAAAAGGAGGGATAGCTATGAGTATACCAACACCGCATAATGCCGCGCAAAAAGGAGATATTGCCAGGAGAGTTCTGATGCCGGGAGATCCTTTGCGGGCAAAATATATTGCAGAAACTTATTTGGAAGATCCGGTCTGCTTTAATACAGTGAGAAACATGCTGGGCTATACAGGAACTTATCATGGACAGGAGATTTCTGTTATGGGAGCCGGAATGGGAATGCCTTCCATGGGTATTTACAGCTATGAGCTGTTTCATTTTTATGATGTAGATGAGATCATTCGCATTGGGTCCGCAGGAGCCCTTCAGGATCATGTGAATGTAAGAGATGTGGTTCTGGCTATTGGCGCCTGTACAGATTCCTCCTATGCTCATCAGTACTGTCTTCCGGGAACTTTTGCGCCTACGGCAGACTACGGGCTTCTGGATAAAGCAGTAAAAAAAGCACATGAATTAAAGATTCCTGTCCATGTGGGAAACGTGCTGTCCTCAGATCTGTTTTATAATGAAGATCCGGCTGCTGCTCCGGCATGGAGAAGCATGGGGGTATTATGTACGGAAATGGAATGCGCGGCTCTTTATATGAATGCTGCAAGAGCAGGAAAGAAAGCTCTGGCTATTCTGACGATTTCCGATCATATTTTTAAAAAGGAGGCGCTTTCTGCTCAGGAGAGACAGACTTCCTTTTCTCAGATGATGGAGATTGCCCTGGGAATCTGAAGGGAAACAGATGGGGACAGGAAGAAAAATCCAGTTTTGTGTTTGGAAGAAAAACAGTCATGAAAAAATAAGCTTCTGAAAACAGAGGAAGCCATTGCTGTAATAACAAGATTGCTGCTGTGGTGAGGATTGAAACTGTTTCAGTACAGAATCAACGAAAAAGAGAACGTACATTTCGAAAATGAAATATACGTTCTCTTTTTATCAAATGCCGCTGGCCGGACTCGAACCGGCACGGTGTTACCCGCTTGATTTTGAGTCAAGTGCGTCTGCCAATTCCGCCACAGCGGCACATGAACCGATAATTATATTAACACAAAAGACAGAATTCTGCAAGAAAAATTTTAAAGATGCCGTCCTTTAAATGAGGTCCTTTAAATGACACACCGGTTACCCGGGGTGGTATAAACGGAGTGGACAGCAACATAAACGGCAGATTGGCAGTTAAATACCGGAAAAGCAGTTTGCAGAGGCTATCCTGCACATCCCAAACTCTTTTTATGAAAAATTAATAATATTTCACAGGAAGTACATTGAAATCAGACGGAAAAGGTGGTATGTTACATCAGGTAAATAACTTTGCACATATTGGGAGATACTGATAAGTGATTCCGATATGATGTAACGGGGATGGAGGATAGACAATATATGAATTTAGGCGACAAAAAACCTGGTAAAACGCCTACCAAGAGACCTCTTTATGTATATTATATTATTGTAGGTGTTATTATCGTTCTTCTGAACATTCTGGTTGTACCGGCGATTCAGGAAAGAAGTATCGAAAAAACAGATTATTCCACTTTTATTAAAAGTGTGGAAAAGGGCAATGTAACCCGGGCGACTATTGAAGAGGGCTACATTTATTATGAGGTAAAATCTCCGAAAACAGGAAATACACTGACCTGCAAGACTGTTCAGATGGATGATCCGGATCTTGTAAACCGTCTGTTGGATGCAGACGTTGTAATGGATGAAGTACTTCCGGAAAGCCCGTCCATTTTCTTTACTCTGATCTTAAGCTATGTGATTCCTATTGGGATTTTTATTTTCCTGGGACGCTGGCTCAGCAGGAAAATGATGTCTTCCATGGGAAACGGCGGTCCTGGAGGAGCTATGTCCTTTGGAAAAAGTAATGCCAAGGTATATGTAAAATCTTCTACTGGAATCAAGTTTTCTGATGTTGCAGGAGAGGATGAGGCAAAGGAGCTGCTGACAGAAATCGTGGATTATCTGCACAATCCTCAGAAATATACGGAAATTGGCGCATCTATGCCCAAAGGCGCTCTTCTTGTAGGCCCTCCTGGAACAGGAAAGACTCTTCTTGCAAAAGCAGTTGCAGGAGAGGCGGAGGTTCCGTTCTTTTCTATTTCCGGTTCTGAGTTTGTGGAAATGTTTGTAGGTATGGGTGCGGCCAAGGTCCGCGATCTATTTAAGCAGGCCAATGAAAAGGCTCCCTGTATTGTATTTATCGATGAGATTGATACCATTGGTAAAAAACGTGACGGTGCAGGTTTTTCGGGCGGAAATGATGAGCGTGAGCAGACTCTTAACCAGCTTCTCACAGAGATGGATGGCTTTGACGGTTCTAAAGGTGTGGTGATTCTGGCTGCAACCAACAGACCGGATTCTCTTGACCCGGCTCTTCTCCGTCCGGGGCGTTTTGACAGAAGAATCCCGGTGGAGCTTCCTGATCTTCAGGGAAGAGAAGAGATTCTTAAGGTTCATGCGAAAAAGATTAAAATTGCAGATACGGTCCGTTTTGACGAGATCGCAAAGGCTGCTGCCGGCGCTTCCGGCGCAGAGCTTGCAAACATTGTCAATGAGGCGGCTCTTCGTGCTGTCCGGGACGGACGTAAGTTTGCCACTCAGGCAGATTTTGAGGAGAGTATTGAGGTTGTCATTGCCGGATATCAGAAGAAAAACCGTGTGCTTTCCAATAAGGAAAAGCTGATTGTTTCTTATCATGAGATTGGTCATGCTCTTGTGGCGGCAAAACAGACAGAGTCTGCGCCTGTCCATAAGATTACAATTATTCCACGTACTTCAGGGGCCCTTGGATATACCATGCAGGTAGATGAAAAGGAACACTTTCTGATGTCAAAGGAGGAGCTGGAAAATAAGATCGCCACATTTACCGGCGGACGTGCTGCAGAGGAGCTGATTTTCCATACCATTACCACAGGCGCTTCCAATGATATTGAACAGGCCACAAAAATTGCAAGAGGCATGATCTCCCAGTTTGGGATGAGCGAGGATTTTGATATGGTTGCCATGCAGAATGTAAGCAACCAGTATCTTGGCGGAGACGCAACCCTTGCCTGCTCCTTTGAGACCCAGACACTAATCGATAAAAAAGTGGTAGAGCTTGTAAAGACTCAGCATGATAAGGCTCTGAAGATTCTTCAGGACAATATTGGAAAGCTCCACGAGCTGGCCCAGTATCTGTATGAGCATGAAACCATTACCGGAGAGGAATTTATGCAGATTCTGAACACCCCTGTTCCTGCTGTGGAAACAAATGCTGCTCCGGAAAATACACAGACCATAATACCTGAAATAACAGAATAATAATACCAAGAGAAGAAGGTGATTCCAGCGAAATGCGTTGAGAATCACCTTTTTTTATGGTATGATATCAGAAGCGGACAGGAGGGATTTTAGATGATCAGAAGAGGACAGATATCTGAGCTGGACTGCCGTACTGCAGAAAGTATGGTGGCGCGGTACATGAACCATACCCTGAAAACAGATGAAATGGAAGAATTTCTGGATCATATTGAACACTGCCCTTCCTGTTATGACGAGCTGGAGACTTATTTTATAGTCAACAAAGTAACCCAGCAGCTGGATGAACAGGAGGACGGTTCTGTACTGGATTTTCAGAAGCTTCTGGAACAGGATATCCGCAGGGCCAGAAGAAATATCCATAAGAGAAGGGGAATACAGTTTGCCGGAGGAATCCTTACAGTGATTCTGACCGTAGTGCTGGTTGTATTCTTTATTTTCATATTTTTTGAAATAAAACATTTCTGGTAAAAAGACAATCTCAGGAGGACAGCAGTTTGAGTGAAAAAATTTTACTGATCGACGGGCACAGCATTTTAAACCGTGCCTTTTACGGACTTCCCGATCTGACAAATTCAGAGGGAAAACATACGGGAGCAGTGTACGGGTTTCTGAATATTATGTTTCGTATACTGGAAGAAGAAAAGCCGGATTATCTGACAGTGGCATTTGACCTGCATGAGCCTACATTCAGACATAAGCTTTATGATGCGTACAAGGGTACCAGGAAGGGAATGCCGCCGGAGCTGGTAGAGCAGGTTCCTCTGATGAGAGAAATGCTCACTGCCATGGGGATAAAAACTGTTTCCATGCCAGGCTATGAGGCAGATGACCTTTTGGGAACCCTTGCCAGAAAAAGTGAACAGAAGGGCATGGAGGTAACAATTTTATCCGGTGACAGGGATCTTCTTCAGCTTGCTACGGATAAAGTGATGATCCGCCTTCCAAAAACCTCAAAGGGCAAAACCACCATAGAGAATTTTCACACGGCAGAGGTACTGGAAAAATATCAGGTAACGCCGCCTCAGATCATTGAACTGAAGGCGCTGATGGGGGATTCTTCAGACAATATCCCGGGGATTCCGGGTGTGGGGGAAAAAACTGCCACAAAGATCATTGCCCAGTTTGGCTCAATAGAAAACGCCCATGAGCACCTGGAAGAAATAAAACCCAATAAGGCCAAAGAATCGATGAGAGAACACTACGATCTGGCTGTTTTAAGCAAAACTCTGGCAACCATCAATACAGAAAGCCCTCTTGAATACTCTTATGAAGAGGCGCGCCTTGGAAATCTTTATACACAGCAGGCCTATGAGCTATGCAGAAGACTGGAGTTTAAAAATCTTCTGGGCAGATTTGACGCGGAGGCGGTACCGGAAAATACCATAGAGCAGAATTTCTTTGTGTGCAGTGAGCTTTCGGGCGTGGAAGCTCTGTTTGAAAAAGCTGCGCGTAATTCTATGGCAGGAATTGCGCTGATTGCAGACAAAAACAATGTATATGGCCTTGGAATTGCGCTGGAAAAAGAAGAAGTATATTATATTCCTGCAGAAGGGCTTCTGTCAGGAGAATATCTTTGTGAAAAGCTGAGAAAACTGGGAGAAGCCACAGTGATCAGCGCCATGGATATTAAAATGCTTTTAAAGCACGTGGAATCTCTGGAACCGGAACGGGTATTTGATCTTGGAATCGGGGCTTATCTTCTGAATCCTCTGAAATCCTCTTATACTTACGAGGACATTGCCAGAGAGTATATCGGAGGAATCAGTATTCCATCCAGGGAAGAGCTTCTTGGAAAAGATACGTATGAAAAAGCCTGGGAAAAATCTTCCGAAAATCTGGGAATCTGTGCCTGTTATCAGGCGTTTACTGCCTATGCTGCCAGGGAGAAAACAGAGGCAGAGCTTAAGGAAACAGGAATGTGGCAGGTTTATACGGACATTGAACTTCCTCTTGTATTTACTCTGGATTCCATGGAAAAATGCGGAATCTGCGTAAAAGGAGAGGAACTGAAAGCATATGGCGAAAGACTCAGCGTCCGGATCCGTGAGCTGGAAAAGCTGATCTACGAAAAGGCGGGAGAGGAATTTAATATTAACTCTCCGAAGCAGCTTGGAGTAATACTTTTTGAAAAAATGGGGATTTCGGGAGGAAGAAAGACAAAAACCGGATATTCCACAGCGGCAGATATTCTGGAAAAACTGGCTCCGGAGCAGCCTGTTGTAAATGATATTCTTGAATATCGGCAGCTTACAAAGCTGAAATCCACCTATGCAGACGGCCTTGGCGCAGTAATTGAAGAAGACGGAAGGATCCATTCTACTTTTAATCAGACGATCACTGCCACAGGACGCATCAGCAGCACAGAACCGAACCTTCAGAATATTCCGGTTCGCATGGAGCTGGGAAGACTGATCCGAAAGGTATTTGTACCTGAGGACGGGTGTGTGTTCCTTGACGCAGACTATTCTCAGATCGAGCTTCGTGTGCTGGCTCATATGTCCGGGGATGAAAAGCTGATCCAGGCTTACCGTGAGGCGGAGGATATTCACAGGCTGACCGCTTCTCAGGTATTCCATGTTCCCTATGATGAGGTAACCGATTTACAGAGAAGAAATGCAAAGGCGGTAAACTTTGGAATTGTATATGGGATCAGCTCCTTTGGGCTCAGCCAGGATTTAAGTATTACAAGAAAAGAAGCGGCAGAATATATAGAGAAATATTTTGAGACCTACCCCAGCATTAAAGTTTTTCTCGACCGGATGGTTGATGAAGGAAAAGAAAAGGGATATGTTTCTACCATGTTTGGCAGGAGGCGGCCCATTCCGGAGCTGAAATCAGGAAACTTTATGCAGAGATCCTTCGGGGAACGGGTGGCTATGAATTCTCCGATTCAGGGAACAGCGGCAGATATCATTAAAATTGCCATGAACCGCGTGTATGAAAGAATGCTCCGGGAAGGACTTCAGTCCAGACTGGTGCTTCAGGTTCATGATGAACTGCTGATCGAGACAAAAAAAGATGAGGTGGAGGCAGTGTCCAGAATACTGGAAGAGGAAATGAAAGGAGCTGCCCGGCTTGCTGTGGAGCTTGAGATCGACATGCATCAGGGCGAAAGCTGGTACGAGGCAAAATGACAGATCAGACGATGAAGATTATTGGTATCACCGGCGGTGTGGGAGCCGGCAAAAGCACAGTTTTGAACTACCTGGAAAAGCATTTGTCTGCCTGTGTCATACAGGCGGACCAGGTAGGTCATCAGGTTATGGAACCCGGCGAACGCTGCTATGCTCAGGTGATCAGTTTATTTGGAAAAAATATTGTAAAAAATGATAATACCATTGACCGTAAGGCGGTATCGGATGTAGTATTCTGTAATGAGCAAATGCGCTGCAGACTGAATGAGATCATTCATCCGGCGGTTAAGGCTTTTATTCTGGAGAGAATAGAGGAAGAGCAGAAAAATGGCCGCGGTCTTTTTGTGGTGGAGGCCGCGCTTCTTCTTGAAGATCATTATGATACGATCTGCCATAAAATCTGGTATATCCATACCGATCAGGAAATACGGATACAGCGCCTTATGGAAAGCAGAGGCTACAGCCGCCAGAAGGCAGAGAGCATTATTGCAAGTCAGGCGTCAGAGGCTTATTTTCGTTCACATGCAGATTATGTGGTGACAAATAACGGCCTTTTGGACGAGACGTACAGACAGATAGATGAAGGGATAAAGAAACTATGAGATTTTGCAGTATAGCCAGCGGAAGCAGCGGGAACTGTATTTATGTGGGCTCGGAATGCGCCCATGTTCTGGTAGATATAGGAATCAGCGGCAAAAAAATGGAACAGGGTCTGAACAGCCTGGATCTGACAGGCCGTGATATTGACGGTATTCTGATCACTCACGAGCATTCAGATCACATCAAAGGTCTGGGAGTGATCGCCAGAAAATACGGCATTCCTATTTATGCTACAGGAGGAACCGTAGACGCCATGCTTCGGTGCGGCTCCCTTGGAAAAATACCGGAGGGGATTTTCCGGGAAATCCGGGAGGATCAGGCATTTGAGATCAAGGATTTGCGGATCAATCCGTTTACCATTCCACATGATGCGGCCCAGCCGGTAGGTTATCGCCTGGAATGTGGGGAAAGCTCTGTGGGCATTGCTACGGACCTTGGAAAATATAATGACTATATTATTGAAAATCTTCAGAATCTGGATGCAATTCTTCTGGAGGCCAACCATGATATCCGGATGCTTCAGGTGGGAAAATACCCCTATTATCTGAAACAGAGGATTCTGGGAGACAGAGGACATCTGTCCAATGAAAATGCAGGAAGGCTTCTCTGCAGGCTTCTTCATGACAATATGAAAGCTGTTTTTCTGGGACATTTAAGCAGGGAAAACAATTATGAAGAGCTTGCCTATGAAACCGTATGTTCAGAGGTAACACTGGGAGACAACCCTTATAAATCAAAGGATTTTAAAATTCAGGTAGCGAAGCGGGATTTTGTTTCCGAAGCAGTTACCATATAGAAAGGACAAAGCCATGAAAAAAACAATTATCACAGTAGTAGGAAATGACGGAGTAGGCATCATTGCCAGAGTATGTACATATCTGGCAGAGCATCAGGTGAATATCCTTGATATCACACAGACTATTGTTCAGGGTTATTTTAATATGATGATGGTAACAGATACCAGCGCGTGTCAGAAAGATACCGCGGCTCTTGCAGAAGAGCTTACAGCTCTGGGAGATGAGCTTGGCGTAGTGATCCACTGCCAGCACGAGGATATTTTCAACAAAATGCACAGAATTTAAGGAGACACCTACTTATGATTAATATGTTTGAAGTAAATGAGACCAATAAGATGATCGAACAGGAGAACCTTGACGTTCGTACCATCACTATGGGAATCAGCCTTCTGGATTGCATTGACAGCGATCTTGATAAGGTAAATGAAAATATTTATAAGAAAATCACAGAATATGCAAAGGATCTTGTAGAAACAGGAAATAAAATCGCCACAGAATATGGGATCCCCATTGTCAACAAGCGTATTTCCGTTACTCCGATCGCGCTGGTAGGCGGCGCTGCCTGCCATACCAGCCAGGACTTTGTGACCATTGCAAAAACACTGGACAGAGCTGCCAAGACTGTAGGCGTTAATTTTATCGGAGGCTATTCTGCGCTTGTAAGCAAGGGAATGACTCCGGCAGAAGAGCTTCTTATCCACTCAATCCCTCAGGCTCTGGCAGAGACAGAGCGTGTGTGCAGTTCTGTAAACGTAGGTTCCACAAAAACAGGAATCAACATGAATGCAGTAAAGCTTATGGGCGAGATCGTGCTGGAAACAGCGCAGGCAAGCAAGGAGCAGGATTCCCTTGGCTGCGCGAAACTGGTGGTATTCTGCAATGCTCCGGATGACAATCCTTTCATGGCAGGTGCTTTCCACGGAGTAACAGAAGCAGACTGTATCATCAATGTTGGCGTCAGCGGCCCGGGTGTTGTAAAAACAGCCCTTCAGAAGGTTCGCGGAGAGGATTTTGAAACTCTGTGTGAAATGATCAAGAGAACTGCATTTAAGGTTACCCGTGTGGGACAGCTGGTAGCCCAGGAAGCATCCAGACGTCTGGGAGTACCTTTTGGAATCGTGGATCTTTCTCTTGCGCCCACACCGGCTATTGGCGACAGCGTTGCAGAGATTCTGGAAGAGATCGGACTTGAGCGTGTAGGCGCTCCAGGAACCACAGCGGCTCTTGCTCTTTTAAATGACCAGGTAAAAAAAGGCGGAGTTATGGCATCTACAGCAGTGGGCGGTTTAAGCGGCGCTTTTATTCCGGTCAGTGAAGACCAGGGAATGATCGACGCGGTCAACCTTGGCGCTCTTTCTCTGGAAAAACTTGAGGCAATGACCTGTGTCTGCTCTGTAGGACTTGATATGATCGCAATCCCCGGAGATACAAAAGCATCTACCATTTCCGGAATCATTGCAGATGAAGCCGCTATTGGTATGGTAAACCAGAAAACAACAGCAGTACGTGTGATTCCGGTAATCGGAAAAGGCGTCGGAGAGACTGTTGAATTTGGAGGCCTTCTGGGATACGCTCCGATCATGCCGGTAAACCAGTTCTCCTGTCAGGCATTTGTTGACCGCGGCGGAAGAATTCCGGCGCCGATCCACAGCTTTAAAAATTAAAAACAGGGTTGACAACAGCAGTTTGATGTGGTAAAGTAATAACATCAAAACCGATGAGGAAGAGAAGTAAACATTTATGCATCATTCCAGAGAGCAGACGTTGGTGGAAGTCTGTATGAGGCTGATTGTTGAATGGCCTTCCGAGGGCAGTCCGAAATCTCTGTGTAGAGAGTAGGCACTGACGGGAACCGAACCCGTTACCAATCAGGAGTGTATGTTTGTACATGAGAAAGTGGACATTTTGTCAATTTGAGTGGTACCGCGATAATAAGAAATTATTACCGTCTCAAGCATTAGCTTGGGGCGGTTTTTTGTTTCAAAGGACAGGTATCACAGCTTTCTTTCTCGCAGACAGGATGCCGGAGGCTGGCATATACTTCCGGTAAAGCAAAAAGAATCGTAGAGAGAGGAGAAAACAACATGAAAACAAAAACAACAGCAAAGGTATTAGGAGCAGCATTACTGACAATGACACTGGCAGGAACAGCAACGGTTTATGCGGAAGAAGAGTATACTATTGGGATCGAGCAGTTTGCAGAGCATGGATCTCTGGACAACTGCAGAGAAGGCTTTCTGGAAGGACTGAAAGAGGAAGGCATTGAAGAGGGCAAAAATCTTACCGTAGAATATAAGAATGCAGCAGCAGATATGGGAACCTGCGGACAGATTTCTGACGGGTTTGCAGCGGATAAAGTGGATCTTATGGTGGGAATTGCCACTCCAAGCGCCCAGAGTCTTTATAATGCAGCAATGGACGCAGGTATTCCGGTTATTTATACAGCAGTTACAGATCCTCTGGCAGCAGAGCTTGCCGACGACGAGGGAAACCCTGTAGGTGAGATCACAGGAACAAGCGATAAGCTTCCGGTAAAGCAGCAGCTTGAAATGATCCGCCAGATGCTTCCGGAAGCAGAGACCATTGGAATCATGTATACCACAAGCGAGGCGAATTCTGAAGCGGCAGTAAAGGAATATGAGGAGCTTGCCGGAGAATATGATTTTAAGATCGAGACAGCGGGAATTGCAACAACCGCGGATATTCCACTGGCTGCGCAGTCGCTTCTGGAAAAGGTTGACTGTATGACAAACCTTACAGACAATACTGTTGTTTCATCCCTTCCCACAATCCTTGAAATGGCAAATGAGAAAAAAATCCCGGTATTCGGAAGCGAGATCGAACAGGTAAAACTGGGCTGCCTTGCAGCAGAGGGACTTGATTATATTGAACTTGGAAAACAGACCGGAAAAATGGCTGCTCAGGTATTAAAGGGTGAGAAAAAAGCCTCTGAGCTTCCTTTTGAAACGATCGAAGAGGCATCTCTGTATGTGAATACTGCGGCGGCAGAAAAGCTGGAGATCGAGATTCCGGAGGAAATGACTGAGACGGCAGCAGAGGTTTTTGAAGAAATTACAGAAGCGTAACAAAGATTTTTATGGAGGTTGAAAGGCCATGGATTTTATTATCACGATCATTGAGCAGGGACTGATCTACGGTATTCTTGCTCTGGGTGTTTATATCACATATAAAATACTGGATTTTCCGGATCTGACTACAGACGGAAGCTTTCCCCTGGGGGCTGCAGTAACCGCAGCTTTGATCGCAAAGGGCGTAAATCCCTATGTGACCCTTCCGGCTGCTTTTGCAGCAGGGGCGCTGGCCGGAGCATGTACAGGACTGATCCATGTAAAGGGAAAGGTCCGGGATCTTTTATCCGGTATTATCATGATGACCGCGCTGTGGACCATTAACCTCCGTATAGCAGGAAGCTCCAATGTCCCTCTGTTTTCCAAAGAAACTATTTTTAAAAACAGCTTTCTGGAAAATCTTTTTCCGGAGGCTGTGAAGCCTTATGCCACACTGATCGTGATCGTGATTCTTGCGCTGATCACAAAGCTGGTACTTGACTTTTATATGAAAAGCAAATCGGGCTTTCTTTTAAGAGCAGTAGGCGACAATGAAAAGCTGGTGACTTCCCTTGCAAAGGATCAGGGAAATGTAAAAATCCTGGGTCTTGCTATTGCAAACGGACTGATCGCTCTGGCCGGATGTATTTTCTGTCAGGAGGAAAGAGTGTTTGAGATTTCCATGGGAACCGGCGCGGTGGTCATAGGCCTTGCCAGTGTTATTATTGGAACCAGCCTGTTCCGGAAGCTGACCTTTATCAGAGCAACTGCGGCTGTGATTCTTGGTTCTGTTCTTTACAAGGCATGTACTGCTGTTGCAATGAGAAATTTTGAACCCCAGGATATGAAGCTTATTACAGCAGCGCTGTTTCTGATCGTGCTTCTGATCAGCATGGAAAGAAAGAAAAAGGTGAAGATCGATGCTTGAGTTAAAAAACATTTATAAATATTACAATCCGGGAACAGTCAATGAAATGTGCCTGTTCAAAGGCTTTAACCTTACAGTTAAGGATGGAGAGTTTCTTTCTGTGGTGGGCAGCAACGGTTCGGGAAAAACTTCCATGCTGAATATTATCTGCGGCAGTATTCCGGTAGAGTCAGGGAATATCCTTCTGGACGGCAGGGATATTACAAATGCAAAAGAGTTTAAAAGAAACGAAAAGATCGGCCGTGTGTACCAGAATCCGTCTCTTGGAACCTGTCCGTCCATGACCATTCTGGAAAACATGTCTCTGGCAGACAATAAAGGAAAACGCTTTGGACTTGGAAGAGGCGTGAATAAACACAGAGTTGAATATTATCGGGAGCTTCTGAGACCTCTGAATCTGGGACTGGAAGATAAAATGCATGTAAAAGTGGGCTCTCTTTCCGGGGGACAGCGTCAGGCAATGGCTCTTCTCATGTCAACGATGACGCCTATTGAATTTCTGATCCTTGATGAACATACAGCAGCTCTGGATCCAAAAACAGCAGAGATTATTATGGAGCTTACGGACAAAATTGTAAAAGAAAAACATCTGACAACGATCATGGTTACTCATAATCTCCGGTATGCGGTAGATTATGGAAGCCGGCTTCTGATGATGCATCAGGGAAAAAGTGTGATCGATTGCGCAGGTGAGGAAAAGGCTGCCATGAGTATTGATGACATTCTTGAGAAGTTTAATGAGATCAGCATTGAGTGTGGAAACTGAGATAAATCAGAGAATATGAAAAAGCACCGGGACTCAGGAAAGACTTACAGGTTTCTGAAGGGGAAAACGACATTTTTCGTTTTCCCCTTTGAAATTTAGGGAATCAGAATCATCTGTTTCTGGTATTCGTGAACAAAGGCCCGTCCTGTCTTATGACAGATCAGGCTTTCATATATGTTGGAGGCTGCGGTATTGGTATCCAGCAGTTTTTTTTTATCCGCAGTAAATGTTTTCGCTGACGAAGAGGGCTTGGTCACTAGGGGAATGGTTCCTCTTTTTTTTATTTCTTTTAAAAGAGGGGAAGCGCTTTTTCTGAATCCCAGAACCCTGCCGAAGGAAAGCTCTTTAGGGGTTTCTCTGATCTGAAGAAGAATGTGCAGAAGAGCCCTCTGGATTCTTGTATGTGTCAGTTCCTTTGTTTTCAGAAGTTCTGTAAACTGACAAAAGCCTCTGTAATCATTCAGGCAGTTGATGATCCGCGCTGCAAGGTCAGGAGAAACGTCTGCATATTTACTGAGTTCTTCTGATGTTTGTCCTGTAAGACAGTAGTGCAGAATCAGGTCAAGGTCGTTTTCTGTAAGAAATTCCTGTCTGGAAAATGCATTTTTCAGAAGCTGAAGGGAGGCAGCGGGAAGCATGTTTTCCAGAGCAGAAAAATCTTTAACACTGTCGGATGAAGGAGTCCGGCCGCTCTGTTCTGAAAGAAAAGCACGGACTGCAGAGGCAGAAGGAGCCTGATTGTTTTTTAATGCAAGGTCATGATACCCGGAGCCTTCCCGCTTCAGTGTCGCTGGCTTGATGGAGCTGTGAAGTCTGAGAAGGGCGCGGCAGTATTCGATTCCCAGAATATTATTGGGAGAAGAGAGAAGGGTGTCCGAAAATGCGGACAGATTTTTTTCGCCCAAAGAATGTAACGTGCAAAGATACCTGCCGAGAGCCTGGCTTCTGGCTGCGGGAAAGGACATTCCCTGCTTCAGGCTGTTTTTCAGAAGATCACGGAAGCCTTGCGGCTCCTCGTTTAAAATACGGGCGGCCAGCTGCATTCCCTCCACAGTCCCCTCTTCGCTTCCGAAACATAACTGATCCACGACTCCTAATCCGTTAAGAAGAGAAACAGCTCCCCCTGCAAAAAATTCCGCACTGGCAGAAGAAACCTGTACAGGCAGTTCCAGTACGAGATCCGCGCCGCACAGAAGGGCGGCCTCGGCCCGTGTATATTTAGAGAGAAGGGCAGGGGTTCCCCGCTGAACAAAATCTCCGCTCATGGCAACAATGATATAATCAGAGTTCAGTTTTTCCCTTACATAAGTGATCTGGTGCAGATGACCCAGATGAAAGGGATTATATTCTGCAATGATTCCCGTAACGTTCATATGATTTCTCCGGTTTTCTGAAATATTGAGGATTTTATTTTAGCACAGATTTTCCATTGAAACAAACGAAACAGCTTCTGTTTGGACAAAACATTCAGAAACGAAAAATTGCACCTTAAAAAATACCTTCTGATTATGAATTATCAGTGGGAAATGCTTGAAATAAGCAATACCAGGGGGTATAATAAACTTATCTGTGAGATGCTTACAGAAGCGTCTCATCGGGCCGTCAGGCCAAATAATGAAAGGAGCCATTTTAATCATGGGATTTGTTGAAGTGCTCAAAAAAAGAGCAAAAGAAAACATTAAAACAATTGTACTGCCAGAGACAGAGGATATGAGAACTCTTGAGGCAACTGACAAGATTCTGAAAGAGGGCGTTGCCAAGATCGTCCTGATCGGTAATGAGGAGACTATTAAGGCAAAAGCAGCAGAAGGCGGATTCGACATCTCCGGAGCTACTATTGTTGATCCGGAAACTTCTGACAGAACTCAGGCTTACATTGACAAATTTGTTGAGCTGAGAGCAAAAAAAGGCATGACACCGGAGAAGGCAAAAGAGATTCTTCACACACAGTATCCATACTACGGTGTTATGATGGTTAAGATGGGCGACGCAGACGGAATGGTATCCGGTGCATGCCATTCTACAGCAGATACACTTCGTCCGTGTCTGCAGATCCTGAAAACAAAACCGGGAACCAAGCTGGTATCTGCTTTCTTCCTGATGGTAGTTCCGAACTGTGAGTACGGCGCAAACGGCGCATTTGTATTTGCTGACTCCGGTCTGAACCAGAATCCTACACCGGAAGAGCTTTCTGCAATCGCGGCTTCTTCTGCAGAATCTTTCCAGCTTCTGGTACAGGAAGAGCCGATCGTTGCCATGCTTTCACACTCCACAAAGGGCAGCGCAAAGCATGCAGATGTAGACAAAATGGTAGAGGCTACCAGAATCGCAAAAGAAGAGCATCCGGAACTGAAACTGGATGGAGAATTCCAGCTTGACGCAGCTATCGTTCCAAGCGTAGGCGCTTCCAAGGCTCCAGGCAGCGAAGTTGCAGGAAAAGCAAACGTTCTGATCTTCCCGGATCTGGATGCAGGAAACATCGGATACAAGCTTGCTCAGCGTCTTGCTAAAGCTGAAGCTTACGGACCTGTTACCCAGGGTATCGCAAAACCGGTAAATGACCTTTCCAGAGGATGCTCAGCAGACGATATCGTTGGTGTTGTAGCAATTACTGCTGTACAGTGCCAGGCAGAAGACAAATAAAACTTCTTCCGGTGCATGCAGTCCTGTCGAGGCTGTTTTTGATTATGGATCGTAGTACATACAAAGAATAGGAGAGTAAAAATCATGAATGTATTGGTAATTAACTGTGGAAGTTCTTCCTTAAAATATCAGCTTATCAACTCTGATACAGAGGCAGTTCTTGCAAAAGGTCTCTGCGAGAGAATCGGAATTGACGGAAGACTGGTTTACAAAAAAGCCGGCGGTGAAAAAGAGATCACAGAAGCTCCGATGCCCACACATAAAGAGGCAATCCAGATGGTGCTTGACGCTCTTACAAATGAAAAAACAGGCGCAATCAAGAGCCTGAAAGAAGTAGATGCCATCGGTCATCGTGTTGTACACGGCGGAGAGAAATTTGCTTCTTCTGCAGTTATCACAGATGAGATGATCAAAGCAGTGGAAGAGTGCAACGACCTTGCTCCTCTTCATAACCCGGCAAACCTGATCGGTATCCGCGTGTGCTCAGAGCTTATGCCTGGCGTACCGCAGGTCGGCGTATTTGATACTGCTTTCCATCAGACAATGCCGCCGAAAGCATATCTCTATGGTCTGCCGCTTGATTATTACAAAAACTACAAGATCAGAAGATATGGTTTCCACGGAACTTCCCACAGCTTTGTTTCCAAACGTGCGGTTGAATTCCTGGGTCTGGACAAAGAAAACTCCAAAGTTATTGTATGCCACCTGGGCAACGGATCATCTGTCAGCGCAGTTGTAAACGGCAAATGCATTGATACTTCCATGGGTATGACTCCGCTTGAGGGTCTGATCATGGGAACACGTTCCGGAAGCATTGATCCGGCTATCATGGAGTTCATTGCAAAGAAAGAAAATCTGGATATTGCAGGCGTTATGGATGTCCTGAACAAAAAATCCGGTCTGTACGGAATGTCCGGACTTTCCAGCGATATGCGTGACCTGGAAGATGCAGCAGCAGAAGGCAATGTAGATGCAAAGAACGCAAGAGAGGCTCTTGGCTATGGTATTGCAAAATATGTAGGCGGATATGTTGCAGCTATGAATGGTGTAGACGCAATCGTGTTTACAGCAGGTATCGGTGAGAACGACAACCTTGTACGTGAGGACGTATGCTCTTACCTTGGCTACCTGGGAATCTCCATCGACAAAGAGATCAACAAAAAACGCGGCGAGGAGATTGTAATCTCCACACCGGATTCCAAAGTTAAGGTTGCAGTAATTCCTACAAACGAAGAGCTTGCAATCTGCAGAGAGACAGTTGCTCTTGTATAAAAAGACAGTTGTGATTATATAAGATTTTCAGGAAGGCTCACCCCGAAAGGGGTGAGTTTTCTCATGTATAGATATAAAAGTACATTTTAATTTTATATCTATTATTGTTCAGGACTACAGACAATGAACAGAGATGCTTGTTTATGGTTTGTGCATATATTACAAAAGTAGGCGTTTTAAAATGTTATAAAATGACAAAAATAATAAAACATATTGACATTCAGGAAAAATGATTGTATGCTGAATCCAATGAAACGTTTCAAAACGCCTGTTTATGGAAGGATTAAATAATATGACGAAAAAAAAAGTTACCATTACCCAGGTAGCCAAATATGCAGGTGTTTCGGTTGGGACGGTTTCCAATTATCTGAATGGAACAGTATCTGTTTCACCGGAAAAGGCAGAGAAGGTGCAACAGGCTATTAATGACCTGGATTATACTCCGGATGCACTGGCAAGTTCACTTAGGAGTAAAAACAGTAAAACTATTTATGTACTTACTCCTAATCTCAGGAATGCCTTTTATACCAATATCATCAGTGCTTTGATGGAATATGCTTATAAAGCAGGATATTCTGTAAATATTTCCGGCTATGAGTATTCTGACGAGAGAGAAAGGAAGCAGCTGCGTCTTCTGGGAAGCTGCAAGCAGGGTTCTTCGGTAATCATATTTAACGGATATAACGATGAAACAGAGATACGTCGTCTGGTAAAAAAAGATATGCATGTAATTCTGGCAGACAGACAGACTTTTGTAAAAAACACATCCAGTGTAAATTATGAAAATCATCAGGTTGTTTTTGAATTAGTCAGGCTTCTGAAAGAAAAAGGATATCAGACTATTGGACTGATGGCGGAACTTACAGAGTTGGAAAATATCAGAAAGAGACGGGACAGCTTTATAGAAGCAATGCATTATTATGGATTTAAAAATCCTGAAGAATGCGTATTTGAAGATAAGTCCTTATCTCTGGACAAACTCAGAAACAGCTATCTGTATATGAAATGGCTTCTGGAACATAACAAAAAAGAGAATCTCCCAAAAGCCTGGATTGCAACTTCTGATTACCTGGCGATTGGAATGATGAGGGCAATCAATGAAAAAGGATACTCGATTCCTGGTGATTTTGGAATAGTTGGTTTTGATAATCTGGATCTTTCAGGATATATCAATCCAAGACTTACTACAGCGGAACAGGATCAGGAGCTTTTTGGAAAGACGTTGTGGGAGGTAGTAAAAAGAATGAAGCAGACTGGAAAAACGGAGCAGATTGTGCTTCCTCAGAAAATTATTATCCGGGAATCCTGTTGATAAAACAATGTGCGGTACAGAAAGTGCCGCATAAAATTAACAAATATTTTGAAACGATTCAAACAATAAAAACAATTAACAAAAGCAGGAAGGGGGACAATTGATAATCCGAAAATCTTTTGCAGTGTATGGATCGTTTTTCAAATATTAAAATGACACGGAAAAACAAAGGAGGAATTCAAAATGAAAAAAACAATAGCAGTGACTTTATGTGCAATGCTGGCAGCAGGTACAGTAGGAACCTGTACATCTGTATATGCATCAGAGGAACCTGATCCCACAAAAGATGAGTCTGTGATCAAGGCAGCAGAAGAAGAGTGGGAGATTGCAGTTGTACCTAAGGATTCTACGAATCCCTGGTTTGTTCGTATGGATACCGGTGTAAAGGAATTTGCAGAAAAAACAGGGGTAAACTGTTATCAGATTGATACAGGAACCATTGATGCCACAAGACAGGCACAGCTTGTAGAAGACCTGATCGCTCAGGGCGTAGATGCTATTTGTGTAGTTCCTGTAGATATGGAATCCATGGATTCTACTTTGAAAAAAGCGAAGGATGCAGGAATTGTAGTTATTACCCATGAGGGAGCCGATCTGGAAAATGTAGATTATGACATTGAGGCTTTTTCAAACGAGGGATATGGAGCTTTTATTATGCAGAATCTTGCAGAAGCAATGGGAGAAGAGGGAGTTTATACCACCATGGTAGCTTCTCTTACAAATGGTTCTCATAATGAATGGGCAGATGCAGCAGTAGAGTATCAGAAAGAGCATTATCCAAATATGACTCTTCTGGAAGAAAATCCACGTGTAGAATCTGATGATAATGGTGATACCGCTTATAATGTGGCAAAAGAGCTGATTAAAACCTACCCTGACCTGAAGGGCATCATGGGAACATCTTCTTTTGACGCACCTGGTGTTGCAAGAGCAATTCAGGAGCTTGGTCTTGTAGATAAGTTTTTTACTTCCGGAACAGGTATGCCGGCGGACAATGCAGAGCTTTTGAAATCCGGAGTTCTGAAATCCCTGACTTTGTGGGATCCTGCAAAATCCGGTGAGGCAATGGTAAATCTGGCATGCAAGGTGCTCAATGGTGAAGAGATTGCTGCTCCACTAAATCTGAATGTGGACGGTTATACAGAAATGAATTTCCGGGAAGGAAATGAAACCGTTCTGGAAGGACAGGGCTGGATTACAATTGATGCTGAAAATGTAGATGGCCTTGGATTCTGATTTTATGAGCGAACAGGAACCGCCGGTGTAACAGCCGGCGGATTCCTTTCAGAATATCCGTGAATGGGATATGAGAGAGCGGAGAGGAGGAGCTTATGACGCAGAGCTTGTTAAAAGCGGAACATGTAAAAATTTCTTTTGGAAATGTTCATGCGCTTAAGGACGTATCACTGGAGATTCTTCCAGGCGAGATCCACTGTCTGGCGGGAGAAAATGGCTGTGGAAAATCAACGATTATCAAAATTATATCCGGCGTGTATCAAAGGGATGGCGGAACTATAGAATTTGGAGGAAAAAAACTGGAAAAAATTTCTCCTATTGATGCGATCAATATGGGAATCCAGGTAATTTATCAGGATTTTGCATTGTTTCCCAATCTGACAGTTGCAGAAAATCTGGCATTGAATACAGAACTTGCATCAGGCAAAAAAACAGTGCGATGGAAAGAAGTGAGAAAAATTGCTCAGGAGGCAGTGGCGAAAATTAATTTTGAAGTAGATCTGGATCAGAAAGTCCAGGAGCTGACTGTTGCACAGAAGCAGATGGTGGCGATTTCCAGAGCGCTTATGTCCAATGCCCGGCTGATCATTATGGATGAGCCTACAACTGCTCTGACAAAAAAAGAAGTAACTGCATTATTTAAAATTATTTTGAAATTAAAGGAACAGGGAATTGCAATCCTGTTTATCAGCCATAAATTAAATGAGGTATTTGAGATTTCTGACAGATTTACGATTTTCCGGAATGGAGAAATGATTGCGACAGGAAGTACAAAGGAGCTGGATGATAAGAAGTTTACCTATTATATGACAGGAAGAGAATTCAGTGATCAGATCTTTACGCCTGAAAATGTATCGGATAAACCTGTTCTGGAATTAAAAAATCTTACTCTTGAGGGAGCTTTTTCCGATATCAGTTTCTCTCTCCGAAAAGGTGAGATCCTGGGAATCACAGGACTTCTTGATTCCGGACGTACAGAGCTGGCGCTTTCTATGTTTGGGCTGAAACCTGCAGACTCCGGTCAGATTTTGAAAGACGGTACACCTGTGAAAATCACAAACCCCCGGGAGGCTATTGATAACAAAATCGGCTATGTTCCGGAGGACAGACTTTCAGAAGGGCTTTTTCTTACGCAGTCCATTGCAGATAATATTATCATATCAGAGATTGACAGGCTGAAAAAGAAAAATGGAATGTTTGATCTGAAGAAACGCAATGAGGAAGTAGAAAAATGGGTAAAAGAACTGGAAATCAAAACAAAGAATCCCGATAATCCGGCAACAACTCTTTCCGGAGGAAACCAGCAGAGAATTGTACTGGCAAAATGGCTTGCATGCAATCTTGATGTACTGATTCTCAATGGTCCAACTGTGGGAGTAGACATTGGATCAAAACATGACATACATATGGTACTGCAGAAGCTGGCAAATCAGGGGCTTGGAGTTATTATCATTTCAGATGATCTTCCAGAGGTAATTCAAAACTGTTCCAGAGTTCTTGTGATCAGAAACGGAAAAATCAAGTCCGAATATGATACGCAGAAGGTCAGTGAGCAGATGATCATTGATGATATGATGTAGGAGGCAGTCATATGAACAAAAAAATCAGAAAAATATTTCAGTCAAATGAACCATATATATTCCTGATTATTATTGCTCTGGGAATAGTAGTTCAGGTTCGTTCCGGACAGTTTTTTACAGGAAATAATATAGTGGATCTTCTGAGCGCCATGATCGTACCGGGACTTTTTGCCATAGCAGAGTTTATGGCCCTGATCGCAGGCGGTATTGATGTTTCTTTTCCGGCACTGGCTTCGCTTTCCGCATATGCCACCACAAAATTTCTCCTTGACAGAGAATATGAGGGAAATGTGCTTCTGGCATTTGTGATCGCAATTCTGATCGGAGCTCTTCTGGGGGCGATCAACGGATTTTTTATCGGATACCTGAATCTGAATGCCATGATCGTAACACTTGGCACAGCCAGTATTTTTCAGGGATTTATGCAGGGAACATTACGGGCAAATCAGTTGTCGGTGATTCCGGCCGGTATGAAGGAATTTGGAACCGCTTCTTTTGTTACGGCAACAAATAAGGTAAACGGACTCAGTTCCATTCTTCCCTATACATTTATTATTCTTGTGCTGGTATGTGCTCTGATGCATTTTGTTCTTCGCTATACCATTTTTGGGCGGGGAATTTATGCAATAGGCGGAAATGCTCTCAGCGCACATACCGCAGGCTTTAATGTGAAAAGAACAAAATTTATCATGTATATTATGATCGGAGTAATTGCTTCTATTGGTGGAATCTGTCGTGTATGTATGATGCAGCAGTGCCATCCGACAAATATGCTTGGTATGGAGATGAATATCATAGCCGGAGTGGTTTTGGGAGGCGTTGCTCTTACAGGAGGAGCAGGTACCCTTACAGGGTGTATGCTTGGTACTTTCCTGATCATTCTGGTACAGAATTCCATGATTCTTCTTGGAATTCCCACAACATGGAGTGATGTATTTGTAGGTCTTGTTATTGTGATCGGCGTATCTCTGACTGCCCTGCAGGCCTCCAGGCCCTCCAGAAGCAGGAAGAAAACAGCAAAGGAGGGTGCGTGATGAACAAAGTCAAAAGTATTTACAGAAAAAATCCTGAAATGAGCAGACTGCTTTTGATCATGGCCTGCTGGCTGATATTTATGATGTTTACTCAGGCAGAAAAATTTTTTACAGGAATTAATTTTCTGACTATGGCAGGACAGTTTCCGGAATACGGACTTATGGCTCTGGGATGCATGTTGTGCATGATCACCGGAGGAATCGATCTCTCTGTAGTAGGAACAGCAAATATGGCTTCTATTCTCAGTGTATACACCATGATGCATTTTTTTGGAGAAGAGGGTCCCATGCCTCTGTCATTTTCAGCTGTGATCTTTCTGATCGCTATTTTGACTGGCGTTGTGGTGGGAAGTGTCAATGCTTTTTTGATCTCATGCCTGGGAGTGCCGCCTATACTGGCTACCCTGGGTATGAATGAGCTTCTTACAGGACTATGCATTGTATTTACAAACGGATCTGCAGTATCCTCATTCCCAAAACAGTTCTGCGATTTTTTCTCAGGGAATTTTATGGGATTTATTCCAAGAAGACTGATCGTGTTTATTGTGGTAGCAGTGCTCATCTGGTTTATGCTTGAAAAATGTACATATGGAACAAAACTCCGGCTTTATGGAACCAACGCCCATGTTGCCAAATTTTCCGGGATCAATACCCATGCGCTTTTATTCCGTACCTATATTACTTCATCAGTCTGTGCAGCTTTAGGCGGTCTGATGATGCTGGCAACATATTCTTCAGCCAGAGCAGATTATGGAAGCAATTATACGATGCAGGCGATTCTTCTGGTGGTTCTGGGCGGCGTAAGTCCAAATGGCGGAAAAGGAAAGATTTCCGGTGTGATCACAGCAATTGTTCTTCTGAAGATGATTGAATCAGGTATCAATCGTTTCAGAAGCGTTTCTACCTATTATGTAACACTGATATGGGGCGCTGTTCTGATACTTGCCCTTGTAATCGACTACTTCAGCCAGAAACCTAAGAGTACAAAATAGGAGGGGAAAAATATGAAGACGATTAAAGATAAGCAGATTCTTGTAGGCGCAGATTTTGCAGGTTTTCCTC
This sequence comes from Blautia caecimuris, assembly GCF_024622975.1. Lineage (GTDB taxonomy): Bacteria > Bacillota > Clostridia > Lachnospirales > Lachnospiraceae > Blautia_A > Blautia_A caecimuris. Next base: position 119,491 of record NZ_JANJZT010000005.1, on the reverse strand, counting down.
TAAAAGAAGCAGTAGTTGCTCACCTGAAAGAATATGGATGGACAGTGACAGATGTGGGAGTGCAGTCCCCTGAGGATGAGGATACAGATCTTATGTTTCACAGAATCGGACTAAGGGTTGGTTCTATGATATCAGAAGGAGAATTTGAACGTGCTCTTATTTTCTGTGGAACAGGAATGGGAATCCACATTGCGGCAGGTAAATGCCCTGGAGTATTTTCCGGAGTAGTAGAAAGTGTTCCGGCAGCTCTTCGGGCAATTACCGGAAATGGTGTGAATGTCCTGGCTATGGGGGCATTTTATGTGGCGCCAAAGATGGGCTGCGATATTGCAGATGCATATCTTACTCATAACCTGGGAGATGGATATGAATACTGGCCGAATTTTTATGAGTTTCATAAGCTGGCCTGTGATGAGCTGAATGCTTTTGATTACGAAAAATACAAGGCAAACGGATTCAAGGTGGAGCATCTGGGCGATTATCCTCTGGAGCTTATGAGCCCTCCGGACATTTTTGACAAAAAATAACAGAATTGTCGTAACAGAAGGTAAAAATCCTTGACAAAGGAAGCCCTCCTATGTATAATTGATTAAGTGTGAATAGGAGATAATTATGCAGATTCATTTATCAGATGTTACATCCTGTGAAGGAAAAACAATACAGGTAAGCACAGAGCTGGAGATGGAAACAGTTTCTTTCCAGATGGGTGAGTTTCCTGTATTAAAAAAAGAACCGGTAGATTTAGTCATTACAAATACCGGAAATAAGGTTCTTGAGCTGACCGGCAATACATGTGTGACAGTGAGCATTCCCTGTGACCGTTGTCTGGAACAGGTTAAGGTTGAAATTCCATGTCATATTGAGCGCAAGCTGGATATGAAGCTTACGGATGAGGAACGGGTCAATGATCTGGATGAAAGCAACTATCTCACAGGAATGGACCTGGATGTGGACCGGTTGGTCTATCTTGAGGTACTGATGAGCTGGCCTTTGAAGGTCCTCTGCAGAGACGACTGCAAAGGCATCTGCAGCCAGTGTGGGAAAAACCTCAACGACGGTCCCTGCGGATGCGCAGAGGAGCCGAAGGATCCCCGCATGGCAGCTATCAGTGATATATTTAGTAAATTTAAGGAGGTGTAACCTATGTCCATATGTCCAAAGAACAAAACATCTAAAGCAAGACGCGATAAAAGACGTGCAAACTGGAAGATGAGTGCTCCGAACCTGGTAAAATGCAGCAAATGCGGCGCCCTGATGATGCCTCATAGAGTTTGTAAAGCATGCGGAAGCTACAATAAGAAAGAAATCATTAAAGTTGAAGACTAATGAAAACGTAAAAACAGGATCCTGAAAGGGGTTCTGTTTTTTTGTTAAAGAAAAGCTTTTCTCCTGGAAAGTAATAAATAAAAAGTCCCACTTCTGCCGGCATAATGAAATAGAATTCAATCATAAGAAATCCATCAGTCATCGATCCGAGACTGGTGGATTTCTTATTTAAAAGTATGGGAACTAAGGTATTTTAAAAATCATGTTTTTTAATAATCTGCCCCTATCAGTTGCCACAGATTGAAAAAAGATTATGAAGAAAATAAAATTAATAAGACGAAAAGGAAAGAAAGAGAATAAATGATATCCCAAAATAAGGTTTACAAACAGGTTGAAGGTTGAGAGGGGAACGGTATGGAAATTTTAATTGTAGTTTGCTTGGCAGTACTGGTATCGGTTTTTATTGTAAAATTTTGTATAAAAGGTGAGTCCGGAGGATCGGAAAAAGACTCCGGCGCATTGTATTACAGTGAAAAAACAGAGGATATAGTCGAGAAAACAGAAGAGAGTCTTGAGGCATTTTGCTATGAGGTAATAAAAGACGAAAAAGAGAAGATTAAAAAAACAGAAGTTCCGATAAAGACCGGAATTGTATATGGTACGAAATCGGCATTGGTTCCTGCGTCAGCCGGTTCTCTGTCACAAAAGACAATGGAGGTAAAAGTGATATATCAATATATTCCGACTGACTGTGGATGGAAATGCAGCTATTGTGACGGCAGGAATGATGAAAGTGAAAAAAGATGTCAGGTATGTGGCATGGAAAGATGAGGAAGGATGATATGTATTGTGGAACATGTGGTGAAAGAATAAAAAACGGCGAAAAAATATGTCCTTTTTGCGGAAGTGAGCAGACGACTTTGCCCCAATGGAAAGGGATTTCTCTTGATTTTATTTCAGATAAAGAAGAAAAGGAAGAGCCTTTGGAGAAAACATTAAAAACAGGCAGGAATTTGTCCGATACAAAGTCAAAAGAGGAGGACGAAATATTTTACCGGTCGGAAAATCTGGAGAGTTCGCCCTTTGATTTTCAGGATACAAAGAGAAAATTAAAGCAAAACGGAGGAAAACAGAAAAAAGTATCCGGTATATCCGGAATAGTGAAAGTATCAATTATAATCTGTGTTGCAGTATTGATTTTGTCCGGTAGTATTTATATCAGAGCATTGCAGAGGAGAAACGATAATCTGGGACAGAAACTGGAACGAATGGAAAAGCTGGAAGCTCAGCTTCAGGAACAACAAATAAAATATAAGGGCATTGCAGAAAAACAGAAAGCTCAGAAAAAACAGATTGAAGCGCAGGAAAAGCAGATGAATGAACTGGAAGGTCAGATAGCTGAAATAAGAGAAGATCTGGATATGAATACAGCTGAAGAAGATTTTTTTGATGCCGGAGAGGCAGAAAGTGAAGAAATAACAGAAAGAATGACAGATGAAGATAAAATACCGGAAAGCGAACAGGAAGTCATATCTTCAGACGGATATAGTCAGGAGGATTACAGTTCAGATGAACAATAAAACAAAAAAGCAGGATTGTAATGACGGAAACAGAAAATCGGATTTCAGAACCGTGACAGATTACTGCTTTTGCCTGACCAGAGAAAAAGTGTCGGGAAAAGGGGAGGACAGCTTCTTTTTTGACATAGACAGGGAAAAAGGAATCATCGGTGTTTTTGATGGAAGCGGAGGCAGCGGTGCTAAGGTATATCCATTTTTTGAAGGACACAGTGGAGCCTATGTGGCTTCCAGAGTGCTTGCCGAAGTGTCCCGCAGATGGTTTTCTGCCCTTCCGGACGATCTGAAAGCGTGTTTCGGATCTAAAGAGGTAAAAAAGCTGAAACGTTGGATAGATCGATATTTAAAGGCATGTTCTGAGCTTGGAAGTGGAAAAAGTATGCTGAAAGGTAATCTGATGAAGGAATTTCCATCTACTCTGTCACTGGTTTTGATTGCTCCCTGGAAATCAAATGCTTTAGTGACTGAATTTATCTGGGCAGGAGATTCCAGAGGATATATTCTGGACAGCAGCGGTCTGCATCAGGTGACTGTGGATGATATTGCCAATACGGATGCACTGGAAAATCTTTCCGAGGATGCACCCATGAAAAATGTGATCTCTGCTTCCCATCCTTATGTTTTAAATCGAAGAACAGGTATAGAACAGCTGCCTGCACTGATTATTTCGGCAACCGACGGATGTTTTGGTTATCTTCGTTCTCCGATGGAATTTGAACGTTTTCTTTTGAAAACCATGAAAAGATCAGAAAGCATGGAACAATGGAAAAAAGAGATGGATCAGCTGTTAAAAAGAATATCCGGAGATGACTATACCATGTGTATATATGCGGCAGGATTCGGCAGTTTTGTCCATATGAAACATTACTTTTCTGCAAGATTACAGGAATTAGAGCAGAAATATTCCTGTGAAGACAGTGGAAAAGAGAGACTGTTAAGTGAATGGAAGGAATATAAGCTGGAATATGAAGCTTATCAGGAAAATTAAAAATGAAAGTAATTAACGGATATGTCATAGACGGCGATTTAAAGACCGACAACAGTGGTTTTTCAAAATGGGCATTTGCCAAAAAGAACGGATGCGATTATTTTATCAAGGAGTTTCTGGCGCCGGTCTATCCGGTAGATGAAAGTCTTTTTGGACCTGAAATGACAGCGCGCAAAAGAAAAATCTGTGAGAAGTACGAAAACAGATCTGTCTCCTTATACAGCACGCTGAATGAAGCTTCCGATGGAAATCTGGTAAACATCTGCGAATTTTTCAGGTGTGGAACAAAGTATTACATGACCATGGAAAAAATTCGTGGAATTGGATGGGAAACTATCGGAGATTTGTGCGAGCAGGAAAAACTGAAATTATGCAGAATACTGGCACACAGTGTTTACAGACTTCATGAAAATGGAATCGTGCATGGCGATCTGAAACCTGAGAATATTCTCCTGAAGCGCCTGGAATCAGGAGCAGTGACGGCAAAGCTGATTGATTTTGATAATTGTTTCTGGGAAAGAGAGGTTCTTCCCGCTAATAAAGAAATTCATGGGGATCCTGTATATTTTGCGCCGGAAACGGCCCGGGCTATTATAGGTGATGAAGATAAACGGTTGTCTGTCAAAATTGATGTTTTTGCTCTGGGTTTGATTTTTCATCAGATTCTGACAGGAGAACTGCCGGATTTCGATCACGATAAATATCATTATGTGTTTGAGGCCCTTCTTGACAAAGGGGAAGTCAGACTGCACCATATTACAGATTCCGGGAACAGGATGATCCTGGAAAAAATGCTGGTGCCTGATCCGGAAAAACGCATCAGCCTTGCAGAATTTCTTGAAAAATGGGAGGATTTGGAACCTGATCGGGAAAGTTCATCAAAGCTGATACTGCATTTAACATCAAACGTAAGTGAAAAAAGTGAGGAAAACACCGGTAATGGAGAGGAGTTTTTTTATACGGCAGGAGACTTGCAGTAAAAATAGATTTATAAAATAAATAAAATCATAAGATAAAAAGGAGAGGACGATATGTTTTGCGGATATTGCGGAGCAAGGCTGAAAGAGGATTCAAATTTTTGCGGAAAATGTGGGACAAAGGTAATAAAGATGCCGGAAGAACTGAAATGGGAAGAAGAGGATACAGTGACTTTTGAAAAAAAACCAGAAGTAATTATTCACCAGGAAAAGGAGTCGGAGGATTTCTGCAATTATTTTTATAAACCGGAAGATCTATAAGAATGATGTCAGCCAGTAATGATACGAATTCTAAAAGCATAAAAAGATACGTTGGGAGAAAAGAGAATGGGAGAAAATTATTTGTTTAAGTATAATGTAGACATGGTATTTTGTATTGACGCAACAGCCAGTATGCGTCCGGTGATCAATACAGTAAAAAACAATGCGTTGAATTTTTACCATGATGTGACAGCGGCCATGGAGAGAAAAGGAAAGCATATTAACGAAATGCGGATTCGGGTTATTGCTTTTCGGGATTATCTGGCAGATGGTGATTCTGCAATGATGACAACTGATTTTTTCCGGCTGCCTGAACAGTCGAAAGATTTTGAAAGGTGTGTAAAAAGTATTCATGCAAAAGGAGGCGGGGATACACCGGAAGACGGTCTGGAGGCTTTGGGATATGCAATTAAGTCAAAATGGACTCCGGGAGGCGATAAAAGAAGAAATATAATTGTAGTATGGACAGATGCTCCTACACATAAGCTGGGATATGGAAAAAAATCTCCCTGCTATCCTTCTGGGATGGCAGAATCTTTTGGAGAGCTGACTTCCTGGTGGGGAGATGAGCAATGTCCGGGGCAGATTTCTGACTCATCTAAGCGGCTGGTTTTGTTTGCGCCTTATGAAGAGGAATGGAGTGTTGTTACGGAAAACTGGAATAATGTCATCCATTATCCCTCCACTGCGGGAAATGGTTTGGAAGACCTGGACTACAAAGAAATTATTGATGCCATTGGAAACAGTATCTGATTCAGGATAATGATGCGAAATGAACTTATCAGGAATGGAAAAATAAAAATCCCCTGTTCACATCAACAGATAAAATCAGATTAATATTTATTTAACAATAAAAAGATTGACAATTACAGAGTAAAGAGTTAGTATATAGACAACAATAAAGATGCTTCTTTAAAGGAGGTCGGTGATCATGACGTTTGCAGAACAGATTTCAATTATTTCTTTTGCTGTGATTCTTGTATTTTGTATGGCCGCTTATCTGAGAAGCCATTCCCGGTATGAAAACGGAATTTTCCACAAAGCCAGTTGTTGTCTTTTATATGGATACCTGAAAATAAGTCTTGCCGCAGGATATGCAAGGAGAGCCGTAATGATGAAGCTTGGAAGTATCTGCAGTAGTTATCATTTTCAGGATGCTCCTGAGACATTCCGGCATAAAGAGAACCGCCTGAGAGAACTCCAGATGGAAATTTCCCGCAGCGGGTATGCGAAACACTCACATAATCTCAAAATATTAAACTAACAAAAAATTGATTTTCCTCAGCTCCTCTGCTATACTGCATAGCAGAGGAATTTTTATCTCGGGGGGAGAGCGGATATGAACAAAAGAAATCAGATTACCGAGGGTGTGATCTGGAAGCAGCTTTTATTATTTTTCTTTCCGATTGTATTCGGAACTTTTTTTCAGCAGATTTATAATACGGCCGACACAATTGTTGTCGGTCGTTTTGTGGGTAAGGAAGCACTGGCGGCAGTAGGAGGCTCGGTCAATCAGATTGTCAACCTGATCGTTGAGGTGTTTGTTGGTCTTACCTCCGGTGCTGCGGTCGTTGTGTCTCAGTTTTTTGGAGCTCAGGACAGGAAAAATCTGGACAAAACCGTACACACGTCTTTTGCCTTTTCTCTGGCAGCAGGAGCGATTATCGGAGTGGCGGGATTCCTTCTGTCAGATGCAGTTCTGGAAGCAATGAATACACCGGTTGAGCTGATGGCAGATTCCAGAACCTATCTTCATATTTATTTTATGGGGATTGTTTTTAATCTTGTTTATAATATGGGGGCCTCTGTGCTTCGGGCAATGGGAGATTCCAGAAGACCTCTTTATGTTCTGATGACTGCATGTATTTTAAATATTGTTCTGGACATTGTTCTGGTGGTGGCTGCCGGAATGGGAGTCCGGGGAGTTGCCATTGCCACAGTATCCTGTCAGGGAGTCAGCGCAGTCCTTGTTACGGGAATGCTGATGAGAGATCATGGATTTTTCCGGCTGGAAATAAAAAATATCCGTTTCTACGGCGCTTCGCTTAAAGCAATTCTGCGAATCGGGGTTCCGGCAGGTATTGAGGCTGCCATGTACTGTGTGGCAAATATTGTGATACAGGTATTTGTAAATCGTCTGGGAACCGACTATGTAGCTGCCTGGGGCACTTTTGGGAAAATCGATGCCGTATTCTGGATGGTAGTCAATGCCTTTTCCATTGCGATTACTACCTTTGTGGGACAGAATTATGGCGCAGGCAGAACAAGACGAATGCGAAAAAGTGTGCGGGTGTGTCTGGGAATGTCCTACAGCTCGGCGATTCTGCTCAGCGGCCTGCTGATCGTTTTTGCAGAGCCTTTGTACAGGCTGTTTACAACAGATAACCAGGTGGTAGAGATCGGTGTTTATATGACGCGCTATCTGATGCCGTCCTATTTTCTTTATGTAGCCATTGGGATTCTTTCCGGCGCGCTCCGCGGAGCAGGAAAAGTGCTTGTGCCTGTGATTTTAACCTGCGGCGGCGTGTGCATCATGAGGATTACCTGGATGCTGGCCGTTCTTCCTGTTTTTCCGGGAATTGAGACAATTATGCTCAGTTATCCGGTATCCTGGGGCATTACGGCAGTGCTGTTTGTGATCTACTATGTGAAGAGGTTTCCAAAGACGGAAAATGAGAAAAAATAAAATCATAAAAATGACAGAAGCAATGTAAATGAAATGTTTTTTATTAGGAAGAGTTTTTGTTGTTTCAAAATAAACAAATACGGAAGTTTGCACAATGGGATCTGTTATATGAGGACACAAAAGAATACTTACTTGTGCAGACAGATCGTGCGGATTAAACACAGGAGAGCATGATATATTTTTTCAATTTGAGTATTTACAGTAAAATAAATAAGAAAGTACAGAGAGAAGAATGATATGAATATTTTAAATATGGAACACATCAGCAAAACCTATGGCGATAAAGTGATTTTTGATGATATTTCAGTGGGAATCCATCAGGGTGATAAGATTGGTCTGATCGGAATTAACGGAACAGGAAAAACAACATTTTTAAGGATTCTGGCAGGAACAGAGGAACCGGACGAGGGACAGGTGATCATGCAGAACGGGCTGCGCATTTCCTGCCTTTCCCAGCACCCGGAATTTCCTGAGGGAGCTACAATCCTATCTTATGTGACTGCAGGAAAGCGGGAGCAGGACTGGAATCCGGAAACAGATGCTCATATGATCCTGAACAAACTTGGCATTGCGGATCATGAGGAGGAGATCAGTCATCTTTCCGGAGGTCAGAAAAAAAGAGTTGCTCTGGCCAGAGTTCTCATTAATCCCACGGATGTTCTTATTCTGGATGAGCCTACCAACCATCTGGACAATGAAATGGCAGGATGGCTGGAAGATTATCTGAACCGTTTTAAGGGAGTAGTGATCATGGTGACTCATGACCGGTATTTTCTGGACCGTGTTACAAATAAGATTCTGGAGCTAAGTCACGGAAAGATTTATACCTATGAGGCAAAATATTCTCAGTTTCTGGAAATGAAAGCAGAGAGAGAAGAAATGGAGCTGGCGTCAGAGCGGAAACGCCAGAGTATTCTCAGAATGGAGCTGGAATGGGCAAAACGAGGCTGTCGTGCAAGGACTACCAAGCAGAGAGCAAGGCTTGACCGTCTGGAAACACTGAAAAACGGCGCTGCGCCTGTCCGCGACAAAAACGTGGAGATTGATTCTGTAGAGACAAGAATGGGCAAAAAAACAATTGAGCTTCATCATATTTCCAAAAGCTTTGGAGATAAGGTATGCATCCGGGATTTTGACTACATTGTGCTGAAAAATCAGCGGCTGGGAATCATCGGACCCAACGGCTGTGGCAAATCTACGCTTCTTAAAATTATTGCAGGTATCATACAGCCGGACAGCGGGGCGGTAGAGATTGGAGAAACCGTAAAGATCGGTTATTTTTCTCAGGAAATTGAGGAAATGAACACCAGTCAGCGGGTAATTGATTATATTAAGGATGTTGCAGAGTATATTCCCACAAAGGACGGACTGATCAGTGCAACAAAGCTTCTGGAGCAGTTTCTGTTTGATTCTTCCATGCAGTATGCGCCAATAGAAAAGCTTTCCGGAGGAGAGAAGAAGCGCCTGTACCTTCTGAAAGTGCTTGCAGCAGCGCCAAATGTCCTGCTTCTTGACGAGATCACAAATGATATTGATATTCCCACACTGACCATTCTGGAGGACTATCTGGATTCCTTTGCTGGAATCGTGATCGCTGTGTCTCATGACCGGTATTTCCTGGACAATATTGCAGACCGGATTTTTGAGTTTGACAGAAGAGGAAACCTCACACAGTATGAGGGTGGTTATACGGATTATCTGGAAGCGAAAAAGAGACGGTTCGGAGACAGCATTGATTCTGATTCCGGAAAAAGATCAGAAGGAAGCAGAGAAGTCTCTGATTCCGGAGAAAAGGATTCTGCAAAGACCTGGAAACAAAACCGTCCCACAAAGCTTAAATTTTCTTATAAGGAACAGAGGGAATACGATACTATTGATGAGGATATTGCGAAGCTGGAAGCAAAGATTGAAAAGCTGGATCAGGATATTATGGCCAATGCCACAAATTCCGGAAAGCTCAATGAGCTGACAAAGGAAAAAGAAGAGGCGGAAGCTCTTCTGGAAGAAAAAATGGACCGCTGGGTTTACCTGAACGATCTTGCGGAAAAAATCGAAGCCCAGAACAGAAAATAAATTTTTGCAGGAGGTGAAGGACTGTGAAAAAAAGACCCATGACAACGCTTTGTTATGTAGAAAAAGAGGAAGCATATCTGATGCTTCACAGAGTGTCAAAGAAAAATGATGTAAATAAAGATAAATGGATCGGTATCGGGGGACATTTTGAAGAGGGAGAAAGTCCGGAGGAATGTCTTTTAAGAGAGGCATATGAGGAAACCGGACTGAAGCTGACCTCCTGGAAATTCCGGGGAATCGTTACCTTTACACAGAAGGATTACGGAACAGAATATATGTGTCTTTATACAGCAGATGGTTTCACCGGAGAGGTGAAGGACTGTGATGAAGGCGTTCTGGAATGGGTAAAAAAGGATGAGCTTCTGAATCTGAATCTCTGGGAGGGAGATAAGATCTTCCTGAAACTTCTGAAGGAAGATGCCCCGTTTTTTTCGCTGAAGCTGACCTATGAGGGGGACAGGCTTACAGAGGCAGTCCTGGATGGAGAGAATCCGCAAAACACCCTTTAATTTTCTGACATCTCTTGACTTTACCCCTTCAGATTTAGTATGATAAAGTTTGAAATTTTAACAGGAGGCGTATTATGGCAGAATTAGTAAAAGTAGTTGTGGATGCCATGGGAGGCGACAATGCACCTGAGGAACCGGTAAAGGCAGCCGTAGAAGCCGTAAAGGAACGTGAGGATATTTTTGTGATCCTTACCGGACTTGAAGACGTGATCAAAAAGGAATTAAATAAATATCAGGGATACCCTGAAGAAAGAATACAGATCGTACACACCTCAGAGGTGATCGAAACAGCAGAGCCTCCGGTGTTTGCAATCCGCAAAAAAAAGGATTCTTCCATTGTAGTGGGACTGAATCTTGTAAAAAAACATGAGGCAGACGCTTTTGTTTCCTCAGGCAGTACAGGCGCTGTTCTTGTGGGTGGACAGGTGCTTGTTGGCAGATCCAAAGGAGTGGAGCGTCCTCCGCTGGCGCCTCTGATCCCTACCATGGAAGGCGTAAGCCTTCTGATCGACTGCGGGGCAAATGTGGACGCAAGACCTTCTCATCTGGTTCAGTTTGCAAAAATGGGTTCAATCTATATGGAGCAGGTTGTGGGAATCAAAAACCCCAGAGTAGCCATTGTCAATAACGGGGCGGAGGAAGAAAAGGGAAACGTTCTTGTAAAAGAAACCTTCCCGCTTCTGAAAGAAACGGAAGGCATTAATTTTATTGGAAGTATTGAGGCGAGAGACATACCTTCCGGCTATGCGGACGTAATCGTGTGCGAAGCCTTTGTGGGAAATGTGATCCTCAAGCTTTATGAAGGCGTCAGCGGCTCTCTGATCAAAAAGATCAAGGGCGGCATGATGAAGAATCTCAGAAGTAAAATAGGAGCGCTTCTGATTAAGCCTGCTCTGAAAGAAACTCTGAAGGATTTTGATACAACGAAATACGGCGGCGCGCCTCTTCTGGGTCTGAAAGGACTTGTAGTAAAGACTCATGGAAGCGCAAAAGCGGTGGAAATTAAAAATGCGGTTTTCCAGTGCGTTCAGTTTAAACAGCAGAAGATCAATGAAAAAATCGCAGAGCGTATTCAGCCTCCTGTAAAGGCGGAAAGCCATCAGGAGAATTAACAGAAAGAGGGAAAGATTATGGATCAGTTGGAACAGAAGATCGGCTACAGGTTCCGCAATAAAAAATTACTGCGTCAGGCGCTGACACACAGCTCCTACGCCAATGAAAAAAAGCTCGGAAAGCTGGGCTGCAACGAGAGACTTGAGTTTCTGGGAGACGCTGTTCTGGAGCTGATCAGCAGTGATGTGCTTTATGCCCGTTTTCCACAGATTCCGGAAGGCGAGCTGACAAAAAAAAGGGCGAGCCTTGTGTGTGAACCCAGTCTTGCCTATTGTGCAAGACAGTTTGGACTGCCGGAATATCTTCTTCTGGGAAGAGGAGAGGATATGACAGGCGGAAGAATGCGTGATTCCATTGTCTCTGATGCCACAGAGGCGCTTCTGGGCGCGATTTATCTGGACGGCGGTTTTGAGAGAGCCAGGGAATTTGTGCTGAAATTCATTCTGAATGATATAGAGAGAAAACAGCTTTTTTACGACAGCAAGACAATCCTCCAGGAGCTTGTGCAGGAGGACGGAAAGCAGCCGGTGGAATATGTGCTTACCGGAGAAAGCGGACCGGATCACAACAAGCAGTTTGAAGTTGAGGTAAGGATCAACGGTATTCCAGCAGGAAACGGTGCCGGACATACGAAAAAAGCCGCAGAACAGGCTGCAGCCTACCAGGCGCTCCGGAAAATCAAACAGTAAAGGTGAAATATGTATTTAAAAAACATAGAGGTACACGGATTCAAATCCTTTGCCCAGAAGATCAATTTTGAATTTCATAATGGAATCACAGGTATTGTAGGACCGAATGGCAGTGGAAAAAGTAATGTAGGCGATGCGGTCCGCTGGGTGCTGGGCGAACAGAGTGCCAAACAGCTCCGCGGCGGAAATATGCAGGATGTTATTTTTTCCGGAACAGAGCTCCGCAAACCTTTAAGCTTTGCTTCAGTTGCCATTACCCTGGATAACAGCGACCATAAGCTTCCGGTGGATTTTAATGAAGTTACGGTTACCAGACGGCTGTACCGTTCCGGAGAAAGTGAATATCTGATCAATGGAAGCCACTGCCGTCTGAAAGATATTCAGGAAATGTTCTATGATACCGGTATCGGTAAGGAGGGTTACTCTATTATCGGTCAGGGGCAGATTGATAAAATCCTGAGTGGAAAGCCGGAGGAACGACGGGAGCTTTTTGACGAGGCTGCGGGAATTGTAAAGTTTAAACGGAGAAAAAATACTACGATCAAGAAGCTGGAGGAAGAACGCCAGAATCTTGTACGTGTGACAGATATTCTGACCGAGCTGACCAGGCAGCTGGAACCTCTGGAAAAGCAGTCGGAAACAGCAAAGATCTATCTTACAAAAAGAGAAGAGCTTCGTGATCTGGATGTAAATCTTTTTCTTCTGGATTATGAGGAAACAGGGCATATTCTGAAAGAGCTGGCAGAAAAGTCAGAAAGAGCACAGGAAGAGCTTTCTGAGACAAAAGAGGCGTATGAGCAGACAAAGGTAGAATATGAGCGTCTGGAACAGGAACTGGAGACTCTGAATACAAGACTTGAAGAGCTGAAGGAAAAGCAGCAGCAGAATGCTCTTTCCAGACAGCAGTATGAAAGCCAGATCCAGATTCTGGAAGAGCAGATCCATGCAGGACGGCAGAACAGTGATCATTACCGGAACCGTCTGGGCGTTTTGAAGGAAGAACTGGAAAAACGTGAAAAGGAAAAAGAAACTCTTACACAGGAAAAGGAAGCTCTTCATGAAAAACTGAGAGAGCAGCGGAACCGCCTGAAAGAAGAAAACAATCGGCTGGAAACCATTCAGGCTGAAGTGGCAGCATGTACCTCAGCTGTAGAAGAAGGAAAAAATGAGATTATTGAAATCCTGAACAGCCGTGCCACCACCAAAGGAAAGGCCCAGCGTTTCGACGCAATGATGGAGCAGCTGGATATCCGTAAGGCTGCTGTCAGCCAGCGCATCCTTCGTTTAAAAACAGAAGAGGAGTCTCTTGTATCTGAAAAGAGCAAAGCGCAGTCCAGATATGACAGCGTGACCCATACCATCGCTTCTATGAATGAAGAGTGTGTGCGTCTGGATGGTGAGGTTCAGAAGCTTCAGGAAAAACTGAAGGATCAGAGCAGACAGATGGAGAACGGCCAGGCAGCCTATCACAGAGAGTCCTCCCGCCTGGAATCTTTAAAAAATCTTACAGAGCGGTATGACGGATACGGAAACAGTATTCGCCGCGTAATGGAACAGAAAAGCAGAGAACCGGGAATCCACGGAGTAGTGGCAGACATCATCCATGTACAAAAAGATTACGAGATTGCCATTGAGACTGCTCTTGGAGGAAGCATTCAGAACATTGTCACAGATAATGAACAGACAGCTAAAAGGATGATTGGATTTCTGAAGAAAAACCGCTTTGGCCGGGCTACCTTTCTTCCTTTGTCTAATATGAGCGGAAGAGGCGGTATTTCTCAAAGAGAAGTGCTGAGAGAAGAAGGCGTGATCGGAACAGCAGATACGCTGGTTCAGGCAGAAGCTCAGTACAGCGGGCTGGTACAGTACCTTCTGGGACGGGTTCTGGTAGTGGATCATATTGATCATGCCATTGCTATTGGAAAAAAATACAGGCACAGCCTCCGTATGGTTACCATTGAAGGAGAATCCTTAAATCCCGGCGGTTCCATGACAGGTGGAGCCTTTAAAAATAACAGTAATCTCCTTGGACGAAGACGAGAGATCGAGGAGCTGGAGCGCAGCGTGGAGCTTTTGAAAAAAGAGCTTCAGGAGCTTCAGAAGGAAATCGGAGATAATCGCAGCAGGAGAAATGTTCTGAGAGATGCGATTGCGGATTTCCAGGAAAAACTAAGACAGCAGTATGTGGAACAGAATACAGCCGGAATGAATCTGAAGCAGCTGGAAGAAAAGGAAGCTGATATTCAGAAAAGCTACGGCCAGATCGACAGAGAAAAGGAAGAGCTGCGCCGTCAGGCAGTGGAGATCAGGGCAGATCATTCCAGCATTGCAAAGGAACTGGAGGCTTCTCAGAGGGATGAGAAGGAACTGGAAACCTTTATTGAAACCAAACAGAAAGAACTGGAGGAATGGAAGGCTGAGGAAGCATCCAAAACAAAGGAGCTGGAGGAGCTTCGTCTGGAAGAATCCTCTCTGTCTCAGAAAGAACACTTCCTTCAGGAAAACATGATCCGTCTTTTAGGAGAGATGGAAAGCTTTCAGAGAGAAAGCCGTGAGCTTGAAGAAAATCTCAAGAAAAGTGAAGAAGAGACAAAGCATAAGCATGAGGGAATCCAGAATCTGAAAAACGCGGTGGAGGCCTGTGAAAAGCTGGATCAGGAACTTCAGGAACAGAAGGAAGAGAAACAGCAGCAGAAGGAAGAGAGAAATACAAGCCACAAGGCATTTTTTGAAAAGCGGGATCAGCTATCAGAAAGAACCTCTCTTCTTGATAAGGAGTGTTTCCGCCTGAAAAGCCAGGAGGAAAAGGTGGAAGAGCAGAGGGAAAGTCAGATCTCCTATATGTGGGAGGAATATGAGATCACTCCAAACAGCGCTCTTTCCCACAGAAAAGAGGAGCTTAATGACAGACAGGAAATGAAAAAAAATATTTCCAGGATCAAGGATGAGATCCGCAGACTTGGTTCTGTAAATGTCAATGCCATTGAAGAATATAAAAACCTTCTGGAAAGACATACCTTCCTTTCCGGACAGTATGAGGATCTGGTACAGGCAGAAAAAACTCTGGAAAGTATTATCCAGGAGCTGGATGAAGGAATGCGCAGACAGTTTGCAGAAAAATTTCATGATATCCAGAGAGAGTTTGATAAGGCCTTTAAGGAACTGTTCGGCGGAGGAAAAGGAACTCTGGAGCTTGCTGAAGATGAGGATATTCTGGAAGCAGGGATTAAGATCATTTCCCAGCCACCGGGCAAAAAACTGCAGAATATGATGCAGCTTTCCGGCGGAGAGAAGGCTCTGACTGCCATAGCCCTTCTTTTTGCTATCCAGAATCTGAAACCGTCTCCGTTCTGTCTGCTGGATGAGATTGAGGCGGCTCTGGATGATTCCAATGTAGGACGTTTTGCTTCGTATCTTCAGAAGTTGACGAAAAATACACAGTTTATTATAATTACACACAGGCGTGGAACCATGAACGCAGCAGACAGGCTTTATGGTATCACCATGCAGGAAAAGGGTGTGTCAACACTGGTTTCTGTGGATCTTGTAGAAAATCAGCTGAGCAAATAAAAGGAGGCATGAGTATGGCTGAAGAAAAAAAGGGCTTTTTTAAACGGCTTGTCAGCGGACTGGCAAAAACAAGAGATAATATTGTAGCGGGGTTTGACTCCATTTTCAGCGGATATTCCAGTATAGACGAGGACTTTTATGAAGAGCTGGAAGAGATTCTTGTAATGGGGGATATCGGCATCAACGCCACCTCTGCAATTCTGGAAAATCTGAAGAAACAGGTTGCGGAAAAGCATATCAAAAACCCGATGGAATGCAAGCAGCTTCTGATCGACAGCATCAAAGATCAGATGAGGGTAGACAGCACAGAATATGAGTTTGAAAACCGTAAATCTGTAATTTTAATGATTGGCGTCAACGGAGTAGGAAAAACCACTTCTGTAGGCAAGCTGGCAGGAAAATTAAAGGATGAAGGGAAAAAGGTGATTCTGGCGGCAGCAGATACCTTCCGTGCAGCTGCCGGAGAGCAGCTTTCCCAGTGGGCAGACCGCGCCGGCGTGGAGATTATCGGCGGACAGTCAGGAGCGGATCCGGCCTCTGTTGTCTATGACGCAGTAGCTGCAGCAAAGGCCCGAAACGCAGACGTGCTTCTCTGCGATACAGCAGGCCGCCTTCATAACAAGAAAAATCTGATGGAAGAGCTGAGAAAGATCTACCGTATTCTGGAGCGGGAGTATCCGGAAGCTTATCTTGAAACTCTGGTTGTACTTGACGGAACCACCGGACAGAATGCTCTTACTCAGGCAAAGCAGTTTGCAGAGGTTGCCAATGTAACAGGAATCATTCTGACTAAGCTTGACGGTACAGCCAAAGGCGGAATTGCAGTTGCGATCCAGTCAGAGCTTGATATCCCGGTAAAATATATTGGAGTGGGAGAAACTATTGACGATCTTCAGAAGTTTGATGCAGATACTTTTGTAAATGCATTGTTTGATGTAAACGAAAAAGAAGATTAAGAATACGGGAAGGAGAAAATGAATATGCTTACACTGGAGAATTTTGAGGAAGCCTCAGAGATTGTAAAAAAAGTAACCCAGGAGACAAAGCTGATCAAAAGCAGTTATTTTTCCGAGCTAACCGGAAACAGAGTTTTTCTGAAGCCGGAGAACATGCAGAGGACAGGCGCTTACAAAGTGCGGGGAGCCTATTATAAGATCAGCACGCTGTCAGATGAGGAAAGAGAAAAAGGACTGATCACTGCTTCAGCCGGAAATCACGCTCAGGGTGTTGCCTATGCTGCTCACAAATTCGGGGTAAAGGCGGTCATCGTAATGCCTACCACAACGCCTCTTATTAAGGTGGAACGGACAAAAAGCTATGGCGCAGAGGTGATCCTGAAGGGCGATGTCTATGATGAAGCCTGCGCTTATGCTCTGGAGCTGGCAGAAAAGGAAGGCTATACGTTTATCCATCCCTTTGATGATCCGGCAGTTGCCACCGGACAGGGTACCATTGCCATGGAGATCGTCCAGGAGCTTCCTCTTGTAGACTATATTCTTGTGCCTATTGGCGGCGGCGGTCTGGCTACCGGTGTTTCCACTCTTGCGAAGCTTCTGAATCCTCATATCAGGGTGATCGGAGTAGAGCCGGCAGGAGCAGCCTGTATGAAAGCGTCTCTGGAAAAAGGAGAAGTTGTAACCCTTCCTCATGTAAATACCATAGCGGACGGTACTGCAGTGCAGACTCCGGGCGAGCATATCTTCCCGTATCTTCAGGAAAATCTGGACAGCATCATTACCATTGAAGATGATGAGCTGATCATGGCTTTTCTGGATATGGTTGAAAATCATAAAATGATCGTAGAAAACTCCGGACTTCTGACTGTGGCGGCTCTTCGCCATCTGGACTTTACCGGAAAAAAAGTAGTGTCTATTTTAAGCGGAGGAAATATGGATGTAATTACCATGTCCTCTGTAGTCCAGCACGGACTGATCCAGAGAGACCGTATTTTTACAGTTTCTGTACTGATTCCGGATAAAGCAGGAGAGCTGGTACGTGTGGCAAGCATCATAGCTCAGAATCAGGGCAATGTTATTAAGCTTGACCATAACCAGTTTGTTACCACCAACCGTAATGCGGCCGTAGAGCTGAAAGTAACTATGGAGGCCTTTGGAACCGATCATAAAAATCAGATTGTAAAGGCTCTGGAAGACGCGGGCTGCAAGCCTAAGGTGATCAGAGCAAGTCTCTGATTCGTCATAGATTATGTAAGAAACCGCAGAAGGAGATTTACGGAATGTCTCCCTGCGGTTTGTTTTTTAGGCTTTTTACATTTGGTGATTTTCCATCCAGGTTCTGATATAGTCCATCTGTTCCTGATCTGAGATCAGCTGGGAAGCCGGGTCATTTCCCGCAGCTACACAGCAGAACAGGACAAAGGACTGCAGACAGAAAAATATGATCAGAAATAAAATAAACGCCATGAAAATCCTCCTTTTTATGCAGCGGGTTTCATCAGGGCGGTCAGTATCCTGGCGGCTGCAATCTGTGATCCATACTTAAGTTATTCCGATGGTTTACAGTATTGGCAAATCTATGAAAAATATTCATATTCTATAAAATTCGCAAATAATTCTCAGACTGAATACATTAAAATAAATCTTCTTTTTTGGAGTATATTCATGAAAATGATGAATTATACCGGAAAGGGCATCGGTGTGGCAATTCTGGATACAGGCATTTCTCCGCATCCGGATTTTGGAAACAGAATCTGTGCTTTTTCTGATTTTATTTCACATAAACAGACTCCTTATGATGATAATGGGCATGGAACTCATGTAACCGGAATTCTCTGTGGAGACGGAACAGCCTCCGGGGGAAAATACAGGGGAGTGGCTCCTGGATGCGGGATCATCGGGCTGAAGGTTCTGGACCGGTTTGGGAACGGAAACAAAGAAGATGTATTGTGCGCCTTTGACTGGATCATCCGTCATATGCAAAAATACCATATCCGTGTTGTGAATATTTCTGTGGGAACCACCTGTAAAAACGGAAAAGAACATAACAGCCTGATACAGGGAGTGGAGAAATTATGGGATCGGGGGCTGGTGGTCGTGGCAGCGGCAGGAAATCAGGGACCGCTGCCAGGGAGCATTACAGCGCCGGGAAGCAGCAGAAAGATCATTACCGTAGGTTCCAGTGACATGCTTGTGGGAACGGAAGGAGTTTCCGGAAGAGGCCCTACGTTTGAATGTATATGTAAGCCGGATCTTGTAGCTCCCGGAAACCGGATCATTTCCTGTTCATCAAAGGGCGGGTACCGGATGAAAAGCGGAACCTCCATGTCTACGCCCTTTGTTTCAGGGGCCGTTGCTCTGGCGCTTGAAAAAGATCCCCTTCTTACCAATGTGGAGATTAAAATGATGCTGAAGGACAGTGCAGATGATATGGGATTTCCCAGAAACCAGCAGGGATGGGGCAGATTTAACCTGGAACGGTTTCTGGAACTGTAGACGAAAGAGGGGCAGAATCATAAATATTTTATGAAGTGAAAGCATCAGCGTTGACGGAAGAGGAGTTTTTTTGTACAATACTAAACAGAACATGCTTCAACCGGAGAGGAGATAAAATACATGGATAAGATTAAAATGACAACACCCCTGGTAGAAATGGACGGAGATGAGATGACCCGTATTCTCTGGAAAATGATCAAAGAGGAACTTCTGCTTCCCTATGTGGATCTGAATACGGAATATTATGATCTCGGGCTTGCCTGCCGGAACGAAACAGACGATCAGGTAACCGTAGATGCTGCCAATGCCACAAAAAAATACGGTGTTGCAGTAAAATGCGCTACGATTACTCCAAATCATGCCCGAATGAAGGAATATGATCTGAAAAAAATGTACAAAAGCCCTAATGGAACCATCCGCGCTATTCTTGACGGAACGGTATTCCGGGCTCCCATTGTTGTAAAAGGAATCGAACCCTGTGTACGTAACTGGAAAAAACCAATTACCATTGCCCGTCATGCATACGGTGACATATATAAAAACACAGAATTTTATGTAGAAAAACCTGGAAAGGTGGAACTGGTATATACTTCTGAGAACGGGGAAGAGAAACGTTCTCTTGTACAGGAATTCAAGTCCCCGGGAGTTGCCATGGGAATGCACAATATGGAAGCGTCCATCGAAAGCTTTGCAAGAAGCTGCTTTAACTATGCTCTTGATACAAATCAGGATGTGTGGTTCGGGGCAAAGGATACTATTTCCAAAACCTATGACGGCAAATTCAAGGAAATTTTCCAGAAGATATTTACAGAGGAATTTAAGGCGAAATTTGATGCGGCAGGACTGACATATTTCTACAGCCTGATTGACGATGTGGTTGCCCGCGTGATGAAAGCGGAGGGCGGCTTTATCTGGGCCTGCAAAAACTATGACGGAGACGTTATGAGCGATATGGTTTCTTCTGCCTTTGGTTCTCTTGCCATGATGACTTCTGTTCTTGTTTCTCCGGACGGATACTATGAATATGAGGCTGCTCACGGAACCGTACAGAGACATTATTACAGACATCTGGAAGGAAAAGAGACCTCTACCAACTCAGTGGCAACAATTTTTGCATGGACAGGTGCGCTCAGGAAAAGGGGAGAGCTGGATGGAAATAAAGCTCTGACTGAGTTTGCGGATAAACTGGAAAAAGCAACTCTTTCTACGATTGAGGCAGGAAAGATGACAAAGGATCTTGCCATGATCACAACCATTAAGCATCCAAAGGTGCTTTCCAGCAGAGATTTTATTCTGGCCGTGCGGGAGTCACTGGATCGTATTATGAAGTAACCGTACAAAAATCAAAATAACAGGAATTGTTTTGGACCATATGAACAGCGGTTTCGGACAGCAAAAATGGGAAAACCTCAGGCGAGGGATTCCCATTTTTCATATAATTCTTCCAGTTCCTTCAGAACCGCCTCTTTTTCGCGGCTTAATTCAGTACAGCGCGCCACATTGGTGCACACATCCGGAAGCACCAGAGTTTCATCGATTTCTTTATCTCTTTTTTCCAGCTCTTCGATTCTGGCTTCTGTTTTTTTCAGTTCGTTTTCCAGTTTTCGCCTGCGGGCCTGTTCTTCCTTTTGCTGCTGCCAGGAAAGCTTGCTGTCAGAGTTATCTGTTTCCGGTGCTCTGGTTTCAGCAGGATCAGACGGGGCAGGCGCATATTTTTCCGTCAGCTCCTCTTTTTTCTCCAGATAATAATCGTAGTCACCAATATAATTCACAATCGCCTGATGGGTCAGGTCAAGAATCCTTGTAGCAGTCTGATTAATAAAATAACGGTCATGAGAAACATAGAGGACGGTTCCGCTGTAGCTGTTTAAAGCTTCCTCCAGAATTTCCTTGGAAGCAATATCCAGATGGTTAGTGGGCTCGTCCAGGATCAGGAAATTGGCTTCTGAAAGCATCAGCTTGGCAAGAGAGACTCTTCCTCTTTCTCCACCTGAAAGAGAAGAAATTTCTTTAAAAACATCATCTCCGGTAAAAAGAAAGGCGGCAAGCATGTTTCGGATCTCTGTTTCCGTCAGTGTGGGATAGGAATCCGAAATTTCCTGAAAAATAGTTTTTTCTGAATGAAGCACATGATGCTCCTGATCATAGTAGCCGATCTGAACCTTGGAGCCCAGGGAAAAGCTTCCGGAGTCTGCAGGAAGGATGCTGTTAAGAATCTTCAGCATGGTAGTCTTTCCTGTCCCGTTATTTCCGATCAGCGCAATCCGCTCACCTCTTTTTATCTGAAAGGAGATATTTGTAAACAGTGTCTGGCCGGGGAAGCTTTTGGACAGTTCCTCTACAGTAAGAACGTCATTTCCGCTTACGGTTCTTGGCTCCAGAGAAAGACGCATATGAGTCTGGATTTCCACCGGCTTGTCAAGTCTCTGGATCTTATCCAGCATTTTCTCACGGCTTTCAGCTCTGCGGATTGATTTTTCACGGTTAAAGGACTTTAATTTAACGATCACAGCTTCCTGATGTTTGATTTCCCGCTGCTGATTCAGGTATGCCTTATACTGAGCGTCTCTCAGCTGCGCCTTTTTTTCTGCATAAGAAGAGTAGTTGCCCTGGAAAGAAATCACCTGACCGGCTTCGATTTCTACTACCTTAGTCACTACCTTGTCAAGAAAATAACGGTCATGGGAAACAATAAAAACAGCTCCCGGATAATTCAGAAGATAGGTTTCCAGCCAGGCAATACTTTCCATGTCCAGATGGTTGGTAGGCTCGTCAAGAAGAAGGATATCCGGCCTGGAGATCAGAAGCTTGCCAAGAGTTACCCTTGTTTTCTGGCCTCCGGAAAGAGTTTCAATCGGCTTTTCAAAGTCTTCTTCCCCAAATCCCAGACCCTTCAGTATGCCGGTAAGCTCGCTTTTGTATGCGTAGCCGTTTTCCAGCTCAAATTCATGGGTAAGTCTGGTATAGGTGTTCATAAGCTGCTCCAGCTCTTCGCCCTGTACATGCTTCATTTCCAGTTCAATGGAGCGCATACGTTCTTCCATATCAAGGATGTGCTGTTTGGTTGTAAGAAGCTCTTCGTAAATGGTGCGCTGTCCGTAAATATCCTGATACTGAGCCAGATATCCCATACGTTTATCTTTTGCCAGTATCACGTTTCCGGAATCAGCAGAAAACTCTTCCATAATAATGCGCAGCAAAGTGGTTTTTCCTGCGCCGTTATTACCGATCAGAGCGACTTTTTCCCGCTCTTCTATGTGAAAAGAGGCATCTTTTAAAATCTCTTTTTCGCCAAAGGATTTACAGATGCCCTGACATGCTAAAATCATTGTTGTTCCTCCGCAAATTGCCTTAATTATCTTAATACGTACTGTAAGATTATAAGGCTTTTACAATGATTTTGTAAAGACCAAAAAGTTTTTGCGAAGTGAAAAAACTTTATTTGACATTAAAATAACATTTCGTTATAATTAATAGGAAATCAGAAGGAGGATCATCCCGTGGAGGCAAAACAAATTTCAAAAGCAGTGATAAAAAGGCTGCCGCGTTATTACAGATATCTTGGAGAACTGCTGGAAGAAAATGTGGAGCGTATTTCTTCCAATGACCTCAGCAAAAAAATGCATGTGACAGCGTCTCAGATCCGTCAGGACCTGAATAATTTCGGCGGATTCGGACAGCAGGGATACGGATATAATGTGAAGTATCTGTACACAGAGATCGGCAAAATTCTGGGGTTAGATACGGTTCATCCCATGATCATCGTGGGTGCCGGTAATCTTGGACAGGCGCTGGCAAACTATGTGGATTTTGAAAAACGCGGATTTAAGCTGATGGGCATTTTTGACATCAATCCTGTACTGGAAGGGATCGCAGTGCGGGGAATTGAGATTCAGATGATCAGTGATCTTCCGTTTTTCCTGAAGGAAAATCAGATTGAGATCGCAATCCTTACGCTTCCGAAAAATAAGGCCGGAGATATGGCAAATATTCTGATTGAGAACGGAATCAAGGCAATCTGGAATTTTGCGCATATTGATCTGGATACTCCTGATGATGTGATCGTAGAGAATGTACATCTTTCCGAGAGCCTTATGCGGCTTTCTTACAATCTTAGCCAGTACCGTCAGGAACATGAAAATTAGCCCATCTCAGCAGGCTGTCACCCTATTCCGGGCTGACAGCCTTTTGATGTAAAAAGATATAAAGCAGACAGATACAAAAAGGAGGGGATCAGATGAAAGAAGTGGTAAGCTGTGAGAGAATGAAGCAGCTGGATGCGTATACGATTGAAAAGAGAGGCATTCCTTCCTGTGTTCTTATGGAACGGGCTGCTCTGAAAACTGTGGAAGAAATGGAAAAGGTGTTTCATAAAAATAACACAGAAGAGAAGATTCTCTGTGTCTGTGGAAGCGGAAATAACGGAGGAGACGGAATTGCCATTGCCCGGATCCTTTTTCTTCATGGATATCAGGCTGAGATTTATGTGGCAGGAAATCATTCCTCTTTTACCCATGAAACCGCGCGCCAGCTTTCCATTGCATCAAATTATCATGTTCCGGTTGTGAATAACCCGCAGTGGCGTGAATATACTACTATAGTAGACGCTGTTTTCGGTGTGGGACTGGCCCGTCCTGTTATGGGAAAATATAAAGAACTGATAGAAACCATGAACCGGATGACTGCCTGGAAAGTAGCTGTTGATATTCCATCCGGGGTGAACGGAGATACCGGCGCAGTGATGGGTGCTGCTTTTGAGGCGGATCTTACCGTGACCTTTGGATTTCTGAAGGCGGGACTGTGCCTTTATCCGGGCAGAAAAAATGCCGGAAGGACGGTTCTGGCCGATATTGGCGTTTACGGAGAGTCTGGTGTTTTTGAGAAAAAGAGAATTCTGGAAGTGGAAGATACCAAAAAGATTCCCAGAAGAACACCAGAAGGAAACAAGTCCACCTTCGGAAAGGTTCTTGCAGTGGCAGGAAGCCCGGGAATGTGCGGCGCCGCCTATTTCTGCGCAGCGGCAGCATTTGCCGGCGGTGCGGGAATGGTACGTATTCTTACCGATGAAAGTAACCGTATTCCTTTGCAGAGCCTGCTTCCGGAAGCCATTATTGATTGTGGAAAAGGAGAGGCGGCCTATCAGAATGCCTTTGACTGGTGTGATGTGATCCTGATGGGACCGGGACTTGGAATTTCGGAAAAAACACGGTTTAAGGTGCACTGGTTTCTGGAAAAAGCTTTATCCGGAAAAAAAGTGGTGCTTGATGCAGACGGTCTGAACCTTCTGGCAGAAAATCCGTCCTGGAAAAACCTTCTGGGCAGTCATGTGATTCTGACTCCCCATATGGGAGAGATGAGCCGGCTTACCGGAAAAAGCATTGGAGAGCTGCAGGACAGCCGGGAAGCCTCGGCACTGGAATATGCCAGAGCTTCGGGCTCTGTCTGTGTACTGAAGGATGCCTGTACTGTAACGACCGGTTCCGATGGCACAGTATGGTATAATCTTTCCGGAAATGCCGGAATGGCAACAGCCGGAAGCGGAGATGTACTTGCAGGGGTTCTTGCCGGAATGCTCTGTATGTACAGAGGAGAGGCGCTTTCAGTTGGTGAAATGACAGAGATCGCAGCGCTGGGAGTTTTTATCCACGGAAGAGCAGGCGATCTGGCAGCTGAGAACAAGGGAATGTATGGAATGAAGGCGGGAGATCTGCTCCTGACAATTCCGGAGGTATTGAAGTACGGAGGAAGACATGAGGAGATATGACAGAATCAAAGCAGTAGTATCCCTGGATGCTATTGCGCATAATTTTGGAGAAATGAAAAAAAATATCGCAAAGGGCACAAAAATCATTGCTGTGATCAAGGCGGACGGATATGGCCACGGAGCAGAAGCCATTGCCCGTCTGATCCACGGATACAGTTATATCTGGGGATTTGCAGTGGCTACCGCAGAGGAGGCTCTTCAGCTTCGTGCCTTTGGGGTAACAAAGCCAATATTGATTCTGGGAATCGTATTTGAGGAATATTTTCCTGATATGGTGGAGCAGGAGATCCGGCTGACTGTCAGCGAATACTCCATGGCAGAAAAGCTGTCAGAGGAGGCTGTCCGTCAGGGAAAAACAGTACATATCCATATTGGACTTGACACAGGAATGAGCAGGATTGGATTTTCTGATACCACAGAAAGCGTTCAGGAAATTAAGAAGATCACAGAACTTTCCAATGTAGAGGTGGAGGGACTGTTCACCCACTTTGCCAGAGCAGACGAAACAGATATCTCTCCTGCTGAAAAACAGCTGGAACGTTACGTGACCTTTGAGAGACTGCTTCATGAAAGTGGAATCAGAATTCCTGTACAGCACTGTTCCAACAGCGCAGGAATTATCCGTATGCCAAAAGCAAACATGGATGCCGTCCGTGCCGGAATCACCATTTATGGAATTTATCCTTCTGATGAGGTGGAACGGGATATTGTAAGGCTTCTGCCTGCTATGGAGCTGAAAAGCCATGTCAGTTATGTCAAGGAACTGAAAGCAGGGGCTTCGGTCAGTTATGGAGGAACCTTTACTGCACAAAAAAACATGAAGGTTGCCACCATACCTGTAGGCTATGCAGACGGATATCCCAGAAGTCTTTCCAACAAAGGATGGGTCCTGATCCATGGAAAAAAGGCTCCTGTGATCGGGCGGATCTGTATGGATCAGTTTATGGTAGATGTAACAGAGATTCCTGAGGTTCACACAGGTGACGAGGTGACACTTGTAGGAAAGGACGGAGATGAGGTTCTCAGTCTGGAAACTCTTGGAGACTTATCAGGAAGGTTTTCTTATGAATTTGCCTGTGATATTGGAAAACGGGTACCAAGAATTTATATAAAGAACGGAAAGAAATGGGGTGAGCTGACCTTTTTTGAATAGGTAAAGGCGGCAGAAACTGGAAATACCACGCATGTATACACAAGAAAAAACTGGAAATACTGATTAGTAGAGAAAACAGAATCGGAGTGTGAATTGTGTGGTAATAAAAAGAGGGGATATTTTTTATGCAGATTTAAGACCTGTGGTAGGAAGCGAGCAGGGCGGGATCCGTCCTGTTCTGATCATACAGAACGATGTGGGAAACCGGCACAGCCCAACTGTGATCTGCGCAGCCATCACATCAAAAATGAATAAGGCGAAGCTTCCTACACATATTGAAATTGATGCTTCTGCCTACGGGATCGAAAAAGATTCCGTGATCCTTCTGGAGCAGTTAAGGACCATTGATAAACGGCGGCTGAAGGATAAGGTGTGTCACCTGGATCAGTGTATGCTTGACCGTGTGAATCGTGCGCTGGAGATTAGCCTGGAACTGAGCTTCTGATCCTTTTTCTGCCTGGGCAGGGCAAAAGATGCTTTTAAGAAAGATACTTTTTGGACGGGAATTCTTGACGAACGGCAGGGAAAGTGCTATATTTTAGCAGTAATTATGCTGATTCACAGGTAATTTCCGGGGAAATACACTGTATGTACAGCGAGTTAAGAAAGGAAATACAAAATGGACGACGGCAGTCGATCGCCCCTGGCGGGGCTTATTGTTCTAGTGATACTGATTTTGCTGAACGGAATCCTTTATGGCTTTGCAGCAGCAGTCAGAAATCTGAATCAGAGCGAAATACAGAAAATGGCAGAGGAAGGAAACAAAAAAGCCGGATTACTGAAAAGGCTTATTGATGAACCGGTAAGATATGTCAATGCCATTCCTCTGATCGTAACAGCTTCAGGAATCTTTATCGGTGTTTTTCTGGTGCCTCTTCTGGCGCGGATCTCACATCGTTACATAGATCAGTTTCCGGCTTTGGTACTGATTTCGATTCTCTGTGTTGTTCTTCTTGCCTCTTTTGGCATTTTGATGCTCCGAAGGATCGGAGATTACCGCTCCAGACAGTATGCGTTCCGTTATGTGCGGCTTGTCAGCATAGTGGTAACGATAATGTGGCCTTTTACTCTGACAGTTACCTGGCTTGCGCGTATTACTGCCGGTGTTTTTGGAGTAGCGCTTGGGGAACAGCAGGAAGCGGTTACAGAGGAGGAGATCATTTCCATTGTGGATGAGGCTCATGAACAGGGCGTCATAGAGAAAAATGAAGCAGAGATGATTCAGAATATCATTTCTTTTAATGATATCAAGGCCGGTGATATTATGACACACAGAACCGGAGTGGTGGCTTTTGACCAGGAAAGATTCCTGAAAGACGTCATAGATGAGATGCTGGAAGAAGGAAATTCCAGATATCCGGTCTATGAGGATGATATGGACAATATCAGAGGACTGATCCATTATAAAGACGCTCTTAAATTTATGACCCAGAATTCCTGGGCAAGATTCAAGCCTCTAAGAGAGCTTCCGGGACTGATCCGAAAAGCAGATTTTGTGCCGGAAACGGGAAGCATCAGCAATATTTTCCGTACTATGCAGGTAAAACAGGCACATATGGCAGTTGTGGTAGATGAGTACGGTCAGACTGCAGGAGTGATCACAATGGAAGATATTCTGGAGGAAATCGTGGGAGAGATCCTTGATGAATATGATGAGGACGAGGATATTGCTATCCGGACTCAGACAGATAACAGCGTTCTGATTGATGGTTTTGCAGAGCTGGAGGATGTTGAGGAGGAGCTGGGGATCAGTTTTGGAGAGGTTGAGGTAACGACGCTGAACGGGCTTCTCACAGAGCTTCTGGGGCATATTCCCACAGAGGAAGATCTGGACCATGAGATTGTTGCAAACGGTTACCGCTTTAAGATCCTGTCTCTTGGAAACAGGACAATAGGAAAGGTGCGGGCCGAAAAAATAAATGACAAGAACACAAAAGGAGAAAGTGAGTTATGTCAGGACATTCAAAATTCGCAAACATAAAGCATAAAAAGGAGAAAAACGACGCCAAAAAAGGTAAAATCTTTACTGTGATCGGACGAGAGATCGTTATGGCTGTCAAAGCCGGAGGACCGGATCCCAACAATAACAGCAAGCTTCGCGATGTTATTGCAAAAGCAAAAGCAAATAATATGCCAAATGATACCATTGAGCGCGGTATCAAAAAAGCAGCAGGTGCAGAGGCGGCAGACAACTATGAGCGTGCTACATACGAAGGCTATGGTCCCAACGGTGTTGCCATTATCGTAGAAACTCTTACAGACAATAAAAACCGTACTGCCAGCAATGTAAGAAATGCTTTTACAAAAGGCTACGGAAGCATCGGAACACAGGGCTGCGTTTCCTTTATGTTTGATCAGAAAGGACAGATCATCATTGACAAGGAAGAGTGCGAGATGGATGCAGATGAGCTGATGATGGTTGCCCTTGATGCAGGTGCTGAGGATTTCAGTGAGGAAGAGGAAAGCTTTGAAGTGATCACAGCACCGGATGATTTCAGTGCAGTTAGAGAGGCTCTGGAAGCTGCCGGAGTTCCTATGCTGGAGGCACAGGTGGCTATGGTTCCTCAGACCTATGTGGAGCTTACAGACGAAAAAGATATCAAAAACCTTCAGAAAACACTTGATCTTCTTGATGAGGACGATGACGTCACTGACGTATGGCACAACTGGGATGAATAATTGAGAACAGCCCTCAGACCCTTTAAAATAAGGGAGATGAGGGCTGTTTTATCTTAAAAATGATGATGCTTTTTATAACAAAATGGCTTTCGGTGATGCTATACTGATTGTTTAGATGGTCTGTTTTTATGGTAAAGAGTGTTCTGTATTTTGTGAGTGGACATATGGATTTATACAGATGCAAATGGACCGCCTGATAACTCAGTAGGCTTTACACCCTTTCGGCGATTGTGTTTTATGCTATTTTAGTCTTAATCTCTGCAATTTCTTTTTGCATGTCATTGTACATTTTCAGAAGCAGCGAAGTATTATCTGTTTCCAACTTATCAATTTTGTAAAACTGTTTCAGTTCTTCCAGATTTTTCTGTACTTTTTCCAAATCTCCTTCAAGATGTGCCTGTACTCTGTCCAGCTCATTAAGAATCATATTTTCTGATCGGGATAGTTTCTCATCCATGACAGAAAGAATCTTCCGTTCGGAAGCAGCGATCTTCTTGTCTACGCTAGAAATAACATTCCGTTCGGAAGCAGCGATCTTCTTGTCTACGCTAGAAATAACATTCCGTTCAGAAGCAGCGATCTTTTTATCCACGGTAGAAATGACATTCTGCTCAGAAGCAGCAATCTTTTTATCCACGCTGTTAAGAATATTCTGTTCTGATTCTTTTACAACTTCCTGCATTAAATTTTGAAGAAGCTCCAAGTCTTTCTGGTCTAACATATTGCATCATCCTTCCTGTTTACATACATCCATTCAGTAGGGTCATTATACCACCTTAAGAGTGTAAAGTCTATTGAATTATCATGGTACAGATACATAAATCAAGTGAAAAAATAAAAGATGATAAATTACTTTCGATAGCCATAAGGACGTTCTGACTATGCGTTACCATACAACTGGTCAGGTTCTGCTGAAGCTGAAAACAGAAACATACATATTGGTCTGACTGCATTACAGATAAAAATATCAGGTAACATCCATTTCCCTGCAGAAGGCAGCGCTGAACTATGTATGATCCGGCATCAATAAAGAAATATATAATAAGAAAATATTGAATTTTGTACAATAAAATTCGGAATATATGGACATAAAAAGAAATACTAAACTCTATATGCGCATTCCACAAAGACAAATTAGTTCGTGTGCTTTTTCGAATATGATCATTTATAACAAAGAATAAAAATTCATGTTTTACACATAATAGTTTCATGAATGATGGTTTTTCAGGGGTGTTGCCGGGAAAGAAGCAGATTTAAGATGGGATTGCAAAGCTAAAACAGAATCAGGTAATAAACGAACTGGTGAAATATAGTTCGCCTGAGCAGAGGGGCATTTCTGTAAATGAATAGACGGGCGGAGATGATCACAGTTAATACTGCAGCATCAAAAACTAAATTTATTGTACCATGAAACTGTGGAAGTGTGAATTGTTTTTTATATTATTTGTGCCGCCGGATAAAAGGCGGCGGAATGGAGGATTGCATGTCCGAAAAAGGAAAACGGCAGCAAATGAATTATGATCAGAAGGTTCTGTCAGAGTATGAGGGAAAAGAGAATGGATACGCAGAGGAAAAATTTCTGAACCAGGAGAATATAAAAGAAGAACAGCATCCAATGGAAAAAATGATTTCCGGAGCAGATGAGAATGGGAAATCACAGAAAAACGCAGAGACAAAACCAGAGGATACTGGATATGAGCAGGAAAAACTGGAAAATCAGGACAGAAAAAATGAGCAGATAAAGGAAATGGGACAGGTGACTCTGGATAGAAATCCACGAAAACATCATGTGGAGCTTCTTACGATTATCGGTGAGGTGGAAGGCCATGAGTCAGCGCCTTCTCAGAGTAAAACCACCAAATATGAGCATGTACTTCCAAAGCTGGCTCTGGTGGAGGATGATGAAGATGTGGACGGCCTTTTGATTCTTTTAAATACGGTAGGCGGCGATGTGGAAGCAGGGCTTGCCATTGCGGAGATGATCGCATCTTTAAGTATTCCTACCGTTTCTCTTGTTCTTGGAGGCGGTCATTCCATTGGTGTTCCCATGGCCGTATCGGCCGACTATTCCTTTGTTGTGCCAAGCGCTACCATGGTGATTCATCCGGTGCGTTCCAGTGGGATGTTTATCGGTGTTGCACAGACCTATCGGAATATGGAAAAAATTCAGGACCGGATCACGGGATTTATTGCTTCTCATTCCCACATTTCTCAGAAGCGCTTGGAAGAGCTAATGCTGGATACCACACAGCTGGTAAAAGATGTGGGAACCATGCTGGAAGGCAGGGAGGCTGTAAAAGAAGGACTGATCGATGAAGTGGGAGGAATGAAAGAGGCTCTTGCCAAACTGTATGAACTAATTGACCTTCAGAAAGCTGAGAAAAAAATGTAATTTCATGAAAAAGTTAGTCACATTATTAACAATTTATGAAAAATCATGCACTTTTTCCTTTGACTGTCCCTCCTTTTGTGATATAATGCTAGAGAATAAGTAGTGATGTTTAAAATAATTTCTACAGGAGGGACAAATCATATGAGCAATACGTGTGGATGTCAGAACAGCGGAAACGCGGATTTCGCTGAGTTGGCTCCGGTGCTTGAAAAATATGCAAAGGTGCCGGGAAGCCTGATCACCATTCTTCAGCAGACCCAGGATATCTACGGGTATCTTTCTATGGATGCGATCAATTATATCGCAGAAAGAACAGGGATCATGCCTGCTAAAATTTACGGTGTGGCTACATTCTATGCACAGTTCCGTTTACAGCCGATCGGAAAGTATCTG
Source organism: Blautia caecimuris (assembly GCF_024622975.1). GTDB lineage: Bacteria > Bacillota > Clostridia > Lachnospirales > Lachnospiraceae > Blautia_A > Blautia_A caecimuris. The sequence goes on along the minus strand of NZ_JANJZT010000005.1, from coordinate 87,949 downwards.
ATCATGCTCTGTAAAGGTACAGCCTGTCATGTAAATGGTTCTGACATGATCGAGGAAGCTGTCTGTGAACATCTTGGAATCAAGGACGGAGAGACAACCGAAGATGGTCTGTTTACATTAAATAACGTAGCCTGTCTTGGCTGCTGTTCTCTTGCGCCGGTTATGATGGTAAAATCAGCAGACGGTGAGGAAACATTCGGAAACCTGACAAAATCTTCTGTTAAGAAGATTCTTGACGATTATAAAGCAAAGAACGCATAGGAGGTAGAAATATGAAAGTTGTTGTAGGACAAGGCAGCTGTGGTATTGCTACCGGAGCTAAGAAGACCTCTGATGAGTTCCAGCGTATCGTAGCAGAAAAAAATCTTACAAATGTTGTTATTGATAAAACAGGATGTATCGGTACCTGCTATCTGGAGCCTATCGTTGATGTGTATAATGACGAAGGCGCTCTGGAAGCAAGATATGTCAAATGTACTACAGATAAAGTAGAAAAAATCGTAGAGGAGCATCTGATTGGCGGAAAGCCGGTAGAGGAATACGTGATTCCGGCAGAGGATGAGGCGTTCCTTTCCCAGCAGCAGAGAATCGTTCTCCGCAACTGCGGTCAGATCAATCCGGAAAAAATTGATGAGTACATAGCGGTAGGCGGCTATGAAGCTGCACGCAAAGTTATCACTTCCATGACTCCGGATGAAGTTATTGAGGAAATCAAGGTTTCCGGACTTCGCGGACGCGGCGGCGCCGGTTTCCCTACATGGTTTAAATGGAATGCGATCAAATCCAATAAAGGCGCGCAGAAATATATGGTATGTAATGCAGACGAGGGTGACCCGGGTGCATTCATGGACCGTTCCGTTCTGGAAGGCGATCCTCACTCCCTGCTGGAAGGTATGATCATCGGCGGTTTTGCTGCAGGCGCTACAGAGGGTATCATTTACTGTCGTGCTGAGTATCCACTGGCAATCGCACGTCTTGAGATCGCCATGGCACAGGCAAGAGAAAAGGGTTATCTGGGCAAAAATCTGTTTGGAACAGGCTTTGATTTTGATATCCGTATCAAAGCAGGCGCAGGCGCATTTGTATGCGGTGAGGAGACTGCTCTTATTGCTTCTCTTGAAGGTGAGAGAGGTATGCCAAGACTGAAACCTCCGTTCCCGGCTGCAAAGGGATACTGGAAGCTTCCGACCAACATCAATAACGTAGAAACCTATGCAAACGTTGCATGGATCATTGCCAATGGCGGACAGGCCTTTGCTGACAGAGGTGCTGAAAAATCCAAGGGCTCCAAGGTATTTGCTCTTGCAGGAAAAATCAAGAAGGGCGGTCTTGTTGAGGTTCCTATGGGAATGACCCTGAAAGAAGTTATTTACAACATCGGCGGCGGAATCAAAAACGACAAAGAATTCAAGGCTGTTCAGATGGGCGGTCCTTCCGGCGGATGTATTCCTGCAGATCTTATTGATACTCCTGTTACTTATGAAGATATCAATAAGACAGGCGCTATCGTTGGTTCCGGCGGTATGATCGTAATGGACGAGGATACCTGTATGGTAGATATGGCACGTTTCTTCCTTGACTTTACCAAGAAAGAATCCTGTGGTAAATGTAACTACTGCCGTATCGGTACCAAGAGAATGCTTGAGATTCTTGAGAGAATCACAAAGGGCGAAGGAAAAGACGGAGATATCGAGCTTCTGGAAGAGCTTGCAGGAAAGATCAAGGACGGCGCTATGTGCGGACTTGGACAGACTGCTCCGAACCCGGTACTCACCACTCTGAAATATTTCCGCAATGAATATGAGGATCATATTTACAATCATAAATGTACTGCAAAATCCTGTAAGGCTCTTATTCACTACGAGATTACAGAGGACTGCAAGGGCTGTACAGCCTGTGCAAGACACTGCCCGGTTGGCGCCATCAGCGGCGAGAAAAAACAGCAGCATAAGATTGATCCTGCTGTATGTATCAAGTGCGGCAAGTGTGAGGAATCCTGTAAATTTGGCGCAGTAAAGAGAGTTTAATAGGAGGTGCAGACTGTGAATAAATATAGATTAAATATCGACGGAAAAGAAGTCTATGGACTTCCCGGCCAGACCATTCTCGATGTCTGCAAAGAGAACGATATTTTCATTCCTACTCTTTGCTATGATGAGAGAACAGAAATTTACGGCGCATGCGGACTTTGTATGGTAGAGATGGAAGGCAATCCGAAACTCTGGAAGGCCTGTGCAACCGAGATCGCACCGGATATGATCATCCATACCAATACACCGCGTGTTATTGAATCAAGAAAAACAAACCTGGAGCTTCTTCTTTCCAACCATAAGGGTGACTGCCGTCCGCCATGTATGCTTGCATGTCCTGCAGGTACAGACTGTCAGGGCTATGTAGGTCTGATCGCAAACGGACAGTATGAAGAGGCCATCAAACTGATCAGAGAAAACATTCCGCTTCCGGGATCTATCGGTCGTGTCTGTCCTCATCCGTGTGAGACAGCATGCCGCCGCGGTATGGTAGACGAGCCTATCGCTATTGCAAACCTTAAGAGATTTGCAGCAGATACTGACGAGTTCGGTGAAGATCCGTTTGTTCCGGAGTGCGAGCCGGACACAGGAAAGAACGTTGCTGTGATCGGCGGCGGTCCTTACGGACTTTCCATGGCATATTTCCTCCGTCAGCTTGGTCATGATGTGACGATCTACGAGGCAATGCCAAAGCTTGGCGGTATGCTCCGCTATGGTATTCCGGAATACCGTCTTCCGAAAGAAGTTCTGGATGAGGAAATCGCTGTTCTTGAAAAAATGGGCGTAACCATGGTTACAAATACAAAGATCGGCGAGGACATCTCTTTTGAAGCGATCCGCAGAGATTTTGATGCTGTATGCGTTGGTATCGGTGCATGGGTATCTACCGGTGTCCGCTGCAAGGGCGAGGATGCCGAGGGTGTAATCGGCGGTATTGATTTCCTCAGAAAAGTTGTCCGCAATGAAGATATTGACCTTGGCAAAAACGTTGCCATTGTAGGCGGCGGTAATACCGCTATGGATGCCTGCCGTACAGCAGTACGTCTTGGCGCTGACAAGGTTTATAATATTTACAGAAGAACAAAAGATGAGATGCCTGCAGATATGATCGAGATCGAGGAAGCAGAGGAAGAGGGAGTAATCTTCCTGAACCTGACCAATCCTCTTGAGATCATTTCTGATGAAAACGGACACTGCCGTCAGATGGTTCTTCAGGTTATGGAACTTGGTGAGCCGGATGCATCCGGACGTCGCGCTCCGGTTCCGGTAGAAGGAAAAACAGAGACGATTGATGTGGACACTGTAATCCTTGCAATCGGCCAGAGAGTAAATGCAGAAGGAATGAACGGGGTTGAGCTTACCAGAAAGGGCGGCCTTGTTTATGATAAAGATACATACATGACAGCACTTCCGGGCGTATTCGCAGGCGGTGACTGCGGTAATGACAAGATTTCCATCGCAGTTGAATCCATTGGCGATGCCAAGAAGAGCTATCTGATCGTAGATGCTTATCTTCGCGGAGAAGAGATCAAATACGAGCCAAACTATTATGTAACCAAAAAGGACGTAACACCGGCTACTTTTGAAGACCGTGAGAGAATGTGCCGTCCGACTATGGAGCAGCTGAATGCAGAAGAAAGAAAAGACAACTTTACAGAGGTAGTCTTCGGATACGACGAGGAGCAGGCTGTTGAGGAAGCTCATCGTTGTCTGGAGTGCGGATGTAAAGATTACTTTGAGTGTAAGCTGATCTCCTATGCAAATATGTACGATGTGGATCCGGACCGTCTGGCAGGAGACATCAATGAAGTGGAATTCCACGATGAGCATCCGTTCATTTTAAGGGATCCGAATAAATGTATCCTCTGCGGTCTCTGTGTTCGTGCCTGCGATGAGGTTATGGGAGTAGGCGCTCTTGGCCTTGTGAAACGTGGATTTGACACAGTTGTTATGCCGGCTCTTGAACAGCCGCTTTCTGAGACAGGATGTATTTCCTGCGGCCAGTGTGTAAGTGTCTGCCCTACAGGCGCTCTTCAGGAAAATCTTACTCTTGAAAAATCTGTTCCGCTTGACACTGAGGCTACCGATACTACCTGCGCTTACTGTTCAGTAGGTTGCTCCATGCATCTTGAAACCTATGGAGACATGCTGGTAAAAGCTGTTCCGGACAGAGAAGGCGCTGTCAATAAAGGACTTCTCTGCGGAAGAGGAAAGTTCGGCTTTGACTGTTCTGTTATGGACGGCAAACTTCTTGAGCCAATGGCAAGAAAGGACGGAGAGCTTACAGAGGTTGATTATCATGAAGCATTTATGCTGACTGCAAAGAAAGCAGAATCTCTTGCCGCAAAATACGGAAGAAACGCAGTTGCTGTAGCAGTTTCTGACAGATATACAAACGAAGAAGCATATGTGATCAAGAAGTTCGCAGATTCTATCGGAGCTAAGACTCTTTGCTTCAACAACAGAGAGAACGGTCTTGAAAAGGTTCTGGGCGTAAACGCTTCTCCGAACACCATCAACGAGGTTCTTTCTGCAGATGTGATCCTGTGCGCAGGCTTTATTGCAAAAGAAAATCAGGTGATCCGTCTGAAACTGAAACAGGCAGCAAAGAACGGAGCAAAGGTTATCCTTGTAAATCCGGAAGGATATGCACAGGATCATATGAGCTTTGCTTATAAAACTGTTGAGACAGACAACAGCCTTGGTTTCTTCAAGGGTGTTGCAAAGGCTCTTCTTGATATGGGCAAGGGCACAGGTGCAGAAGGCTTTGATACATTCAAGGCATCTGTAGAAGGTGTTGCTGTATCTGAAGAAGCAAAAGAGATCGCTGAGCTTTATGCAAATGCAAAGAAAGCAATGATCGTATTCCAGCAGAACGTAGTAACTACTGAGGCTGCTGCGCTTCTTGGTGACATCGCAGTTGTTTCCGGTCATATCGGAAAAGCCCGCGACGGTATCCTTATGCTGAAAGCAAAGAACAACAGCCAGGGTCTTGTTGATCTTGGAATCACTGCAGGGGCAGAGGCTATGGAAGGTGTAAAAGCCCTTCTGGTATTCGGTGAGGATCCGGCTCCGGAGCTTCTGAAAGAGCTTGTATTCCTGATGGTATGCGATACTCACATGACAGAGGCTGCCAAACTTGCAGACGTTGTGATCCCGGGAACAGGATTTGCGTCTACCTATGGTACTTTCACCAATACTGAGCGCAGACTTCAGGTTGTTGAACAGGCCATTGAGGAAGATGTGGTATTCTCCAACTGGGAGGTTGCTGCAGAGCTGGCTCATGTATATGAGGTTGAAATGCCGTTTGATGATGTAGAGGATATTTCTGATGAGATGAACGATAAGCTTCCGGTTTACCGTTATGCAGAAATGGGCGAGATTTATGGCGGAGTTCTTGCATGTGAAAATGCAAAACTTGCAGCTGTGGAAGATGCTGCATTTGTAGCACCGCTTCGCTCCACAGATCATCTGATGAACATGATCGATGAGAGACTGCCTCACACAAACTGATTTTAAAATAATAATAGCCTGTATAAAAGCGGAAACGCAATGTTCAGGCTGAGATGATTCGGGGAACTGTCACGGCTGTATGCTGTGGCAGTTTTCCTTTTTTTGTTTACCGGGAATATAGTACAGTCTGTACGGATTTTTCAGGGAAATAAAAAAGTTCCGCGGGGATGCGTCCGGCAGCAGCAACTGTATTCGCTCACATGTTCGATTTTTTGCCGGGGATATCTTGTAACTTTTTCAGAACTGTGATATACTGATACAGCAAAAGCCGGGAAAACACTTTGAATTTTTGGCTTTTACATGGAATAAAACGGCAGCTTTCATGCCATTTGAAGAAAACAGACGAAAGAAAAGGTTAAAAATATGACAGTTTTATATGTGATCCTGCTTGCAGTTGTGCAGGGAATACTGGAGTTTCTTCCTGTAAGCAGTTTTGGACATCTGTGCATTCTTCAGAACATTCTGGGGATGGAGCACGAAACGGGTGTTCTTCTGGAAGCAATGCTTCATTTTGGTACGCTGGCAGCAGTGATACTTACTTTCTGGAAGGATATTTCAAGACTTCTGCTGGAGTCTCTGGACATGCTGATGGATACAATCGGAAATCTGTCTCTTTATATCCATAATAAAAGAACAGGAGACAGACTTCGATATGCAAAAATCGTAAGCAGTACTTATAAGAAATTTGCGCTCCTGCTTCTTGTTTCTATGATACCGACTGCACTTCTGGGTTACACAGCCAGAAGGCTTGTTGTGCTTGCGGCTTCTTCACAGCTGCTGCCGGGAGCGGGAATCCTGATCACAGGAATCGTTCTTCTTGTGGTGGATCTTGGCAGAATGGGCGGAAAAAAAGCTGCAAGAGACGCCGGATTCGGAAATGCCATGTGGATTGGTATTTGTCAGGGACTGTCTGTATTTCCCGGACTTTCCAGAAGCGGACTGACGATCAGCGCAGGTCTGATGAGTGGATTTACACAGAGTTTTGCAGTGAAATATTCTTATATTCTGTCAGTGCCGGCTATTATCGGAGCCCTGGCTGTGGAGCTGGGACAGTTTAGCGCGCCTGCAATGACCGTTGGCCTGGGATTTACCTTTGTACTGGGAATGCTCATCTCTGCAGTTGTGGGGTATTTTACCATCCGTGTACTGCTCAGACTTGTGAACAGGGGCAGATTCCGTTATTTTGCATATTACTGTTTTATTGTGGGCTTTGCTGCTCTTATCGGTAATTATGTGTTATAAAAAAACAAAAGGGTATCAGAACTTATAACGGGTTCTGATACCGGTAGTAATAAAAGCAATAGAAGTAGTAGGAGGGAAGCCTGGATATGGCAGCATCAAAGAACCAGAAAGGCAAAAGAGGAACCACAGGAAAAACAGCAAAGAGTACCGCATCAAGAAGAAAAACCACTGCTAAAAAGCACAATGTTACAAGTGGATTCCAGACAGAAATCATTCTGCTGATCATTCTGGCTGCTTCTATGATCCTGGTTATCAGTAATTTTGGACTGGGCGGCGCTGTAGGCGACCAGATCAGCGCGGTCTGCTTTGGGATTATGGGACTTCTGGCTTATGTATTTCCCGTACTGCTTTTTGTGGGTGCTGCCTTTTTGATGTCCAACAGAAAAAATCCTCTCGCGTACAAAAAAACACTGGCAGCCCTTGTGTTTTTTCTTTTTCTGTGTGGCTTTGTACAGCTTTTAACAGAGGGATATCTTCCGGGTACGGGATTTATGGATTATTATAAACGCAGTTCAGAGCTTCATACGGGAGGCGGTGTGATCGGAGGCGCGATCTGCATGTCCTCTACGTCTGCTTTTGGAATTGTAGGCGGATATATTATCATTGTACTTGTGCTTCTTATTACAATGATCCTGATTACTCAGAGATCCTTTTTTGATTTTATTTTTAAAATCTGGGACAGCATTGTAAGCCTTGTAAAGGGCGGACATGAACGCTATATGGAAGGGCAGCCGGAGCGGGATCTGAAAAAAGAGATCCGGGATCAGGAACGCAGACAGAAGAGGGAAAACCGTCAGGCAGAAAGAATACGCAGGCTGGAGGAAACGTTAGAGGCAGAAAAACAGGCTGCCCAGGCTCTGGAACAGGAAAACAGTGAGGCGGCTGCGGCCCTTAATGCCAGACAGGAACAGAAAGAGGCTTCTTCTCACGGCTTTCTGGAAGGAACAAAACTGACTCCTCCAAAAAAGAAAAAAACAAAAGAAACATCAGAGACTGCTGCTCAGGCCGCTGAGGAGGATTTTGAAGTCCGGACTTCAGCAGCCGGTCAGGGACAGCTGGAATTCAGTATACATCGGGCAGATTCTTCCAGTGAGGCTGCTGATGACCACACTGATATTAATATAGAGATGGAACACTCGCCTTCAGATTCTTTGGATTTTGATGAAATCCAGGCTTATGAGGACGAGAGTAAAGAAATTTCAGATTCTTTTGAGGATTTCAGGAAAGAGGAACAGCAAAATACAGAAGCATCTGTTCAGTCCGCAGCATCGGAAGTCTCTCAGCCTCATAAGAATCCAAAATCGTCCAAAACAGAAATAGAAAATGGAATCCGAAATATCCAGAAGGAGATTACCAGTAAGGATGCAGAAGTAAAAAAAGAATATCATTATCCTCCTCTGAAGCTTCTGAAAAGAGGAAACGGAAAGGGCAAAGGCGATTCCGATGCCCATCTTCGCCAGACTGCCCAGAAGCTTCAGGATACTCTGCATAATTTTGGTGTAAATGTTACTGTGACAAACGCAAGCTGCGGTCCCACAGTAACCAGATATGAGCTTCAGCCGGAAATGGGAGTGAAGGTCAGCAGAATCGTAGGTCTTGCTGATGATATCAAGCTGAACCTGGCAACTCCGGATATCCGTATTGAGGCGCCGATTCCCGGAAAGGCAGCTGTGGGAATCGAGGTTCCCAATAAAGAAAATCAGGCAGTTATGCTCCGGGAGATTTTGCAGTCCCAGGAGTTTCAGGGTGCAAAATCAAAGCTTTCCTTTGCCGTAGGCAAGGATATTGCCGGAAAGCCTGTTGTTACAGATATTGCCAAAATGCCGCACCTTCTGATCGCAGGAGCGACAGGCTCCGGTAAGTCTGTATGTATCAATACTCTGATCGTGAGTATACTTTACAAAGCAAAACCGGAAGAGGTCAAGCTGATCATGATCGATCCCAAGGTGGTTGAATTAAGCGTGTACAACGGAATCCCTCATCTTCTGATCCCGGTAGTCACTGATCCCAAAAAGGCGGCAGGCGCACTGAACTGGGCAGTAACAGAGATGATGAACCGCTACAACACTTTTGCGGAATTTAATGTGCGAAATCTTCAGGAGTACAATAAAAAAGTAGATGGAATGAGGATCCCCGAGGGAGAAACCCCGCCGGAGCGTATGCCTCAGATCATTATTATCGTGGATGAGCTTGCGGATCTGATGATGGTGGCTCCGGGAGAAGTGGAGGATGCGATCTGCCGTCTGGCCCAGCTTGCCCGGGCTGCGGGAATCCATCTGATCATAGCCACACAGCGGCCGTCTGTAAATGTTATCACAGGTCTTATTAAGGCAAATATGCCCTCCAGAATTGCTTTTTCTGTTTCCTCAGGCGTGGATTCCAGAACAATTCTGGATATGAACGGCGCAGAAAAGCTTCTTGGAAAAGGAGATATGCTTTTTTATCCTCAGGGATATCAGAAGCCTGCCAGACTGCAGGGCGCTTTTGTTTCAGACGAAGAAGTCAGCAGCATCGTGGACTTTCTTGCAGATAAAAATCCCGCGGCGCAGTACAATCCGCAGATTGAACAGCAGGTAAATACTGCCAGTCTGTCCGGAGGAGGATCCGGAGCAGAGGAAAGGGATGTATATTTTGAGGAAGCCGGCAAGTTTATTATTGATAAGGAAAAAGCTTCCATTGGAATGCTTCAGCGTATGTTTAAAATCGGATTTAACAGAGCTGCCAGAATCATGGATCAGCTTTGTGATGCCGGAGTTGTAGGACCGGAGGAAGGCACAAAGCCCCGGAAGGTTCTGATGTCCATGGAGGAATTCCAGAATTTTATTGAAGAAAGCCTGTAAAGGAAAGAAAGGAGAAAAACATGGTAAAGCACATTGTAATGTGGTCATTTCAGGAAACTTTAGATGACAAACAGAAAAAAGAAGCGGCAGTACGGATCAAAGAAGGGCTGGAACGTCTGACGGGAATCGTCCCGGGGCTGATATCTGTTAAGGTAGTCACAGATGCTCTTCCTGCCAGCACACATGAAATCGGACTTTTCTGTGAACTGGAATCCCAGGAGGCTCTTGACGGTTATCAGGTTCACCCGGAACATCAGAAAATGGTTTCTTTTATCAGGACAGTTACCTGCAACCGTATCTGTCTTGACTATGAAGTATAATGGAGATCCGGATTTTATCTGTGGGCAAGATCAAAGAAAAATATCTTACCGCAGGGATACAGGAATATGCAAAACGTCTGAGCAGATACTGTAAGCTTACCTTCTGTCAGGTGGCTGATGAAAAGACTCCGGACAAGGCTTCTGAGGCTTTAAACGAACAGATCAAAAAAACAGAAGGCGAGCGCATCATGAAAAATATCCGGGACCAGGATTACGTGATCGCTCTTGCCCTTGACGGAAAAATGCTGGACTCTGTAGAACTTTCTGAAAAAATCGGTCAATTGGGAATTGAAGGAAAAAGCTCGGTTGCTTTTGTGATCGGAGGCTCTCTTGGACTAAGTGAACAGGTACTAAAAAGAGCAGATTTCCGGCTGAGCTTTTCCAGAATGACATTTCCTCATCAGCTGATGCAGATGATACTTCTGGAACAGATATACAGAGGATTCCGTATTCTGAACAATGAACCTTATCATAAATAAAAAAGTTTTTGCCAGGGAGGATTCTTTTATGGAAATTCAGCGTATTGAAAACATGTGCGGAGGAAACGGGCATGTTTTTCTTAAGCCGATCCTTAATGAAAAACAATTAAATGGAAAATGTGGTCTTTATGCAGAGGTGACTCTGGAACCGGGCTGTTCCCTGGGATATCATGAACATCACGGAGAAAGCGAAACCTATTACATTCTTTCCGGAAAAGGAATTTACAGCGATAACGGAGAACTTCGTATGGTAGAAGCAGGAGACATGACCTTTACTCCGGACGGCAAAGGCCATGCGCTGACAAATGCCGGTGAAGAAAACCTTGTATTTATGGCGCTGATCATTTTGAATTAGTATAACGAATACTAACTTTCTGCTATACCAGGGTTACCGCAATTCTACCGGTTTTTGACAATGGGCGGTTTGTTTGATCGGATTATGATACAGGCAGTACAGAAGGAAGGATAAGCTTATGATAAAACAGTTGGATATGGGAAAATTTGAGGAATATATTTCTCAGTTTCCGGTGTATGAGTACCGTATTCTTGACACAAAGGGAATTCAGGTAAGGGAAAGGGTCCGCACGATCTGCAGTCAGGAATGTGAACGTTTTGGCACTACCTGGGCCTGCCCTCCGGCTGTAGGTTCACTGGAGCAGTGCCGGGACAGGATCAGCAGATATCCCCAGGCAGTGTTTTTTTCCAGTGTGGCGGAAGTGTCGGATCTTATGAATATGGAGGAAATGCTTTCCACCAGACACCAGCACGAAAAAATCACAGAAGAAATCGCCTCATTTCTCCGGGAACAGGGGTTTTCCGTTTTTACCCTGTCCACAGAATCCTGTGATATCTGTCAGGAGTGTACATTCCCCCAGGGAAAACCCTGCAGGCATCCGGAAAAAATGCATCCCTGTCTGGAAAGCCATGGAGTAGTGGCTGCGGAAATTGTAGAAGAACAGCAAATGGAATACAATCTGGGCGGCAATACAATATTATGGTTTTCCATGGTATTGTTCCGTCAGGAATAAAGATAAAGCCTTCGGCATAAATTACGATAAAAGCCGAAGGTTTTTCTGTTTTTATGTGGGCGGGAATCAGAGGAGGTCGATGCTTTGTTTTTTCAGCAAAAAAGAAAACAGCTCAGGGAAGGCTGTCTGACTGCTCTTGAGGTTCCCAGAGATCTTGCCTGCAGAGAGACTGTTGTTACACTGACAGGATGCAGCCAGGCTGTTATTGAAAATTACCGCAGTATTCTGAAGCTGACAGAGGAGGAAATCATTGTAAGCACTTTTTCGGGAAAACTGACAATCATGGGAAAAAATCTGGAAATTCCCTGGTATACCATGGAAGAGATGACAGTTACAGGAAAAATCTCCCGGATCATTCCGGAACGGTAGGAGGAAGCTATGGAAAAAATCCTTTGTTTTCTGAACGGATATGTGGAAGTTCTTATCTGTGGCGGACAGACAGAACGTTTTTTTAATCTCTGCATGGCAAGAGGAATTGTCGTCCGGAATCTGAGACAAAATAAGGATAAGAGCTTTACCTGTATTTTTTCCGTCAACCATTTTTTTCTGCTGGGACCAATACGGAGAAAAACAAAGGCGAGAATTCATATTCTGGAAAAACAGGGGCTTCCTTTCTGGGTGGAAAAAGGCGTAAAAAGAAAAGCTTTTTTTCTGGGATTTTTTTTGTGCGGAATGCTTCTTCTTATGCTTTCCGGACGTATCTGGAATATCCATATTGAAGGAAACAGGGCGAACAGCACACCGGAAATCCTGAAGTTTCTGGAGGATCAGGGTGTTTCCCATGGTATGAAAAAAAAATCTTTAAACTGCAGCGCCATTGCAGCTTCCATCCGGGAAGAATATCCTCAGACAGCCTGGGTTTCCGCAAGAACAGAAGGAACACGACTGGTTATTACAGTAAAAGAAGGGGATTTTCAGAATAAAAAGAAAAAAGAAAAAGTAGAACCCTGCAATCTGACAGCCACAGAATCCGGAACCGTGGTAAAGATCATTACTAGGGCCGGAGTTCCCCGGATCAGACCAGGGGAAAACTGTAAAACAGGAGACGTTCTGGTTTCCGGCTGTCTTGAATTAAAAAATGACAGTCAGGAAGTGACGCGCTATGAATATGTCCATGCAGATGCAGATATTTACATAAAAAGGAAGCTGTCCTATTATGCTGAGCTTCCATTGGAGTATGAAGCAGAAATACGGGAAAATATTCAGGAAACTGGAGGCTTTTTAAAGATTGGGAAGCTATACTTGGAATGGGGAGCAGAGCATAAAAAGGGCTGGCATACTCTGACAGAAGAGCTTCCGATGAAGCTCACTGAGAATTTTAGGCTTCCTGTTTCCACAGGCCGTATTACTATGAACCGATACCAGAAGAAAAAGATAATACGTACAGAAAAGGAGGCAAAGACAGAGGCTTTTTGTATTCTTCAGGATTATGAAGAAAAATTAATGGAAAAGGGGGTTCAAATATCTGCAAATAATGTTAAAATAGATGTGGATCACAGAACCTGTATCAGCAGAGGAAATCTGGAGATCATTGAAAAAATCGGAAAGAAAACTCCGGTGGAAATACTGGAGCAACCAAAAGAAAGGACAACAGAGAATGGCTAACAGTATTATCGAGCTGCATCTGGAAATTCCGGCTGATCTGGAAGGGAATGTATTCGGGCAGTTCGACGAACATCTGAAACTGATCGAAAGAACATTGAATGTCACTCTGATATCAAGAGACGGCATTCTGAAAATACTTGGAACTGAGGGAAGCGCTTCCCAGGCGAAAAAACTGATCGGCGAACTGGCAGTTCTGGCGCAGAGAGGAAATACCATCACAAAACAGAACGTCAGCTATGCCCTGGCTCTTGCCATGGAGCAGCGAAATGAGGTTCTTACAGAAATCGATAAAGATTTTATCTGCAATACCATACAGGGACGTCCCATTAAACCCAAAACTTTGGGACAGAAGGAATATGTGGAGCAGATCCGTAAAAAAATGATTGTTTTCGGAGTAGGACCTGCGGGTACAGGAAAAACCTATCTTGCAATGGCAATGGCAGTCACTGCTTTCAGAAACGAAGAGGTAAGCCGCATCATTCTGACCCGTCCTGCTATTGAGGCAGGGGAAAAACTGGGATTTCTGCCCGGAGATCTTCAGAGCAAGGTAGATCCATATCTTCGTCCTCTTTATGATGCTCTTTACCAGATCATGGGAGCAGACAGCTTTGCAAAAAATATGGAGAGAGGACTGATAGAGGTTGCACCTCTGGCCTATATGAGAGGACGTACCCTTGACAATGCCTTTATTATTCTTGACGAGGCGCAGAATACCACGCCTGCACAGATGAAAATGTTTCTGACCCGTATCGGTTTTGGCTCAAAGGTTATTATCACCGGAGATGCTTCTCAGAAGGATCTTCCCAGAGATGCGGTTTCCGGTCTGGATGTTGCCATGAAGGTGCTGAAAAAAATAGAGGATATCGGCTTCTGCCAGCTTACCAGCAAGGATGTTGTGCGCCACCCTCTTGTTCAGCAGATTGTACAGGCATACGACGAATATGAGAAAAAACAGAAGCCGGCGAAGCCCCGTACAGCCCGCCGCAGTCAGGAGAAAAAATCATGACGATTCAGATAGATTATGAAACAGAAAAAAAACTGGACATTGATTATACGCAGCTTGCCAACCGCGTGGCACATAAGATTCTGGAAACCGAGCAGTGCCCCTATGAGGCCAGCGTGAATCTTGTGATCACGGATAACGAGGAGATCAAGGAGGTAAATGCCCAGTTCAGAAATATCAATGCGCCCACAGACGTACTTTCATTTCCTATGATCCCGTTTCCGTCTCCTGCAGACTATTCCATTATTGAGGATCAGGATGAATACTTTGACCTGGATACAGACGAGCTTCTGCTGGGAGATGTTATGATCTCTGTGGACAGGGTATATGCTCAGGCTGAGGAATACGGACACAGTACAGAAAGAGAGTTCAGCTTCCTTTTTGCGCACAGTATGCTTCATCTTCTGGGATATGATCACATGGAACCGGAAGAGGCGGCTGTTATGGAAAAGAAACAGTCAGAGGCTCTGGCAGCCCTTGGAATCAACAGATAAAACAGATTTGGAGAGACAGACAACAATGAATTACCGGGAATTATTAAAAGATAAAAAACGTGTTGTGATCAAGGTAGGCTCTTCTTCCCTGATCCACAAAGAAACAGGCAGACTTGATCTTCGCAAGCTGGAGGTGCTTGTCCGTGAGATTAGTGATCTTCACAATCAGGGAAAAGACGTGGTACTTGTAACTTCAGGCGCCGTTGCCGTGGGCTCTGCTGCCCTTGGCCTCAATGAGCGCCCCAGAGAGCTGAAGGTAAAACAGGCATGCTCCGCAGTGGGACAGGCAAGGCTTATGATGATCTATCAGAAGCTTTTTGCCGAATATAATCAGATGGCAGCTCAGATCCTTATGACAAAAAATACCATGGTCAACAATCTGAACCGCATGCATGCCCGAAATACCTTTGAGGAGCTTCTGACACTGAATACCATTCCTGTGGTCAATGAAAACGACTCTATTTCAAGCTTTGAGCTGGAAGCGCTGGATTCCTTTGGCGATAACGATACGCTTTCCGCAGTTATCGCAGCTCTGATCGGCGCAGACCTTCTGATCCTGCTTTCAGATATTGACGGGCTGTTTACAGACGATCCGAATACCAATCCGGATGCAAAGTTTATCGACACCGTAGAAAAGCTGGATGAAAAGCTGAAAAGCATGGGAAAAGGCCCGGGAAGTAAGGTGGGAACAGGCGGAATGGCAACAAAGCTTACGGCTGCAGAGATCGCCACGGCTGCAGGAGCGGATATGGTGATCGCCAACGGCGGAGATTTCCATGTGATACACAAGGTTATGGAAGGCCGTAATTACGGAACCTTATTTGTTGGAAACCAGAAAGAGGAATTTTATCTCATTGATTATATAGAAAAACTGCTGTAACAGATGCAGGCAGCTATTCTGCCGAAGCTTTGATATATAACATAGAGACCCTGGAGATGGTCTATAAACACTACTACAATATCATACGAGGGAAAAATATGGATAACATAAAAATCGACCGCATCAATACACTTGCCCATAAAGCCAAAAGTGTGGGTCTTACAGAAGAAGAAAAGAAGGAAAGAGACGCTCTCCGCAAAGAATATATTGCGACCATCCGCATGAATTTAAGGAGTCAGCTTGACAATATCAGCATTAAAGAAGAAGATGGAAGTATTACGAATTTAGGTGAAAAATATGGAAGAAAAGAAAGCCATTAGAAAACAGATTTTTGCAGAGAGAAAAGCGTGTTCTGATAAAGAAATACAGGAATGGAGCAAAGAGATCACAAAAAATATCACTGCTCTTCCGGAATATCAGACAGCGGACAGAATCCTTGTTTATGCAGATTACAATCATGAAGTAATGACAGGCTTTCTCATTGAAAAAGCCTGGGCAGACGGAAAAGAAATCGCTGTGCCAAAGGTACAGGGGCTTGATATGATTTTTTATAAACTGACAGATTTTGCGCAGCTGGAGCCGGGATACTATGGGATCCCGGAGCCGGTGTCCGGAGAAATCGTACAGTGGGAGGACGCCCTGATGATCATGCCAGGCGTTGCCTTTGACAGACAGAATCACAGAGTAGGCTATGGCGGAGGATTTTATGACCGCTATCTGGAAAAACATCCTCGGGTAAAACGTGTGGCAGCAGCCTTTGAATTTCAGCTTCTCCCACAGGTCCCTACAGAGCCTACAGATATTTCACCGGAGATCGTTGTAACGGAAAAACAGTGCATAAGAGGCTAAAATTCAGGGAGGTCAGATTATGAAAGAAATGCTTGTTCAGCTTGGAAAGCGTGCAAAAGATGCAGAAGCTGCTCTCCGCACCATTTCCACAGATAAAAAAAATCAGGTGCTTGCCGCTGTGGCAGATCACCTGGTAAAAAATTCAGAGGCTCTTTTAAAGGCCAATGAGGAAGATGTAAAAAACGGAAAGGCAAATCATATGCCGGAAGGACTGGTGGACAGACTCCTTCTTACCAGAGAAAGAATTGAAGGAATGGCGGACGGACTTCGCCAGCTTGTAGATCTGGAAGATCCTGTCGGGGAAGTTACGGGAATGAAAAAACGTCCCAACGGACTTCTGATAGGACAGAAAAGAGTACCCCTTGGAGTTATCGGAATTATTTATGAGGCGCGTCCCAACGTAACTGCAGATGCCTTCGGGCTCTGCTTTAAAACAGGAAATGTGGTGATCCTGAAAGGAGGAAGCGATGCCATTCATTCCAATCAGGCAATTGTGGCATGTATCCGTGAAACCTTGAAAGAGCAGGGAATTACAGAAGATGCCATTCAGCTGATCGAGGATACCTCCAGAGAAACCGCCGGGGAATTTATGAAAATGAATGAATATGTGGATGTGCTGATCCCACGGGGCGGAAAAGGGCTGATCAGGGCAGTGGTAAATCAGAGTACCATTCCGGTTATTGAGACAGGTACCGGAAACTGCCATATTTATGTAGATGAAACGGCTGATCCGGAAATGGCGGCAGACATTATCATGAATGCCAAGACTCAGAGGGTAGGCGTATGCAATGCCTGCGAATCCCTTCTTGTTCATGACAGTATGAAAGAAGTCCTTCTTCCTGTACTGGCAGAAAGACTCCGCGAAAAGCATGTGGAAATGCGCGCAGACCAGGAAGCTCTTTCTCTGATGCCCGGAGCAGTTCCGGCTGATGAAGAGGACTGGGGAACGGAATATCTGGATTACATACTGTCCATTAAAATAGTGTATTCTGTAGAGGAAGCCATTGCGCATATTAATCGTTACAACACAGGTCATTCAGAAGCTATTATTACAAACAATTATATGCATGCACAGAAATTCCTGGATGAGGTAGACGCTGCTGCAGTTTACGTCAATGCTTCCACCAGATTTACAGACGGATGTGAATTCGGATATGGAGCAGAAATCGGCATCAGTACCCAGAAGCTTCACGCCAGAGGGCCTATGGGACTTCTTGCTCTGACAACGACCAAGTACATTATTTACGGAAATGGGCAGATACGTCCGTAAGATAGGAGGACATAATGAGAAAAAAACAGTTATTTGCAATTCTTTTGGCTGGAGCCATGACTGCCGGAACCGTTCCTTCCGCTGCTCTGGCAGCAGAAAATGATATCCCTGCAGCTTCATCTGAAGTAACTGAGGGAGAGAATTCCGGCGAGATTCCTCAGGAAGAAGGAGGAGAGCCAACACCGGAAGCAGAGCCTACACAGACGCCTGAAACAACACCGGAAGCGCCTACCGAGACTCCTGCAGAACCCACAGAAACACCCACAGTTCCGGAGACACCGGCAGAGCCTACACAGGTTCCGGAAACAGAGACAACACCGGAGGCAGTTCCTTCAGAAGCCCCGGAAACTCTGGAAAATGAGCCAACAGGAATTTCCATTACTACCATAGATGAAAATAATCAGGAAACGGTAACCTATTATAAGACACTTCAGGAGGCGGTCGATGCTGCTCCCACCATAGAAAGCGGCGCTCAGGAATCCACTGTGATCGAGATCACAGACAGCCTTGCATTGTCAGGAACCATTTCTGTTTCCGGCAAAAAGGTCAGCATTGTGGCTGCTTCTCAGGGAATCACCATTCGCAGAGAGCAGAAGGAAGACGGAACAGTATTTAACGGAACAATGTTCACCGTTGCCGGACAGGGCAGCGAGCTTCAGTTTTCTGTAAAAGACGGTTCTGATCTTACTGTAGACGGAAGCAACGGAAAAGGTGAGGAAGAACCTTCCGAGGGAAGCCTGGCAGATGTCAGCGATTCCGGCGCTTTCGGCATTTCAGCAGGTGTCACTCTGACAGGAAATAACACCACTGCAAAAGGCGGCGCTGTTTCCAATAGCGGGGGAAGTCTTGTACTGAAAGGCGGCACGATTACCGGAAATACCGGAGCCATGGGAGCTGTCTACAGCAATACGGATATTGCCGTACAGGGCACAGTTGCCATAAAGGAGAATACCGGGGCAAACCTTTATCTGGATCAGGATGCATCAGTGGTTGTGACAGATGTGCTGACAGGTTCCTCCATCTCTCTGACAGCCGCAGCTCCGGCAGATAAAAAAACTGTGGCAAGAGCAGGGAAAAAGGCAGATGGCACAGATGTTACTTCCGAAGAGTTTAAGGCAGCGGCAGAGCAGCTGGCTTATGATACAGAGGATTATTCCGTTGTGCTGGGCGAGGATGGATTAAGCGCAGTGCTGAAGGTAAACGCATCTGCTACCGTGACACCAAGTCCCACACCTACAGCTTCTCCGTCATTTTTAACTTATCAGAGCAAATCTCTGAAATGGATGGATCATAATACAGTAACTGCAAAAATGTCTACAACAAAGGACTGCAAATGGTATTATTATTTTGTAGATGCAGGAAGTGATACAAATACTATCAAAAAACTGTATGATTCCAGTAAGGCAAAAACTCCGGCAAAAGCAAATACAACCTTTACCGTAAAGGCAGAAAAGGTTCCGGAAAAGGATTCCTGGCTTGTAGTTGCGGCAAAACCGGATAACGGCTCCGCCCAGTTAAGAGTGCTGAAACTTAACAGCAGCAGCCGGCCGGCTTCTCCGACTGTTTCACCAACTGTAACCACCCGCGCGCCGCGTAAGTATGAAGTGACAGAAAGTAAGGTGACAGGTCTGGAAAATCCGCTGCAGTTCTATCCAAGGAAATTCTATGATTTCCAGGTAGTAGGCGCAGGACAGAACGACACTGATCCGGTTTCCGGCGATGAGAGATGGATTCCGCTGTACTGGTCCATGTCTGTAAACGGAACAAAAAACAAGTCATGGAGAATCGGTTCTCAGGAAAAAGGAATCCGGGAGGCGGCTACCTATCCTCTGTACATCTTTTTCCAGAAACAGACTTATAATGGTACGGAATGGACAGATACAGATGTAATTGAATACATGAAAACTTCCTTTAGTTCAGCAGAAATTTCTGATGCCGAATGGAAAGATTATATTGACAATTATAATAAGGAACATCCGGACGACGGTCTGAACTATGACGGAACAAGCGGAGGCTCTGTTGCAGATATTAAGGCGACAGAGGCGGCTTCAGAAAAGGATTCCGATTCTACGTCCAAGTCAGCCGTATCCACAGCAGATGAATCTCCGATTGGAACCATGTCCGTTCTGGCAGCTTTCTCTCTGCTGGCGGGAGGCTATGTGCTTGTAAGAAAACGTAAAAAAGAAGATATCTGATAGAACTTCTGAGCATATCTGACAGAATTTGCCCATAAAGGAGACAGGTCTAAAAGCCTGTCTCTTTTCATATATATTCAGTATGAAGGGCAGGGGGACAGGCAGATGATGGAAACAACAATTTTTGCTTATGAGAATTTATATTATGAACTATGGGAAACTGCCCGGAGATACAGGGCGATTGCGCAGTTCCGGGTAATTGGAAACAGTCATGATGAACGGATGATTCCCATGATCGAGGTGGGACAGGGAGACCAGGTGATTTTTTGTGTCAGCGGGCTGAACGGAACGGAGCGGCATATGCCGTCCTGTCTTCTTCGCATGGCAAAGGAATACTGTCGGGCATGGGAATGCGGATGGGTGCTGGAAGAGCTTTATGACGTGAAGCAGCTTCTTTCCGGGTGGAAGATATGTTTCATTCCCCTTCTGAATCCTGACGGATATGAGATCTATGAAAAAGGTTACACGGTAATACGAAATCCCGTTTACCGACAGATGCTCCGTATGCAGGAGACAGCCTGCACAGAATATTTCTGTAACGCAAGAGGCATGAATCTGCAGAAAAATTTTCCAACCAGCTATTACAGGAAAATGCGGATTTATCATGAGCCTGCCAGTGAAAATGAAACAAAGGCTCTGGTGCGTATTTTGCAGGAATATCAGGGAAAAGGATTTTTTTCTTTTGGACAGGCAGATAAAAGAATCGTATATTTCAGGCAGCCTCAGGCTTTTGGGGTAAACCAGAAAAGCTATCGGCTGGCAAGACATTTTCAGAAGCAGGCAGGATTTTGCATGGAAAAGTTTTCTCTGGAACAGCAGAAAAAAGAGCATGCAGTTCAGGGAGAAGGGACACCGGAAAGATATTATGCGGAGCTTACCCGGCAGCCGTCTTTTCGGATAGAGCTGCCGTCCGGTATGGGTGAAGAGGAAAGCTCTCTTCTGGAAAACCGGTATCAGCAGATTTACACGATTCCTCTGGAGTATATTTTTTCTGTAGGCGAACTTTAAATAACCGCTTAAAATGTTGATCCCGGCAGACTTCAGGAGCTGATTCCTGAGAACTGCCGGGTGTTTTTTGAGGCAACGATGGCCTTGTTGTTTACTCTGTTCCCGGCAGCCCGGTCAGAATACATGCCAGATTATCTTCGATGATTGCTATTTTTCCTGTATATCATGGAAGTTTGACAAAATATGCTAAAACCCCGAGACATACAAGCCAAAATTCCATTGCCGCAGGAAATCTGAAATGAATTTTGGCTCGTTGCTGTTGTTTATTCACTGCATCCGGAAAAATTTTGACAGAATTATAAAATTCTTGTATCATAGAAAAATAAAAAAAGAAACAAGGAGCAGATATATTTATGATAAAAGATACAGAAACAAAAGAGATACAGAATGAAACAGAACGCCAGCGTTCCTTTATTGAGCTGGCCAGAGCTTTGACACAGCAGAAAATGCAGACCATCGGGCGTCCTCTGACCTATTGTCTTACTACCTTTGGCTGTCAGATGAATGAAAAACAGTCTGAGGCTGTAGCCGGAATCATGGACGAAATCGGATATGTCCGTCAGGACAGTGAGGAGGCAGATGTTGTAATTTACAATACCTGTACCGTCCGCGAAAATGCCAATCTGAAGGTGTACGGACGTCTGGGCCATCTTCACAGTCTGAAGGATCAGAATCCGGATATGAAGATAGTTCTTTTTGGATGCATGATGCAGGAGCCTCAGGTAGTAGAAAAAATCAAAAAAACCTATTCTTTTGTAAATCTGGTGTTTGGAACCCACAATATTTTTAAGTTTGCAGAGCTTTTTTACGATATGCTGTTATCTGACATGCAGATCGTGGATATCTGGGAGGGAACGGATCAGATCGTGGAGGATCTTCCCACAGAGCGCAACTATACGTTCAAATCCGGTGTAAATATCATGTTTGGCTGCAATAACTTCTGCAGCTACTGTATTGTGCCTTATGTTAGAGGAAGAGAGAGAAGCCGGAAACCGGAAGCCATTGTAAAGGAAGTGGAACGTCTTGTGGCAGACGGAGTTTCCGAAGTAATGCTTCTGGGACAGAATGTAAATTCCTATGGAAAAACTCTGGAAAATCCAGTGACCTTTGCCCAGCTTCTTACCATGCTGGAAGAAGTGGAAGGACTGAAGCGCATCCGTTTTATGACTTCTCATCCGAAGGACCTTTCTGATGAGCTGATTGAGGTAATGGCAAAAAGCAAAAAAATCTGCCATCATCTCCACCTTCCTCTTCAGTCCGGCAGCAGCCGTGTTCTGAAGGAGATGAACCGTCGCTATGACAAAGAGAAATATCTGAACCTGGTAGAAAAAATCCGTACTGCCATCCCGGATATTTCTCTTACAACGGATATTATTGTAGGCTTCCCGGGAGAGACAGAGGAAGATTTCCAGGAGACTCTGGATGTGGTAAAAAAAGCCGGATACGATACTGCCTTTACCTTTATTTATTCCAAACGCACCGGAACTCCGGCAGCCGCCAAAGAGGATCAGGTTCCGGCAGATGTGACAAAGGAGCGTTTTAACCGTCTTCTTGCCCTTGTACAGGAGCAGGGAAGAATCCGTTCCTCCCGGTTTGCAGGAACCGTTCAGGAGGTTCTGGTAGAAGAGGAAAGCAAGGAGAAGGGAATTTTTACCGGAAGGACCCAGTACAATCTTCTGGTACATTTTCCGGCAGATGAAAGTCTTCTGGGCACTTATGTAAATGTAAAGCTTGAGGAGTGTAAAGGCTTTTATTATCTGGGAAGTCTGGCTGACTGAAAAATACTTCCCGAAACTACGGGAATATAAAAAATATTTTATTTTAAACAGGGAAAAGAGGAGAGAAAATTGAAAAACAGCAAATACGAAATTGATATGTGCAATGGCTCGATTATGCCCAAGCTTATTTCATTTTCGATTCCGCTGATGTTGTCCGGCATTTTGCAGCTGATGTTTAATGCAGTGGATATTGTGGTGGTGGGAAGATTCAGCGGCAGCCGTTCTCTGGCAGCCGTAGGATCAACTACAGCGCTGATTAATATTTTTACCAATCTGTTTATAGGTGTTTCTCTGGGAGCAAATGTGCTAAGCGCCCGTTTTTATGCTTCCGGAAAAGCAAAGGAAATGTCCGAGACCGTACATACTTCTATTATGTTTGCTCTGATCAGCGGCGTTGTGATGGCATTTGTGGGACTGGTCTTTTCCAGATTCGCCCTGGAGCTTATGGGTACTCCGGCAGATGTAATTGACCAGTCAGCCCTTTATATGCGGATTTATTTTATCGGAATGCCTTTTTTTATGCTGTACAATTACGGGGCAGCTATTTTAAGATCTGTGGGAGATACTAAAAGACCGCTTTTGTTTCTGATCATTTCAGGAATCACCAATGCGGTTCTGAACCTGATTCTGGTGATCCGGTTCCGTCTGGATGTAGCGGGAGTTGCCATTGCAACCATTATCGCTCAGATGATTTCCTGTATTCTGGTTTTGCGATGCCTGTATAAATCAGAGAGCAGCTATCAGCTCCGTTTTTCCAGACTTACTATTAAGTGGAAGTACCTGAAGCAGATCTTTCAGGTAGGTATTCCGGCAGGACTTCAAAGCACAGTTATTAATTTTTCCAATGCAATGCTGCAGTCCTCTGTAAATTCCTTTGGCTCCGTTGCCATGGCAGGATATACGGCTGCCAACAATATTTTTGGCTTCCTTTATGCTGCAGCCAATTCTGTTACTCAGGCATGTATGAGCTTTACCAGTCAGAATTATGGAGTGGGTAAACTGAAACGAATGGACAAAGTTCTTGTAAACTGCATGATTCTTACCGTAGGAGTTTCCTTTAGCCTGGGTTTTGGAGCCTGGTTCTTTGGTTCCGGCCTTCTCAGGATTTACACCAGCGAGGCAGATGTGATAGCCTGCGGACTGGAGATCCTTGCCTTTACCACAGTTCCTTATTTTCTCTGTGGGATTATGGATCTTTTTCCGGGAGCGCTGCGCGGAATGGGCTATTCTGCTGTACCCATGATTCTTTCCGTGATCGGAACGGTTGGAATGAGGATTATCTGGATCTACCTGGTATTTCCGGCTCACAGATCCCTTGATTTTCTTTTTATTTCCTATCCTGCATCCTGGACGGTTACCATTGTGCTTCAGGCAGTATGCTTTTTCTTTGTCAGGAAAAAAGTGCGCAGGACTGTGCTTGCAGGACAGTATACAGCCTGAACGCAAAGACCTGCTGATAATCAGCTGCGAAAGAGAACAGAGAAGATTTCAGGAATAAAAATATAGATTCTATCATTTTTTAAGTTTTTTAAGACAGAGTATTTATTTGGCTTCAGGCCGTAAGAATACTCTGTCTTTTTCTGTAAATGTATGATAAAATCAAAAATAATCAATGAAGTCTATGAAATATCAGGCTGTGAGATTTTTGACAGACTTTTTATAAAACTTACCGGAAATATAAAAATATGACAGCTATAACCGAATCAGCTGATTTGGAAGCTGCAGATTAAGAAAGAGGGAAAAATGAAAGTATCCAATTATGAGATCACACGGAACAGGATGCGGGATGAATTTATAAAATATGACCAGGAAAAAATGATTCAGAAATTTTCACTGAAAAATGACAGACAGTATCTGTACCTGGATTTTATGGGAAGACCCTACAGAATCAACCGCAAAAACGGTGTGGTGGAATGGTCTGAGGACGGGTTTCACTCAGTCACTGAAGGAAATTTCAATGAGTCCATGACAATCTATGATGTGCTTTGCTATTCAAAAGATAGCTGCAGTCTGTCCGGAAAATTTTGTTCCATCAATATGCTGAAGGGTATTGTGAAGGCGAATCCTCCGGGAGTAAATCTGTTCCAGAAAACCGCTGACAGCTTTAACGGAAAGGTAGCGGCTCTTGAAAAGGCCTGTGAATCTTTTGGTGAAAAAACAGATTTGAAAGGCGATGTGGCGGTAAAGCTGTACCCGTTTTCTTTTTTGCCTGTGATCCTTCAGTTCTGGGAGGGAGACGAGGAATTTCCCGCAAACCTGAAATTTATGTTTGACGAAAATATCCTGCAGTACATCCATTACGAGACGATCTTTTATCTGCTGGAGCATGTGACGGACAGAATACAGGAGACTATGGTGATGGGGAAGAATGAATAATTATCAGCCTGATCCGGCGAAGAAAGGAGGCTGTTAAATGACTTATATCCTCCCGGTACTCTATGTAATTGTGTCTTATACATTCTTTCTTTTGGCAGTCTGTTTTGGCAATGCGATCACATTGCAGATAGTATCGATCCTTCTGCCCTTTATCATGGGGATCGTCAATTTGATCGTTGTGCTGATCGTAGGAAGAAAGTGGTCAAGAAAGACATTGCTGAACTGCACTTTGATCATCAAGTATGGACTGATCCCGTTCTACCTGATCGGAGGGAGCATCACAGTATATGTAACGCTGATAGCATTCTTCCCATTGCCGCTGATGGCATTGTTTGGACTGGTTAACCATTGTGTTTTTGATTTTAGGATACGGGATTCTGTTGGGGGCATCTCCCTATGCGATCGCTTATCTGATAAAGTCGTGTAAAGACGGCGTACATCCGAAATGGCTTGCGGTTTTGGGTGGAATCTGTCAGTTCTTTTTTTTCTTTGATGTATTTGCCATGATGGTCCTGACATTAAAGGAGCGGCACAAAGTAAAAACTACGATTGCAGTTTTCTGTGGGATGTGTCTTATTGTCTTTCTGATCATACTTTTTGTGGCCGGATTGCTGATAGGAGCATAATCGCCAGTTATACAGAATACGACTTGGGTTATACATAAAACAAATGGATATTATCGCAGAAAGGACTTATGCTTATGAAAAAACAATGGATTACTTTACTGACAGGATGTGTACTGGCAGGCAGCATGCTGACCGGATACGTTTCAAAACCTCAGGCAGCTGCGGGCAGTGATAAGGGGTGTACAGATGAGGCCATTTTGTCTCAGCTGAAAAATGACGGAACACCTGAGTTCATACTGGATGGTACTCACTATACGCTTCCCCTGGAAACTTCCCGGCTGATACAGGCCGGATGGAGTCTGGAAACAGAAGAATATGATGTAGATGAGGTTTCTCTGCAGCCCGGCGATCGCATTTATGGGGAACTTTCCAAAGACGGTCAGGAAATGGATGTAGCAATCGTAAATGACGGGACAGAGCCATGTAAGCCTGCTGGGGGCGGGACGGTGGTAGAACTGGAATATTCTGCCGATAAGAATCGACCAGATCCTGATTTCTTTGTAACACTTAATGGGATCAACTGTGCTATGTCTGACACAGCCTTACAAAAGGCATTGGAAGGTGTAGAGGGATATGAACTGAATTCCGCAGGAAATATCGACATCAATCGTACTGTTGGTGATGATGAGATTGCTGTTTATAAAGTCATGCTGGGTGACGACTACACAGCGATCACACTTGCTTCGGATAATATTTTTGAATACAAGGATTATCAGCCGCAGGAAATAAAAGAACAGGTATCAAATGAAAAGATTGCAACTTACAAGGATACGACAACAGCCGAGATGGAGCCGTATGCTCAGGATTTCAATGCAATCATCGAGGGATACGAAGAAAATATGGCCGTTGGATTTTACAGTGAAGGCACTATTTGGGGCGAAGAAGTCGGTGAATATAAATCTATTGCCGGTACGCCGCTCGCTTCGGATGTATCTCTCTACATCGCAGAGGATACAACCGGCCAGCTTTACTGTATTGCCAACCAGATTTTGAATGAGGATGGTACTGTAAGCCCTGCCATTTGGCTTGAGGAAGGCAATCAGGTCAAGGTCTGGGGTTATGCTTCACAGTACATGGAATTACAGGAAGGCCTGAAAATCGTTGTGGTTCAGCCTGGCATCATTGAACGTAATGGCGAACTGGTGATTCTGGACCAAAATCTGAAAACGGACTAATGCTTTTGAGTACCGGATGCATAAACCAGTATTATAAAGCAAGAGGAATCAGGGCATCAGAAACCACGAACAGGCAGCCAGCTTTACCTGGGAAACAGAAGAATAAATTGGCACAGGCAATAGTGATTTTATAGGAAAAGGACAAAGATGGAGAAAAGAAAACTTTCAGGAAAAACAATTTTGAAACTGACAGGGGCGCTTTTTGCTCTAGCCTACCTGGGATTTTGCCTCTATGCGGGTATTACTGGAAAATTTTATGGTATGCACAGGAAGGAACACGTCCTGCGGTTCGGAGATCTTAAAAACTGGGTGTCAGGAGCGATGTCAGCAGTCATGATCGCTTTCCTGTGCATCTATTCTGCCATAAACGATCTAAAGATCCAAAAGGAACACCGGAAGTCATCTGCTCCATTTTTTCTCCTTATGCTGCTGCTAAGTTTCCCTCTGCTTCTGGAGTCTTATCTGGATATTGGATGGATCGGGATTGCCATTTATGCCGGTATTGCAGCTTTTCTGTTTGGAATTGCATGGATTCCACAATTTTTAAATCAGTGGATCACCCGCCGACTTTTGTGTGATAAACCTATGAGCGGCAGACAACAGGCGCAGATCATCGAATGGATTCATTTTTATCCGCTGAAAAAGTTACTAATTCTTGGACTGTGGGGAGTTGGTGTTGTGCTGGTTCTGCGGGGCTTTTGGGTAACTGCAACCGGGAAAATTGAAATGGATGGAGAGCTTTTCCTGTTTTTACTTGGCATAGCAGTTCTGGTTGTGGCTCTGTTTCAGAAAATGAGACGCTATGTATGTACACCTTACCGAAGCATTCCGGTGCTGAATCAGATTCTCAGCAAAAAGCAGTTGGAGCAGTTGCTGGATGGAGAACATTTTGAGTCAATAGAATTTGAAGATGATGCTATGAAAAAGTATCTGGAAATCTACCGAAGCCAGAACTGGATGCTGATAGGCGGGAAATTAATCTCAAAAAAGCTGGCTCTGTGGGTAACAGTGGATCGGTCCAAGAACGATACTCTGCTGAAAATTCTTTATCTGAATGGTACAACTGCAAAGGCGACAGTTGATTTGGAGATAAGAGAAAAAAGATATGAAGAATTCACTGCTGTGCTAAGAGAATTGACAGGATATGAAGGAGCTCTTAAACTATATGGAAAAGAGGAACAGCTGGCACAGAAATTTGCATCCTTCTTCCCGGAGCAAACTTCCGATCAGGAGCGTGTAGCTGCTTTCCTTTCACAGGATGCAGCACTGATCCGGCAGGACTACATTCAGACCTTCTCCCCTCCGCCAGATCACCGGAAGAAGAAACGGAGCGGACGGAAACGGGAGTAAAAGATTTTCTGCATTTTTCCATGAAGAAAGTATTACGAAGATACAATAAATTTCAATTGTAAAGGAGAACAAGAGTGAAAGATAAAAGCATTTTAATCTGTGTGGGGATTATAATTTATATTGTTATGACTGGAATTGATAGATTTGTTTATCATATACCTAATGTAATTTATATTCCAGTAGCAATTTTCGGGATTGTTTTAATTTTAATTGGTTTTTTCAAGGATAAATCTAAATAACAAAATTCCAGTTTTCTGAGCTGAAAAATATAAAAATCAGAAGGTGGCGGAGGCTTTACATAATGAAATATATTAAGCTTACGAGTGAGAACATAGAAAAAGAGTATATATGGAGTGCGCTTTCTAATAACGGAGAAGTATATGAAATAAAGAAACAGGAGTGAAATGTTGTATAGAAATAACGGCAAAACTTACATAAAAACAGATCTGGAAGCTGTGATAACCAGCTATAATCAGGGTAATATGATTTTGGAAGCAGTTCAATCAATCTGTAATCAGACATTACTGCCTGAAAGGATTATCGTTGTAGATGACGGATCCACAGATCAATATTCTCTTGATATATTAAACAGTATTAAAAATGATGTTAATTTACCGGTTCCAATAACTGTATATTTTCAGGAAAATCAGGGGGTATCCGCAGCCAGAAATACCGGAATAAATAAAACACAGTCCTCAATGGTTTTGATCCTTGACGGTGATGATAAGCTTGAAGCCGGATATATTGAAAATGTCAGCGAACTGCTTAGCAAGAGTCCTGACATGGTTATTGCGTCATCCTGGATGCGTACTTTTGGAGTTTTAGATGCAGTTGTCTGTCCTTCCGGCGGAACGATAGTTCCTTTTTTATCTCATAATTGCTGTCCGGCAACCCATATTCTTCGTAAAAAATTTTATGAGCAGTGCGGCGGTTATGATGAATCTATGCGCTCAGGGTTTGAGGACTGGGATTTCTTTTTAAGCATGCTGGAAACGACGCCGGAGGCTTGTATTGGAATTGTTGAAAAACCACTGATCAACTATCGGACTGCCCCTGCTTCTGCAAATATAAAAAGTATGGACAAGCGACGGGAACTTATGCGGTATATCATAGAAAAACATAATTGCAGTTATAGAAATAACATAACAGACGTATTACTGGATATTGAAACTATTTCTAACTCCAGGTTACTTGGGTGGGAAAATGAAATTATTCATTCAATAAACCATCATCAGGAGCTGAGCCAGTTGTCAGCCAGTTTTATTAAGAATCCATCATATGGTGACGGAGGCATGGCTTCCGCAGTCAGAATTGCATCCGTTGCCAGATAGATGCTGAAGGACATCGTTTAGTTATAATGACATGTCTCGAACAGATTTCACAAGGAACCTTTGATACTTTTAGTTATTCATAAAAAAAACAGAGTTATGAAAGAGGAAGGCTTTTAGATGGAGTTATATGTAAAAGATATTGAAAAAATATGGAGCAGCGGAGGCGCCTCGCTTGTAGCAGGGAAAAACGGGCTCATGCGCAAAGTGGAATCCTATGACATGATGGAACAGCCAAAGATGAAGGAATGGCTGCGGGAGCATGTTCTTTTAATTACAACAGGCTATGCCATCCGCAACGATAAGGAGGCGCTTCTGGAGCTGATCCAAAACATGCATGAGGCAAACTGTTCTGCACTGGCGATCAAAACAAGATTTTTTGATGATTTTCCGACGGAAGCGCTTCAACTGGCTGATCAGCTGGCGCTGCCTCTTTTTTTCCTGAATAACAATGCGGGGTTTCAGGATATTGTCTTTCCGGTAATGGTGGCTGTTGTGGAGGCAAAAAATCAGATTCATATGGATGCCCGATACCGGATGGGACAGCAGAATAAGCTGGAACAGGATCAGAAGCTTTTTCTGGAGCTTCTGACAGGCAAGATCACTCAGGAAGAGGAAGTGGAACATCGTACCTTTGCCCTTCATTGGCCCCCGGTTCCGGCAAGAGTGATTACTCTTCAGCTTGAAGAGAACGGGGATTATTCGCCCCTTCTGGAAATGAAACGGGAGATACAGATCAAAGAATCTCTTCGCGTTCTGGAAAAATATTACATACAGGGGACCTGTGTATGCCGTAAAAAATCCTGTTTTTGTATTATAGGAGGCAGCTGTTCTGAAGAAATGCTGAAAAAGATTTCTCTGGAACTGACTGAAAAAACAGAAACAGTCAATAACTGCGCCTGCTTTGCGCTGATAAGCCAGGAGATCACAGGATATCTGATGCTTCCGGAGATATATCAGGAGATTACTGAAGGGTTCCGGATCCGAAAGATGAAAAAACAGAAGCAGACAGTTGTTTTTCTGAAGGATCTCCAGTATGACAGGATCCTGCTTCATATTGCGCAGCAGGAGGAAACGGGGCAGTTTGTTCAGAGAAAACTGGGGCCGCTGGCAGAATATGACAGAGCTCATGAAAGCGCTCTTCTGGAAACTCTTGATGTTCTTACTCAAAAGCATGGTTCCAGGAAGCTTGCAGCAGAAGCTCTTTACCTTCACAGAAACACCATGGCCCACCGTATCCAGAAAATACAGGAGATTTTAAATACAGATCTGGACGATATGGAAGAACTGCAGGAACTGGAATTTGCCTGCAAAGTAAGACGATATATGCAATAAAACAATAAAATTTAAAAAAGAAACAAAAGGAATAATAAATCACATAATAAATATTTTATTTTTACGAAATAAGTGTGCATTATGCACAATCTATAATAGAAAAATGGTGCTTCGGAAACGATGATTTTATTGATTTAAAGTGATATCATCTTAACACAAGAAGCGTGAAGCCGATGTGGGCGGTCCTGCATCGGCTATTTTTTTACTAAAAGGAGGAGACAAGATGAGTAACAACCCAAACAAAGACTACACACAGCTTCATATCCATGCATCAAAACATCCGAAAGCATATGCTCCCCATATTCTGATCCTGAATATTGTTATGAGTGTGCTTGGTGCGATCATTGGTCTGGAACTGATCGTGCGTACCGGAGTGGCGCCCAACACCTCGATCGTAGGAGCATTGTTTGCGATTATCATATCGCGAATTCCCATTGCGATACTTAAAAAATATCAGAGTATCCACTGTCAGAATCTGATCCAGACATCCATTTCAGGAGCTACGTTTTCAGCGGCCAACTGCTTCCTTCTTCCCATCGGTGTACCGGTTATTATGGGAAGAATGGATCTGATGTATCCGATGCTGATCGGAGCTTTTCTGGCAACCATTATTGATGCCACAATTCTTTATAAAACCTTTGACAGCGAAATGTTTCCGGCAGAAGGGGCATGGCCTCCGGGCGTAGCTTCCGCAGAATCCATTCTTGCAGTTGTACAGAAGGGCAAAAAAGCTCTTTTACTTCTGGCTGGTATGGGAATCGGTATTGGCGGTAAGATGATCGGTATTCCAACAGACCTTCTGGGTGTTTCCTGGTTTGGTGATTTTGCAGCCATGGCAGCTCTTGGCGTGGGAAGTATTGTAATTGGCATTATTAAGACAAACGGATTTATCATTGATATTTTTGGAACAAGCCTTCCGGTTATTACAGATCTTTTCGGAGAAGGCGCTGATCTGATGGCTCAGCCCATGTTCCAGTACATGCCTCATGGAATTATGATCGGCGCTGGTCTTATTTCCCTGATCCAGTGCGGACGTATGCTTTTGAAAAAAAGTGACGGAAACAGCGCTGCCGGTAAGTTTTCTTCCAGTATGGCAAATATGAAAAAAGCTCTCGGCGGCGGCTATGTGGCGTACCTGATCGTGGCAGTGCTTCTTGCAGTAATTACAGGAATCTGGTCAGATATGAGTATGTTCCAGCTGATTATCTGGGTTATATTTTCTGCATTTGCAGCCATTGCTTCTGAGCTGATCGTTGGTATTTCCGCCATGTATTCCGGATGGTTCCCGGGATTTGCCACAGCTTTGATCTTTTTGATCGTTGGTATGCTAATCGGCTTCCCGGCAATTCCTCTTGGAATCCTTGTAGCTTATACCTCTGCTACCGGCCCGGCATTTTCTGATATGGCCTATGACCTGAAATGTGGATATATTCTCCGCGGCTGCGGTCAGGATCAGGAGTTAGAGCTGGAAGGAAGAAAGCAGCAGTATTACTCTGAAATGATCGGATTTGTGGTTGCCTTTGTTCTGGTTGCCATTATGGCAGGCAAATATTTTGACCAGGGACTGTTTGCTCCGGTAGACGCTACCTTTGCCGCAACCATTGAAGCCGGTGCAGGCGCAGGTGTTGCCAAATGGCTTGTGATCTGGGCGATTCCCGGCGCGATCATCCAGCTTCTGGGTGGTTCCAGACAGGTTGGCATCCTTTTTGCCACAGGTCTTCTGGTAGGCTCCACTATTAACGGTTTGACAATCCTGATCGCCCTTGTATTACGTTATGTTCTTGTAAAACGCAACAAAGAAAACGAACAGACACTGAATATTCTGGGCGCAGGTTCTCTGGCAGGAGCCGCGCTGTACAGTTTCTTCACAGCAACGCTTTCTCTTGGAAAGAAAAAGTAACATAAGCTCACACTAGAAAGAAGGTTGATTTATGGAAACAAAAGGAATCAAACTGACAGAAGAGATTCTTGACGCTGCCCTTTACGGAGGAACCATCCTGGGAGGGGGCGGCGGAGGCGATGCAAAAAAAGGCCGCAAATACGCAAAGCTTGCGGTAGAGTATGCAGATCTCAGACTTTTAAGTGCTGAGGATCTTGACGATAACGACATGGTACTGACCGCCTCCCTGGTGGGCGCTCCAAATGCGGAGAATCAGTTTATGACTCCGGCAGATCTGGTAAAGACCTTTGTTCTTCTTCAGAGAAACTGTGATTTTCCTGTTGCCGGGATCATTACCAATGAACAGGGCGGAGAAGCAACGGTAAACGGATGGCTTCAGGCAGCAGTTCTCGGACTTCCCCTTGTGGATCTTCCCTGCAATGGCCGCGCCCACCCCACAGGAGTTATGGGAAGCATGAATCTTCATAAGATCGCAGATTATAAGACGGTGCAGGCCTGTGTTGGAGGAAATCCGGAAACAGGCAGCCATGTGGAATGTTTTTTTGAGGGAAGTATCGAACATACCTCAAAGCTGGTGCGCCTGGCTTCCATTGAGGCAGGCGGTCTGGTTGCAGTAGCCAGAAATCCGGTAAGTGTATCCTATGCGAAAGAGAACGGCGCTCCCGGCGGCGTACAGTTTGCCATTGAAACAGGAAAAGCATTCTTAAAAGGTCTTGATGCTTCTGTGGAGGAGGGCGTGAAAGAGCTGTGCGGCTTCCTGAAGGGACGGGTACTTGCAAAAGGTAAGGTGGAGAAATTTTCCATTGAAACAACCGGCGGCTTTGATGTGGGATATGCCACAGTGGACGGATGTGAGCTTACCTTCTGGAATGAATATGCCACAGCAGAAAAAAACGGTAAGCGACTGGCAACCTTCCCGGATCTTATTATGACAATTAATGCAGAGACAGGCGAGCCTGTAACTACAGCCATGATGGAGGAAGACCTTGAGGTTTATGTGATTGCAGCAGATAAAGAAAACCTGAAGCTTTCTCCCACCATGTTTGAACCGGAGCTTTTAAAAGCAACTGAGGACGTGATCAAAAAAGATCTGATCAGCTATCTTAAAAAATAAGGAGGACAGGATCATGTTAATGAAACAGATCATTGATGCATATGAAGTGCTGGACAGCACTTATGTTACAGGAGAAAAGGTAAAGGAATACCTTCTTGGCATTAAGCCGGATGCAAATATTGAGGTATATGAGCTTGTAGGTCCAAAAGGAAGCACAGATATGCTGAAAGTGCGTATTCCGGGCAAAAACGGAAAAATGAACGGTGGAGACGCACCAACCATTGGACTTTTGGGACGCCTTGGCGGAATCGGCGCCCGTCCGGAACGGATCGGCTTTGTATCAGACGGAGACGGGGCTCTCTGTGCCGTAGCCCTTGCTGCAAAGCTTCTGGATATGCAGAATAAAGGAGATATTCTGGACGGAGACGTATTTATTTCCACCCATATCTGTCCGGATGCTCCTACAGCGCCTCACGATCCGGTTCCTTTTATGGGCTCTCCGGTAGAAATGTCCCAGGTAAACAGAGAAGAGGTTTCTCCGGAGCTTGACGCCATCCTTTCTGTAGATACCACAAAGGGAAACCGTGTAATCAATACAAGAGGCTTTGCCATTTCTCCTACAGTAAAAGAAGGATATATTTTAAGAACCTCTGAGGATCTTCTGGAGCTGATGCAGATCACAACAGGAAAGCTTCCGTATGTGTTCCCGCTGGCAACTCAGGATATCACACCCTATGGAAACGACGTTCACCATCTGAACAGTGTGCTTCAGCCCTGTACAGCAACAGATGCTCCTGTTGTAGGCGTTGCCATTACAGCTGAGACTATGGTTCCGGGCTGCGCTACAGGAGGAACTCACGCAGCTGACGTGGAAGAGGCAGCCCGCTTTATGCTTGAGGTGGCAAAGGCCTTTGGAAGAGGACAGTGCAGCTTCTATGACGAGGAGGAATATGCAAGATTACAGAAGCTTTATGGAAGCATGAAGCATCTGCAGACTCTTGGAAACGAATAAGGGGGCATGACTAATATGAAAATCGGGGCGGTTACAATCGGACAGTCTCCCAGAGTGGATGTGACAAAGGATATTATGGGGATCTTTGGCAGCTCTGTGGAACTGATCCAGGCAGGAGGACTTGACGGTCTTACAAAAGAGGAGATCAAAGCCTTTGCGCCGGAAAAGGACGATTATGTTCTGGTGTCCAGACTTACAGACGGCAGTTCTGTGACCTTTGCAGAACGCTTTATCCTGCCGCGCCTTCAGGCGGCTATAAAGAAAATGGAGGAAGAGGGCTGTGCTCTTGTAATGATGTTCTGTACAGGAAACTTTCCGGAGAGCCTTTCCACAGAAAAAATCCCTCTGATCTATCCCTGCGATATTCTGGACAGGGTGGTTCCTCTGCTTACCAAAAGCTCACATATTATCTGCCTGACCCCTTCTCCCCTTCAGGAGGAGCAGTGCGCTGCAAAGTGGAAAAATTATGTACAAAAAGTAAGCGTAGTAGCTGCCTCTCCCTACGGAGACTGGGGGGAACTGGAAAAGGCGGCAGAGGAAATAAGTGGCATGGAGGGAGATCTTATTGTGCTGGACTGCATTGGATATACTCAGGAAATGAAAAAAATGTTCGCACAAAAAACCGGTAAGAAGGTTGTTCTGCCAAGAACACTTCTGGCCCGTGTAGTTTCTGAACTGACAGATTTGTAAGGCTACACACAGACGCAGATGTCCCGGAAGTTGCCGGGAGAAAGGGAAAATCCGATCGTTTTTTCAATCGGATAAAAAAGAAAATGGAACAGTTGATAAAAACAGCAGAGGGAATCCTTTCTTCCTGTCTGGCAGTGAAAGAAGGAGAAGAGGTTCTCATTGTCACAGACGATACAAGAAAAAGAATCGGGGAAGCTCTTTATGAAGCAGCCGGAAACCTTGGCTGCGAACGGCTTCTGATGGTGATGAAGGAGAGGGAGTTAAGCGGCCAGGAGCCTCCGAAGGCAGTTGCGGCAGCCATGAAAAACGCAGATGTGGTTGTTGCTCCTACGGCGCAGTCTTTAACTCACACCAATGCCCGTATAGAGGCTGCAAAGGCAGGTACAAGAGTTGCCACCATGCCCGGGATCACGGAAGAAATGTTTTCCAAAGGGGCGATGACTGCAGATTACGACCAGGTAGAAAAGCTGACAGAGGTTATTACAGAAAAGCTTACAAAAGCTTCGGAAGCCCGCATTGAAAAGGACGGTAAGGTTCTGAAGATTTCCCTGAAGGGAAGAAACGGCGTTCCAAGCCCCGGGGTATACAAAAAGCCGGGACAGTGTGGAAACCTTCCTTCCGGGGAAGCTTATATTGCGCCTCTTGAGAACGGCTCTGAAGGAGAAATGATCATAGACGGCTCCATGGTGGGTATCGGAAAGCTGGAAAGCCCTCTTCACATGGTGATCTCAGGCGGCAGGCTCCGTTCTGTTACCGGAGAAAAAAGCGAGAATCTGGATGTACTTCTGAAAAATGAGACAAACGGAACCCTCTGTGAGCTTGGTATTGGAACAAACGAGGCAGCCATATTAAACGGAATTATTCTTGAAGATGAAAAAGTTTACGGAACCGTGCACATTGCTTTTGGAACAAACACCTCTTTTGGCGGTGTGAATAAGGCAGAGTGCCACATGGACGGAATTATCCTTCGTCCCACCCTTTATCTGGATAATGAGAAGATCATCGAGGACGGCGTGTTCTGTATCTGAAAGGAGGAGGCTGTTTTGGAGAAAAAATTCAAGGTAGGTCTGATACGAGTCCTGACAACAGAGGATCAGGATATTCTTCTGGCTCACGAAAAACTTTTGAATCAATATTTTCCAATGCTTACGGTGGAAACAAAATGCATCCCCGACCAGTATGAAGGAATCCACTCTCCTGAGCTTTGTATGCTTGCAGTCCCCAAAATCGTGGAAACTGCCAAAAGCTTCCGGGATGTGGATATGATCATTGTAAGCTGTGCAGACGATCCGGGAGTGGAGGAGATCCGGGAAGCTCTTCCGGGAATCCCGGTTACCGGAGGCGGTGAGACAACGCTTGCTCTTGCACGGAAATACGGAGAAAAAATCGGTGTACTTGGGATTACAGATTATGCCCCCAAAGCTTATGCAAAACTTAAGTCCGACCAGCTTCTAATAGGAAGACCGGATGGGGTATACAGCACACTGGATCTTATGACATCAAAAGGCAGGAAAAGTACGGTGAATATGGCAAGAAAACTGAAAGAACAGGGGGCGGATGTGCTTGCTCTTGCCTGTACAGGCATGGCAACGATCGGAATAGCAAAAGAGCTTGAAGAAGCAGCAGGTATTCCGGTCATCGATCCTGTTATGGCTGAGGGACTGTTTGCATATTTTGAATATCTGAAAAAATAAAACAGCTTTAGGGACAGAATATTTTACGGCAGGGAAACCGGTAAAATGTTCTGTCTTTTTGTATGGTTTTGTGATAAAATCGTAAAGAATAAACAAAGGTGGAGGAAAGAGAGATGAACGAGTATTTGAAACAGGTAAACAGCCTGCCCTTTTATCTGATCACAGGCGGCGTGCTTTTGTTTATCCTGATTATGTGTGTGGTGTTTCTGGTAAAAAGCTACCGGGCGGGAATCGCCATTGGAATGGATAAGAAGGTGATGAGACGGGCCATTATGTCAAGCGCAACCTTTTCCGTTCTTCCGGGCGTCAGTATCCTTCTGGGCGTGATCGCTCTCAGCGGAAGCCTTGGAGTTCCCTTATCCTGGCTGAGGCTTTCTGTGGTGGGAGCTTTACAGTACGAGCTGAACGTGGCTGAGATCGCGGCAACCGGAATGGGACTTTCCGGCCTTAAAGTAAGCGAGATGTCCATTGGCGCCTTTACTACCATAGCCCTGGTTATGACAGCCGGAATTTTAAGCGGCATCACCTGCTGCATTTTCGGACTGAAAAAATATCTGGGCAAGGTACAGAAAAAAGAAAAGAAAAATGACAGCGGCAGACCCGGCTTTGGCACCTATGCTACCATTGCCATGTTTATCGGTCTGTGCAGCGCATACATCGGTTCTTATGTGGGTACCTGGACAGCCTTTAAAAACAGCACGCCTCTTCTGGTGGCAGGAATTTCCGCCCTGGCTATGGCGGTATTTGAATACCTGATCGTAAAGAAAAAAATGGAGTGGCTGGAAAACTTCAGTATTGCAGTAAGTATGATTATCGGAATGGCAGCAGCTGTTCTGATCAATCTGTAGGAGGATCATATGGATAAAGAAAAATTTCTGGAAGAATTTAACAGACAGCAGCACCGCCTTGGAAGGATCATGCTGATATCCGCAGCACTTCTGCTTCTTGCAGTTCCTTTTATGCTTGGCGCTATCTACGGAGCTTTCCCGGACTTTAAAGGATTTATCAATGGGTTTATCAAGGTGGGGATCGTTTATATTCCGGTAGGAATTGTGGAATTTCTTGTTTACGCACCCATGCTTGGAAACGGAGGAAGCTATCTTACCTTTTTGACCGGAAATGTGACAAATCTTAAAATCCCCTGTGCCATGAATGCCAGGGATATTGCAAAAACAGAGGTGGGAACTGCGGAAAATGAGATTATTTCTACTTTGAGCGTTGCGTCCAGCTCCATTGTGACCATGCTGGTGATCTTTGCTGGAGTCCTTCTTCTGGTTCCGCTGACACCGGTTCTGGAAAATCCGGTGCTGACCCCTGCATTTGATACGGTAGTTCCTGCGCTTTTTGGCGCGTTGGGACTGAAATATTTTAAAAAGAGTATGAAGATCGCAGCCATTCCGCTGCTTTCCATGACTCTTCTCTGTGTGTTTGTTCCGGCAGCCATTTCCCAGACAAGTATCCTGCTGATTCCGGCAGGCGGAATGGCGCTGCTGATCGGATATATTTTATGGAAAAAAGACAAGCTTTGATAAGGAGGAGCATTATGAGCGGTAAAGCTAATGAAAGAGAACTGTTTTATGGGGGAAAACTGGGAAAAATGATCCGCTGCGAGACGATTTCCAATGCCTTTCAGCAGGATCTCAGCAAATTTTACAGATTCCATGAAGTGCTGGAACAGCTGTTTCCAAATATACACAGAGTCTGTGAAAAACACGAATTTAACGGAAGCCTTCTTTTTAAGTGGAAGGGAAAAGGACAGGGAGAGCCCATTCTCTTTATGAGTCATCAGGATGTGGTGGAGGCCTCCGGAGAGTGGAAGCATGACCCTTTCAGCGGAGAAATTGCAGATGGCGCTGTATGGGGAAGAGGAACCGTGGACACCAAAGGCAGCCTGTTCTGCTTTCTTCAGGCTGTGGAGGAGCTGATCTCAAAGGACTATGTGCCGGAGTGTGATGTTTACCTTGCAAGCAGCTGTACAGAGGAAATCGGCGGAGAGGGAGCTCCCCTTACCGTAAAATGGCTTCAGGACAACGGCGTACATTTAAAATTCCTTATGGACGAAGGCGGAATGATCAAGGAAGAGCCCATGAAGGGAGTAAAAGGCCGCTTTGCCATGGTAGGATGTCTGGAAAAGGGCTATGGCGATATCCGCTTTACCGCAAAGGGAAACGGAGGACATGCCAGTGTTCCCCAGAAGCAGACGCCTCTTACCCGGCTGGCTGCTTTTATGATGGATATCGAGAACCATAATCCATTTACCTCAAAAATGAATCCTACGGTAGCGGAAATGTTCCGGCGAATGGCTCCTTATACAGAGGGACCGCTGGGAAAAGTCATGAAATATGAAAGACAGCTGGAGCCTCTTCTGGAAAAGCTGCTTCCAAAGGTAAATCCCCTTGGAGCTGCAATGATCACCACAACCCTTAATTTTACCATGGCCAAAGGCTCTGACGGACTGAATGTGATTCCTCAGGAGGCCTCTGTTACAGGTAATATGCGCTTTATCCATCATCAGGGTGTGGAGGAAAGTCTGGCTCTGGTATCAAAGATCGCTGAAAAATACGGAATTGAAACAGAGCCGATCCTGATCCATCAGCCCTGCCCGGTGGTGGATTATAAGGGAAAGCCGTTCCGCCTGATCGAACATGTAGTGAAAAAAATGTATCCGGGTGTGATCGTGGCTCCATATGCCATGACAGGAGGCACAGACGCCAGATTCTATACTCCGGTGTGTGAAAACAGCATCCGTTTTGCTCCGTTGGAGATCAATGAACAGCAGTATCAGAGCATCCACGGAATCGACGAAAATATCAGTCTTTCCGCCCTTCCTCCTGCAGTTGATTTTTATAAGAGGATCGTGCGCCATATGGAAGGCTGGAAAGAGTAACTTCCATATCACAAATCAATTACAATGGAGAGGACATTATGAGTAAAAACACAATCAGCGGACAGCGACAGATGGATTTTGTCTCAAAATTTAACTATATCAGAGAGGCCGGAACTCCCTCAGAGGAAAAGGCTGCTTCTCTGATCCGGGAAGAATTAAAAAGCTTTGGCATGGAAAGTCATATAGAAGAGTTTTCCTTTGATACCTGGGAGATTACAAAAGCAGAGCTTACCATTACAGAGCCCTATCATAAAACCTATCAGGCAACCGGCTATCAGAGATGCGGAAGCACTGCAAAAGAAGGGACAGAGGCAGATTTTCTGTATGTGGAAAACGGAGACGATATCAGTCTTTCTCATGCAGCAGGCAAAATCGTTATGGTCAACGAGATCGTGCGGAAAGATCTGTATCTTCGCCTTATAAAAGCAGGGGTTGCAGGCTTTGTAAGCATCAGCGGTTCTCCTGTGGATGAAGGAGAGGACCGCATCCCAAGAGCTGCCGCCATTCCTCAGAAGGTATACGAATCCTTAAATGAAAAAGAACTGATCCAGGGTGTTGGCGTTCACTATCTTGACGCAGTGGAGATGGTAACGGAAGGGGCAAAAAAAGCACAACTTACTCTTATTCAAGAGGAAGTAAAGCGCACCTCCCGCAATGTGGAGGCAAGGATCCAGGGTACGGACAGAGCAGACGAGATCCTGACGCTTACCGCTCACTACGATTCTGTTCCGGAAGGTCCGGGAGCCTATGACAACATGGCAGGCGCAGCCATTATTATGGAGGTGTGCCGTTATTTAAAGGAGCATCAGCCAAGAAGAACCGTGGAATTTGTATGGTTTGGCGCAGAAGAAAAAGGCCTTCTGGGAAGCCGCCATTATGTAAAGCTTCACCAGCAGGAGCTGAATCAGCACAGATTCAACATGAATGTAGATCTTGCCGGCCAGCTTGTTGGCGGAAACGTGATCGGCGTTACCGCGGATCCGTCTGTGTGCGCCATGCTTACTTACCTTGCCCGTGAGACAGGGATCGGCATGACAACAAAGAACCAGATCTGGGGAAGCGACTCCAATACCTTTGCATGGAAGGGAATCCCTGCCATGACCTTAAACAGAGACGGCTTTGGAATGCATACTCATTACGATACCGTGGAACTACTTTCTGCCTGGTCCCTGGAAAGAAGCGCCAGACTTTTAGCCCACATTGCAGAAAGCCTTTCTGATATTGACAGCATGCCGTTTCCACAGAACATTCCTGAGGAATTTAAAAAGCAGCTGGATGAATATTTTGGCGTGTAGGGTTTTAAATGAACGAAATTTGTGATAAACTTACCAGTAGAGGGAATACTAAAATTCCATGGGGATTTCCACGCAAAATAGTGCTGTGTAAACAGCAGTTTATTTCGTATTCTCTGTACCAGTATCAATACAAAGGAGATGGAAAGAATGACCGTACAGGAACGGCTTGCCGCTCTTCGAAGCCTGATGAAAGAAAAACATGTGGACGCTTATCTGGTTCCCACAGACGACTTTCATGGCTCTGAATATGTGGGCGATTATTTTAAATGCAGAAAATATATTACAGGGTTTACCGGTTCTGCAGGAACCGCGGTGATCACCTCTGATATGGCAGGACTTTGGACAGACGGAAGATATTTTATCCAGGCTGCCCAGCAGCTTGAAGGAACCACTGTCACACTTTTTAAAATGGGAGAGCCAAAGGTTCCTACCGTTCACGAATTTCTGAAGGATAAGCTGACAGAAGGCATGTGCCTTGGATTTGACGGAAGATGCGTAAGCGCTGCCGAGGCAGAGGAACTGAAATCCCTTCTTGCAGACAAAAATATCAGCTTTTCCGTAGAGGACGACCTGATCGGAGAAATCTGGAAGAACCGCCCGGAGCTTTCCTGTGAGCCGGTTATGGAGCTTGAAGAAAAATGGGCAGGAAAGTCAAGGGCAGATAAATGTGCGCAGATCCGAGATAAGATGGCTGAAAAAGGCGCGGATGCTTTCATTCTTACTTCCCTTGACGATATTGCGTGGCTTTTAAATATCCGTGGAAATGATATTCACTGCTGCCCGGTAGTGCTTTCCTATCTTGTTATGACACAGGATGAGATCCTTCTTTTTGCCAATGAGAAGGCTTTTGATACAGCGGTAAGAAATTCTCTGGAAAAAGACGGCGTGGTTCTTAAACCTTATAATGACATTTACCAGTATGTAAAGACTATTCCGGAAAGCAGAACGGTTCTTCTTTCCAGAAAAAATGCAAACAGCCGCCTGGTAAGCAGTCTTCCAGACAGTGTGAAGATTCTGGATGAGGAAAACCTTACCCTTCTTCCAAAGGCCATCAAAAATCCTGTTGAAGTGGAAAATGAACGCATTGCCCACATCAAGGACGGCGTAGCTGTGACAAAATTTATCTACTGGCTGAAAAAAAACGTAGGAAAAACAACCATCACAGAGCTCAGCGCGGCAGACCATTTATTTGCCCTTCGCAAGGAGCAGGAAAACTTCCTGGACAACAGCTTTGATCCTATTGTTTCCTATGCAGGCCATGCGGCAATCTGTCACTACAGCCCGTCGTCGGAAACAGATATTCCT
Organism: Blautia caecimuris; assembly: GCF_024622975.1. Taxonomy (GTDB): domain Bacteria; phylum Bacillota; class Clostridia; order Lachnospirales; family Lachnospiraceae; genus Blautia_A; species Blautia_A caecimuris. The sequence goes on along the minus strand of NZ_JANJZT010000005.1, from coordinate 45,388 downwards.
CTGGAGCCTCACGGACTGGCACTGTGCGATACAGGCGGACATTATCTGGAAGGTTCCACCGATATCACAAGAACGGTTGTCCTTGGCCCGGTAACAGAAAAAGAAAAAAAATATTTTACCCTTGTATTAAAAGGGCATCTGAATCTTGCAGCAGCAAAATTCCGTTATGGATGTACGGATCTTAATCTGGATTACATTGCAAGAGAACCGTTATGGCAGTTAGGTGAAGACTATAATCATGGAACCGGACACGGAGTAGGATATCTTCTGAACGTTCACGAAGGACCAAACCGTTTCCGCTGGAAAACAGCTCCCGGACAATCTGCCTGTGTTCTGGAGGAGGGAATGATCACCTCCAACGAGCCGGGCTATTATGTAGAGAATGAATTCGGTATCCGTCACGAGAATCTGATCGTGTGTAAAAAAGCAGAAAAGACTGCTTACGGACAGTTCATGTGCTTTGAGAACCTGACCATGGTTCCTTTTGATCTGGACGGCATTGTTCCGGAGCTTTTATCAGACCATGAAAAAGAGCTTTTAAACCAGTATCATGCAGAAGTTTATAAAAAAATTTCTCCTTATCTGAATGAGGAGGAAAAACAGTGGCTGAAAGAAGCTACACGAGAAATCTGAGAACCGGAAAGAGATATCAATAAATGCACTCTATCGGGAGGGACTGGATTCAAATCTGGTCTCTTCTGATTTTTTACTTTTATTTATTCTATACAAGGAAAATACAGATAATATTTTCATGTGTATGTAGCCTGTTCAAACAGTCGCATATTATGCAGATATTGGGAAAGATGTATGAAGAAGTTGTGAAGATTAAAATATATAAAAAAAAGGAGAATTTCTGTGAAATCATTTTATATTAACGGAACAGTTATCACCATGGAAGATGATGCCTTATATGCAGAAGCAGTATGTGCAGAAAACGGGAAGATTTTTGCAGTTGGTGATCAGGATGAGATTATGAAGCTCTATAAAGAGCAGGATGAGATCATTGACCTTCACGGAGGCACTTTGCTTCCGGGATTTATTGACGGACACTCTCATTTTGTGGGCGTGGCAAATGCAATGAGACAGTGCGATCTTTCTTCCTGCGAAAGCTTTCAGGACATTATAGATACAATGAAAGCCTTCAAAACCCAGAAGAATCTTTCAGAAGACGCATGGCTGACAGGCTGCAATTACGATCACAATTTTTTGAAGGAGGGGCGCCACCCCAACAGAGAAGTTCTGGATCAGATCAGTACGGAAAATCCGGTTCTTTTGATTCACGCATCCTCCCATATGGGCGTGACAAACAGCAAAGGCCTTCAGCTTCAGGGAATTGACGAACATACAGAGGATACTTCTGACGGACGTTACGGACGCATGGAGGGTACGCAGATTCCTGACGGATATATGGAAGAAAAAACCTTTCTCAGATTCCAGTCCGGAATTCCCGCTGGTTCACCACAGGAGCTTATGGATCTGATCGTGGAAGCCCAGAAGGTTTATGCCAGCTATGGTATTACAACCGTTCAGGACGGAATGGTGGGAAAGCCGTTGTTCCAGCTTTTAAAAGCAGCTTCAGACATGGGACTGCTGCATCTCGATGTAGTCGGATATCTTGATATTACCACAGCTTCTGAGCTTATAGAGGAAGAAAATGATTATGCCGGAAAGTATCACAATCATTTAAAGATGGGCGGATATAAAATCTTTCTGGATGGTTCACCTCAGGGCAGGACAGCCTGGATGACAGAGCCCTATGAGGGAGAAAAAGACTATTGCGGATATCCCATCTACAAAGATGAGCAGCTGCGAACCTATATTGGCCTGGCACTTGACAAAAAACAGCAGCTTTTGGCTCACTGCAATGGAGACGCGGCGGCAGAGCAGTATGTTTCTCAGTTTGAAAAGGAGCTGGCTTTAAGAAAGGATAAGGATATCCACAGAGCGGTTATGGTACATGCCCAGCTTGTACAAAAAGAACAGCTTCACCGTATGGCAGAGATTGGAATGATTCCAAGCTTTTTTGTGGCTCATACCTATTACTGGGGCGACATTCATTTAAAGAATTTCGGTGAAAAGCGCGGAAGCCAGATCTCTCCGGTAAAGGATGCCATAGGATATGATATGAAGTATACCTTCCATCAGGATTCCCCGGTAATTCCGCCGGACATGATGAAAACAGTTTCCTGCGCCGTAAACCGCATCACAAGAAAAGGCAGAAGCATTGGAGAAAACCAGAAAATTTCTGTTCTGGAGGCTCTGAAAGCAATCACAAAATACGGGGCATATCAGTATTTTGAGGAAGATACAAAAGGAACCATTGTACCTGGCAAAACAGCAGATTTTGTGGTATTAGACCAGAATCCACTGACAGCAAAGCCAGAAGATCTGGCAGATGTTAAAGTACTGCTGACAATCAAAGAAAATCAGGTGGTGTTCAGGAGAGGGGAATGAAATAAGGAAAAGCAGAAACAAAATTATAGAAGCAGTTGTTTAAACAAAAGTATTAAATAAAGAACAGGAAATTTATTGGGAAAATCGAAGAAATACAGAAATCTTGTCTGTAAAATGTTTCACCCCAATAGATACGACAATGGGCTGATAGAAATATCAGCTCATTTAACTTTCGATTTGTCAGCTAATATGGACAAAACTAAGAAAACGTAAGGTTGTTGAGTATTGAAAATTCCATTCTTCCGTGTTAGAATGAGGACTGATTAAATACAGGATTACAGCAATATTTGTCAGAAATATTGTTTTACTTAAGATATGAGGTAGGAAGCACTTGAATACAAATATAAACACAGAAAACGAAAATACAACTATTGACATCAAGAAACTGTCACCAATGATGGCCGAATATGTAAAAACAAAGCAGCAGTATAAGGACTGTATTTTATTCTACCGTCTGGGTGACTTCTACGAAATGTTTTTTGAGGATGCTCTGACCGTTACAAAAGAGCTGGAGATCACCTTGACAGGCAAAGACTGCGGACTGGAAGAAAGGGCCCCCATGTGCGGGGTCCCCTTTCATGCTGCGGAAACCTATATTAACCGATTAATTGAAAAAGGCTATAAGGTTGCCATCTGTGAGCAGGTGGAAGACCCGAAAAAAGCAAAGGGACTGGTAAAAAGAGAAGTGATCCGTGTGGTAACTCCGGGGACCACTCTGGATGCAGCTTCTCTGGATGAATCCAAAAATAATTATCTGATGTCCATTGTGTCTATGGAAGATCATTTTGGCTGTGCCATCGCGGATATTTCCACAGGCGACTGTTTTCTCACAGAAGTAGATAAACCGCAGAAGCTTCTGGACGAGATCAATAAATTTGTTCCTGCCGAGATCATTTGCAATGATGCGTTTTTTATGAGCGGCGTGGATACAGACGATCTGAAAAACCGTCTGGGTATCTGTGTATTCCCTCTGGATGCCTGGTATTTCGATGACAGCCTGTGTAAGCGGACTTTAAAAGAGCATTTTCATGTGAATACACTGGAAGGCCTGGGGATCCAGGACTATGACATCGGCGTGATCGCTTCCGGCGCTCTGTTTCTTTATCTTCAGGAGACTCAGAAATCAGCGCTTTCCCATATGGCGGGAATCCGTCCCTATGCGGCAGAAAAATACATGCTGATCGACAGCTCCAGCCGCAGAAATCTGGAACTGGTGGAAACCCTTCGTGAAAAAAATAAAAGAGGTTCCCTTCTGTGGGTGCTGGACAAAACAAAAACTGCCATGGGAGCCCGTACCCTCCGCTCTTATGTGGAACAGCCTCTTATTGACGCTCAGGAGATCAACCGGCGTCTGGAGGCTCTGGAAGAACTGAATAAAAGTCCCATGCTCAGGGATGAGATCCGGGAATACTTAAATCCGATTTACGATCTGGAACGACTGATCAGCCGCATCAGCTATCAGTCTGCCAATCCAAGGGATTTGATTGCTTTTGCATCCTCTCTTGAAATGCTTCCTCATATCCGGCAGATTTTGAAGGATTTTAAAACACCTCTTCTTACAGAGCTTTATGAGGACATGGATCCTCTGGAAGATATTGCGTCTCTGATCAAAAGCGCTATTGTGGATGAGCCGCCTCTGGCTCAGAAGGACGGAGGCATTATCCGGGAAGGCTATCATGAAGATGTGGATAAATTCCGTCGTTCCCGTACAGACGGCAAAAAATGGCTGACAGAGCTGGAAGTCAGAGAAAAAGAGCGCACAGGAATAAAAAGTCTGAAGATTAAATACAACCGTGTTTTTGGGTATTCTCTGGAAGTCACCAATTCCTTTAAGGAGCTGGTGCCGGAAAATTATATAAGAAAGCAGACTCTCACCAATGCAGAGCGCTACATTACTCAGGAATTAAAGGATTTGGAAGATCTGATCCTGGGGGCAGAAGATAAGCTTTATGCTCTGGAATATGAGCTTTTCTGTGAGGTGCGAGACAAGGTAGGAGCAGAGGTTGTGCGTATTCAGAAAACTGCCAAGGCAGTTGCCGCCCTTGATGTTTTTGCATCCCTTGCCCTGGTTGCCCAGAGAAATAACTATGTGCGCCCCAAGATCAATGAAAGCGGTGTTCTGGATATAAAAAACGGCAGACATCCGGTTGTGGAGCAGATGATCGAGCATGATATGTTTATTGCCAATGACACTTATCTTGACAATCAGAAAAAGCGGGTATCCATTATTACAGGTCCCAATATGGCAGGTAAATCCACCTATATGCGCCAGACAGCCCTGATCGTTCTTATGGCTCAGATCGGAAGCTTTGTTCCGGCAGACAAGGCAAATATCGGAATTGTGGACAGGATCTTTACCAGAGTAGGAGCTTCTGATGACCTTGCCAGCGGTCAGAGTACCTTTATGATAGAAATGACAGAGGTTGCCAATATTCTGAGAAACGCCACTTCCAGAAGTCTTCTGATCCTGGACGAAATCGGAAGAGGAACCAGTACCTTTGACGGACTTGCCATTGCCTGGGCAGTGATCGAGCACATCAGCGACACAAAGCTCTGTGGGGCAAAAACTCTTTTTGCAACCCACTATCATGAGCTGACAGAGCTTGAAGGAAAAATTTCCGGCGTAAACAATTACTGCATTGCCGTTAAGGAAAAAGGCGATGATATTGTTTTCCTCCGCAAGATCGTCAAAGGCGGAGCAGACAAAAGCTATGGAATCCAGGTTGCCAAGCTTGCAGGAGTGCCGGACTCTGTGATCTGCCGGGCAAAAGAGCTGGTGGAAGAGTTAAGTGATGCAGACATTACGGCAGCAGTTAAGGATCTTACTTCCTCCTCAAAGAAAAAGCAGAAAATTGTGTACGACCAGGTGGATATGGCGCAGATGTCTCTTTTTGATACCGTACAGGACAATGATATTGTGGAGGAGATACGGAATCTGGACATGTCTCATCTGACGCCTATGGAGGCTATGAATATTCTTTATAATCTTCAGAATAAAATACAGAACCGCTGGTAAAAGACTTTCAGGACAAAGCCGGCAGAAAGGAAGAAAGGGAGGTTTGGTTTGAGAAAGATCGCAGTTTTAGACCAGAATACCATTGACAAGATCGCAGCAGGAGAAGTGGTGGAACGCCCCTCTTCTGTTGTAAAAGAGCTGGTGGAAAATGCCATTGACGCAGGAGCCACGGCGGTCACGGTGGAGATCACAGACGGCGGAAAGAAGCTGATCCGTATTACAGACAACGGAGCAGGCATTGAGGCAGACCAGATTCCTCTTGCCTTTCTCCGCCATGCCACCAGCAAAATTGAAAAAGTGGAGGATCTGGAACAGATTGCTTCTCTTGGATTCCGCGGGGAGGCGTTATCCAGTATCGCGGCTGTGTCTCAGGTGGAGCTGATCACAAAAACTCCGTCTGCGGTCAGCGGCTCCCGATATATAATTGAGGGCGGGGTGGAACATTCTCTGGAAGAGCTTGGAGCTCCGGAGGGAACCACCTTTCTTGTGCGGAACCTTTTTTATAACACTCCGGCAAGAAGCAAATTCCTGAAATCAGACATGACGGAAGCCAATTACATTCATACCTTAATGGAACAGCTGGCCCTGTCTCATCCGGAGATTTCTTTTAAATACATTCAGAACCGGCAGGTAAAGCTTCACAGCGCCGGAAATTACAGCGTAAAAGATGTGATATACAGCGTTTACGGCAGAGACATCACAAAAGCGCTTCTGGATGCGGAATTTGAAAATGATTTTATGAAGATCACCGGGTTTGTGGGAAAACCGGAAATTGCCAGAGGAAACCGAAGCTTTGAGAATTATTATATCAATGGCCGCTATGTAAAAAACAACATTATCACAAAAGCCATAGAGAACGCCTACAAGGGTTTTCTGATGCAGCATAAATTTCCCTTTGTGTCCCTTCAGATGCAGATGGAGGGAAATGACCTGGACGTAAACGTTCACCCTGCCAAACGTGAAGTAAGGTTTGCCAGAGAGCAGGAGGTCTATGAGGCAGTTTACGATACCGTTCGCCGGGCGCTGACGGGAAAAGAGATGATCCCAAAGGTTTCTGTGGGCCGTCCGGAGCCGGAAACAAAGGAAACACCTGTAAAGTCTGTGTCTGTTCCGGAACCCTTTGAAAAGAAACGAAGAGAACAGCTTTACGGACATACAGAAAAAGAAATGCAGGAAACCGGAATATCCGGCACCAGAGCTTATTCAGGCGCAGGTTCGTTTGTCTCGAAAAAAACAAAGTCATGGATGGAACGCCCGGCTTACCAGAGTACCGTAAAAGAACCCTCCGTTTCGTACAGCGCTTCTCATACAACGGAAACAAAGAAGCCTCAGGTTTTTTCCGCCTCGGAAGAAGATCTTTTTCAGGGAACTCTCCGTGAAAAGCAGGAAGAGGAGCTGAAACGGGAAACAGAAACAAAGCTTCCGGCTGAAGAAAACAGGGAATTAAAAAATACTGGCCGCAGTCAGATGAAAAATACAGTCCCGGTATCACAGAACACAAATCAGAAAAAAGAGCACTGGATTTCAGAAAAAGAGAAACCGGAATCCGGGGATTTTCTTTCAGAACCAGCGGAAATTACACACACCAGTGACTCTCCCGAGAAGACTGCTCAGAACCTTGAAACTGTAATCAGTGTGGAAACCGAACCGGGGATTTCGGCAGCAGAATCGGATCAGAACAGTCATGAAATGACAGCCCAGGAGCCCCGTCAGCTGGAATTATTTGAGGAAAAGCTTCTTGCTCCGGAATCCCGGGAACGTATCCGCCTTGTAGGACAGATCTTTGACACCTACTGGCTGGCGCAGTTTGGGGATAATTTTTATATTATTGACCAGCATGCCGCCCATGAAAAGGTTTATTATGAGCGCCTTGTAAAAAGCTTCCAGGAAAAGACCGTGGATTCCCAGTATCTGAATCCGCCTCTGATCGTAACCTTAAATCTTCAGGAAGAAAACATTCTGAAGGAAAATCAGAAATACTTTTCTCAGTTCGGATTTGAAATAGAGGAATTTGGCGGAAAAGAATACCGGATCAGCGCGGTTCCAGCCACTCTTTACGGGTTCAGCGAAGAAGCTCTGTTTCTGGAAATGCTGGATCAGCTATCCGGCAGCGGGGAAAAGGATGCCCTTGATATTTTTGCATCCAGACTGGCGACTATGGCATGTAAGGCAGCAGTCAAGGGAAATCACGCCATGTCAGCGAAAGAGGCGGAAAAGCTTATTGACGAGCTTCTTACCCTGGATAACCCTTATCACTGTCCTCACGGACGCCCTACCATTATTTCCATGACAAGAACAGAACTGGAAAAGAAATTCAAACGAATTGTTTAGGAGAGCCATATGAAACAGCCCTTGATCGTACTGACCGGACCGACGGCAGTAGGAAAAACAAGTCTTTCCATTTCCCTTGCAAAGGCAGTAAACGGAGAGATCATATCTGCAGATTCCATGCAGGTATATAAAAAAATGGATATTGGTTCCGCAAAGATCCGATCTGAAGAAATGCAGGGAATTCCTCATTATCTGGTGGATGTTCTGGAACCGGAGGAAGAATTTCATATTGTAAAATTTCAGCAGATGGCAAAAAAAGCCATGGAGGATATTTATTCCAGAGGAAAAATACCCATTCTGGTAGGTGGAACCGGGTTTTATATCCAGGCAGTTACAAAGGATATTGATTTTACAGAAGCTCAGCAGGAAAATGATTACCGGAAGGAACTGGAAGCTCTTGCAGAAGAAAAAGGCGGGGAGCATCTCCATGAAATGCTGAGAAAGGTGGATCCTGTAAGCGCAGATGCCATTCACGCCCACAATGTAAAGCGTGTGATCCGGGCTCTTGAGTTTTATCATCAGAACGGTTCTCCCATCTCTGCTCACAATGAAGAACAGAAACAGCATGAAAGTCCCTACAATTTGGCTTATTTTGTGCTGAATATGCCACGGGAGCTTCTTTATGAAAGAATTGATCTTCGGGTGGATCAGATGATGAAGGAAGGTCTTCTGGAAGAGGTGTCTAGGCTAAAGGAAGAGGGCTGCCACAGAGGAATGGTATCCATGCAGGGACTTGGATATAAAGAAATCCTTGCTTATCTGGACGGAGAATACCCTCTTGAGGAAGCTGTCAGAGTGTTGAAGAGGGATACCAGACATTTTGCAAAGCGGCAGCTTACCTGGTTTCGGAGAGAACAGGAGGTAACCTGGGTAAACAAAGATCAGTTTTCCTATCAGGAAGATCAGATTCTTGACTATATGCTGGAAATATGCAGAAAGAAGGGGATTCTTCTGTAAAACCAGGACAGACAGGAACCGGATTTTAATATTTGTTATACCCGCATATTAAGAAGCCTGCCGCGCATACTCCGGCAGGAACTGACCTGCAGTTGCAGGAACACCTGTAAGAATACAGGATTGAATAAAGAAAAAGAGGTTGCATGATGAAAGAAATATATGAACAGTTAGGAATTTCAGAAGAGGTTTATAATTTTGGCGCACAGGTGGAAACATCTCTGAAAAAGCGCTTTGAGGAATTTGATCGAAAAGCAGAATATAATCAGATGAAGGTGCTGCTTGCCATGCAGAAAAACAAGGTAAGTTCCGAGTGCTTTAACGGAAGCTCAGGCTACGGCTATGATGACTTCGGGCGGGATACTCTGGAAAAGGTTTATGCAGATACCTTCCACACAGAAGCCTGCCTGGTACGTCCTCAGATCGCCTGCGGAACCCACGCTCTTGCCATTGCGTTATTTGGAAATCTCCGCCCGGGAGACGAGCTTTTAGCTCCGGCAGGAAAGCCCTATGACACTCTGGAAGAGGTGATCGGAATCCGTCCGGCCAGGGGTTCTCTTGCAGAATACGGCGTCACCTACCGTCAGGTGGATCTGAAGGAGGACGGAACCTTTGACTATGACAGGATCCGGGAAGCCATCAACGAAAAAACAAAGCTGGTGGAGATCCAGCGCTCCAAGGGCTATCAGACAAGACCTTCTTTTTCTGTAAAGGAGATCGGAGAACTGATCGCTTTTGTAAAAAGCATTAAGCCTGACGTGATCTGTATGGTGGACAACTGCTACGGTGAATTTGTGGATACCGTAGAACCAAGTGATGTGGGAGCAGATATGATCGTGGGTTCTCTGATTAAAAATCCGGGAGGCGGTCTTGCTCCTATCGGCGGATATATCGCAGGAACAAAGGAATGTGTGGAAAACGCAGCCAGCAGAATGACCTGCCCGGGACTTGGCATGGAGGTAGGCGCTTCTCTGGGTGTGAACCGTTCCTTCTATCAGGGCTTTTTCCTGGCTCCTATGGTGACAAAGGGTGCTTTAAAGGGAGCTGTTTTTGCCGCAAACATTTACGAAAAACTGGGCTTCCCTGTGATTCCAAACGGACAGGAACCAAGACAGGATATCATCCAGGCTGTGACTTTGGGCGAACCGGAGCGTGTGGTTGCCTTTTGTAAGGGAATCCAGGCTGCCGCACCGGTGGATTCCTATGTGGACCCGGAGCCCTGGGATATGCCGGGCTATGACAGTCAGGTGATTATGGCCGCAGGAGCCTTTGTTCAGGGCTCTTCCATTGAGCTTTCGGCAGACGGTCCTATGAAGCCTCCTTATGCAGTTTACTTCCAGGGAGGACTGACCTGGGAGCATGCGAAGCTTGGAATCCTGATGTCTGTACAGAAGCTTCTGGACAAACATCTGATCACACTTCCATGATTTTACAGGATTGCAGATAACACCAGTCAGGGAGGTATTTATGAAAGAAAATCAGCCTGCAAAAAAGAAAAAAAAGCCTGTGGACCCGTCCCGTTCTCTGATCGTGATTGGCGGAGGCGCCGCAGGACTGATGGCTGCCGTTCAGGCTGCAAAAACGGGAGTCTTTGTCACCCTTCTGGAGCACAATGAAAAAACAGGCCGGAAAATTGCAGTAACCGGAAACGGAAGATGCAATCTTACTAATCTGGATCAGTACGAAGGAGCATACAGAGGAACCCATCCGGAATTTGTCAGAGAAACCTTTGAACAGTTTTCTGTAAAAGACACCCTTGATTTTTTTGAGGAAATCGGGATTCTGACAACGGAACGAAAAGGCTGGCTGTATCCCAGAAGCGGGCAGGCAAAATGTGTTCCCGAGCTTCTGGAAATGAAAGCCCGAAGCCTGAAAGTAAAGATCAAAACCCTGGAACATGTAAAAAAGATATTTTTTTCGGACAATCTCTGGAATGTACAGACAGAAACCTGGACTTATCAGGGGGGCGCGGTGATTCTTGCTGGAGGCTCCAAAGCCTCTGCAGTTGCAGGCGCAGATGGAAGCTGCTATGCTCTTGCCAGTGAACTGGGGCATCAGATCATAAAGCCTATTCCGGCGCTGACAGGACTGAAATGTCAGAACAGCAGTCTTTCTCTGTGGGCAGGCGTCCGTACAGAAGCGGCAGTTCAGCTTTTTATTAACGGAAGTCCGTCAGGAAAGGAAACAGGAGAGGTTCAGCTTACTGAGTATGGAATTTCAGGAATCCCTGTTTTTCAGCTGAGCAGGTATGCAACCCGGGCTCTGGCAGAGAAAAAACAGGTTCAGCTTTCCGTGAACTTTCTGCCTGAATACACAGAAGAAACACTGAAGCGGCTTATGAAAAAAAGAAAAGAACTCTGTCCCTATAAAACTGAAGAAGAGCTTTTTGCAGGCCTTCTTCCGGACAGGCTTGTACGACTTCTGATGAAGCAGAAGGATCCCCTGAGATCTGCTGTGGACTTTAAACTTACCGTAAAGGATTCTCTGGGCTTTGATCTGGCTCAGGTGTGCTCCGGGGGAGTCGCTACCGATGAAATAAATCCTTCAACTCTGGAATCCAGACTTCACAGAGGTCTTTATTTTGCAGGGGAACTTCTTGATATTGACGGAGCATGCGGAGGCTATAACCTTCAGTGGGCATGGTCCAGCGGAGCCGTGGCCGGAATCCACGGAGCAAAGGAGCTTATATGATACAGATCAGCCAGCTGAAGCTTCCGATCAGTCATACGGAAGCAGACCTGAGACAGAAGATTAAAAAAACTCTCCGCTGCGGTGAAACTTTATTTTCTTATGAAATTATCCGGCAGTCTCTGGATGCCCGCCATAAAGAGGATAAAAAATTCGTATATACTGTGCATGTGAAAGCTGAAAATGAGAAAAAAATCCTCAAAAAAGTTCACGGTAATAATGTTATGTCAACTAACGAGAGGCATTATTCTTTTCCGAAACCGGGCGATCAGCCCCTGGAAACCAGACCTGTCATCGTTGGAAGCGGCCCTGCCGGGCTTTTCTGCGCCTGGTATCTTGCCAGAGCCGGCTATCGTCCTCTGGTTCTGGAACGGGGAGAAGAGGCAGATAAAAGAATGGAGACTGTAAACCGGTTCTGGAAAAACGGTGTTCTTGATCCGGAATCCAATGTTCAGTTCGGAGAGGGAGGCGCAGGTACCTTTTCAGACGGAAAGCTGAACACTCTTGTAAAAGATTCCTCCGGAAGAAACCGAGAAGTTCTGAAGCGCTTCACAGAAGCAGGCGCTGATCCGGAAATCCTTTATCAGCAGAAGCCTCATCTTGGCACAGACGTACTTGTAAACATCGTTCAGACTATGAGACGCCAGATTGAAGAAATGGGAGGAACCTTCCGGTTCCGTTCCAAAGTAACGGATCTTTATACAGAAAACGGAAAGCTGAAGGCAGTGGAGATCAACCATACAGAGCAGGTTCCGGCTCAGGTATGTGTCCTGGCTGTAGGGCACAGCGCAAGGGATACCTTTTTTATGCTGAAGGACAGGGGACTTGCCATGGAGCCCAAAGCCTTTGCAGTGGGACTTCGCATCGAACATCCTCAGTCCATGATCAATCAGGATCTTTATGGAGAACCGGAAAATAAAATCCTTGGTTCTGCAAGCTATAAGGTGACCCACACCTGTGAAAACGGCAGAGGCGTATACTCTTTCTGTATGTGTCCGGGGGGCTATGTGGTAAATGCCTCTTCTGAGCAGGGGCTTCTGGCAGTCAACGGCATGAGCTATCAGGCCAGAGACGGAGAAAATGCCAACAGCGCTCTGATCGTAACTGTCACTCCGAAGGATTTTCCGGAAGAGGGAGCTCTTGGAGGCATTGCCTTCCAGCGCGATCTCGAAAAAAAAGCCTGGGAACTTGGAAAGGGAAAGGTTCCGGTACAGCTTTTCGGGGATTTCTGCGCGCATCAGCCAAGCAGCCAACTGGGAGAGATTCATCCAAACATCAAAGGCGGCTATGTTCTGACAGACGTGCGTTCCATTCTCCCCAAAGAGCTTGGGGATTCCATTGAAGAAGGCATTTTTGCCTTTGGGAAAAAGCTTTCCGGCTTTGACAGAAAAGACGCGGTTTTAAGCGGCATAGAAAGCCGTACCTCTTCACCGGTCCGGCTGGTGAGAGACCAGAAAGGCCTTTCCAACATTACAGGCATTTATCCCTGCGGAGAGGGCGCGGGATATGCAGGAGGGATCACTTCCGCAGCCATGGACGGAATAAAAACCGCAGAGTGGATCGCATCTGAATATATGATGAAATTGTAAAAAAACAAAGGAGAGAGTATACATCTCTCTCTTTTTATGCTAGAATAAAGGTTGATTCTTTCCTGGACCTGCACAGAGAACAGCAGGTAAACCATATGAAACAAACAATGAAGGATCTGCCGGAGACAGAAAGACCCTACGAAAAATGTATCCGTGAAGGGGAAGAAACCTTAAGTGACAGTGAACTTCTTTCAGTAATTCTTCGCTGCGGCACAAAAGGGTGCAGTTCTCTTGCTCTGGCAAATAACATACTGAAGCATATGCAGGAATCGTCCTATCCCGGACTGCCGGGACTTATTCACAGTTCTCTCGCGGATCTCGAAAAAATCCACGGGGTGGGAAAGGTGAAAGCTGTTCAGCTGAAATGCATCGGGGAACTGTCCAAACGCATTTCCATGGCAGCGGCAAAGCCGTCTTTAAGTTTTCATCATCCGGATTCTATTGCTTCCTATTACATGGAAAGGCTCCGTCATCAGGAGCAGGAGCTTTTGATCTGTATGATGCTGGACAACAGAAACCATCTTCTGTCTGAGAGACTGATCTCCAAGGGAACGGTGAACGCCACCCTTGTCACACCCAGAGAAATATACATGGAGGCTGTCCGCTGCCATGCAGTCAGTCTGATCCTCGTTCACAATCATCCGGGTGGAGATCCGGAACCCAGCGGCTGCGACAGAGAGATCACACAGCGGATCTATGAGGCGGGAGAATTACTGGGAATCCGTCTTCTTGACCATATCATTATCGGGGATCGCAGTTACACCAGCTTCAAAGAACGGGGAATGATGAGATAAAGGGGCAGATTTATGCTGATAAAAAAAACATATGGAATAGATCTTGGAAGCAGTACCATTAAGGTCTATTCCTTTCTGAGAAACAAAACCTATCTTGAAAAAAACATGATTGCGTCAAAAGGGCGCAAGATCATCGCCGTGGGCAATGAAGCATACGATATGTTTGAAAAATCACCTGTTGATATCGTTGTTAATTCGCCGATGGCTTTTGGTATGATCGCCAATCTTGAGCTTCAGGAAATTGCTCTTTTCAGTATGATGAAAAAAATTGATAAATTTCTTGGCATCGGCTCGGATATCTTTTTTTCCGTTCCCCTTGATATGACAGCTGTAGAAAAAAGAGCGTATTATCATGTGGCCAACGGCCACTGGCTCCGGAAGAACCGGGTGTATATGGTGGAAGCTCCCATTGCAGATGCTCTTGCCCTTGGAATCACCCTGGAGGATAATCCCGGAAGCATGGTGGTAAACATCGGAGCGCAGAGCACGCAGTTTTCCATTATTACAGACGGAAAGATCATTATCTCCAAAAAGATTCCCATTGGAGGAAGACAGATGAACGAAGCCATCTGCAGCGAGATCCGAAAGCGATACAGCCTTCAGATCGGAACCAGAACAGGGAAACGGCTGAAGCTTGCCATGGGCAGACTGAACGATCAGAAAAAGGACGCCCGCAAGGTTGTGGGAATCGACAGTATTTCCGGGCTTCCAAGAGAAGAGATCATTTCCGGATATGTAGTCAACGCGGGAATTATGAACTGTGTCAATGAGATTGCTGCGGAAATGAAAACATTTCTTGAAAGAACGCCTCCGCAGATTGCTTATCATATTTCCAGAGAGGGCATTTATCTTACCGGAGGAAGCACGCGGCTTCCGTACATAGACAATTACCTTGCAAGCTATACCGGCTTTTCTTTCCGGCTTTCCCAGCTTTATGAAACCTCTTCCGTAAGCGGCCTGGAAAAGATCATCCGGAACCGGGAACTGGAAAAATGGGCGCAGCCTGTAAAGCAACGTAAATTATAATTTTTTAGGGGTATGATCCATGAAAAACCTGAAAAAGAAATTTCGATTTCGTATTCATTTAAAAAGTAAACATCTTCTGGCAATTATGACCTTTTTCTGCGTCAGCGCCATTGTCGCCACCCTTGCCTCCGGTGTGACCTCAGCACCTTTAAAGGAAGCAGCCGGGCTGATTATTGTTCCTTTTGAAAAATCCATTGCATCTATAGGCCAGTGGATGACCGGCGTTCAGGACAGCTTCCGGGAAAAAGAGGATCTGATCCAGCAGAATGAGGAACTGCAGACAACGGTAGACACTCTCACAGAGCAGAACAATGTGCTTTTGCAGGATCAGGCTGAGCTTGCCCGTCTGGAGCAGCTCTATGAGCTGGATGAGGAATATACAGACTATCCGAAGGTTGCTGCCAGGATCATTTCCAAAGATCCCGGAAACTGGTATGATACGTTTATGATCAACCGCGGAAGCAATGACGGTATCCGCGTGGACAACAATGTAATTGCCGGAAAAGGCCTAGTAGGCATTGTCACTGAGGTAGGCTCCAACTGGGCTACTGTCCGCTCCATTATTGATGACAGCAGCAATGTCAGCGCCATGACCGTAAGTACAGACGATATCTGTGTGGTAGAGGGAGATCTTGAGCTGATCGACGAAGGAAAGCTGAGGTTCAGTCAGCTTTACGACAGAGAAGACAAGGTTTCTGTAGGCGAAAGAATTGTTACCTCCAATATCAGTGACAAGTATGTGGAAGGATTATTTATCGGATACGTCAGTGAGATCGAACTGGATACAAATAACCTGACCAAAACAGGAACTCTTGTTACTCCGGTTGATTTTCAGCATTTGAAAGACGTGTTTGTGATCACAACCAACAAACAGGATGCCGTGCAGGGAAAAGCAGAGGAGAAAAAAGGTGACGAAGCCTCAGAAGAGGACACTGCAAAGGAGGCAGAATAATGAAAAGTAAGCTGGTTCTGTTTTTTACCATTATTGTCTGCTTTCTTCTGCAGTCCACTGTGCTTCATTCTGTTTCTATCGGCTCCATCACACCGAACCTTCTTCTGATTCTGTGCAGCTCCATGGGACTGATGCGCGGGCGAAAAAGCGGAATGTGGACCGGATTTTTCTGCGGTCTTCTGACAGATCTGTTTTTTGGCTCTATTCTTGGATTTTATGCGCTGATCTATATGTATGTGGGATTTATCAGCGGATATACTTATCGTATTTATTATGATAATGACCTGAAGGTTCCCATCCTTCTGACTGCAGCCATGGATTTCTTTTATAATCTGGCTGTCTACGGATTCCAGTTCCTTTTAAGAGGACGTATGAATCTGTTTACCTATCTGTACAGAATTATTATTCCTGAAATTGTTTATACCGTGTTTCTGACGGTGATCGTATACAGGATCTTTTATTATATCAATCATCATTTTATGACCCCCGTCAGGAAAGAAAGTGAGTCTATTTGGGTACTAAAATAAAAAAACTGATTAAAAAAATTCAACTGAAACGAACAACTGTGGTGATCCTTGTATTTATTGCAATGGCATTTATCCTGATCCGGCAGATTTTTGAACTGCAGATCATTCAGGGTGAAAACTATATCAGCGAATTTGAAAACCGCATCACCAAAACCCGTGTGCTGAAAAGTACAAGGGGAAATATTTATGACAGAAACGGCGAAATGGTAGCTTCCAATATTCTGTCCTATTCCCTGACTTTTGAGGATAACGGAAGCTATGAGACCACCCGTGAAAAAAATCTGACCCTGAACGGAGTAGCATACCGGGTTCTTCAGATCCTGTCAGAAAACGGAGACAGTCTTTCCGGTGACTTCCACATTGCACTTGATGAAAACGGAAATTACGCGTTTGATGTAGGAGAAGGTTTTACGCTCAGCAGATTTAAGGCCGACATCTACGGTCATCCTCTGATTGATGATCTTACCAAAGAGCAGGCTTCTGCCACTGCAGAAGATATGATGAATTATCTGACGGGAAGCGACGGATTTTCTATTGTTCTTTATGGTGAGGATGCCTATGCGCCGGAGGAGCTGGAGCAGTATGGACTTCCAAAAGAGCTGTCCAAACAGGAAATTCTGGATATTGCCTCCATGCGCTACAAGCTTAACACAAACAGTTTCCAGAAATATATGGCTGTTACCATTGCCACAAATGTAAGCGAAAGCACAGTGGCTGCGGTTATGGAAAATCAAAGTCAGCTTCAGGGAATTGACGTGATCGAGGATTCTGTGCGTCAGTATATTGATGATGAAAGTATGGGACCGGTTCTGGGCTATACCGGACGGGCGTCTGCAGAGGAACTGGAAACTCTGAAAAAAGAAAATCCCGACTATTCCAACGATGCCGTGATCGGAAAAGCCGGAATCGAACAGTATATGGAACAGTTTCTTCACGGAACAGACGGACAGGAAACGGTAACGGTTGACAACCTCGGAAAAGTTCTGAAAATTGACGAAAACACCATTGTGCCGCCTGTTGCAGGAGACGACGTATATCTGTCCATTGATTCAGACTGGCAGAGTGCTATTTATCAGATTTTGAAACAGCGTGTTGCAGGAGTGCTCCTGACCCGTATTGAAAATACAAAAAAGTTTGATTTTGAGGGTGTAAAAGACGCCAGCCAGATTTCTGTGCCGATTTATGACGTTTACAATGCTCTGGTAGCAAACAGTGTCATTGATATTGAAAAATTCAATGACCAGGATGCTTCCGATACAGAAAAAAATTTATATGCCAAATTTCAACAAAAGCAGCAGGAAGTTTTTGATACAATAACTAACAGGCTGACAGGCGACAATCCGCCGGCATATAAGGATGAATCCGAAGAAGTACAGGAATATCTTACTTACATCTGCGACACTGTGCTCAGAGATACTCTGGGAGTTATCTCCAAAGATGCGGTTGACACTTCCGATCCTACCTATCTGGCATGGGCAGAAGAAGAAAGCATCAGCCTCAGAGAATATCTGAATTATGCTGCGGGACAGAACTGGATCGATATTTCTGTGATTTCTCCGAAGGGAGAATACCTGGATTCTGCAGAAATCTATCAGGCCATGACCTCTTATATAGTAGATTATCTGAAAACGGATCTTGGCTTTTCCAAGCTTCTGTACAAGTATCTGCTTATGAACGATCAGATTTCCGGTCAGGATCTCTGCCTTGTGCTTTACGAGCAGGGTGTTCTTTCAAAAGAGGACGAAGCCTATTCCCGGCTTGCATCCGGGGAGCTTAATTCCTATGATTTTATGATCAATAAAATCGCCAACCTGGAGATTGAGCCTGCACAGCTTGCACTGAAGCCATGCTCGGCGTCGGCTGTGGTTACGGATGTAAATACCGGTAAAGTAGTGGCCTGCGTATCCTATCCGGGATATGACAATAACAGGCTCAGCAATGAGATGGATACAGATTACTACACCAGGCTTTCCCTGGATCTTTCCAGTCCCTTCTTTAACAAGGCCACACAGCAGACAACTGCTCCGGGTTCCACTCTGAAGCTTCTGTCGGCAGTGACCGGAATGATGGAAAATCTCATAGACGACGGCACTTACATTGAATGTACCGGAAAATTTGATCTGGTCAATCCGCCTATTAACTGCTGGAACAAAAGCGGACATGGCTCTCTTGAGATCAGAGGAGCGATCGAACAGTCCTGCAACTATTATTTTAACATGATCGGATTTGAGGCCGGAAAAAACGAAAAAGACGAGTTTTCAGAAAATCTCAGTCTTTCCAAGCTCCAGAAATATGCAGAGGAGTTTGGTCTGGATGAAAACACAGGAATTGAAATTTCAGAGGCGACTCCTCACGTTTCGGACAGTAAGGCGGTTCCGTCCTATATCGGACAGGGTAACCATCTTTATACAACCAGTCAGCTTGCGCGCTATGCAACAGCTCTGGCAACCTCCGGAACCGTGTACGACCTGTCTCTTCTGGATAAGGTGACAGATTCCCGGGGACAGACACAGAAAACATATGAAACTGTTGTAAAAAGCGAAATGACAGATGTGCCGTCCCATGTGTGGGAAGATATCCATGACGGTATGCGCCGTGTGGTACAGACCCACGAACAGTTTAACGGACTGGGCGTGGCGCTGTCCGGAAAGACAGGTACGGCAGAAATTGACTACCGACAGCCGAACCACGGCCTTTTTATCGGCTATGCGCCTTCTGACCAGCCACAGTATGCGGTTGCAGTCCGTATTGCCAATGGATATTCCTCAGGAAATGCCTGCACCACAGCAAATGATATTATGGAATACATTTTTGATCTGGCAGATAAGGATACTATTCTGACCGGCTATGCATCCACGGATGTCAGCAATACATCCAATGACTGATATCAGTCCGGTGTAAAATACCAGAGAGAAAACCAGAATTATGGAACATATCTTTTAGGAGGAATCAGAAACATGGGTGAGGTCATTGTTATTACATCTGGAAAGGGCGGTGTGGGAAAAACCACAACAGTTGCCAATATCGGCACAGGACTTGCCATGATGGGCAAAAAAGCGGTTGTAGTGGATACAGATATCGGCCTGCGTAATCTGGATGTGGTACTTGGACTGGAAAACAGAATTGTATATAATCTTGTAGATGTGATAAACGGAAGCTGCAGACTGAAACAGGCTCTGATCCATGACAGACGCCATCCGGAGCTGTTTCTTCTTCCGTCCGCTCAGACAAAGGACAAGTCTGCCGTTTCCCCGGAGCAGATGATCAAACTGACCGAGGAGCTCCGTGAAGAATTTGATTATGTTCTTCTGGACTGTCCGGCAGGAATCGAACAGGGATTTAAAAATGCAGTTGCCGGGGCAGACAAGGCCCTTGTAGTAACAACTCCGGAGGTTTCTGCCATCCGTGATGCGGATCGAATTATCGGACTTCTGGAAGCCGGAGGGCTGAGAGATATCCATCTGATCATCAACCGTTTAAGACCGGATATGATTGCCAGAGGAGATATGATGTCAGTGGACGATGTAATTGAGATACTGGCAGTAGACCTTATTGGAACCATTCCTGATGACGAGCAGATTGTTGTGGCTGCCAATCAGGGAGAGCCTCTTTCCGGCAAAAAGTCTCAGGCAGAAGAGGAATACAAAAACATCTGCAGACGTCTTCTGGGCGAGGAGGTTCCATTTATGGAAATCCGCCGGAAAAAAGGCATGTTCCGCAGGCTGGGACAGATTTTCAGAAAATAATTTCATGATCGCAGAAAAAGGAGGGTATTCTGTTGAAAACCGCTTTACAGGGAAAAGGCCGCTCCGCAGGCTATGCCAGAGACAGAATGAAAATGCTTCTGGTGTCGGAACGGATCGACTGCTCTCCACAGATGATGAGAATGCTGAAAAATGATATGATACATACAGTAAAAAAATATATTACAATTGACGAGACGGAAGTTAAGATCCGCATCACTCAGGAACCTCCTGTTTTTCATGCGGACATTCCTGTCAGGTCAAAAAAGGAACAAAGGACAAAATGATTAAACAGTATAAGCTTCGTTTTTACAATTTCAGACTGCTTCTGTTTCTGCTTGCCATCAGTTCCATTGGTGTGGTGCTGGTAGGTACTGCCCGTGAGGATCTGATGCTCAAGCAGCTTATGGGTGTGATCATGGGTCTGGTTATCATGGTGATCCTGTCTCTCATAGATTATTCCTGGATCTCAAACTTTCAGTGGATCATGTACGGCAGCAATATCGTGCTTCTTCTGATCGTACGCCTTTTTGGAGATACAGCAAACGGCGCGGCGCGTTGGATCGATTTCGGTTTTATCCGGTTCCAGCCTACAGAGCTTGCCAAAATTATCATCATTCTCTTTTTTGCCAGGTTTTTTATGGATCATGAAGAAGATCTGAACAGCTTCCGTACACTGGCAAAGTCAGCAGTTCTTTTGGCAGTTCCTCTTTATCTGATCCTGGATCAGCCGGATCTGAAAAATACGATCATGATCACAGTAGTATTCTGTGTTCTGATCTATATTGCCGGACTGAGCTACCGTATTATCGGAGGAGCGCTTCTGATTGCAGTTCCCTTACTGGTGATCTTTCTTATGATCGTGGTACAGCCGGAACAGAAGCTTATTAAGGATTATCAGAGAGACCGTATTATGGCGTTTCTTTATCCGGAAAATGAAGAATACACAGATGACACCCAACAGCAGGATAATTCCAAGACAGCCATTGCATCCGGGGAGCTGACAGGAAAAAGACTGTCCGGCGATTCGGTGGCATCGGTAAATGAAGGAAACTTTGTGGCGGAGAACCAGACTGACTTTATCTTTGCAGTAGCAGGGGAGGAATACGGTTTTATCGGATGTACTACCATTATCCTGCTTCTTCTGGCTATTGCTCTGGAATGTATCCGTATGGGACTTCGGGCAAAGGATCTGTCCGGAAAAATCATCTGCTGCGGAATGGGAAGTATCGTTGCTTTCCAGAGCTTTCTGAATATCTGCGTAGCCACCGGAATGGGGCCGAATACAGGAACGCCTCTTCCCTTTGTAAGCTATGGACTGACCTCTCTTATCAGTCTTTATATTGGAATGGGACTTGTTCTGAACGTAGGTCTTCAGAGCAGCTTGTATAATAAAGAACTTCAGAAAACAATGTCAGATAAGAAAGAGGAGTATTTATGAGAAACGAACAGCCTGTTCGCAGACGAAAAACAGATACCGAAAGACAGAGAAATACTGTTCCGGATAAAAAAGTACGCAGAAATTCCGGAAACTGGTCTGCTCCGGCAAAGGAACAAAAGCAGGAACCGCAAAGAAGAGCACAGGCCTCTTCGTCAGCCGCCCGGAAAAGAAAAGCAGCAAGAATAAGACAGATGCGAAGAAAAAAAATCATCCGCACCTTTCTTCTGGTACTTCTGATCGCGGCGCTTCTTGCCGGAGCAGGAGCCGCTGTGTTTATGATCAAAAAGACATTTTTCCGGGGACCGGTACAAAAGTACAGCGCTTCCGGAGAATTCTCAGATTCCCGGATAGCCGGTTCAGAGGGAAAGGCGGATGGTTTTTCGGCAGAACTGTGTGTGGTTTCCGGAGACACTCTTCGGGATACTGTAGCTCTGGAAGAAGATCAGGAAGGACTTCTCCTGGATATCAAAAACAAACAGGTATTGTATTCCAAAGGAGCCTATGACAGAGTATATCCTGCCAGTATCACAAAGATCATGACGGCTCTTCTTGCATTCCAGTATGGAAATATGGAAGATGTGGTAACTATCTCAGAAGAAAACATTACTCTGGAAGAGGGTTCACAGGTGATCGGTTTCCAGGTGGGAGATAAGGTTACTATGGATGAACTGGTTCACGGACTTCTTGTGTATTCGGGAAATGATGCAGCGTCAGCCATTGCCACTCATATCGGAGGATCCACAGAAAAATTTGTGGATATGATGAACAGCTATGCTGCTCAGCTTGGATGTACCGGAACTCATTTTACAAATCCTCACGGTCTTCAGGATGAAAACCATTATACAACACCCTATGATATTTACCTGATGCTGAAAGAAGCATTGAGATTTCCGGAATTTACTCAGATCACTCAGCTTGGCTCCTATACCATTTCCTATAAAAGCAGCGACGGAACAGAGGTAAATACGCCTCTGACTGCAACCGACCATTATCTGACCGGAGAGGCAACTGCTCCCAAGGGCATTACTGTGCTGGGAGGAAAAACCGGAACCACCAGCGATGCCGGAAACTGTCTGGCGCTTTTAAGCCAGAATGCTTATGGCGATCCTTATGTTTCCATTGTCATGGGCGCATCCACTAAGGAGCTTCTTTACCAGCAGATGAGTTCCCTTCTTGAAAATGCCAACGCAAAATAAAAAACTTAGAAAAAACACAATTTTTTCAGAATTAGGCATTGAATTTTATGATAAAATGCACTATAATTGAAACATATTAATAAAAGTTTTTGTTAAAAATTAATATTATATTGTGTCTAAGGAGGAAAACAGGATGGTTGAACTGATCGTAGGAAAGAAAGGCAAGGGCAAAACAAAAGTACTGTTAGACAAAGTGAACGGCGCAATTAAGAATGTAAATGGCAGCATTGTTTACTTAGACAAAAGCACAAAGCACATGTATGAACTGAATAATAAGATTCGTCTGATCGATGTTTCCGGATATCCGATCATCAACGCAGATGAATTTGTAGGCTTTATCTGTGGAATTATTTCTCAGGATCATGACCTTGAGCAGATTTATCTGGACAGCTTTTTAACCACAGCTAAACTGGAAGGTCTTGATATTTCCGGTACTCTTGAACAGCTTGAGGAAATCGGAGAAAAATTTGGTATTTCCTTTATCATCAGCGTATCTCTTGATAAAGAAGAAATTCCGGCTGAATTTCAGGATAAGATTGCAACAGCTTTATAATATTTAATTTTTATAAAACTACATATAATGGGGAAGGTTTTACAGGAGTTTTGCCGTTGGGCAGAACTCCTGTTTTTTAAAAAACAAAAGGACAGATATACAAATGATGAAAAAGAAAAATAAATGGAAAATAACAGCGGCTGCAATACTAGGTACTGCCGGTATTCTGACCGCAGGATATTTATACTGGTGTACCACGCTGGATGATAAAGTGATCTGGAAGGATGTTTCCATAAACGGGGTTGCATTACAGGGAAAAACAATAGAAGCTGCAGAAAAAGCAGTACAGGAGCAATTCAAAAAAGATTATCAGGATTCTGAGATCACCGTATCCCTTGCAGAAAAAAACTATGAAGTAAAAATTTTTCCGGTTCTTTCTCTGAATGCTTCCAGAGAAATCAGAGAAGCCTACAGACCCGGACACGGAAAATGGTATGTCAGAGGTATGGACAAGATTAAATTAAAAGATCAGGAACCCGTTTCTCTGGAAATCCTTCCGAAAGCTTCTGAACCGGAAAAGCTGGATGAAGCAATCCGGAAAACAGGTATTGAAAAAGTAAATACGGTAAAAGAAACTACCTGGGATCAGGATAAAACTTCTCTTACTATTACTATTCATAAAGGACGTACCGGAATAAAGGCAGACCTGAAAGAATTAAAGGAAATGCTCCTGCAGTCTCTTAATGCTCATGAATATGAAACAAAGCTGAAATGCCCGGAAATAAAGGTAACGCCTGCTGAGCTGGAGCTTCAGCCTCTGCATGACAAGGTATATGTAAAAATGAGCAACGCTTTTCTGGACAGAGAAAATAATTATGCAGTAGTTCCGTCTGTACAGGGAGTATCCTTTGACGTAAAAGAAGCAGAAAAACAGCTGAAACAGGCAGATGAGGGAGCTGATGTAAGAATTTCTTTTGCCATCACTGAACCGGAGCTTTCAACAGAACAGCTGACCTCCATGCTTTATCGGGATGTGCTTGGAAGTTATACCACTTACGGAGGAGGAAGCAGCGGCCGGATCGCAAATATTCAGCTGGCATGCGGAAGCTGTAATGATGTGATTCTGAATCCCGGAGATACATTTTCCTACAATGATACAGTAGGAGAAAGAACCATAGAAAGAGGATTTCAGTCTGCTCCTGTCATAGCCAACGGACAGCTGGTTCCGGGAATCGGAGGGGGAATCTGTCAGGTTTCCTCCACCCTTTATGCAGCCTGTCTCAATGCAGGTCTTGAGATTGTGGAGCGATATCCCCATTCAAAGCCTGTTGCCTATATTCCCAGTGGTATGGATGCTACCGTGTCCTGGGGAACTCTGGACTACAAATTCAAAAACAACACAGAATATCCGGTTAAAATACAGGCTTCTTATGCAAATGGAGCAATTTCTGTGCAGATCCTTGGTACCAGAGAAGGATAAGAAACGGGAGGATATCAGTCCTCCCGCAATTTTACCGCTGTGGCTGCCTGACGCCGTCTGGCGTCGTCTAAGGCCGCATAATGCTTTTTGGTGGTATTTACATCCCTGTGGCCCAGAACGTCCGCTACAAGGTAAATATCGCCGGTTTCCTGATAAAGAGCCGTACCGTAGGTGCTGCGCAGCTTATGAGGGGTGATCTTTTTTGTGGTCGTAATTTCACGGGAATATTTTTTTACAAGGTTTTCAATGGCCTGCACACCGATTCGTTTTTTCTGGGAAGAGTAGAAGAGGGCGTGTTCATGACCGGAGAGAGGAACAATATTTTCCCTGACTTCCAGATAATTTTTCAGTGCTTTTTCTACCTCAGATCCAAAGTAAACAACCATTTCATTTCCGCCTTTTCGCGTAACCTTAATCCCGTTATTTTTAAAATCAACATCTTCAATATCAAGTCCCACACATTCCGAAACACGGATCCCGGTTCCTAGAAGCAACGTTACAATGGCAAGATCCCGTTCCTTTGTTTTTTCCCAGTAAGCGCGTTTCTGTCCGGTCAGCGTATCCCCTGCATGTTCAATATGATCCAGAAGCAGAGCCACCTCGTCTGCATCAAGACGGATAATGCTTTTTTCATGGATTTTGGGTACATCTACAAGCACGGCAGGATTTGTCTCAATCATTTCCCTTTTATAATAATAGGCGTAAAAGCTTCTCAGAGCAGAAATTTTCCGTTTCAGGCCGCGTTCACTGTTGGTTTCCATTTTATCGCCGTTATGGTTATGGTAAACCTTCAGATATTCCTGATATTCCTCAATGTCAAGAGCCTTTACCTGATCCAGTACATTTACAGAAAAATCAGTCATGGCTTTATCCTTAAAAGCAGGGTTGGTATCCAGAAGGAACTGAAAAAAAATGCGGATATCATAGGCATAGGAAATCCTTGTTTTTGTAGTGGTTGTTGCGTCAATGGCACGGAAATAATCCCTGCAGAAAGGCGGCAAAGTCGCAAGAACCTGACGAAGCCGCAAAGTATTTTCAATATCAGTATGTTCATGGTAGGTTTGTTTCGGTTCCATAAAAAATAAAACTCCTTTATTTAATAAAAATAACAATAACAGATGACACAAAAGGTAAAAAGTTCAATGCAATCACAGGACATCAAATGTATCTGCACTGGAAAATACAAAATGTACGGTGGAATAAAACACAACAGCACATTTACTGAAATTATGATTTTCAGTATAATTATACCACAGAAGTGGCTTTCCGGCAACATCTATATGAAAAACTCGGGTTTGTCGTATAGATATAGATTGCAACAACAGCCCCCTTTTTCCTGTTTTCGAGGGCTGTTCTCTGATTTTCAGCATGCTGTAATAAATACTGCTTTTATAAATAATTTTTACAAATAATTACTTTTATAAAGTTTAGTCTGCAGGCTGAGCCACATAATTCAACGGGTCCTTATGTATGCCGTTCTCAATACAGATCACTTTCTTTATAATATATGCTCGTCCAGAAGAATGGTAAAGGGTCCGTCATTAACAAGAGCTACCTTCATATCTGCTCCAAAAACGCCGTGTTCCACAACAGGGACTGTTTTCTGCGCCTCCTGGATCATATACTCATAAAGTTCTTCTGCCATATCCGGAGCTCCGGCTTCAATAAAGCTGGGACGATTTCCCTTTTTGCAGTTTGCATACAAAGTAAACTGGGAAACCAGCAGAAGCTCTCCTCCCACGTCCTTCAGGGAAAGATTTGTTTTTCCTGCCTCATCTTCAAAAATACGCAGTCCCAGAAGCTTTTTCAGGTATTTATCTGCAATTTCCCGGTTATCTTCTTTTCCGGCGCCTACAAACACCAGAAGTCCTTTTCCGATCTTACCCACGGTATTTCCTTCTACCGTCACTTCCGCCTGTAGAACTCTCTGAATAAAAAGTCTCATAACTGTTCCTTTCTTTCTGTTTTCTGGAAATCAGTATATCATATTTTTACATAAATGTGTCATAAATTTTAAGTGTTATTTTTGTGTATAAATACATAGGTGTTGCTGTCCACTTCATTCACAGTCATTTACATAAAAACACCGGGGAAATATATTTGATCCCCGGTGCTGAAAACCTTTTATTTGCTATTTTATTTTTTCTTGGATTCATCAAAAACCTGAACGGCATTGATAATAATCTTTGCCGCATTGTCAAGTCCCAGCTTGCCGCTGTCAATACAGAGATTATAATCCTTTGCAGAACCCCATTTTTTATTTGTGTAATAATTATAATAGCTGGCTCTGCTCTTGTCGGTTTTTATAATAATATCCTTTGCCTCTTTGTCTGATTTTCCGTATTTTGAAGCAATTCTGCGAATCCTGGCATCCATGTCTGCATGAATGAAAATGCTGAAGCAGTCTGGCCAGTCTGAAAGCGCATAATCCGCACAGCGGCCTACCATAACGCAGGGCCCCTCTTCTGCCAGTTTTTTGATGGCATCAAACTGTGCCAGAAAAATCTTATGATTCATTGGCATATCATTGAATCCCGCAGAAGAATATCCAAAGGAATAGGTATCCATAACAAGTGAGTACAGAAAACTGTTGGTTGGCTTTTCATCATGGTGTTCAAACAGCTCCTTACAGATTCCGCTGTCATTTGCCGCGCGCTCCAGAAGTTCTTTATCATAGCATTTAATGCCAAAATATTTTGCAACCTCCTGGCCGATCTGTCTTCCTCCGCTGCCGTATTCTCTTCCGATTGTAATAATTGAACTTGTTGTATTACTCATAAGCGATACACTCCCTTCTGCGAACATGTTTCTGACATATATTATACATGATTTCTAGGGAAATGCCAACTATTTTCTTAATTTTTCTAATAACTTCAGAAAATAGTCTGGCAAAGGTGCGGTAAATTCCATATATTCACCGGTTACCGGATGAACAAAGCCGAGAACCATAGCGTGAAGTGTCTGCCCCTGAAGGTGAAAAGGATTTTTGGATGAACCGTATACCGTATCTCCAAGAAGCGGATGCCCGATGCTTGTCATATGTACACGGATCTGGTGCGTTCTTCCTGTTTCCAGCCTGCATTCAATGTAGGTATACTGTCCGAACCGCTCCAGAACCTTATAGTGTGTTACAGCAGGTTTTCCGTTTTTGCTGTTGATGGCCATTTTTTTGCGGTCAGTAGGATGACGTCCGATAGGGCCCTCCACAGTTCCCTCATCATCTTTCAGATTTCCGGCCACAATGGCCCGATAACGTCTTTTAATAGAATGCTCTTTCAGCTGCTCTGCAAGATCTCTGTGCACAGAATCCTCTTTACAGATCAGAAGAGCCCCTGTCGTGTCTTTGTCGATCCTGTGAACAATTCCGGGACGCAGAACCCCGTTGATGCCGGAAAGCCGGTCTCCGCAATGAGCCATCACTGCATTTACCAGAGTTCCCTCTGTGTGGCCTGCAGCGGGATGAACTACCATGCCCTTTGGCTTATTTACTACAAGAAGGTAATCATCCTCGTACAGAATATCAAGCGGAATTGCTTCCGGTTTAATATCCAGAGGCTCCATATCAGGAATTTCCAGGCATATTTCTGTTTCCGGCTGGATTTTGTAATTGGCTTTTACCGGCTTTCCATTAACAAAAACAGCCTGTTCCTTCAGAAGCTTCTGAAGATAGGAACGTGAAAATTCCGGGCATTTTTCTGCCAGATAACGGTCAATACGGACAGAAGTTTCCTCCTGCCCGGTTGTAAAATTTAAAGTCTTCATGAATTATCCCTTTTTCGTTTTATAAAATCAAAATCCTCATCTTTGTAGCAGAATCCCACCAGAATAACGAAAGCGATTCCTCCGCACACAACAAAAATATCTGCCACATTAAAGACCGGAAAGTCAATCAGGGAAACATAAATAAAGTCAATGACATATCCGTAAAGCAGACGGTCAATAAAATTTCCCAGCGCGCCGGAGGCCAGAGCAGCTCCTGTTATCAGAAGAGGCAGGTAATATTTATTTTTCGGTATACGCGCATACAGATACAAAAGCACTGCGAAAAAGGCCATACACAGAATAAGAAAAAGTACCTGTCTGCCCTGAAACATCCCAAAAGCCATGCCCCGGTTTTCCAGATAAGACAGTTCCAGAACTCCGGGAATCAGTGAAATGCCCTGATTTCCCTTTAAATGGATTTCTGCCAGGTGTTTTGTCCACTGGTCAAGAACTGTAAGCAGAATAATAGAAAGGCACCACCAGAAGCCGCAGAGGGCTCCTGGAAAGGTACTTGTATTTCGCTCCTGTTTTTGAGTCATTGTAAAATCTCCTGAATACCCTTAAGAATCTCCTGGTCTGAAAGAGTTTTATCTATAAAGCTGTTGCCGATTCCTTTCATAAGGATAAATTTAATATGACCCTGTTCCATTTTTTTGTCATTTCTGGTTGCTTCCAGGATCTTTTCCGGATCCAGCCCCTGTACGGAAACCGGAAGCCCGAAATCCCTGCATCCGCAAAGAATCTCCTGGTATTCCTTTTCTGACAGTAGTCCTCTGTTCCGGGATATTGCAGCTGCGGCTATGGTTCCCACTGCCACACACTGTCCGTGAAGAAGCTGAAAATCCATAAGCTTTTCTACGGCGTGTCCTATGGTATGTCCAAGATTCAGAAGCGCTCTTTCTCCCTGCTCTTTCGGATCCCGCTCTACAACACCGGCCTTGATCTCACAGCATCTGCGGATCACAGAAGCAAGAACCTGACTGTCAAGCCCCCGGATCTGCTTTTTCTGCCTGCATACAGAACGAAACAGTTCACTGTCGCAGATCAGACCTGTTTTCAGAACCTCTCCCATTCCACAGATAAACTCTGTTTCAGGAAGGGTGTTCAGAGTATTCATATTCATATATACAAGCCGGGGCTGATGAAAAGCTCCTACCATATTTTTGTACTGCTGGAAGTCCACCCCTGTTTTTCCGCCTACGCTGCTGTCTACCTGCGCCAGCAGCGTCGTGGGGATCTGTATGAAATCAATGCCGCGAAGATAGGTGGCAGCGGCAAAACCGGTAAGATCTCCGGTTACTCCGCCTCCCAGGGCAATCAGAAAGCCGGTACGGTCAATTTTATTTTCGATCAGTGTGCGGTACAGGTTCTGGACGGTATCAAGATTTTTATTTGGTTCTCCTGCCTCAAAGACAAAAACATCCACAGATTCTTCCACAGACTCCAGTATTTTTTTTACCTTATCTCCATATAGGGGGAATACATTGGAATCTGATACAATACAAACCCTTCTGCCCACCAGGTTTTCTTTTTTCAGTCCGCTGCACAGCTCTGCAAAGTCTTCTTCAAAATAAATAGGATAATAAAATTCTCCCTCACGGCGAACGTTTAAGATATTGTGTTCCATGCTCGAACACCTCCTGTTCTTTTATACATACTTCAAAAGACTGACCCCTGTCCGGCCTTTTTTGGTTTTTCCGGAAATTTTTTCAAAAATAAACCGGCCTTTTCCCCTGACAGAAATAATATCTCCTTCTTTTGGTTCATATCCATTGGAAGTGATCAGCTTTCCGTTTACAAAAACCTGACCGCCCTCGATATAAGAAACCATGCTGCTTCTGGATGCCTGAAAGGCAATGGCAATAAGAGCATCCAGACGCACAGACGTACAGGTTCCGGAAACTGCAGCAAAGCCGGGACCGGGAAGCTCCTCCGGGTTTTCTACCTTTGATACAGTTACAGTTGTATGACGGACCCTGCAGAGATTTTTCATAATAAAATCCGCGATCTTGTTATGGCAGAACACCCAGGCCCCATGTTCTTTTACAAGAATATCTCCGATCACAGAGCGTTCCACTCCCAGACCAAGAATGGTTCCAAGATAATCTCTATGTGTAAGCGCCTCCGAAAATTTCGCTGCCTTCGGTTCAATTTTCAGACAGCAGATCGGATATTCCCAGTAGAATCCCAGATCTGTGGGATAAAAAGCTATCATCTGACGCTCCGCCCCGTCATATCCGCCCTGGCTCTCCATAACAATCCCCGGAAAACGCGCTGCCTGGCCTGTTACCAGATTTTGTTCGTTTAAATTAAGAAAATCCGAAAAGGTGACAATATCTCTCTGATAAGAGAGATTTGCCAGTTCCCGGATTCTCTTAATGAAAAAATCGTCTTTTTCCATCGTATATTAATATCCTGCTCTTACTGACGGAACAGATCCTCCCAGAATATTCTGGAGATCACCGGTAATGTCAACATTGGATGGTCCCAGTACAAAGATATAGCTGGATACTTTCTGAAGACTTCCGCCCAGAGAATAACATGCGCCTGAAGTAAAATCAATGATCCGCTGCGCCAGCTCCACATCAATCCCCTCAAGATTCAGAATGACAGTAGAATTGTCAACCAGTGTATCTGCAATCTCACGGGTATCCTCCATGGATGTCGGCTTGATCACACAGACTTCCATATTCACAGACTGAGAACTTCTGCGGCTGCTTCTCATAGGAGTGATCTTACTGGATGAAGTACGGATCGGCTTTTCCTGTTTTACAGGAGTAACTCTGGAAACAGAAGAAGCAGATTTCGGACTGAATTTCTGAACAGGTTCTTCCTCCTCTTCATCGTCCAGTTCATCATACTCGTCGTAATCATCCTCTTTTTTCTTTCCGAATTTCTGGAAAAATTTCTTTACCGGCTTTTCTTCCTCGTCATTATCCAGAAAATCATCATCGGATTCATCCAGGATATCATCATCCAGAAAATCGTCCTCATCGTAATCGTCATTCAGTTTCACTGCATCTAAAAGCTTATCTAAAACGCTCATTTTAATCTCCAATCTTATTCTTTGTTTCGCTATCGCACGTAATTTCTTTCTCCGAAAATCCCCGTGCCCACACGAACCATTGTTGCGCCCTCCTGGACAGCCACCTGATAATCTCCGGTCATCCCCATACTCAAAACGCTCATACTAACATTATTAATGTTTTTTGCCTCAATGTCAACACTTAATTTTTTTAATTGTCGGAAAAAATCACGGTTATCCTCTGCATTTTCCACATAAGGAGCAATGGTCATAAGCCCCTGTACCTTTATATGAGGAAAATCTGCAATAGTTTCAATAAGGGGAAGAACCTTGTCCATTTTCAGTCCGAATTTACTTTCTTCCTGGGCAACATTCACTTCCAGAAGAACAGGAACGCAGACATTATGCTTTGCTGCCTCCTGCTCAATAGTCTGCGCAAGGCGCAGAGAATCCACAGAATGGATCATGGAAACCTTATCAACAATGTATTTGACCTTATTTCTCTGCAGGTGACCGATCATGTGCCACTGAATATCCTCAGGAAGCTGTGGATGCTTGTCCATGATCTCCTGTACCTTATTTTCACCAAAGCATCTGGCGCCTGCATCATAGGCTTCCTTCAGCATGGATACCGGCTTTGTTTTGCTTACAGCGATCAAAGTAACCTCTTTCGGGTCACGCCCTGCCATTCTGCATGCCTCGTCAATGTTTTTTCTTACCTGTTCCAGATTTTCTGTTATCATAAATTCCTGCCTCCAGACTAATATAAAATCTCTTCTTCATTTACTTTGTCTGCATTACGTACAATGTGATCGTACCGTGAAAGTCCATAAGAAGTATTTTGGGATACAATAGCGTATTCTTCATTCTGGTCAAGAACCTCTATCCTGCGGAAAACAGCATATCCCTGATTGGTACAGTAAACGCCTTCCAGAACTCCTACGTCTTTGATTACATACCGGCTCTGATCCTCCTGGCAGACAACCACATCGCCTTCTTTGAATTTCTTTTTATCTACATAATAAATGTAGTCCGGTTCCTTTCCTTCTTCTGTTTCAGTACTCTCGTCCTCGATCTGTGCATAAATATCAGCCGCAACAAAGGCAGAAGTGTTATTTCCGTTTTTGTCCGTACCCTCCACCATAAATCCAGTCTGCTGAGTTTCTTTATCCGTTGTGGCATATTTGGACGGAATGGTATAAAATTCCTTGGTCACAATGGAAGACAGAGGAATCTTCAGCCCGGTAACAGTGTTGGTCACAAGCTCAATCTCTACAAAACGGTCAGAAGCATAGCGGATCAGTCCTTTGTTAAAATCAATCTGACCATATTTCTGGCCATCGATCTCTATAATAGAAAAATCTCCGTTCTGAGTTTTATCGTCTTTCAAAAATTTCACCCGGACAGCCGTTCTGTCAGCAAGCTTTGCCTCCTGTTTTTCACTGAGAGGGATCAGCAGACTCCAGCGTTCATCAGTGATAAGAGTATAAACAGGGTCTCCCGCTTTTATGGAACCGCCTGTTTTCAGATCAGTTTCGTGGTAAGCATTCTGATCAAAATCCACTGCGGATAAAGTGGATACGCTTTTATTTTCATAGCCGTCCATGGAATAGAGAACAATTCCGTCGCTGTCTGCTTTTGTAACCGCCTGACCTCCCAGAGATACCGCGCCTCCTTCGGAGGTTCCTGCATACTGAAGGATATTTCCCTCCAGAGTATATTTAAAGCTGTACGTATTATTAAATTTGCTTGGATTAAAGCCCTTGGAAAAACTCATCATATCATTGCGGATGCTGGTCAGTTCTTCAGGAGTCAGCTCGGCGCTGTTTTCTGTTGCCTTAGAGCTGCTGATCCCGTAAACAGGTCCATTGGCATTGATCTTATTGCCCTCTCTCGCATAATAGGTGATAAATCCGTCAGAATCTGCTTTATAAATGGACTCTTCACGTATGGCGAGCCCTGTGTATGTTTCATTTCGGGAAAGAGGCCCGGAAATGACCTGATAGGATTCTACGGTATCAGATGTCAGATATACGATCATACTGAATATCATATAAAGCAGCAGCACCCCAAAAATAATGGTTCCGATATTCAGGCCGAAAATATTTTTTATTTTTGAAAGAAGCCCCGGGCTTCTTGGTGATTTATTGTGATCAGGCAAAAAAATGCCTCCTTTAAATAACTTTTTTCAGATATACGAACCCATTGTAACATTTTAGGCCCTGTCTGACAAGAAAAAGAGACAGTTTTTTCTCTGTGGTCCATAAACCGGAATATAAATTTTTTGCAGTTTACGAACATATTTTCCGAATATTTGTTTGCTATCCAGAAAAAAGTATGGTATAATAGCGAAAACGGAATGAAGCGGAAATTTTGGAGGTAAAAATATGGCATACGGCAGAATCAGTAAAAAACAGCAGGAAATACTGGATTATATTAAAAATGAGATTCTGAACAGAGGATTTCCTCCGGCAGTACGTGAGATCTGCGAGGCAGTCCATCTGAAATCTACATCCTCTGTTCATTCTCATCTGGAAGCCCTGGAAAAGAACGGTTATATCCGCAGAGACGCAACGAAGCCAAGAGCGATCGAGATCCTTGACGATCAGTTTAATCTTGTGCGCAGAGAGGTTGTAAATGTTCCTTTAATCGGAACCGTAGCCGCAGGGCAGCCTATTTTTGCAGTGGAAAACATTGAGGGATACTTCCCTGTGCCGGCAGAGTTTATGCCAAATGCCCAGAGCTTTCTTCTGAAAGTAAAGGGAGACAGTATGATCAATGCAGGGATTTTTGACGGCGACCAGGTTCTGGTAAAACAGCAGTCCTCTGCTGAAAACGGAGATATGGTAGTGGCTCTTGTGGAGGATGCAGCCACAGTCAAAACCTTTTATAAAGAAGACGGCTACTATCGTCTTCAGCCGGAAAATGATGAGATGGATCCAATTCTCGTTCATGGAAATCTTCAGATCCTTGGCAAAGTATTTGGCGTATTTCGTTTTTATAATTAATCAGATCAGACAGAAAAGGATCCCCGGAAGCTGCTGGTTTTCATCCACAGCATCCGGGGATCCGTCTTTCTTATCAGAAATTATTTTTACAAACCGCAGGATTCTCAAAAATCTCTTCCTGCTGAGAATTTCTTTTTTAAGTTTACATAATAATTTTACTGTAAACCTGAGCTTGATAAGCAGTCTTATGCAGACTGTCTTATTCAGCCAGAAATTCTCCCATTTCCAGAACCTTTCCATCACGCCAGATTCTTTCCAGGTCATAGAAGAGACGGTTCTCCTCATCAAATACATGAATGATCAGATCGCCGTAATCCATAAGGATCCAGCTTGAATTTCTGGTACCTTCAATCTGTTTTGGCTCATATCCTGCTTTTGTAAGCATCTCTTCTACATTGTCAACCATAGCCTGAACCTGATTCTGGTTGCTTCCGCTGGCAATTACAAAATAATCTGCCAGTACAGAAACCTCATGAATATCAATTACTTTTACATCCATGGCTTTTTTGTCATCAAGAGCTCTTAAAGCAATCTTTGTCATTTCCTTTTCTCTGTTCATAGATCAAAGCCCCTTTCCGGCAGGAGAATCAGCTTCCCTGCCTTTTTGTATGTAAATCTTTGTAGTAAGCAAACGCATCTTCTGTTGCAGAATCAATTTCTCCCGGAGTCTCCTCCAGATAATCCAGGGTATCTTTCAGGATCACATACATGCACTCATCCAGATCCTGAAAGGCAATTTTTCGGATCTCAGGAAGATTTTGCGCCCTGTCCCTGCCCGGCTCAATATAATCTGCAATATAAACAATCTTTTCCAGAAGACTCATATCCGGCTTTCCTGTTGTATGGAAAGCAATAGCAGAAAGAATTTCTTTTTTTCTGATCCCATATTTATCCTTTGCCACAAAAACGCCCAGCTTTGCATGGAGAAGAAAGGGATGTTCCTTTTCAAATTCTGTTACCGGAATCTTGTTTTCCCCGCACATTTTCAGTTTCTTTTTGTTGGGAATACATTTGGCGCAGTCATGAAGAAGTCCTGCCAGCTGCGCATCCGCTATGGGGCAGTCATGAGCCATTGCCAGAGCTGCACAGGTATACATAACGCCAAGGGTATGATGAAATCTGTTCTCATCCAGATATTTTGAAAGTTTTTTCTGTATTTTTATAAAATCGTATTCAGCCATTGTATTCAGGTTC
The DNA here is from genome assembly GCF_024622975.1 of Blautia caecimuris. Taxonomy (GTDB): domain Bacteria; phylum Bacillota; class Clostridia; order Lachnospirales; family Lachnospiraceae; genus Blautia_A; species Blautia_A caecimuris. The sequence continues at coordinate 9,715 of NZ_JANJZT010000005.1, read as the reverse complement.
TCCTTTTGGCGCAAGATAAATATGATGTTCACGGATATAAGAAACCACCGGATCCGGAACATAATAGCGAAGACTTTTTCCTTCCTGGATCCACTGCCGGATCAGCTGACTGGAAATATCAATATTCAGCGTATCCAGCCGGATAAAGCATCCCCCGTACTGATGAGAAAGATATGTCATCTCCTGATCCAGACTGAGAGTGGGAACATGATTTCTGGCAGCGACCACAATGGTACAGGCCCGGCAGATCCGGGCAGGCTCCTTCCAGGTGGCAAAATCATAAAGTGAGTCTGCTCCGATAATAAAATAATAATCTGTGTCCGGATTTTCCTGTTTCAGCCGCTCCAGAGTACGATAGGTATAAGTATACCCGTCTTCGTTCATTTCTATCAGCGAAAGTTCAAAATGAGGATTTCCCTCAATGGCTTTCTGCACCATGGAAATCCTCTCTTCATTGCTTGCTCTGCCCTGACGGTTTCTTTTGTGCGGAGGGTTTCCGCTTGGCATGAACCATACACGGTCAAGACCCAGCTGCTCATATGCTTTTTCTCCGAGAATCAGATGGCCTACGTGAACAGGATCAAAGGTTCCTCCCATGATTCCTATTTTTTTTCGATGTGAAGCCATATTCATTCCTCCTGTATTATGGCAGAATGATTTTTTTCTTGTCTTTTTTTCCTTCCCGGTAAAGTACGATCTTACGTCCGATCACCTGAACAACCTGGGAATGTGTTCTTTCTGCAAGAACCTCCGCCATCTGGCGGGGATCATCCAGACAGTTCTGAAGAACACTGATCTTGATCAGCTCCCTGGCTGCCAGCGCCTCATCCACAGAAGCTGTATTCTCCGGTGTGACACTTCCCTTGCCAAGCTGAAGGACCGGATCCATTTTCATTGCCAGGCTTTTCAGATAAGCTCTCTGTTTACTTGTCATAACTGTAACCAGCCTTTCTAAAATATCACTTATTTATAATAATCAAAGTCAAAGCCGTACATGCGCACGGTATCGCCTTCTTCTATGCCGGCATTTTCCAGTTCATCAAGGATACCTCCATCCTTAAGGAAACGCTGGAAGAAGGCAAAGCCTTTTTCAGAATCCAGATTGGTATAACCCAGCATTTTTTCAATCTTCGGTCCTTCCACAACAAAGACATGAGGATCATCCTCCGCCTTTGTGACAGTATAAGGAAGATTTTCTGTAATAAGAACATCCTCCGGGAAGAATTCCTGTTCAAATACAATACGCTCCGCAGGGCTCTCATCAAGAAGCTGCCGGATACCGAAAAGTAGTTCACGGATTCCCTGACCTGTTGCCGCAGAAACAGGATATACCTTAATTCCCTTTGGCTCAAATTCAGCTCTCAGGCGATCCACCGGATTTTCCTCACCGTCCTCAAAGATACAGTCGATCTTGTTGGCAGCGATCAGCTGAGGTCTTGCTGCGATTTCCGGATTATAAGCTTCCAGCTCCTTGTTGATCTTATAAATATCATCCACCGGATCACGGCCTTCTGTAGAAGCCGCATCTACAATGTGAACCAGAACTCTGGTTCTCTCAATGTGGCGGAGGAATTCATGACCAAGGCCTACGCCCTCAGACGCACCCTCGATCAGTCCGGGAATATCTGCAATTACAAATCCGCCGTTCTCTGTATCCACAACGCCCAGGTTAGGGCTTAATGTTGTAAAATGATAATTGGCAATCTTTGGCTGGGCATTGGTAACTCTGGAAAGGAAGGTAGATTTTCCAACATTTGGGAAGCCCACCAGCCCCACATCTGCGATCACCTTCAGTTCAAGAAGAACCTCAAGCTCCTGGGCAGGCTGTCCCGGCTGGGCATATTTGGGCACCTGCATGGTAGCAGTAGCATAATGCTGATTGCCTTTTCCGCCTCTTCCGCCTTTTAACACAACCTGTCTTTTATTATCGCCGGACATATCGGCAATGACTTTGCGGGATTCTGCTTCCATAATAACCGTTCCTTCCGGAACCTTGAGGACAATATCCCTGCCGTCTCCGCCATGGCAGCGTCTCTTGCCGCCTTCTTCTCCGTCCTCTGCTTTAAATTTTCTTTTATGCCTGTAATCTCCCAGAGTGTTCTGTCCCTCGTCCACTTCAAAGATAACGTCTCCGCCTCTTCCGCCGTCCCCGCCATCCGGACCGCCGTTGGGTACGTACAGCTCTCTGCGGAAGCTTACATGGCCGTCTCCGCCCTTACCAGAACGGATAATGATTTTTGCTCTGTCTGCAAACATAAAGTCGCTCCTTATACTGTAAACAAAAGGCTTCAAACCATGAACGATTTGAAGCCCTTACGCCAAACTGATTATTCTGCCTCTACCGGAACGATAGAAACCTGTTTCTTATCGCGTCCTTTTCTGGTGAATCTTACAACACCATCTGTCAGTGCAAATAATGTATAGTCTTTACCGCAGCCTACGTTCACGCCTGGGTGAATCTTAGTTCCACGCTGTCTGTAAAGGATGTTACCAGCTTTTACAAACTGTCCGTCTGCTCTTTTGGCACCAAGTCTCTTGGACTCAGAATCACGGCCGTTCTTTGTAGAACCAACACCTTTTTTATGTGCGAATAACTGAAGGTTCATTTTCATCATGTCGTTACACCTCCCTGACTTTTACTTTTAAATATCGTTTTGAATAGCTATGCTCAATTTCTGTCAGTCCGAGAACAAGGGAATCCATAAGAAGGGTTCCTCCTTCTGATACAGACTCTGTAAAAGTAAAAGAAACATAACCGTCCTTTTCTTTTACGGAAATCTGATCGTGGGTCAGAGTCTCAAGAGAATTTACGGTATTGATCACCAGAACGGAAACTGCAGCACAGATAATGTCCTGCCCTTCCTCGGCATAACCGGCATGCCCCTTTGAAGTAAACTCTGTATAGGAATTGTTCTTCTTCGTGACTGTCACTGTAATCATACAAACACCAGATTAAGCGTTGATCTTTTCGATTTTCACTTTAGTGAACTGCTGTCTGTGACCGTTTTTCTTGTGATATCCAGTTTTTCTCTTGTACTTGTAAACGATGACTTTTTTAGCCTTTCCGTTCTCAACTACAGAAGCGGTAACACTGGCATCTTTTACGTCTTCTCCAACCTTTAATCCGTCATTGCTGACTGCGATCACGTTATCGAAAGTTACGGTTTCACCAGCTTCAACACCGAGTTTTTCAACTCTGATTACGTCGCCCTCGGCAACTTTGTACTGTTTACCACCTGTTGCAATAATTGCGTACATCTGTGGCACCTCCTGTAAAATTTACTCGCCAAATATGGTGGGCAGGCACAAAATCCCGCCGCTTCAACCTCTTTGTGCGGCATCCTTTGTATGATAGCACGGTTATTTTCATTCGTCAAGATATGTAATGAAATTTTTTTAATTTTTTAGGCAGTAAACTTATTTCCTTTTCTGAAGGCGTTTGCGGCGCATGCGCTCATCTCTGTCTCCGTCATTATACAAATCCACAATAATAATAAACAGGGAAACAGATGTAAAGATAATCAGCCCGATCAGAAAGCGTCCTTTATCCAATAACACTGATCGTATTCCGGAATGTATATATAGCCGGCATTCTTCCACAATAGATATTCCCTCCGGAACTGTATTGAACTGGTTCATTGCCATTGCTTCCTGAACAACAGCAATTCCCAAAACTCCCAGAAAAACATAAAGCACAGTCATAATAATAATTGTAAAGCAACGCTTTTTCCCATAAGTATCCTTTGTCAGATCATATCCTTTTTTTATAATAAATCCGCCACAGCAGGCTACCAGGCTCAGTCCTCCGCCTCTGCTATAGTGGGAACCGCTGTCCATCAAACACAGTACAACAAAAAGAATAGCGCTAAGGATGCACCCGCCCAGAGCGCCGATCCATCCGGGAAGATATCTTTTTCCCGGGTTTTGCTCTGCTTCTATTTCTTTGTACGCTTTTTCAATTTCTTTAATGGATTCTTCCGGATAAGCCTCTTTGATGTCCTTAATAAACTGCTCCTTTGAGACAGGGGTTCGTTTCCCTATTTCCAGCTGTCTGTTTACTTCCCGTTCCATAGCTGCCGCACAATGTTCATGAGCATACAGGCAGATTTTACTTCCTATGATCTCACACATGGACCATACGCCCTGTCCATACATGGGAAGTCCGCATTTAGGACAGATATCTGCATCCGGGATATCATACTGGTCTAAAATAGAAAGAACATCAAAAAAGCAATTTCGAAACTGCTTCATGGTTCCCGGATTATCAGAAAATTCAGCTGTCAGAGTATCATCCATAAATCTGATATAAAGTAATCTCTGATACTTATATTCCAGCTCACTGAAATCTTTATCCAGCTTTTCGTATAGCTTATCATCAAATTTTGCTGAAATACTGAAGGTTTTGGTGCCACTCAGTCCCTCCCACATGCTGACCGCATATCTCTTAAAAATGCCACAGACAACACCATCTTTTACTTCCAGTCCAAGTTCCCGTGCCATTTTTCTTAAAGCATACCCCAGATACATAAAAATCCCTCCTCTGCCTCCGTTTCTATCCCCTGTAGGCCTTAATCTGCGTTATCTCCTGTTTTTACAGAAAATTTATTTTTCTTCGCTCTGCTTCCGTATCTCTAAAATTTCTTCCCGCACAGGCTTTCTTACCTTTTTTCGGGTCATTTCCAGAATATGCAGAGGCGTAATATCCACTGCTCTGGCCTTTACAGGATCTTTCCGAAGATATTTCTGAAGCACATGGAACAACTCGTCCTGATGATCCGGATTCTGCATATTGATAAAATCAATCAGGATAATTCCGGAAAGATTGCGAAGCCGTATCTGACGGGCAATTTCCTCAGACGCTTCAAGATTGATCTTCCGATAGGTTTCCTCTGCCTTTTTCTTTCCTGTGTATTTGCCGCTGTTTACATCAATGGAAACAAAGGCCTCTGTCTGCTGGATCACAAGAAAACCGCCGCTTTTCAGCCATATTTTTTCCTGCTGCACCTCATCAAGAGTATGTTCCAGCCGGTAGAGCTTATGAAGAGGCAAAAGCTTATCTTCATAAAAACTCAGCTTATCAGCCTCCTCCGGAATAAAGTCCTTCAGATATTCCTTAAGCTTCTCATAGATTCCAGGAATGTCCGTAATAATTTCTTCCAGATTGCGGCTGTATATATCCCGGACTGCTGCCACATAAAAAGGCTCCGCCTCATAGAGAAGGCTGAAGCAGATACGGTTCTGTCCGTTAATGGCAGCCTTCTCGTAAATCTTTTTCAGACAGCTAAGCTCATGAAGAAATTCCTCCTTGGAGGCCTCTGCTGCATTGGTGCGGGCAATCAGCCCGTAGCCTCTGTCACCGCGCTCTCTTTCCGGTTCCAGCCATTTATTCAGAAGACTGCTTTCTTCCTTTGTAAGCTTTCCGGAAAATCCGATCTTGCGGTTTCCTGTTGTAAGCACCAGGTATTTTCCCGGAAAGTTCAGGTTTGTGGTAAGAGCAGGAAGCTTTCCCTTCATAGCGTCCCTGCTTACCTGAACCAGAAGCTCGTCTCCTGCCCTTAACGGGGCATTTCCTTTCCTTCCGGCAGTAAAAATCACCTGTTCCGGCGGAACAAGGGGCAGATATCCGGTAAGTCCGTCCCCAAAGCGCACAAAAGCCGCCTGGATATTCTGGGCGATCTTTTCAATCTGTCCCACATAAATGTTATTCAGAATACTTTTTTTCCCTGCTGCTTCAAGCCTCAGCTCCATGATCTTCTGATTTTCTGCGACAGCGCACACAATGGAGGAGCAGCCCCAAAGCTTCAGTTCTGTGATGATCAGCTTACTCAACTTTTTCTCCCAGGGCTTCCAGCGGAAGGAAACGGGGATTTTTATCCTCGCCTGCATCCGCGTAAACCTCTCTCCGTTCAATCATATAGGCAAACTCCTGCGGTTCTTTATCCAGCCAGCGCACAAAGGTATCCATTACAAGCTCCGGCTTGGTGTAATTGGAGCTTGCAGAAGCCAGCTGCATGAATACGCCGCTGTCACAGGCCTCCATCTGATAAATAAACGGACGGATGTCCACAGTTTTTTCGCTGCGCTTTGTCTTTTTGGTTACTGTGATCTCCTTCTGTGCAAGAAAATCCGCCAGCTTCTCCTGCCAGTTCCCGCAGGGTTCTTTTCCCGGCCGGAAAGCAACAAAATAATCTGCGGCAGCCACAAGAGCCATAGCAGTACTTGCCTTGCCGTCCTCTACCTGTCTTGCAGAGCTGATTGTAATGCCCTCCACCATAACTGCATTGAGACGATCTTCAATTTCTGCTGTAGGAACTTTTTCCGTAAGCTCCATATCAAAGTATTCTCCCATACTTGTGGTTCCCACACCAAGAGGAGCTGCAAATGACATGATCATATGAGGACTGTAGCCTCCGGAAAATGCCACCGGAAGCTCTGCTCTGCGGATGGCTTTCTGGAAGTAGCGCATGGTATCCAGATGGCCCACAAACTTCATTGCTCCTGTTTTTGTAAATTTAATTCTGACCTTCATGGCACACACCTCCTCCATATCTTTTCGCCCCGCATCCGGAACATCTCTGACGGCAGTTAGGGGTCACTGTCTCCGCCTTTGCCTGTTTCCATTCGCGGATCAGAAATTCTTTGCTTACGCCTGCGTCAATAAAATCCCAGGGAAGGATCTCATCTGTATCCCGCTCACGAAGAGTATAAAACTCCATGTCAACGCCGGTTTCTGCAAAAGCTTCCTTCCAGATGTCATATCGGAAGCTTTCAGACCAGGCATCGTAGAGAGCTCCTTTTTCATAAGCTTTCAGGATTACTTTGGAGCTTCTTCTGTCGCCTCTTGCCAGGAAACCTTCCAGAACCGTAACATCCGGTTCATGCCAGCTGTACCTGATGCTGCGCTGATTTAACTGAGAACGGATTTCATTTTTTACGATTTTGGCTTTTTCAATAAATTCCTCTTCCCTGAACATAGGCGCCCACTGGAACGGTGTAAAAGGCTTTGGCACAAAGAAGGAGGTGCTCACATTGATCTGCACTTTACCGTTTCGCTTATCCTTTGGAATCTCGTAGTAACGTTCTGCGATTTTTTCCGCAAGGTGGGCGATCCCCTTCATATCCTCTTCGGTTTCTGTGGGAAGTCCCAGCATAAAGTAGAGCTTTACGCGGTTCCATCCGCCTTCAAAGGCCTGTCCGGCCCCGTGAAGGATATCTTCCTCTGTAAGTCCCTTGTTGATCACATTGCGGAGACGCTGGGAACCGGCCTCCGGCGCAAAGGTAAGGCTGCTTTTCTTTACGTCCTGTACCTTGCTCATAACGTCCAGCGCAAATGCGTCAATACGCAGAGACGGAAGGGAAATATTTACTGCCTTATCCCGGAACTCATCGATCAGGAAGTTTACAAGTTCCTTCAGTTCACTGTAGTCACTGGAGCTTAAGGAGCTTAAGGAAATTTCCTCATGCCCGGTATTTTTTAACATGATCCGGGCAGCTTCCTTCAGATCCTCAATATCCCTTTCCCTTGTAGGACGGTATATCATCCCGGCCTGGCAGAAACGGCAGCCCCGGATGCATCCTCTCTGAATCTCCAGAGTCACACGATCCTGGGTTGCTTTAATAAAAGGAACCACAGGCGCTTCCAGAAAATTATAGTCCCTGTCCATATCCATAACCAGCTGCTTTTCTACCTTAGAAGGAGCTTCCGGCTGATTTGGCGTAAAGGACGCAATGGTGCCGTCCTCCTGATAGGTTACATCATAGAAAGCAGGCACATAAATTCCCGGAATCTGCGCTGCTTTTAAAAGAAAATCTTTTTTTGTTCCCCCTGCCTTTTTGTTTGCAATATAAGCATCAAAAAGCGCATCATAGGCAGTTTCTCCCTCTCCGATATAGAAAAGATCAAAGAACTCTGCCAGCGGCTCCGGATTATAGGCGCAGGCGCCTCCTCCGATCACAAGAGGGAATTCCTCCCCGCGTTCTTTGGCCAGAAACGGAATCTGAGAAAGATCCAGAAGCTGCAGAACATTGGTGTAACACATTTCATAGCCCAGAGTAATGCCCAGAAAATCAAAGTCACGCACCGGTTCCTGGGATTCCAGAGCAAAAAGAGGTATCTTCTTCTCCCGCATGATCTTATCCAGATCCGTCCACGGGGAAAACAGACGCTCACACCATACGTCCTCTCTTTTATTAAACATATCATAAAGGATAGCCATTCCAAGATTGGACATGCCGATCTCATAAACGTCCGGAAAGCACATAGCGAAACGGATATCCACCTCATTCTTGTCTTTCATCACCGAGTTCACTTCGTTCCCGATATACCGGGCCGGCTTCTCGATTTTTAGTAATATTTCATCATTTAAAGCTAGTTTTCTCATATTTCTCCTTTCGTTTTTGTTTAATATATACAAAAAAGTAATCTTCTTTTCTTTTTCGATTTTCACGAAAAATAGCTGTTTTTTTATGATTTTCAGGGACGCTTTTCAGTATGAAAAATGCTGTTTTTCACCTGATTTTTGCCCTTGCGTAACAAATTTACTTTTTTTCTACTGTGCAGCACTATGCATAATTATACACCATTTTCATGGTCTTGCATAAAATACATAGCACTGCATAACATAATTTGATACTATAAATCACCTATTTTATAATTAAATTCTTAAAAATTTTGTCCTGCTTTTCCTATCATTTAACACCCTATATGAGAATATGATATTGTTTGATATGAAGCAGCAGAAAACATTCTGAAACAGCATGTTAACCCACCATATTATATACTTTTTGCGGAAGGAGTTCAAGCAAATCTTTCTCAGATATCTGAATGTCGAATACAAAATCTGTTTGAGGCAGAATATCTATTATAAAATTGCCAATCACCTTCTCACAGTCATATATTTCTTCAGGAAGATTGATATAAACATCCTTTGTAACCCCTGTTCCATTATGTCCCATACAGACAGATATCGCTTTCAAACTAATATCATTTTCCTTTAAAACAGTTGCGTATGTATGTCGGAATATATGTGGTGTAATGTTTCTATTACAGCTATATCCCGTAACCAGTACTTATAAGTATTATCCTTACTTCTCTTCTTACATGAATGCATATAATTCAACAAAGTTTCAATTTCTTCACGCGGGATTATTTTAGGTAAAATTGCTGCTTCCTTGAATTTTACTTTAATTTTTCTAAACGGACTATCATCGATAATTTCGCACTCTTCCAAATAATTATAATATGCTTTGATTGATGCAATTTTACGTTTTATGGTTTTCTGCTTGTAGTTTTTATGCAATTCCACTATATAATCTTCTATTTTGCTTTTTTCTGGGATATCTTCCTGTGTAAACTCAAAAAACTGTCTAAAATCAATTCTGTATGCCTTCAGCGTATTCCAATCCAATTCTTTCCTATACTCACTATATTCAAGATACTTTTTTACTTGCTCTTTATAATCCATTCTACTGTCCTCCATGCCTTTTTCGGTAGTGTAGCATATTTCTTCATGGGATACATTCGATATCCCCTAGGTTTCTCATTGAAACTAAGGGATTTTCTCTTCATTGTCAATGCAAACGAAGAAACACATGAGTAGAACTTATTCTGCTTCCCGCTCTCATGCTTTACTTTTTATTGTTAGTGATTTCATGAGCTGTCACCAGATTGCTCACATCAGTTGACGCTCACTTGCTTAACTTTCTGTCACCAGTC
>NZ_JANJZT010000059.1 GCF_024622975.1 Blautia caecimuris | reverse complement strand
TAGGCATTTTTTAAAAGTTGTTTATAATGATATATTACAAAACAGGTGACTGTGGATAAAACTGCGGAAACTCAAGAATTTCTGTATATTTCCCTTTTAAAAAATAAGTAGTATAATATTTTGCCATACCTTTCTCCCTATATTGCATTTAACTCTGACAGCGCTTGATTGTACAATTTATCAATTTTTCTCCTTGAAAGATATTTTGTAGAAATAACAGAACGGTTCGTCATATTCCATTGAGCGTAATCCCAATTTTCTATTTTAATTCCCAGTTCATCTGCCTTTTCAAAAACTTCGCTTCCTGGATATGGCACCATACACGAAAGAACAATCTGCGCCCCTTCCTTTTTAAATTGTTTTGCCATAGCAACTGTTTCAGCAATGGTTTCTTCTGTATCTTCCGGTAGTCCAATCAACATACTGCACACAACATGTATTCCTTCCTCAAGACATCTCTTGACAATACTATGAGATCTTTCAATGCTAATTGTCTTATTTATGGATTTCAGGATTTTATTGTTTCCACTTTCTATTCCAAATTGTACAAATTTAAGTCCTGCTTTTTTAAACAGCTCAACAATTTCCTCATCCATAAAATTAATATTTACTTCTGCACTAAATGTTACAGGAAGCTGCTTTTTACATATAGCCTCCAACAATTCTTTTGTGCGTTTCTTATTGTAAGCAAATACATTATCTACAAAATTAATATGCCGATAACCATATCTTTTCACAAGCATATCCATTTCATAAATAATAGAAGAGATTTCCCGTTCTCTAGGCAAACCCATACAGGCAGAAGCGCAAAATTTACATTTTCCAATGCAACCTCTGCTTGCAAGAATAGTAGAAGCATTTTTGTATTTACTTAAATCAAGTAATGTTCTATCTGGTATCGGAACATTTTCTAAATCTTTTACTACTAAATAGTCTGGTTTATTATAATGTATCTGATTCTGATAAATATAAGAAATACCTTCTACATCTTTTAAATGTTGCTTATAATTATTACCATAATCTTTCAAAATGCGAATGATTTTTAAAATAACCTCTTCCCCTTCACCACGAATCACTATATCAGCAATTCCTCGTTTTAACGGTTCCTCCGATTGAAAAGATACATGATGACCTCCCCAAATAAAAATAGTCTCATTTAATATCTTTTTCATTTTTTTAGCCAACTCACATGTATAGGGATAAGAAGTAGTAGCAACAGAAAAACCAATAATTTGTGGTTTCAACTGAACAATTTTTTGAATCATTTCATCTTCCATATCCTGATTTTCCAAAGAATTAAAATCAAACACCTTTACTGGCTCACCTGATTTTTTTATAACTGTTCCCAGATACAGAAGTCCTAGCGGCGGCATATCCAGGCTTGCCTGCATAAAAGATGAACTATTTTTGGTATTATTGGGATCTTTTGGATATATTAATACTATCAATGTTTTCTCCTTGAATTACTTATATTGCATTTAATGTCAATAATGCTTCCGAATGCAATTTGTTAATCTTTCTCGCACTTAAATTCCTTGTACATGCCACAGCCCTGTTTAAATCCCAATGGGAAAAATTCCAGTCCTGTATTTCCACACCAAGTTCTTCCCTCTTACGATATGCTTCTGTCCCCGGATATGGTGTCATAATAGAAAACGCTGGTTCTGCTCCCATTCGTTTTAATTTTGTTGCAAAAGCTATTGTATCACGCACTGTTTCTTCTGTGTCTGCTGGATGTCCGATAACAAAACTGCAGGCTACTCCTATTCCTTTTTGACAGCATAGTTGTACTGTTTTTTCCACTCTTTCCAGCGTAATATTTTTATGTATACTTTTCATCACTTCTGCGTTTCCTGTTTCCACCCCAAACTGAATGGAAGTTACTCCAAATGCTTTTAACAGATCCAAATACTCCTCATCTACTTCTGTAACTCTAGCCTCAATAAAACAGTTTATTTTAATCTCCTTTTGTTCCAGAATCCGGAAAATCTGTATAGCACGTTTTCTATTTGACGCAAATGTGTTATCTACAAAATAGATATTTTTTGTTCCCTGCTTATAGAGACTTTCGATCTCATAAGCCACATTTTCTGCACTTCTTGTTCTGATAGCACCAAATGCACCTGCCGCACAGAATTGACACTTTGCAACACAACCTCTACTGGAAATTATTGTTCCTGTATTGCGATATAGGTCTGTTCTCAGATAACTGCGCTTTGGAATTGGGAGCTTATCTAAATCCTTTACACGTAAAATATCAGGTTCTGTTGAACATATTTTGCCTTCCATCAGAAAAGAAAGTCCAGGTATATCACAAAGGAGACTTTTATGTTTATGATTCCCAAGGCAATCTACTACCCTACCAATCACCTCTTCTCCTTCTCCCCGTATAACAACGTCCACCATATTACTTTTTAGTGCTTCAGCATATTCGAAGGTTACATGATAACCACCCATAAAAATAGGATAATCCATTCCCAGCTTATTTTTTAGAAATGTTGCCACTTCCATAGCTGTAACATAAGAAAGGGTAGAAGATGAAATACCGACACACTTCGGCGGAGCCTTGACCAATGCTTCTAATTCCCCCTTAATTTCTGCCTCATCCAGCACCGCCATATCTAATACCTGAACTTCAAAACCTTCTGTTTCTAATTCTGTTGCCAAATAGCAGACACCTAAAGGCAACATTTCCGTTACTCTTTTCATTTGAGAATCCATTATCAAGTGATTCGTATCGTTATGGCTTGAATTGATCAATACAACATCCATGGCTCCCCCTCCTATTTATAAAAATAGCATTTCTTTGTTTCATCTTTTTCCTGAAGACAGATTTTACGTTCTCCACTTAATCCATATGAAATATTGATACTTCCTCCTAAACAACTACCGGAACGGATTTCAAAATCTTCCAATACATCATATTCATTTAAGACCTCTTTCGGTATTGTAGGCAAGAAAGAGTATGTAATTTCCGCCTGCCGATTCATTTTTTCAATGAAATCTTGAAATTTTTTTGTATGTTTCAGATCATAAGAATTTAAAAATTCTAATCTGTATGTCTTCCAGATATCTGCTGCATTAAAAAAATTTTTAAGTCCTTTTAAAAATAAATTCTGTGTCGATTCATCTACGGGGAATAATGTATGTACTTTGGAATCATGAATAGATTCAAACGCCATCTCCTTCATAAATTTTCCAAGTTCTGTTCCTACCTGAACAAATAATTCTGGTAGCAAAAAATAATGTGAAATATCAACATTCTGTTCCAGAAGAATTTCTTTCAGTTCTCCCTTTTTTGCAATGAATTCTCCGGCTTCTTCGATTGGAAAAGAAAGTGACAATTCAACTCCTTGCCGAATTGTTTTATTTGTTTCTTCAATCATCTTTTGCACATCATCTAAAAAAAGATCTGAAAAATGGCTTAGAACAAGATTAATAAGTAAAACTTCCTCTTTTTCAGCCTGCTGCAATATCTTCTTCAGTGTTTCTATTTTCATAATACATTCTGTTGGTTCTACATGATTAACCGGAATATTACAGACTGTTTTTGCAGGTCCGCTGATCTCAATATCATATTTTACTGCTGATTGAATGTTTCCTAATCCAAAACTCATATATATCCCCCCTACATTCTATCTATATGTGGCTGCGAAAACGGTATCCAATTTATAATCCCATACTTACCTGCATTTGCCAGAATTTTCTCAACCTTTCCTTCAACATCTTCCACTGAAGCGAATAGAGATTCTTTTTTTACCAGTTCCTTAATAGTTTTTGGTGCATTGAATCCATCACATAATTTTAAAATATATATGGTTAATTCATCTGTCAAAACTAAAGCATCATTGTACAAAAGTATATATTCTCCCGCTTGTTCCTGACGAGCTACACATCTGGTTACCAATGGAAAAAATGGCGGTACCGTTGCCGGCCATTGCCCTGCCTCTTTCCATTTCTCTTTGCTTACAACACTAAAATCCACTTCTGTCTTTGCATTTTTGAATAATTTCCACTGCTGTAAAAACATAGTTTTAATATTGATTATCATATAGTATTTACCTCCATTACCGCCTCAATAAATCGTTTATGTAATTGGCGCTGTGTAAAATTCTGGGTTTCAAATACTGGAGAAGTCGTTGCTCCCCAATGATCATAATTCCAGTCCTTTATAACAAGTCCTTTTTGCTCTCTATTTAGAAATACTGGGGTTCCGGGATAAGGTGTCAGCATCTCTATTTTTGCCTGTCCTCCCATACGTTTGATTTTTCGAATTGCATTTACTGTATCCTGTATGGTTTCGTTGGTATCTGTCGGATGTCCAATTATGAAAGTACACATAACACGCAACCCATGATTTAAACAAGTTTCAACAGCTCCATATACTCTGTCCAGGGTAATATCTTTATGGATATCTTTCATAACCTGATCATTTCCTGTCTCTACCCCGAATTGAACAGCAATTGTATTCATATATTTTAATTTTTCTACTAGTGAATCGTCTACATTGCTTACTCTGGTTTCCAAACTGTATGTGAAATCTAATCCACTAGCAGCAATGGCATCTGCAATTTTATAAGTACGCTCTTTATTCGCCGTAAATGTATTATCAATAAAACAAATATGTTCAAAGTTAAAATCTCTTTTTAATTCCTTCAATTCTGCCACTATGTTTTCAGGACTTCTCAACTTAATTCCACCCCAGGCACCGGAAGCACAAAATTCACACCTAGCAACACAGCCCCTACTGCCCATAACTGTTGCCGGGGTTTTATAACGTTCCATGGGTAATAAACTTCTATCAGGAAACGGAAGATCATCTAAATTTTCTATACGGAGCAAATGTGCATTTTTATTATAAAGTTCTCCATTTTCATTGATAAATGCAATGCCCTGTTTTTCTTCCAGAGAACTTCCTTTATCCCTAACGATTTTATCTGCAAGCTCAACAAAAATTTGCTCACCTTCTCCAAGAATTACAATATCTGCCATATTCTCACCCAAACACTCTTCTGGTAGAAAACTGGCATGATATCCTCCAAAAATTACCTTGCAGTTCTTTCCTAATCTCTCATGGATTTTTTTAGAATATGCGACTGCATAATTGTAATTAGGTGTACTAACTGATAATCCAATAATTTTAGGAGCATTTTGAAATATTTTTTCGCTAATCTGCTCGATTTCCTGCTCTGTATATAAGTTAAAATCATATACTTCTACCTTGTATCCATACTTTTCCAAATTTGCAGCAATATAAAGTAAGCCTAACGGTGGCATATCCAAGCTTGCCACCAATGCACTTGCAAACATATTACTTTCATATCTAGGATACAATGGGTTAATTAATACAATATCCATTTGCCCTCCTTTCTACAAAGCGATGGGCAGATTACCTGCCCACCGCCTTGTCCTAAAACTCACATAGGAACAATCGCAATTACAATGATACTCAGAATTGCGCCTCCCGCACTTGCTGCAGGGACAAAGTCTGTCAACATAGCCTCGTCTAATGATGTTCCGTTTAACATTGATAATGGTTCAAACATATCACATCCTCCTTTCTACAAGTGTTTATAGGAATTTCCTATGTGTTAAAATATACCATTTTCTTTTGAAATTGATGTGCTATCGAAGTGAAAACCATGTGAAACCATCGCTACTTCTCCCACAAATAAAATAATTAACAGAGCCTTTTAATTATTTCATGCTCAACTGGATAACTGACTATTAGATATTTTTTAACGCATCTTGGCATAAACTTGGCACATTTCTGCGATTGAAGGGTAAATTTACCCATGTTACAATTGATATTGCTTATAGTATTCCTATTTTTACCAGCACCTTTATCGGTGCTTTTTTTGTACCCGTAAACCTTTCGCTGACAGTAGCCAATACTTACACAGTACGTACAGCGTACTTCCCCTAAAATAAAAACGTATTCTGTGCGTACAGTGTAAGTAAAACTTCCTATTATATAATGAAGGGAGATTACCATGAAAACAAGAAATGAAATCTATCAAGGGGAAGGTGCCCAACTGCTCCGGTTCATTACAACTTACCATTCGCTGCAATATGAACAGGTCTTACGGCTCTTTTCCAAAAACAGAGAGTCTATCAAATCTCTGATCACCAGTCTGGTAAAACAAAAACGCATTATCTATGATAAGGAGAACGGGCTTCTCTGCGACAGCCAGGAATCTGCAAACAATCCTGATTATGGGATGATTGCATCTTTTTGGGTGCTTTTGGACTTCAAAAACGCCATTGTGTACCATACTGACGGTGAATTTCCTGTGAAACTGAACTTTTTCTCTAAAGATGAGTGGTATGAAGTCCTCTATGTCCCCCAGGAACAGGAATATCTTATCAATCATGTCATGGAAAGCCAGACAAAAAGCGATGCGAAACGGCTGGTTGTATTAGAGTCGGAAGAACAGGCTTCAAAAATTCATATCACAGGTGTGATTGCCTTTTGCCTTGTAGACTCCTCTACCGGATCTGTCAGCTATTATGCAAAGAAATGAGGTATGTATGAACACCAAAACTGTTTTTGACCGTTTACAGAGCATTGATGATGAAGTCCAAAAACTTCACAACACTATTTTTGCATTGAAAACAACAGATATTCAAGCGTATGCCGACAAATACGAAGAGCTGAGTATCAGTGCTGCCCTACGTTCTGAAAGGATTGCCTGCCAGCTCAGAAATCTGGTATATACCACAACTGATACTGGAAAGAAAGACTATCTGAAACAGGCTGCGGCTGTGCAGGGAATCAAAATTTCTTTTTCAAATAGTGTTCTTTCCATTACCATGCCAGGGCTACTGCCCAAACGTAAATTGCGAACCAACACCGCTTTTCTACATGAGCCATTAAACCTTGCCTTGCAGACTTATGTGACAGAACATTCTATTCCGTTATATAAAAGATGTGTGGTCTGTTTCAGTCAAATTTATGACCAGAGCCTTTCTTTACAACGGATACGTGATTACGATAATTTGGAGTTCAAACAGATTTTAGATACTATCGCTTCCTATGTTCTGGTTGATGATACGGGACTCTTTTGCGACTCCTATCACACTACGGAACTGGGTAATTACGATCACACCGTTATCTTTGTAATGGAACCGGAAATCTTTCCTGGCTGGCTGAAAGATAGAAAATCGTCTATCAAAACCATATCGGAAATTTCCTGATATTTTTCTTTCTTTTTCCGATATGGGTAATTTTTCTGCAAAGAAGCCATATTCTTTGCATTTTTTATGCTTAATACCGCCCTTACTTTACCCAAGTATAGGCTGTCATAGGTAAAAATCGAACTGAGGTGATGCTTATTTGATAAAAACCGATTCTATAAAATATCAGCTTTTGGAAATGGTTGGGCTATGTGGGGAATTCCCTTCCGGACAGCTTAACAGATTGATTGAGAGTGATTCCTATGCAGAGAAGGTGGTTACAGATTTAAAGCAGAGTAAGCTTATAAGAACACACTATAAAGATGGCCTACGAGGTTATCGCCTTACCAAACGGGCAAAAGAACTGCTGCTTTCGCAAAATTCCTGTCGTTTTCAAAACTATTTAACCGGAAATGCAGAAACCAACCTCATACGTAGCGAATTACCAAGACGGCTGCGGCTTCATCAAAAAGCAGAAACCTATTTGACGCTTTCTCATGCCGGAATCCCATTCTTTCCAGATGAAAAGCCCCTGCTTTTTTCTGAATCCGGCGAAGCGGCTACGTTTCCTGTGCGAAGCCTTCCTCTGTTTTACTCTTCCAGGGAAATTAAAAATCTTGGAGCATCCACTACCAAAATCAAAAATTCCCGTTGTATAGGAATCCTGATGGCTCCTCACTGTGTCTATGCTGTTTATAATACCGGAAATACACTTTTAAAATGGGAATACAAAACGGAAGTCCGGCTCAATGCTTTTTTGCAGCACTATCTTCAGGGACTTCCTTACCATGGCCCGCCTATCGTTTATGCCATCATGACTGGCAGTGATATGGATATGGCTTTCCGGCTCCTAACCAGTACCGGTGGATACAAAAAAACACTGTTCATGCTGGATACTGCGTATGAACACTTCTATTTCCTGCCCAATAACAGCTACGGAGAATACCTGCTCCGTTTATTGGTACAACCCCAGCGTATGATGCAGCTCAATCAGCTACTACTGTCCGACTGTTTTCCCCAGCGTGAGGATCTGCCAATTGAACATGATGGAATAGACAGCCAGGAAAAGCCTATTTTGCTTGCGTATGATTTTGACATGCAGCGTATCAACCGCTTCAATACTGGATTAAATGTATATGGGCTATCCGGGAACCTGATTTGCTTTGACTTTCAGCTTCCCTGCCTGAAAAAATACCTGACTGCAGATATACACTTCTCCAGCATTGATTTTCAAAAGTTTAAAAGGAGGTTTTTCAATGAACTGTAAATGGTGGAAGTTCCTGTTTTTGCTTCCCATAATCGTCTGCACTCTGTATGCCGGAGGATACGCAGCACAATTTATTAAAAACTATCAGGAATGGACTTCTGCCGGAAACTTTGCCGGCAACGGAACCTATCCGCAAGCAGCTTCTTTACACCCGTTGGTCTGCTTTCATACTGCCCTTACCGATTTCCCATACAATTTGTATGGGATTTTTCTTTGCCTGATTCTCTTTGGGCTTCTTACTTTTTTACTTATGCGTATGGGATATGACAGAAACGGGGAGATTAGTGACCATGACCGGAACTTAAATTACTCTACAAAAGGAACCTACGGTACGTCCGGATTCATGACTCCAGATGAAATGATGAAAGTTTTGGAACTGACCGGAGATGTAAAGAAAAATAAAGGAACCATTTTAGGCAAATTGAATGGCAAAGCCGTATGTCTTCCATATCAAACACGAATGAATAAAAATATCGCCGTATATGGTGCCAGCGGTTCCATGAAATCCAGAGCATTTGCTAGGAATATGATTTTCCAGTGTGTCGCCAGAGGGCAGGAAGGCAACAACGCTTCTGGGGAAAGTTTAATCATTACCGATCCCAAAAGCGAACTCTATGAAAGCATGTCTGCTTATTTGGAAAATGAAGGCTATGTAGTAAAAGCATTTAATCTGGTCAATCCGGAAAACTCGGATAGTTGGAATTGTCTGGGTGAAATCAATGGACAGGAAACGATGGCTCAGGTATTTGCAGATGTCATTATCCAGAATACAGGTTCCGGAAAGGGAGATCATTTCTGGGATAATGCGGAGATGAACCTGCTAAAAGCCCTGGTTCTCTATGTGGATCAGGGCTTTCCGCCGGAAGCCAGAAATATCGGACAGGTTTATAAGCTGCTGACCATGAGTTCCGAAAAGGAGCTGAACAGTCTTTTTGATCTGCTCCCAGTGTCCCATCCAGCAAAAGTTCCTTACTGCATCTACAAACAAGCCAGTGATACCGTGCGAAGCGGAGTTATTATCGGATTGGGTGCTAGACTTCAGGTATTTCAGAATAAACTCATTCGGCAGATTACCTCTTATGATGAGATTGATCTGACACTTCCAGGGAAACAGAAATGTGCTTACTTTTGCATTACCTCAGACCAGGACAGCACCTTCGATTTTTTATCTTCCCTGTTTATGACCTTCATCTTCATCAAACTGGTCCGTTATGCAGATAAATATGGAGAAGAAGGAAAACTTCCTGTTGCTGTACATATACTGGCTGATGAGCTTGCTAACACCGGAGCTATCCTGGAATTGAATAAGAAGATCAGTGTAATCCGAAGCCGGAATCTCAGCATTTCCTGCATCTTTCAGAATTTACCACAGATGCAGAACCGCTATCCTTATAACCAATGGCAGGAAATTATCGGTAACTGTGTGCGCCCAGAAGTCGCCAGCGCATTATAAATTCGGCGGCGTGGTATTTATGGAATACTGCCTTTA
>NZ_JANJZT010000058.1 GCF_024622975.1 Blautia caecimuris | reverse complement strand
CCTTTCTTTGATAACACTATTTTACCATACATCATCTCAAAAATATATAGCAGAAATTTAATTTATTCTATACTAGTATTCAAACTTTCCAGATTTGGTCGTAATGCGGCAGATGTTTTGAATTCTTTGCAGAGGATGCAGGACTTTGGAGTGAACCTGATTTGTGTCGAGGATGGGATTGACAGTTCAAAAGATAGTGGAAAATTGATGATTTCTGTTTTGTCTGCGGTGGCAGAGATTGAACGGGAAAATATCCTTGTCCAGACAATGGAGGGACGTAAACAGAAAGCCAGAGAAGGGAAATGGAACGGTGGATTTGCTCCATATGGCTATGAACTGGTAAATGGAGAATTACAGATTGCAGAGGATGAAGCAGAGGTCATACGTCTGATTTATGATAAATTTATTCATACGAATATGGGAATTGCTGCGATCGCCATATGGCTGAATCAGCATGGATATAAAAAGAAAAAGAGACAGAATAATACACTGGATGCATTTGCCGCTTCCTTTATAAAAGGCGTTCTGGACAATCCGGTTTACTGTGGAAAACTGGCTTACGGACGAAGAAAGAATGAGAAGGTTTCCGGAACACGAAATGAATACCGTATTGTAAAACAGGAGAATTATATGTTATATGATGGTATTCATGAGGGGATTATCTCAGAGACAGACTGGGAACTGGCACACCAGAAAAGGGTAAAAAATGGAGAGAAATATGAGAAAATCCATAGTTTAGATCATGAACATATTTTATCCGGAATCTTGAAATGTCCGCTATGTGGAAGTGGGATGTATGGAAATGTGAACCGAAAGAAAAAGAAAGATGGAACTTTGTATAAGGACTATTTTTATTATGCCTGCAAACACCGCCGCTTAATGAATGGTCACAGATGTGATTACCATAAGCAATGGAGCGAGGATAAGGTCAATAATGCAGTTGAAGAGGTTATCCGGAAACTGGTACAGAATCCCAAATTTGAAGAAGCGATCCGAAAAAAAATCGGTTCAAGGATTGACACAGATGAAATTGAAAGAGAAATCGAAAATTTGGAAAAACAGCATAGGCAGTTGACAGGAGCAAAGGCAAGGCTAGGCCAACAGATGGATAACCTGGATATCATGGACAAATTTTATGAAAAGAAATATCAGGATATGGAGACAAGGTTATATCGGCTGTATGATGAAATTGAAGGCGTGGAAAATAGCATAGAAGAAGTTAAAAAGCGTTTGCTGAATATCCAGCAGCAGAAAATATCAGAAGAAAACGTCTATCAATTCCTTTTATATTTTGATAAACTATATGATAAGTTCACCGACTTGGAGAAGAAAGAATTTCTCAACAGCTTTGTAGAACGTGTGGACATTTACGATCAGGAGCAGCCGGATGGCAGATTCCTGAAGCACATAAAGTTCCGGTTTCCGGTGTATTTTGGAGACAGGGAAACACAGGAACTTTGTTGGGACAACGAAAGTACCGTTGAGACGGTTGTACTGCTTTCCCACAAAAAGCCAGACGGACATATCAACGTAAAAGTTGAGTTTGGCGAGGGTGAGGGAAAAGTTCCACTTGATAATATTGCTAAAAGAGCGGAAAGCTATAAGCCCAAAGAACGAGTGACCTACAAAATGATAAAGGAGTACATAGAAGCGAAATACGGCTTCAAAGTACATACCGCATATATCGCAGAGGTAAAGAGAGATTTAGGCTTGCCGATGTACGATGCTCCTAATGCGGTAGAAGAATTGAAACAGCCGAGGAAACATCCAACACCAGAAAAAGTTGAAGCGATAAAAGATGCGTTGAAGCATTTTGAGGTAATTTAATAATGATGAGCGTATCATTAAAAACAGTGGTACGCTTATTTATTTACATATTTATCTTTTCGCTGACCAATATTTTATCTGATTAAAAAAGCGGAGGGCAGATTTCATACTAAACTGCCTAATTGATATGATTAAAAGTGTTCACTTTTCTATTATTGACTTAAAGAGAAAAATCGAATACAATATAGTAAAGTGACCAATTATTAGTTTGATTAAGGGCGATTAAGTAGAGGTGAAGATATGCTTCAGAAAAAAGATATTGAGACTTTGAGAATGTTGTTTAGCAGTCATAATTATATTATGACTACCGCTGAACTTACAGCTTCAAAGTTATACTATGCAGATATAAAACAACTTTTAGACGAAGGAATGATTGAAAGAGTCAGGCGAGGTTACTATCACTGGACTCAAGATTATGGAGAAAGTGAAGTTGTTATTATCAATGGCTTGTTTCCCGATGCAGTGCTTTGTATGGAGACCGCCCTATTCTATTATGGATACAGTGACAGAAATCCTGCTGAATGGAGTTTTGCAATAGATAAAAATGTCTCTAAGAGGCGAACAAAAATTGATTATCCGTTTATAAAGGCATATCGTGTAGAGTCAGAGTTGGTTACGCTGGGCGAAACTGAAGGTGAAATTGATTTCCATAAAGTCCGCATTTATGACCGTGACCGTACTATTTGCGATGTGCTGCGAAATATGAACAAGATGGATAAGGAGATTTTTAATAAAGCAGTACAGGGCTATGTAAAAGACCCGAAAAAGAATATACCGAATCTTATGGAATATGCGAAAATTTTGCGTGTGCAAAAGCGTGTAAAAGAATTGATTGGAGTGTGGTTGTAATGGCAGATATAGCGGCGTCCGTTCTGGCAAAACTCAGAAATAAAGCAAAGGTTTCTGGCATCAGTTATCAGCAGTGTCTACAGCTTTTTATGCAGGAAGAATTTTTAAGAAAACTTTCGAAATCTGGATATGATGATTTTCTGGTACTAAAAGGCGGTTTGTTTATCTACACTCTTACAAACTTTGAAAGCCGAGCCACCATTGATGTTGATTTTCTGCTCCGTGGATATTCAAATTCAATAAACAATGTTAAGGATTTGATTTGCAAAATAATTGATACACCGACAGGCAACGATTATATTGATATGACTGCAAAGGGCTTTGAGGAGATTTCTCCGCAGAGAAAGTATCACGGCATCAGCACACAGATTATCGGACGGATAAAGAATGTGCGAGTACCGTTCAATGTCGATATAGGTGTAGGAGATGTTATCGTACCAAAGGCAGAACAGCGTAAAATCAATACGCAGCTTCCAGACTTTGAAGCTCCTGTAATCAAAACCTATTCCCTTGAAAGTACCATAGCTGAAAAGTTTGATGCCATTCTGCAACGCTTTGAGCTGACGGGCAGAATGAAAGATTTTTACGATATTTATTATCTTTCAAGAACATTCGATTTTGAGGGAGCAAAATTACAATCCGCTGTATTTGAGACCTTGCAGCGACGTGGCACTCCCTACGACCGAAATAGTTTTAAGCGTGTTGTCGCACTTGCCGAAGATGAGGATATGCAAAAGCGTTGGAAATATTTTTTGAAGAACATCAAAGATAATACGCTTGAGTTTTCTGTTGTGATAACGGAAATACAGACATTCCTTGAGCCTGTATTTAAAGCGATAGTGAATGAAGAAGAGTGGCTTGATTCTTGGAAAAGCCGCCATAATATGTGGATAACCAACCTAACGAAAGGTAAATGATACTAATGCAGCCAATAATAAAAGATATTATTTTATCAATTTCGGATGATGTTGTAAGTAATCTTACGCAATCTTTTGAAAAGACATACTATGGAAAAATGAATTACTCCAGTAAAAACACTATTCTTGATTCTGATAATAAACTTTTGAAAGAAACAATAGGATTCGAAATAGCATTTATTCATGTTATTACATACTTTTTGGCATATAGTATGAGCTGTTCGCATGAATATATGCATATACTAAATATTCTTGATACCGATAAATTATTTTCATGGTTTAAAATAAAAGATAATAGTATGTTTTTACAATTAAATGATTGTAACATACCCACAGAAAAGGAAATATACGAATTAATAAATGAGCATGACAAATTTATTGATAAAGATGTTAAGAAAAAATTAGGACAGTTTTATACTCCCACAGGAATAGCAAAAAAAATGGTGTTTGAAGTTAGAAACGAGTTAAAAGATCTATCCGAACGAGATTTAGTGGTGGATCCTGCCTGTGGAACTGGTGTTTTTGTTGTAGAGACTGTTAAGCAGATGAGTGCTTTTCTTTCGTTTGATGAATTAATTAAGTTTGTTGAAAACAACATGTTTGCCTACGATGTAAATCCTTTTTCGGTTATTGCAACGAAGATAAGTGTTTTAAATACATTGTTGGAGATAGCACCTGATAGCGTGCATAAAAACAATCTTTTACTTGGTATTCCAGCACTAAATAATATAAAATGGAAAAATACAATTGTAGATAAAGAGGAAAAAGAATTTTCAATTATACTTGGCAATCCCCCCTATTTTAAATTAGATTCCAAAGCATTAAAGGATATAGATGGGTATGATGCCATAATATATGGTCAGCCAAATATATATTCTCTGTTTATGCATTGGGGAATATCTCATTTGCGTACCAATGGAACAATGAGTTTTATTGTACCTCAATCTATTCGTTCTGGGCTCTACTTTAAGAATCTTCGTGAGGAAATGAAAGAGTTGAGAATTAAATCAATATTACACATTGATTCGAGACAAAACATATTTGACAGAGCAGAACAAGCAGTTTTTATAATTTGTTTGCAAAACAAACCTGTATGTAACACTAAAACTAGAATACAATTTATCAATGGCAATCAGAATGTGTTATCTGAATTTTCAATATCTCGTTCAAAATTAATGATGGGTAAAGATAATAACTACATGTTTATTATTAACAAAAAATCTGAAATGTACGATGTATTGGAAAAAGTCTATAAGAATGGCACAACGCTATCTGTCAATGACTCATTAGTGAAATTCTCTAATGGTTTATTTGTATGGAATCAACATAAAGAATCACTCGCCGATTCATCTGATAAAGCTATACCAATTGTGTATGGTGGAGATGTTCAGCCTGTAAATTTCCAATTCATTACCTCTTGGGCTAACGATGAACGAAAGGCATTTGCGAGAATAACTGATAAAACTCGTCCTTATGTTTTATCGGGTAAGAGATTATTGGTACAACGGACAACTAACTTTGAAAAGGACATACGATTAAAAGCATGTCTAATATCTGATGATTTTTTGGAAAATTATGATAGTTACTTTTTAGAAAATCACGTAAATTTCTTATGTTGCAACTCTGGAAAAGAAGAAATTTTAACGGATGAAATAATGTATTATTATTTGGGATTACTTAACTCAAAACTAATAAATTATGTTTTTATAAGTAAAAGCGGTAATACGCAAGTATCGGCAAACGAATTGAATCTACTGCCATTTTCTAAAAATAATGTAAAAGATATTTCGGCATTTGTATCAAAATATTTGTCAGAGTTAAGAGAACATCAAGAAGAATTGGATAGGCTTGTATGCGAAGCATATGATTTATCCGTTAATGAAATAAATATGATTCTAGATTATTGAGGTGAGGCATTTATGAAAAAACTACAGTTTAAAACAAATTCCCGCCATATTAGCCAATTAGGGCGTGAGCTTGTTACAGATTTTGTTACAGCATTAGTGGAACTTATTAAAAACTCTTACGATGCGGATGCCTATGGTGTGAAAATCATTTTGGATAAACCCAATACCCCACAAAGCAGGATTGTTCTAATTGACACTGGTACAGGAATGACACAATCGGACTTCGAAAATAAGTGGATGGTAATTGGTACAAACAATAAAATTACTGAACCTTATACCCCTAAAGGTAGAAAAAAGGCAGGAAAAAAAGGTATTGGTAGATTTTCAGTTGAACGTTTAGCAGAAAAAGTTCAAATTTACTCATTTCCAGAATTTGAACCACCATATAGAGTAGATATTAACTGGAATAGTTTTGAGGAAATAAATATTCCTGCATTGACCCAAAGAATTGGTATACTAAAAGACCATCAAGAATCTACAGCTGCAAAATTCATTTGTAATCAGCTTGAGTATTTTATGGTTACTGATAAGATTCTTCAAGAAGATAAAGATACTGTGGAATCGATACTTGGAACAAAAAGTTTTGAATACCCTATGTTTTATAAAAACGAAACACTCAGGCTGCTTGAAGATAAAGTCGTACCGATAATAAAGAAATATGAAGACATTGAATTACTGATTGGCGATGTTTCAAGTTCATTGGATACTATAGATTCACAAAGCGAATCAGAAGTATTTACTATGCTTGAAGAGTTATATATTAAATTTAACTTATCTAAATCTCAAACTGGTATGATTTTAATCATGGAAGGTTTGAGAGATGAATGGAAACAAAGAGATATCGACAAACTACAAAAAGAATTACGCTTATTAGTAGCTCCAGATTTTATCGAAAGCGACCCATTCAAAATTGAACTAGTTGCTCCCGAATTTAAAGTAGAGGATATTGTATTAGTCAATGAAATTCTTGACTTAAGATATGCAAAAATTGATGCTGAGATTTTTGATAATGCTCAAAAATCACGTATAACTTATAGTGATAAGGAAGGGAAAAATGACATCGTTGAGGAGAACTATGAAAAGCCTTTGTTATGTGGAAATCTGAAAGCGGAGATATACTTCTTCCTAAGAGACAGTGCAAATTTATCTGATGCCGAGTCTGGATATAATTTTAGATTTGCTCAAAGAATTCTAGACACGTATTGTGGCATTAAGATTTATCGAGATAATTTTAGAGTTAAGCCATACGGAGATATTGGGAATGATTGGCTCTTGCTTGACCAGAAAAAGGTAAAAGATACACACGGATATCTTGTGGGTAATAATCAGGTTATAGGTGTGGTTAAGATTGGGGATGAGACCAATCCTCTATTGATTGATGCGACCAACAGAGAAGGAATTATAGAAAATGAAGCTTACTCGCAGCTTGTCAGCTTTTTATCTAAATGTACAAATCTTATTAGTGATGTCAGAAGAAAGGCGTATTTGGCTGAGCAGGAAGAAATTCAAAAGCTTGCGGACGAAAAAAAGAAGATTGATTCCCAATTCGAAAACTTAAAAGAGCTATATAAGGAAGATGATTTTGTAAAACAAATCGGGAAATTATCTTCTAATGATGAAGAAGTTTCAGCTCAAAAAATTGATGAACTTCTGGAAACATATATTGCGCATACTGAAAAGAAGAAGCAAGGAATTGAAAAAATCCAAAATGATTATAATAGACACTATTCAGAAACGCAAAAAGCATATCAAGCAAAAATTGATTTTCAAGAAAGTGAATTGAATCTTTATAAAAATCTGGCGTCATTGGGCATGCTAACGGGATCATTTGGACATGAAACAAGTGACATTGTTAGCAGAATACAAACGAGTTTGCTTCTTGTTAACCTTTATTTGGATAATGGTATGGATATAAACCAAATTAAAGATGTTGTATCTATTGTTAGTGGAGATTTTGACCGTATATATGCATACAGTAATTTAATTGTTAATTTTTTGCGCAAACGAAAGAGAACTATTGATTCAGAAATTAATCTCAGTAGTGCATTAAAAGAAGTTGGCGGTTTTTATCAAACCATAGTTAAGTCTTTTGATATCACTTTGAATTTTGTGTGTGAAGATACGATAGAATATAAAATTAAACAAATTGACTTTGAGTCCATTGTCATCAACATGATAACAAACGCTTTTGAGCAAGTTAAGGGACGAGAAAACCGTAAAATTACTGTTACTATTTCCCAGAGTGCTTCACATTTAATAATCTATTTTGAAGATTCGGGGGCGGGGGTTCCAGAAGGAAAAGAAAAAGAGATTTTTAGACCTTTTGAAACTACAAAAGAAAACGGAATTGGATTAGGATTGAATATTGTTAAAGATATTGTAGAAAAATATCATGGGGATATATCTGTTAAGCGTTCTGAAACTATGCTTGGAGCGAAATTTATTGTAACATTACCAAAAGGAGATGAGTAAGATGGATGAATTGATTGGTTTGTTTATTGAAGACGAAGCTGCAAATGTTGACATATACACTCGACTTTTTGCTCTTGAAGGATTGAAACTTGATTGTCTAGATAAACTTCCATTAACAGTTGACAGCTATTATGATATTATTTTGGAGAAGAATGTAGATTTCTTAATTATTGACTTTCATTTAGAGAAACAGGTCACATATAAAGGGATAGATGTGCTAAGAGAAATACGAAAACATGATAGTACAATCTATGCTGTTCTTTTAACCAACTATGAACTTGATGACTTTGCAGACCAGTTTGGTGATTATGACTATGAGTTGCAAAAATCAGAAATTACTTCTCGATATAAAGATGTTGCAGAAAAGATAAAGAGAGCTTGCGGTTTAAGAAAAGAAAATTTGATGTATAGAGCTGTTGAAATCAAGCAACAACAAGATACCGAAACTATTCGATTATTACAAGAAATTAGCTCAAAGTTGGATGAAAAAAAATAACAGAGGATGTCATTATGGAATATATAAGAAAACAACGTTGGGCAAATTACTTAAGCCCTAAGTGCAAAGAATACTTAAGAAATGACTTTTCTCATGAATGTGCATATTGCAAATTGCAAGAACAAGAAGTAGGAATAGTTGGTTTGGACTTTTTTGAAATAGACCATTTTAAGCCGCAGTCCTTGAATTTGCCTGACACACATAAATATCATAATTTATATTATTCTTGCGAAAAGTGTAATAACGAGAAAAGTGATATTTGGGATACAAAACTACTCGACCCTTGTACTGATGATATCTTTTCTGGGATTAACCCTGCAATTATAGGAGGAAAAAAAGAGAATCATTATAAATATATTGCCAAAAACGATAGAGGAACATTTTATATTAATACCTTTAAACTTAATTCCAGAACACAAATCCGTTTCAGGAAAGCAAGAGAAAATCATGAAAACAGCTTACACACGATTAATACTCTGATTGATGAAATACTATTGAAATTTCAACACAATGCCGAATTACACGATTTGAAGGATTTGATATTTCAATTAGACAACCTTAGACATTTAAAGCAACAAGAGCTTGACAAGCTGCCTAAAGATGAAATGTTCGAAAAAGCAGAAGAATATCTAAATGATAAGGGAATTGAAAACAGTCTGGTATTTGAAGAGTATAATATTGATTTTAAGATGAAATTCAATGGTAGTACATATTATTGCGAACTTTTGGTAGATAACTCACTGGAAGAAAAAACAGAATATAGAAAAAACATAAGTGTAGAAAAGTTGACTACTTGGTTTGAAAAATTAAATTCTAATTTTGGCATTTTGTTTTATTATCCCAGAATAAACCGCATGTATTTTTATCCTGTTTCAAATAACATGACACTTCCAGAAATTACTGATGGTAAAAAAATAAGACAAATAAAAATCAATGACAAGTGTTTATTATAGAAGGTTAGACTGAAGGACATTATTTCCTTAACTTGAGGTAATGAAAAGGCGGAGTCTGGGATGGGCTTATTGAAAGAATTATCAAAGCAAATGACTTGAGATTTTGTAAAAGGATTTACCGTTGCTAATTTAAAAATATGTGGCAGTTTTATTTAACATTTTATTTGTGGGAAAAGGGTTGCGTAATCGATATTAGTACTGCAAAAAAATACTGATATTTCCGTGATTTTTGTGGGGATATGTTTTAATTTGATACTCACGTCGAGACGGTTGTTCTTTTGTCCCAACAAAAACCAGATGACACGATAGAGATCGACTTAGACCTGGACGAGCTGGATGCCACCAGTGCTGAGTTGAAAGCAACCTATCAGGAAATCAAAGATTATGTGCTGAAAGAATTTGGCTTGAAGGTTTCAAATTTATATATTTCTCAGGTAAAACGCAAATGTGGAATTGAAGTGGGAGAAAACTATAATCTTCCAAAATCAGAAAATGCAAGAGTTCCACAATGCCCGAAAGAGAAAGAAGATGCTATCAAGGCTGCCCTTGCAAATTCCGGCTCATCTGACCACGCATTCCGCTAAGAACTGATCAGTCTTTCCGGATGTAACTGAACGCGTTTC
>NZ_JANJZT010000057.1 GCF_024622975.1 Blautia caecimuris | reverse complement strand
TGCTGATGACAGTATACAGGTCAATTCAGAGACAGGCAAGTAAATCAGTATTTTGATAATTTATGAGGTCAACAACACCTATCCTGAAAAGGAACGTATTGTATATCTGGAAGCTTCAACCGTTAATTTAGATAAGGCCGAAGTTTATCGTGGGGATGAAGTGTTTTCATTGACTGCAAAAGAATTTACGCTATTTGAAAAGTTATTTGAAAACTCCGGAAGGATTGTAACCACAGGTTCACTATGCGAAACTGTCTGTGGGGAATTCTGGCAGGGATATGAAAATACCCTTGTGACACATATACGCCACTTAAGGGAAAAGATCGAGGCCAATCCGTCAAAACCTGTTTCCCTTTTAACCGTAAAAGGATTAGGTTACCGGCTCCACATTAAGGGGGCGGAAAAATGAAACCAATTGACCGCTTCTTTCGCCACTATATATTATCAGTCATCGGAATACTGCTGCTGTTTTTTGTAATCAACATTGTATTAATAGGAATCCTTTTTCTTACTTCCTATCTGAATGGTGTTAAGGACTCCGTTTTTCCAATGGAACGGTTTTCAAATCTTATTGAACAAAAGAACGGGGCATTCGCAGTTGATCCGGAAGCAAATGACATCTTAGCACAGACGGATGCTTGGGCTATGCTGATTGACGATGAAGGTGCTGTCATTTGGGAAAGCGGTCTGCCAGAAGGACTTCCCCTTAAATACTCTGCATCTGAAATTGCGATGTTCAGCAGATGGTATCTGAAGGACTATCCCGTTAAAATCTGGAATCATCCAAATGGACTTTTAGTTGTGGGATTTCAGCCGGGCACAATCAGCCAATACTATATCTCGTTCAAAACCAGATATTTCTGGCCTGCTCTTTTCATCTGTCTGGCTGCATTGGTCATCAATATCGGTGTTATGATTTTCTTATTTTTACGTAATACCAGAAAAATCGAAACTGCAATGCGGCCAATCCTGGCTGGCATCCAAAAACTGTCACAGGGGGAAACATTTCACTTAGAGGAAAAAGGTAAACTTGCTGAAATCAATACAGGATTAAACCATGCCAGTGACTATCTGGCAAAAAAGGATAATACGCGTGCTGAATGGATTCGTGGAATATCTCATGATATCCGTACGCCACTTTCTATGATTTTAGGTTATTCCAGTGAAATAGAAGATAACCCTGACTTACCAGCAGCAACCAGAAGACAGGCTGAAATCATACGAAAACAAAGTGAAAAGCTCCGTACATTGGTTGCAGATCTAAATTTAACAACAAAATTGGAATACTCTATGCAGCCCTTCCGCATAAAGCCGCTTGATCCTCTTGAACTGATCCGGCAGGTGATAAGCGAATTTCTAAATAACGGACTTCCGGAGGGCTATGAATTAGAACTGTCTGGAACTGACACAGATATAAAAACTTTCCTATACGGCGACAATTTCCTGCTTAACCGGATGCTGCACAATCTAATACAAAACAGCATCACACACAATCCTGGTGGATGTCAGATAACCGTTTCTGTAAAAATGGACAACAGAATCTGTACGTTTTGTGTCGCAGACTCTGGGTGCGGAATCAAGGAATCATACCTGGCATTACTGAATAACGATACCAGTATTCCCAGTTCCCAGACGGAAACAGCCGAAGCAGAACACGGATTGGGGCTTAAAATCGTAAGACAGATTGTAAAAGTACATTATGGAGAAATCCAATTTTCAAACATTACACCTCATGGTCTGAAAACTGAAATTCACTTGCCTGATAAATTCAAAGGATAATTATAAAGCCCCAGAACAGCTTCAAATGCCGCCTGGGGCTTTTCATACGCTTTATTTCACCTCAAGTTTAGAGAGTTCTTGCTAATACTTTAACGGTTCTTTATAACTATTCCTCTCTTAGATCGCTGTAATTTCACAGTTATTAATTATCTCAACCAACCAGCGATATTAGTCGCCACGACAATACTGGCTACTATGCCAATTACCAGCGCATGTTTTTTCCATGTCAAACGTAGATATCCAACAAACTCACGTATTAAAGCATTTAGCGTAAAATACCATTTCGTTTTTGCCCCAAATCCAACACACTTTAACCCTTGCTGTTTTGCCAGAATTAATGCTCTGAACACATGATAAGCCGTTGTGACGATAACAATTTTAGGAGCCTCTTTATCCATCAATTTCCTTGAAAACAGTAAATTTTCTTCTGTTGATACAGATTTTTGTTCCATTATGATACGCTCTGCATCTACACCTTTACCTACTGCATATGCAGCCATAGCCACGCTCTCTGGAATATCCTCTCCAGGTCCCTGCCCACCGGACATAATCAATACAGCATTAGGATTGGAATACAGCAATTCCATTCCTCTTTCAATCCGGGCCGCAAGTAACGGTGTGACCTTCTTTCCAATGATTCCAGATCCCAGAACAACAATATAATCTGCATTTCTGTTCTTTTTCAGATGAATAAGGTTAAGAATTGCAGAAAGTGAATACATAGCCATCAATGATAATACATATACTGCCGAAAAACTGATGATAACATAGAGCATTGTACTTAATGTATTTTTTCTTAAATTGCCAATCATCGGCCAGACAGACAGGTAGACATATAACAAGATAGAGAACAGCATCGACAATAAATTTGACGGTTTCACTCCTTCATGTTTGATGACTTTTATTCCCTCGATGAAAAACATGACGATCAAAGCTGCCGGAAACATAAGCATACAGCCTATCGCCAAAACAAACAGGAGAATCAGTATTCCAATTACCACGTCATGTGCTGCCAGCCACCTGGAATATTCAGATAGAATAAAAAACAAGGAAATAGACAAACATATCATCATGAAGAAAAAAGAAACCCCGCTCCATAACGTTCTGGGTTCACGTGCCATTATTCCTGCAAATATACAAAATAATATGAAAAATATAAAAAATGTAAATTGCCACATAGATGCCTCCTATAAAAACGAACATTTTCTATACAAACTGAAAGACTTATATAATGACTTCAATGAGATTTACAGCTATTATCATTGTTAACATCTGTTTGGTCTTTCAGTTGCTATTCAATCCCGGACAGCAGAATTTTACCATAATCCATTGAATAATGCCACAGAATAGCCAAATTAGCGTTTTCCAGTTTATACTATATCCTCAAAACAGTTTATTATAAAAGAATTGACCCCATAATCAGACCTCAAACCCCACTGAACTCCAGATTCTCTGAGCGTCTGCAACCCGCAATGCCCTGGATCTCTTTCCAGAATGCCTCGTAGATTCGATCTTTCTCTAATCAGTCTCCCCTCCTGCAATCCTCTCCGCTTCCTCCAGCGGAAAGTTCGGTATCTCCTCCAGCAGTTTCAACGCTATCTCTTGCTTCAAATCCTCATCCACGTAACTCTTTACACTGCCGTCCGACTGCTTCTCTTCCACTGTGGCAAGCTCTGTCATATAATCATCGTAATATGCCATAATCTTTTCTGTTGCCCATTTCTCCCCGGCAACAGCTGCTTTGATAATTTCATAAGTCAATGAATTCTGCTGTTCTTCCATGCCTGTACCTCCAAGTTGATATACTGCTTACAGCATACCATATCTGTGCGAAAAAAGCACCCGCCAGTCTTTGCTGACAGATGCTCTCACTCCCCAAGTAGGTATTCATAATCTGCTTTTTCCTTGGGAACCACACGCTTTGGGATTTTGTCCATTTCTTCTTTATACGCCTGAAAAAATCCAACATCCATCAAAGTGTGCAGAAAATCCTTTCCCTTTGCCTTATCGCTTCTCTCCCGGAATTTTTCTCCATAGTCCTTTTCGTATACTTCATTTTCCATGTTTCGCACCCTTTCCTGTAGAACAATTTACCACTACGGGTAGGATGTTACCATAGATTTCTTATTATTCGTTGTCATGAAAGATAACTTTCTAGGTCTATATTGATAAGTTTTTCAAACGCATCATATGATGATAGTTTTATTTTACATTCCCATCAAAAAAAAGAAAAGCAACAAACATTTTGTCTGTTGCTCCCTCTATCAACCGGAAGTTGTCATTCTATAAGTTCCGATGACAAACCTTTCATCATATCATTGTATACTGAACTCCCATCAAGAATGGTTCCAAATGTATCAACCCAGAATGGTATATAGTCACATCTATTTGCTACCATCTGCGAACCAATATTCGTTATAGAAGCAGAATAGAATGGAATAATATTTCGTGTCAGTAATTCTTTGGTCAATCCCTTCACTAAATACGTTCCCAATCGGGCATTTCTATATTCTTCCATAATATCTATACCTCTTTCCCAAAAACTGATTAGCTGCTTGCGCTTTCATATCTGTGTACGCCATATGTCCAAAAAGACAAGGCAAAAAACGTAAAAATGCACACGATCGCCACCCCGAAAAGGAATCCTTTTGCCGACAATGCCCCTGTTACTGCCTGCGTTGGCAGCGTCGCAATGATTCCGTACGGCAATACACAGTAAAAAATAAACTTATAGATTCCATAAAAAGCGATCCCCGGTATTTTCAGACACAAATCCACAGCCGTATTCTCTATTTTCATCAGGTTATCTACATAGAACACAAAAAAGGCAAAGCACCGTATCAGAAGCTCCATATCGTAGTACAGTATGGTCATTAGCAAAACCAGAAACAAATATCCAATGATATTCGCATACGAAAGATTCACGCCGCTTTCTCTCACCCCATATCCAACGATACAGGCACTGAAGATCAGAAGCGGTATGGCGCCCGGATCTACTTTTTCAAAGGTGATCCGCAATAATGGATTCACTGGTTTGGTCAGATATAGATCCAATTCTCCTGTCTGTATTTTGTCTGGTAAGGATATTACCCCAAAAAAGCAAATGGTCATGTTCAGGGCATCAATCAGGGAAAATGTTCCAATAAAAATAAGGATTTCCCCATGCCCCCATCCACGGATACTGTCCACATGTCCGTAAATTGCCTCGAAAGCGAAAAGTTGAACCAGAAAATAACTGGTATTAATGAAAAACGGCGCAAAGAATCCCAACCGAAATGTCATGATATGGGATAATCTGAATTTGATCAGTTCTGATATAAATTTTAAATTATGTTTCATATTCCTGCTCCATCATATTTGATTCGATCATGTTCATAAGTTACCTGATTTAAAACAAGAAAGACCATGCACCACACACTTAAGACGATTAAGCCTGTGACTGCTTCCTCCTCACATTTCCCTATAAACAGCATACTGGGAAGATATGTGACATAATAGAAAGGCAGAAATTTCATGCCTGCTGTCATCCATTCCGGTAAAAGAGCAAGGGGAATCACCGCCCCGGTCACAAATGCGGAAAGGTTATCTTTTATCATGAGAAAGATGCTGATCTCCTCAAATTTCAAGGTCAAAATCCCAAGAAAGTAATTGAGCAGCGCCATAAACAACAGTCCTAAAACAACCATGATACTTCCGCATAACAGGATCTTTATATTGGCTGTATGCACAAATGGAATCCGGAACAAATAAAACCACAGAAACGTTGCTAAAAAACCAATGCCCGCAGAAAACGCAATCTTCCCTGCTTCCATCGCCACAAAATACCCCTGTGTCTGTACCGGTATCACCATATATTTTGAAAAGGTACCATTTCTCAGCATACCGGTCATCTGCCGGCTGATCTCCGCAGATTTTTCCAACTGGAATAAATAGGAGCTTATGATATAGTAAGAAATCATGGCCTGAAATCCCAAGCCCGCGATCTGCTCTTTACCCTCAAACAGAATACTCCATAAGATCCATGCAAACAGTATCTTCGCCACCGCCAGAATCACGTCTACTAAGGTATCCGACCTCCAGATCAGCTGTGCTTTCATGTATGCCTTGGCAATTTCTAAATATTTCTTCATGTCCTATACCTCCTTATAGATACGCTCCACGACTGAGCCTATTTCTTCTTCCTCAATTCCAATATCCCGGATCGGATAATGACCGATATAAGATTCCAGAACTTTTTCTGCGTTCTGTTTTGGTATTTCAAGTACCAGTTTGTCATTCGCTTTTTCCAATACTCTGCAATCATCCGGCACATCAGGCTCTACACTGTGTTCAAAGTATATCGTCATTTTCTTACTCTTTTGATAATTTTCAAATAACATATCCGTACCGCCGTCATATATTTTTCTGCCGTGATTCACGACTATGGAGCGTTTACACAATACCTTAATATCCTCCATATAATGCGAGGTAAGCAAAATGGTAGTTCCTCTTGACTCATTCACATCTTTTAAGAAAGTCCGGATCTGCTTACCTGCCACAGCATCCAGTCCAATGGTCGGTTCATCCAGAAACAATATTTTCGGATTATGAAGCAATGCAACGATCAGTTCCATCTTCATCCTTTCTCCCAACGATAGCGTTCTTACCTGTACATTCATCAGTTCCTGCACCTGAAACAGATCCACAAAAAAATCCTTGTTTCTTTTATACTCGTCTTCCGGGATACCGTATATTTCTTTAAACAGCCGCAACGTGTCCTCCGTTGTCAGTTCAAAAAACAGCTGGCTCTTTTGACCCATAACCACCGCATACTGCTGCTTAAATGCTTTTTCCAATTTATTCGGATAAAATCCCATCACCTGTATCCTGCCGCTTGTCGGCGCAATAATCCCGGTCAACATCTTCACCAGGGTCGTTTTACCCGCTCCGTTCGGCCCGATCAGGCCTACAAACTCACCCTCATTTACATGAATATCAAAATCATCTACCGCAATTTTTTCTTCATATTTCCTGTGAAACAGGCCCTTAATACTTCCGGCCAGACCCTCCTGCTTTTTATACCGCTTATACTTTTTCGTTAAATTCTCTGTCTCAATTATCTTCATCTTGAAAACCTCCAGTTTAAATATTCAATGAAAAAACATAAAAAAATGTGGTTTCTGCCTATCATTACATAGACTGAAACCACAGATGTATATATCTTAAGATGATGAAAAAAGCAAAACATCCCCATAAAAGGAAAGCAGCAATGACCTAAAAAATGCAGCCCATTTGCTCGCAGAAATAAAAAAGCATGACACCACAGTCATACTTTTCCCGCTTTCTTATCCATCATAATAAGACAATTATTCCCGGTGTATGCAGTATTCTGTAAGGCAGAAACAACCGGCATTCAATAATGCCAAAAAGGGTAACACAAATAAAGCACTCTATTCCGTGCTTACCCTCTTATAAAATTTAGTTGTCCTTTGTCATTACAGAAACAATTAACATCCACATACCTGCTCTTTCTTGAAATATGGTCTTATATTAGCTTATAACTTTGTCAATGTCAAGCATTTTAGCCTGGATACATATTTTTTATCCAGATTTGGAGAGGCGCTAATTTTTCCTCAATACAAAATAGGAATCATACTTTGTTCCATCATGCCCTATCAGCTTTTCCTCTGAGCGTATAAATCCTAAATTTTTCAACGCCACAATACGTTCTGCCGCAGAGGGAAGCGCTTTCGTAGCGATCTTATCACAATGAAACAGGCTATATGCAGGTTCCATTATCAATCTTAATATTTTTATAATCTCGCTTGTCATTTCATAATCACTGCGAATGTCCAGCCTGAGCAAACCGCAGTTTGTAAAATAATCATCGGCGTCTCTGTGGAAAAGCTCTATTGTTCCAATTGCTTCATCAGTTGCTTTTGACACAATTGTCCACCTCACAAATCCTTCTCTATTGTACTCGAAAAGCCAGTAATCAATCGCCTGTTCCATTCTGCTTTCCGTTGTATAATAGAAATCATCTCCGCCACAATTATCACTATTAAAAAAGGGGACAGCCCTTTTATCAGAATAAACCTTTAATAAATCCATTCTATCCTCTTGGCAAACCATTCTCACAAGATAGTCCTCATTCTCATATTCAGGACAATTTTTATAAACATCCACCATTCTGATCCTCCTCCGTAAATTTCGTCTTTTCATCTCTATCTATGGCAGCATCCTTAGTTCTGACTGGAAATACTGCTCCTGAAATTTTTCCAATTCTACAAGCTGGAAAAGCTAAAACTCATATCTTGTCCCATGTGAGAGTAACAGTCCATCTGTTAATTCTACACATAGAATTATCGTATTTTCATCATCAAAATTGTTATGTCCGTTATCAATCCATTCAGCAAAGACATTTTTCAGCAATCATACAATTCTCTTTTTTTCCAAAATAGCCCAAATTGCTGCCCTTTCCATGTGCCGTAAACCACTCACCAGCTATTGCAACAGCAGGATTGTTTTCTATATGTTTGATTTTATTTGAAAGTGCATATGTAATAATATAAAATGCACCGTTCTCATAGTAGGCATTTACATATCGCACATAAGGCACCTCCTTTTCAATGGTTGCCAACGCAATAACAGTGTCTTTTCCAAAACGTTCCATCATTATTTTTTTAGCTTCTCGGCTCATTTTTTTCATTAATTCGTTCTCCTTTGCAACTTTTCATTTAACTGTTTTGCAGCTTCGTTAAATCTTCAAAAGAAACATCCATTTTTACAGACACTTCATCTATGGTCATACCAGAAGCAAGGAAACGCTTTATAACCATTTTCATATTTTCTCCAACTTCTATGATATGTCCGTCCAAATCATAAAATCGAATGACACGTTGCCCCCAACTGTGTTCAATTACCTCACCCAAACACTCAATATTCGGATATTTTTTTAGTTTATGTAAGAAACTGTCAAAGTCCTGTTCCTCAAAACATAATTCCACATTGTTAGATTTTCTTAATATGCTTTCTTTTGGTAAATGAACAAGCCAGTCAAAGTCCTGCTGTAAAGCTAAACCGCAGGTAAAAGCTATATTTCTTCCATAATCCTGAAATACTTCCAATCCGAATAAATCCTCATAAAACTTTCTTGCAGCGTTGATGTCTGCTACCGATATAACCGTACAATTGT
The DNA here is from genome assembly GCF_024622975.1 of Blautia caecimuris. Lineage (GTDB taxonomy): Bacteria > Bacillota > Clostridia > Lachnospirales > Lachnospiraceae > Blautia_A > Blautia_A caecimuris. Next base: position 1,414 of record NZ_JANJZT010000057.1, on the reverse strand, counting down.
ATTTCATGTAAGTTTTCCTTTCTTAGAGATTATTTTTTCTTCCGGAGCTTTAGTTCAATATTCTTTCGCTTTGCTGCGTTTTGAAACACCCCCGCAGCATAAGAACTTTTTTCTTTGAGTGTCAATCTTTCCAGTTCCGAATTACCCTTGATTTGCAAAAGTATCTCATTTATTTCCTGCAATTCCAAAAGATTGACCGCCACACAAAAAAGAGTCTTTTTCCTGCCATCGTTATAGTTGGCTAACAGTAAATTCAATAATTCTGTCTTTTCTGTCTGCTCCGCATTGTATGCTTCGATTCCTATCTCTCTTGCTTTTTTCAAATCAGCTTTTCGGTTACTGTGTGTAATGAATGAATCAAATTCATCTATATGCTCATACTTCTCACAGGGGTACTCTCTGCACCGAAAACAATATTCCACACCATCATGTTCTAAACTACACTTTGCAATTTTGCAGGATTGATTCCCCTCTCCGCCACCGCAGCCGGGACAATATTTATTTAAGTGCATAGGACATAATCCGCAGTTCAAACCACAAAGAGAAAATAGCTGATTGTCCCTATGGAAACCTTTCATACGCTGTACCTCAAATCTCAAATTTTAATCTGGCAGACTAAAAATCTACACAAATTGTTTTATTAAGTTCAACCATTCCTTATTCATATTCAATTCCCTCTCAAATTCGAAGTTAGCAAATAATTTCCTGACGTTCTCCCTGAATCCATACAATTTGCCCATCAGACAATTTTATCGAATCGTTATTAGTTATTTCCCCGCAAGGATTTCCTATTTCAACGTGTGGTATCAGCGGATTTGTTAAATAGCCTAATCCATCAGCAAAGTTTCCTGCGGCAATCATACTTCCTGCACTAATCCCCAGATATACCAACCCATTCTCTATTGCCTGTTTTAAAGGTTTTGAAAACCCTGTTCTGTTTACTTCGTTCAGAAGCACTGAGGCATTGCCACCGCAAAAAACAATTGTGTCATATTGAGAAAGTTCTTCAACATTCATTAATCGAATCTGTGTGGGTATATCATCAACATAACTTGAATATGTCCTTTTGTATCCGTCGGAGAGCAGAAGTGCTAAATCATATAAAAAGATATTACTTATAGGTATACCCATACTCATAAGTCGCTCCAAGCATATTACAATACCTTCTCTTGCGGCATCATTTTCAATTGCAGCAGATGGAACAAAAATCACTTTTGTATTTTGAGGTTCTTTGCCGATGCATTCCCAAAATAACTTAGTAGTACTTTCATTCAAACCACTTGAACTTAAAAAAAGTGTTCTCATTAACTTTCTCACCTCTGATTACATAAATTCCGATTGAACAAAATCGCTACGCGATGGCCTGCCAAGGCTGTGGCATAGCGATTTTCTGTTTTCTATAACAAAACAGTGG
>NZ_JANJZT010000056.1 GCF_024622975.1 Blautia caecimuris | reverse complement strand
AAACACAAGAAGCTTACTTTATGCCGGAATCTCCTTGGATGCCAAAAGTATCTCTCGAAGCTTCGAGGTAAGGAGATACCGGAAATATTAAAACAGCTTTATGAGATAAACATTTGTGTGTGTAAATCCTGTGGCGGGCATCTTGGAAAACCACAGCTTCGAATACCACAAAGATGTTAAAAGCTTATTCTTTCATACATTTTCTAAAGCCTCAAAGCTTGAGGTTTTGTTGTCGTACCTATTTATCTGAAAATACTTGATTTCTGTAGCTTCTGCACAGAAAATCCTGTATAATCACAGGTAAGTACAAAAGATTGAAAGTCCATAGGTAATGACTACCCGGACGCTCACTTTGTTCAATGAGGTCAAATCGAAAATGGTGTAAACGAAGGGGCAGTTCACTGGAATGTCAAAACTGCTTTTTCGTTTACCCCATCATCGATTCTAACCTAAAGAATTTGCGAGGAAAAATGTATGATTAGAATAAAGCCATATAGAACTTCGGATGTAGATACAATATTATCGTGGTGTCAAGACGAAAAATCATTTTATCAATGGACAGCAGGCATACTCGGTAATTATCCGATAACACAAAAGGAATTTTCTTTTGTTGAATCTCTAATGCCGTTTACTGCATTTGATGAAACCGGAATTGTTGGCTTTTTTACGCTAAGGAATCCTGATGAATCATTGGATGAATTACGTTTTGGATTTGTTATTGTAAATCCTCACAGGAGAGGAAAAGGCTATGGAAAAGCTATGCTCCAGTTAGGGTTAAAATTTGTATTTGAGATATATGGAGCAAAAAAAGTATCACTGGGCGTTTTTGAGAATAATCTTCCAGCTTATTACTGTTATAAAGCAGTCGGTTTTAACGATGTAGTTCTTGATACAACAGAAACATACTGTGTTCTAGGTGAAGAATGGAAGTGCAAAGAAATGATTATGGAAAATAGATAAAATTCCAGCTTGTCAGCAACCCCAAAAAAGGCAGCCGCTCCCGTCAAAGCGTCTGCCTTTTCCTGTCCCAGTCCTTCTACTCGTCCCTGAAAACCTCTGCCATCATCTTTGCCCCCAGCTTAAAACCGTCAATAAACATTTCCGAGAACTCAAACGGGATTACGTCAAGCTGTTCGTCCATGATTTTAATAAACCGCTTGTCAAGGGGCGGCTCCAGCTTAGCCAATACCTCAATAAAGTCCTCATAGTGGTGGTAATGCCCCTGATGGATTTTCCGGTATTCTTCACCTTTAGGGGCATACTGCTCCGCCGGGAAGATTTCACCGTTATAAAGCTGTTCCAGTACATTTTTCACTTCCATGACCTCCTTTTTATTTTGTAACACTATTATGTATTACATATTTGTATTTTACCATGTGTTATATAAATGTCAAGAAGAATCGTTTATAATGGTTGCAGAAACGTAATACGGAGGTGTAACATGGCAGATAAGTTTGTGGTACGTCAGAAGAAACCCGACAAAAAGGAAGATAAGTCAATCGTTATGACGCTGCGGTTAGACCGGGAATTGCAGGAAGAATTTGACTCTCTGGCGGCAAAAAGCGACCGCTCCCGAAATGAATTGATGTGTATGGCTCTGCGCTATGCCTTAGACCACTTAGAGTTTATCCCGGAAGCCGGAGAGTAGGAAACCCGGCTTCTTTTTCGTGTACAGACAAAAAGAAAACCCTTCCCCCAAAAAGAGAGAAGGGCATTGCCGTTATTCTGTTACCGCCGGTATCTCCCCGACAAAGTTATAAATGATTTTGATTTCCTGAAACTTCTCCCCGTCAACCTTTTTCACCTCACCCACCAGAATCCGGCTGATAAGGCGGTTTAAGATACCCTCGTCCAATTCCTGTATCGTGGCATACTGCCGGATTTCACGGATAAAGGTGCGGACGTCGCTTTCCTGCTCATTGGAACGGCGCAAGGAGAGTGCCAGTTCTTTTAGCTGCTTCTGGTTTTCCTCCTGTTCCCGTTCCATTGCCGCCGTCAGCTTCACAAACCGCTGCTCGGACAGGATTCCCTTTGCCTTGTCGGTATACAGGTTCAAAAACATATCGTCAATCTCCCGGTTCCTTGCTTCCAGCCGTTCCCGCTCCTTCTCCATCTCCGAAGCGTCCGCCAGATACCGCCGCTCCATGCGGCTGCTAATCCGCTGGTAGAACGATTCCACGTCTTTCAACGCCATTGTTGCAAGTTCCTGAATGTCCCTCAACACAAGATTGTACAAATCCCTGGCTTCCACCTTATGGCTGGTGCAGGAGTTCTTCCCCAGCCGGTTATACGTCTGGCAGATATAATACGCCTTGTCTATCGGCTCCCGTTCCTCGCCGGTAAAGCGGTTCTTCCCGGTTCTGCCTACTTTCTCATAGCGTACCTGCATGGACTTCCCGCAGGTGGCACAGTAGATAATGCCGTGGAACAGGTTATAGAAGGGGCAGGCGTTCCCCTCCATGATGGGAGGGCGGCGGTCAATCAGTTCCTGCACCTTCTCCCAGTCCTCCGGGCTTACGATGGCTTCATGGCAGCCCTCAAGGACTTCCCATTCCTCACGGGGGATGATGTCATAGGTATTGGAGCGGATTCCCTTCTGGTGCGTCCGGCAGACAAGATGTGCGCCCTTGTAAAACGGGTTCCGCAGGATATGGCTAATCCTTGCGCTCCCCCACGAATAATAATTCACGTCACATTCCGTATTGCTTTTTACCCGTGTGATGGGGATTTTATCCTCCATCAGTTGTTTGGCTATCCGCATACACCCCCAGCCGTTTAAGGCAAGGTCATAGATTTTACGGATAGTAGGTGCTGTTTCCGGGTCAAGGATAAGGTGTCCCCTTTCCTCCGGGTCACGCATCAAGCCAAGGGGCGGCTGCCCGCCGCCAAACTTCCCCTGACGTGAGCGTGTCATACGACCAGCCAGCACTTTCTTTGAAATATCCCGGCTGTACATGTCATTCAGGATATTTTTGAACGGCGTAATGTCCATCTCCTGACGGGTCAGGCTGTCCACGCCGTCCGTGACCGCTATATACCTTACATTGTGTTTCGGGAAAAAGATTTCGATATAACTGCCCGCTTCAATATAGTTCCTCCCAAGCCTTGAAAGGTCTTTGGTTATCACGCAGCCCACCTTCCCCGCTTCAATGTCGGCAATCATACGCCTAAACGAAGGGCGGTTGAAATTCCTTCCCGTATACCCGTCGTCCACGTAATACTCATACCGGGGCATACCGTTCTTTTCAGCGTAATCTTTGAGCATAAGTTTCTGGTTGGAGATGCTCATGCTCTCATTCTGGCTGCCGTCATCAAGGGAAATCCTGCAATAGAGGGCGGTTATTTTCTGATTCGATAGATGATTCTTCCTGCTCATAGGCTTCTCCTTCTATGAACAGGGACACGATACCATGATAATACCATGCCCCCGCCATTTGTTCAACTGTTTTCTGCAAGATTCCCGGTTTTTCTCCGGTTTCCGCCCTTTAGCCTGCCTGCCGTTTCTGCCATTCCTCGAACCGCTCACAGGTCTGCCTCTCGATAAGCTGCTCAAAAGCTTCCTGCATGGTCTGGCTGCCCGCAAACTCACGGGACACGATAAACTGCACCTTTTTCTTTTTGTTCCGGCTCTGCGCCGGGCGGTCTGCTTGTTTTGCCATAGGCATTTACCTCCATAAAGATACCCGGACGGCTCCGTCCGGGCGTGTGTCGTGTGCTGCCGGGCAGGTGGGAGCCTGACAACGGGGTCTGACAACGGACGTTAAAAAACCCCGCACACAAAACCCAGCTTCCCGTTTCCTGTCCTGATTGATTTTCTTTCTATTTTTCCGTTGCTTTCGTTGTCAGGAAAAGAAAAAGCCCGGAAATACGGCATTTGCAGCCTCTCTTCCCGGCAACGGGCTTGACAACGGGAGGGGCAACCAGCCGGCAACCGGCTATGGCTTTTCTCCTTCCAGCCATTCCTCCGGCAGCCCAAGCTGGACGGCTTCCCCTTCGGGCAAAGGCTGGAAACCCGATTTCCCATGCCCTCCGTTGTCAGGCGGCTCCGCCCGTTCCCAGCCCTTCTGCCGGTTATAGGGCGGCGGGAAATGCCGTGGATTCTCAAAGGCTTTCCAGCCCGCCGCATAATTCTTCATGATGGAGTTAATATCACGAATGTCATACTGCTTCGGTTCCTCATAATCCGGGTGTCCCAGCCCTTCATGGTAGATTTGCAAGGAGCATACCATCTTCCCACCGTACCCGTCCAAGAAGTTCAGAATCCGGGTGGCTAGGGTGTCCTCCGGCATGAATGACCGTTGGTGTTCTTTCAGATACCGCTCCATTGCTGGGCTTAGTTTCAGCTTTACATCGCCTTTCCGGTAAACCTCCATGACCTCCGCCCACATCTGCCCGATGTAGGCTCTGGAAGCGGCTTCATCTTCCAGAATGTGAACCTCCGCCGCTTCCGCCTGCACCTGCACCGGCAGGAAACGCCGGTTCCCGGTTCGGTCAAGGGGCAGGAAGTCCAGCGTGTTGGAAGTCCCGGCAAACACGCACTGCCGCTTATGGTCTTTTGGGTGGACTTCATAAGGGGCTTTGTAGGTTTCCTTCTGGCGGCTCAAAAAGGACTTAATATCCTCAATGCTCTTTGCGTTTGCCGTGGCAATCATTTCTGACATTTCAATAATCCAATGCCCTTGCAGCTTCCGGTATACGTTATCATCGTCCAGCTTCCGCAGGTCATCGGAAAACCACTCATCACGGACAGCAAGGAACCGAAAGAAGGTGGACTTCCCGGCTCCCTGACCGCCCACCAGACAGAGCATGACCTCAAACTTTGTCCCCGGCTTGAATACCCGTGTCACTGCCCCCAGCATGAACAGCAGGAGGACTTCGTAATTGTAATCATTTACCTCCGCACCGAGGAAATGGCGCAGGGCATAGCGCACCCGCTCCGTCCCGTCCCATTGCAGGCTGTTTAAATAATCACGGACAGGGTGATACCGGTATTCATTGGCGGCGACCTTGATAGCCCCCTCAATCCGCTTTTCCGAGGTCAGCCCGTAGTGTTCCTCCAAGTATAGAACCAGATATTGAATATCCACGTCCGTCAGGCGGCTCCCGTCCCGATACCAGCCAAGGGGCTTCACAATGTCAACCCGGTCAGTCAGGAGGTTGCTGCTGAACGCCCCTCGAAGCAGCGGGTCATGCAAAAACACCGCCCTGTAATTCCCCGGCGTGTTGGCGGTCTGCCCCTTCTGGGTGGTTTCCAGCATCTGCCGGACTTCCCCCACCGTCTTTTCACCGTCCATGCTGTCTACGGCTGTTCCCACGGCTTGCCTGACCTCTGGCGGCAAACTTTGATACCCTCCGCTCAATCCGTTCCACCTCCTTCCCATGCCCCGTGATGACTGCGGCTTTTTCCTCCTTTGTCCCGGTCAGCAGCGTGTCTAAAAGATAACCCACATACTCCCGTTTCTGCATGGCTTCCACGAACAGCGGGTTCCACCCGTCCCCCGGCGATTTCGGCGCATATGCCGTTTCCCACCGCTCCAACAGATGTAGATAATCACTAAGCACCCGGAAGCATTTCCGCTCCGCCTGCAAGAACCGCAGTTCTGCCGACACGCTCCGTCTTGCCGGTTTTGGGGAAGCCCGCCCCCGGCTGTCATAAGAAATGCCAAAATCTGAAGCCAGCTTTTTCGCCGCTTCCAGACCGGGCAGCCCGTAAAGCCTTGCCACAAAGTCAATCACGTCCCCGTCCGCCTGGCAGCCGAAGCAATGGAACCGCTTATCCACCTTCAAGCTGGGATTCCTGTCATCATGGAAAGGGCAGCACGCCATGCCGTTCCGGTTCACCCAGATGCCGTACATTTCCGCCGCCTGCCTTGCCGTTACATTTTCCTTTACTGCTTCAAATACATTCATACCGTCCCTTCCCGGAAATAAAAAAGCATCTGCCATTTCCACAGCGGAAAGCAAATGCTTCAAATCTCCATATCTTTTTTTGTTGCTGCCCTTACGTTCCTGCGCTCCATGCGCTCCCGGTTCACCCGGTCAGCTTCTATTTTCCCCCTTGCGAGCCTGTCCTTCATGGATTCCCTTGCCTTCTCTTTAATCTGCTCCTTGTTTGCACGGCTCACCTCCGGCTTTTGGAGCGCAGACTGGACTTTCCTTAACACTTTCTGCGCCGCATTTTTAATCTGCTCCTGAACCGTACACAGGCACTTCACGGCGAAATCCCTTTTCTCCTGCGGGGCTTTCCGTTCCGGCGAAGCCAGCCACTTTTTGTAATCCTCCACCGCCCGGATGTCCTCCTTCTGCGTTTCCGCCCGGACGGTATCCGCCACAACTTCGCAGGCTTTCTCATAAGCCGTGTCCGCCACTTCCTCCACCAGCGATTCCATGTCTGCAATCTTCATGGTGACAGTGGCAAGTGCCGCCTGCTTTTCCGAAAGTTCCCGCCCTTTTTCCGCAATCAGCCCCTCCTGCTTTTCCAGTTCCTTTTCTTTTTCTGAAACGGCTTTTGCGGCTTTATCAAACTTCTTTTCCTGCTCCGCTATGGCTACGGTGTTTTTCGTCAAGGCTTCCCCCTGTGCGGAGAGTATTTTCTTCTGTTTTTCAATGATGAAGTCCTGCTTTTCCAGATAATCCCGCCCGCCGTAGGACGGCTCCTGTTCCAGATGAACCCCGTGCCGCCTGCTGATGTCAAACAGCATTGTCCGGCAGATGGAATCAAAGGTCTGCTTCCGGTTGTTGTTCTTCCCCTTCGGCTTGTCCGGGGAGGGAAGCGGCACTCCCAGTTCTTCCAGCGCCTTTTCCTGCTGGGGGCATAACTCCCCGTACCGGTTTTTGCAGTCGAATACATGGCGCTCATGGATATGCGGCGTCCCCTCGTCCAGATGGAGCGCCCAGTCCAAAAGGTGGACGTGGGAGCCGAACCGCCGTTCAAACTCCCCGTAAAACTCATTTACAATCTGGAACAAGGTTTCCGGCGGGACGGATTCCTCCACCGTCCCAATCTGGTAAATGCTTTCCTCCGGGCAGGTCTTATTGTTCTTTAACAAATCCCCCACCGTGCGGTTGCGTTCCGTGTGCCGGTTCTTCTCGTTCCTTGCGTTCTGGGCTTCAATGAAATCCGAATAATTCTCGGTGTAATAAGCCAGTTCTATCTGCTCAAAGCTGAAATCCGGCTGGGAGGAATCCTCCCGGCTCCCGGCGGTGGTATAGCCCCGGTAACAGTCCCAGTACACGTTTTTCTTTGCCCGCTCCGAATCAATATGCCCGCTGTTTTCCACGTCAAAGCGGCGGTCATTGTGGCGTGGGTTGTATGTGCCGTTTTTGCCGGAGCGTCCGTTGTGCCGTGTCAGTTTCAATCCAAAATCCCCCTTTCCTTTTTACCGATTTCCGGGCGGCGGGAGGGGCTGCGAAGCTGCCGAACCTGCGGGGCTTGCGTCAGGTAATACCCAGTACGAGTTGACGCAGGCATCAACTCTAGCTGGGCAAGGCGTTTCACCCTTGACCCGATAAGGACTGCCGCCCTTAACCCGCCAATGGGCGTTGCCCCTTGACCCCAACAGGGCTGCTGCGCCCCTGTACCCCGCACAGAAGGCTGCCGCCCTCTGTATTCCCGCAAAGTCACAGCCCCGGAACCGGGAAAGCTGCCCCATATCCGCCATGCCTGAACCGCTGCCAACGTGAGTGCGCTGCGTCCGCCCACGTCAAAGACGGCTCCCTTTTTTCCGTATCAGGAAATCAGAACGCACCGCACTCGTTCTGATTTCCCACAGAAACCCCATCCATGCCCCATGACAGCCGGAAAAACACGCCCAAAACAGGCATTTCCGCCGTCCGGGGCTTCCCTGATGTCTGATACCTCCACCGTCAACCACGGGGAAAATACCGGCTCCGCACCCGTTGTTTTGACCGTAAAACGCCCCCAAATCAGGCAATATCCTTCCCGCCCGGCATGGACTTGAAGCCGTGTTCTTTGGCATATGCCCTCGCCGCCGCCCGCCGTTCCTCACTGTAAGGCGGAACCAGCCGGATAGACAGCCGGGACTTATCCAGAACATAGGTCACGCTCCCTTCCGGCGTGGACTTCTCCAAACGGCACAGGAGCGGATATTTTTTGCTGAACTCCGCCAGCCGCCGCTTCAAGTCCGCATTGAATGTGTAAATACTGGCTTCCTTCTCACCCTCGTTGAAGTTGACAATCGTTTCCTTTTCATACTTAGACGGCTTTCCCATAAAATCCCTCCCAGTCTGTGCTTTTTTCAACCATGCGGATATGCTTCTTTGCTTCAAAATATCCTTCCATTTCCAAACGGAGATGGCGGTAAAAACAGGGATACCATTCCCCGGCTCCGCCGTCATCCAGCTTCCTTGCCAGGCACAGCACCCGGCGTTTCACTTTTTCATCCACCGTCAGGGCAGTGACCCATTTCAGCCTGCGGACGGTGTTCTCATGGCTCCCGCACCCGAAGGCATATAAAATCTTCTTTTCCTCAATGCTTAACTTCATGTTCCTTCCTCCATAATTGAAAGTTTGTTTCCCTGCCGTTTTGCCTGCAATCCGTTCCTGCCCGGAATCACCCCAGCGTTTTCCGTCCCTTTGGTATGCTCCTGTCATGGCACTACTTCTCCGGGAACGATATCACTTGCAGCCGGTCATTCTGTTTTCCATGTCCTGTGACACTGAAATCTTATCAAAATAAACCGGCTTCCCCCGTATGTCCGAAAGGCTGGAAAAATTCCCGAAAAACCAAAATTTCCACGCTTTCGGAAATGCCCTGTGCTATAATGGTCATGAACCCTGTTTTGAGAGGAGGGGCGCAATGTATATAAAACTGACGCTTCAGGAGGAATTAAAAGACGAGAGAACCAGCCGCCGCATGACCCTTGCGGAACTGGAAAAGGCAACAGGCATAGCAAGAGCCACGCTGGGAAAATATGAATCCGACAAATGCACGGATATAAGCCCGTTCAACCTTGCAAAGCTGGCGGAATACTACGGTCTTTCCATGGATTACCTCATGGGGCTGACCGAAAATAAGAACCACCCGAACACCGCCCTGCATGAGCTGCACTTGAATGATTCCACAGTTGATTTGTTAAAAAGCGGCGCACTGAACAACCGGCTCCTCTGTGAGTTTGTCTGCCATCCCGGATTCCTGCGCCTGCTGACGGATATGGAAGTCTGCATTGACCGGATTGCGGATATGCGTATCCATGACATGAACTTAGTTCTGGAAAAAGCAAGGCAGTCCGTCATAGAACAGCGGCAGCCCCCTGAAAACGACCTCTATATGCGTACTTTAGAATTAGGGCAGGTCAGCGAGGAACTGTTTTTCAGCCATGTTATCCATGATGACCTTGACCGGATTGTAAAAGACCTCCGCACCCGGCACGAATCCGACAAGACCACTGCCGAGCCGGAAACCCCCGCAGCGGATTTTGCCAGGAACATCCCGGTGATACTGCTGGACGCCCTCATGCACAAAGGCACGGCGGACGAAAAGCGGGCGTTTACTATCTGCCGGGTATTCGGCATTGACTATATGAGCCTCCCGGAAGAGGAACGTGCCACCCTTGCCCGTGTGTTCAAGAAATCCCCCCTTCTCCCCGTATCTGCCAGCCAGCGTGGAAAATCAAAGCTGCTGTCCCTGTTTGGGAAGAAAAAAACGAAAGAATGACGCAAAAAGGGCTGCCATTCCCGTAAAATCCGGTTAGCAGTCCTCTTTACTGTATCGTGTGTCCTATGTTCAATTTTCCGGCTTTAGAGCCGCTTTTTCCAGACAGGAGCCAGCCGCATTACGCATAGACCAGTTCCGCATAGATAATTTCCTCCGCCCGGTTGCGGATAGAATTGCAGCGGCGCACCCATTCAAGCTGGTCATCCGCTTTCAATTTCTCCGTCACGCCCTCGGCGGCTTTCATCTGCTCCATGATAAGGTCAAGCCGCTCCTGTGCCTGCTCGTCCACGTCGGCAAGGTGCGTCCAGAGTTTCCCTGACAACAGCAGGCTGCAATAAAGGGCGGGGCGGGCTTCTTCCAGATAGGCTTTACGCCTGCGCCCCCAATGCCCGATTGGGCGGGATTCCTCCGTCAGCCGCAGGGCGGGAATGTAATAATCACCCACAAGAACGTAGTCAAGACCGTTGGTATCGTCATGGATTCTTTCTGGCAGTTCTTTCATTTGTGACCTCCTGTATTCAGTTTTCCGGAATCCAGTTGTTCGTGTCCCTGTTCATGCGAATTTATAAGGCAACTGAACTCTTCACGAACAAGTATGGCATATCCTTTCCTAATTTCTGATAACTGAGGCCGTGAGAAACCTGGCTGCCCCGGTTTTCGGACTGGTTATAGAGATCAATGGTCTCTTTCCCCAGCAGTTCCGAAATTTCCTTGAGCGTGGATTTCTCCTTGCCTCCCAAAAACAAAGTGCTGTCATGAGGTAAGGTTCAGCTTGTCCTTTACAGGACTTGCATCCCCTCCCTCCCAAACCGCACGTACACCTCTCGA
>NZ_JANJZT010000055.1 GCF_024622975.1 Blautia caecimuris | reverse complement strand
CAGTGTATTTGGAGAACAATGTGATATTGGACAGATAAAACATCTCATCTTCTAAAAAAGTGCTTTCAATTATATAGGGGTAATCTGGGCAATTTTGAGTCGATAAGCAGTCGTATTTTAAGTAGCACAATGAGTTAATTTATATTCATACATGCCACGCATGTATCCTTTCATCACAGGCATTAAAGCAGATTATTTAATATCCAGCCATTTTAGTGTTGATAATTTCATCTTTATCATCAAGGCAAATGCGCAAGGTGAATTAAAATGTGATTTTCTTTGTTGCTCCATTTTCGAAAAAGGTGATCGCGATTATGAAACAAATCAAAAAGCTCGAACACTGATGAAGAAAGAACGAATACATATTCCTTCTAACACCACTGATATTCTATTGGATCGCTTATCAGCTCAAACAAGGCCAGAAGACAAAACTACTGATCCTTCAGATAATACAGAAGCAAAATCCGATATTTCACAATAGTACCACTTCCTTTGGGAGGTGGCTTTTTTCTGCTATCCCCCCTATTCAATTTTGCGACTGCACACGCAAGACCTACCCGCCGTTCTATGGTGAGCCGGTCTACAGAGATTTTGATCCCCCCTACCGGTCATGCCAACGATCCCCACGCTTCGCATGAATCTGTGAATGACACGACTTACACAACGCAATCAGATTGCTCCGGTCATGTGTGCCGCCTTCACTCAAAGGAAGCTTGTGGTGAATCTCCTCCACTGGAACCAGAACTCCTCGCTCGTAGCACTTCTCACAGAACGGATGCCCTGCAGCATACTTATCACGAATCCTTTTCCATGCACGACCATATCTTCTCTTCGCATTTTTATCTCTTCCGTATTTCTCATAATCACTATTCACTTTTTTCGCATGCTCTGCACAGTACCGCCCTGTCACTAACGCAGGACAGCCTGGATAAGCACACGGTTTCTTCGGCTTGCTAGGCACAGTTACACTTCCTTCCATGCACTCGAAACAAGTTTTCTCATTGTCGCGACATTCGTCAAATGTCTGCTCATGCAAGCATGGCAGCTACTTTCCTCATTACTCATGCAAAAAAGCCCCGGGAAAATTTCTTCTCTCAAGGCTCTGTTCTGTCATACACTTTCGACACTATCATAATAACATATATGCTTCTGCCACGTTGTGACAAGGTGTGCCAACCTTATTCCGATACGACAAAATTATTTAATGCTGATGCATGGATACGATGTACTGTTCTATAAGAAACATTCAGCTCATAGGAAATATCTTCCCAGCTTTCATTTTTAAGATAACGATATTTAAGAAGAAGCCTTTCCTCTGAATTCTCCATCTTTTCAATCGCTGTATTGATTTCTGAGCGAAGATCTACCAATCTATTAATCTTACCATCAATCTTCTTCTCATACTCCCATATCTTCTCAATGGTTTTAATAAATGGAGCCTCCAGATTTATGTTAGGATTCGTACCAATCTTTTCCCCATAGCTGCATCCCTGAATGGTGCCACGCATCTCCCGAAGCTGTTCCAGTTCCTTAACCTCAACTTGTATCTGCTTATCCAAAAGATACGCCTGCTTCAAATACTCTTTTGCTGTCATATGCTACCTCCGATAAAATAAAAATTTCCCTCGGATTTACTCTGATTGTCTTATTTCATCCTGAAGCCTTCTTATCAAAAACTCTCCATCCACTGAAGTCAGTTGCTGATACCACGGACTTCTGAAGAATTTCTCTATCCGCAAAGCCTCATCCATTGCTGTCTTGCTTCCCTGATTACACTTTACCCTTTTGAGTGCGGCTCTATAATCAGAAACCGCACTAAGAATAATAGCATTGGCAAGATGTTCATATGGATCTTCTGCTAAATTCTTACCTACCATGCGTTACCCTCGCTTTTACAGCAGCAATCAATCTGTTTTGTGTCATATCCTTATTGGCCAATGCTTTCATGACATCTTCATCTATCGTTCCTGCAGTAATAATATGCTGGACCACAACAGTCTCAGCCGACTGTCCCTGCCTCCACAATCTGGCCACTGTCTGCTGATACAGTTCCAGGCTCCAGGTAAGTCCAAACCAGATTAAGATATTTCCGCCTGACTGCAGATTGAGACCATGCCCTGCTGATGCAGGATGAATCAGAGCCACCGGCAGTTCTCCTCTATTCCATTTACGTATACTTTCCTCAGAATCCAGCTTTTCAAAAGAAATCTTCCTCTCTGAAAGCCTCCTCCTAATTCTTGTCAGGTCATGCTTAAACCAATAAGCCACCATCACCGGCTTCCCGTTAGCAGCTTCTATCAAATCCTCCAGCGCATCTAACTTTTGATCGTGGATCTGAATCTCATCGCCGTCATCAGAATAAACAGCACCATTTGCCATCTGTAACAGCTTTCCTGAAAGAGCCGCCGCATTAGCTGCAGTAATCTCACCGGTTCTAAGTGGAAGGAACATTTCTGCTTCCATGTCATCATATAAAGAAGCTTCATGCTCACTCATATAAACCGGATATTCATTACTGATAAGCTCCGGCATTTTCAAATGGTCAAGTGCCTTCATAGAAATCGTGATATCCGATATCTTGTTATAAATCTGTTCCTCGGCACCTTTTCTTAATCTGTAAGAATAAACAATCTGGCCATTAGTCTGATCTGGCACGAAATAATTCACTCTGTACTGACTGATAAATCTGCCAAGTCTCTCTCCCATATCCAGGCACTTGAATTCTGCAAAGAGATCCATCAACCCATTAGAAGAAGGTGTACCGGTGAGACCGATTACTCTCTTTACCTTTGGTCTCACCTTCATAAAAGCCTTAAAACGTTTGCTGTTCCAGTTCTTAAAGGATGAAAGCTCATCCAGAACCACCATATCAAAATCAAAAGAAACACCACTCTGCTCAACCAGCCATTGCAGATTTTCACGATTAATTACATAAATATCTGCATCTGCTGCCAGAGCCTTCTTCCGATCTGCTGCTGTACCTAGAACGATCGAATATTTCAGATGCTTCAAATGCTCCCATTTGTGAATCTCATCACTCCAGGTGTTTCTTGCTACTCGAAGCGGAGCCACCACCAGGACCTTGTTTATCTCAAAGCTGTCATACATAAGCTGCTCGATGGCTGTCAACGTAATACTGGTCTTGCCAAGTCCCATCCCAAGTATTACGGCTGCTATCGGATGTTCCAATATATAATTGATTGCATACTGCTGATAATCATGCGGTTTGTATTGCATCTATAATTCCTCCAATCTGTCCCATATCATCCAGGACGAATACTTTATAACCAAGAGCACGAAGCTGTTCATGTCTATGCACCTGAAGCTTTCTTGGCTTCTCACCGGGAGCCTTCACCTCCACGAACCCGATTTTCCCATCAGGTAATAAAACAATTCGGTCGGGCCAGCCTGAAGAACCGGAATTCCATTTTTCACACAAGCCACCTCGCTTCTTTACTTCTCGAACTAATTTCTGTTCAATATATTTTTCACGCATCGTACGCCTCCATCATTCTTAACAGGTGTGCAGGTCGAGTACCTCGTTCCGTAAAACTCCCTATAGCAGATTTTTTATAAATTCTCTCTAAAGGGATTTTTATGTAGAGAGGTTAACGACCTACACAAAAAGAATTAATTTAAAAAATCCTGTCCTTCTTTAAGCTTCAATCCCACGACCTGCACTCCCGTATTCTTGCGGATACGGTTAAAACCAGCTTTATCCATCGAAGAATAGAAATCTGTAGTACTGCGGATATATTCGCCATTCTGCATGCAATGCGCCCGATAAGCCTGATACAGCTCTCCCGATTTTTCTTTATATGACGGATCCATCTCACAACACTCCTCTAAAAACTGACCAAGCCAATCATTATCCTCGCGGTAAGCCTTAATCGCCGCCTCCACCACATCCGGAAGGTCTGTATGGAAATCCTTGTCGATAGCCTTCTTGGCACCTTCGATAATCCAACTCATAATGGCAGGCCCAGCATGTTCGAAAAGGTAATCTGCATAATTCTTAATGTCACTCTTACCAGTAATCTTCGCATTAAAAGGAATCACGATCAGCCTTCGCCAAATACCATCATCATTAGCTCCAACCTTCGGAAGATGGTTTGTATAAAGCACCAGCGTATGCGACGGAACAAAAGAAAACGGATCCTTGTACTTCTTCTCAGCCTGGATCTCATCTGTAGAGCAAAGCTGCTTCACAACTGCCGTATTAAGCCTCATACCTTCCTCCATCTCCGAAGAAATGATGAGTCTCTTACCCTTAAGCTCAGCCATCTCCGGCTTCACATTTCTCTTACAGTTCATAGTGAGCGCTTCTGCTGAAAGCTTACCTGCGTAATTACCAAGCACCCGAAAAATCGTATTCCAGAAGGTACTCTTACCATTGGCACCGCCACCGTAAGCAATAATCATATGCTCCTGATAAACCTTACCGATTGCAGCCATACCAACTGTCTCCTGCACATAATCGATGAGCTTCTGATCCTTGCAAAAGAAAAGCTTCAAAGCATCCAACCATATCTGCTTTCCTTCTTCACCCGGCGAACATGCCGTAATCTTAGTAATCAAATCCCCAGGATCATGAGGCTGTTCTCCTGCCAGTCCCTTCCTTAAATCAAAGGTGGCATAAGGCGTATTGATGAGATTCTCATCCTTATCCAGATCACTGACCGAAATTGCAATCATTGGCTTCGCAGTATTCGCCGCTGAAACAATGTACTTATAATCACGTCTTTTCTGCACAAACTTCAGATATGTCTGCGCACCCATAAGCATATAAACAAGCGGTAACAGCTGACCGTCCACTTCCTTCAGAAGCTCCCTCGGACCTGCCTGTATAGAAGCCTTTGTCACTCCGGCATCCTCTAATGCCTTTTCTACTCTGGCAACCTCATCCATTGCATCCTGAAGCTGCAGATCCAAGAATTCCTCAACCGCGCCGATTGCCAACTGCTTATCCTCACGCCAACAGTCACCATCAAATCTAAGGAAATCTGTTGCACTGGTGTACTTCAGCTCTTCGCCATACTCACTCACAAGAACCTTCGCCTGTCCGATATCGGAATAATCCTCAGGCTTCAAAGTGGCACCTTCGAAATCTGCATTATATTCCTCCGGCGGTACATATCCGTCCTGTGTCACAATACTCTTCCTGTAAAACTTCACTGCACTGTTCCAAATAGTCTTAAGCTCAGCATCTGGAAGCGGCGGATCACATTTTCTTGCATGCTCCAAAAAAGCTTCATGAGCCTTCTCTGTATCACCATACTTCTTAAGAATACGTCCCGCAAATCGGCTCATGGTGTTATTACGGCTTCCTTCTAAGATAGGACCGGTACTCTTACCACCTGACATCTCAGAATCAAAATACTCTTCTTCGATATCAGAGGTATCTACCTCTTCATCCACCGTCATCCAACCATCGTGATAAATCACCTCATCACATTCCGCACCGAATATGAATCTGGCAGCATCCAGCGCATTTCCATCAAAGAAGGAATAAACACTCTGAATTGCTTTCTTCAGATTTGCGTACCTGCCGGCATCCGTTATCTCTGAAATAGGAAAATACATGTGATACCTCGGTCTCGCCGACTTGCCTTCCTTATCTAAAAGATGGTGGCGGCTCGGTGCCAGCAAGTATTCCACATTCGGAAACAGCTCTTCCAACTTCTCAGGCGTAATCCATTCTGTAGGTTCGTCCGTGTGGTCATTATCAATATCCATGACAATCACATCTGATCTGATGAAATTCTCAACGCTTCGATAATTCCCTTTGAACTCTGCACAAACATGATCCTTCTTCACCGCTTCCTGCAGCTGCTCCGGCGTAACCACTGTCACCCTATTGGGATAGCTACAGTTCCCGGCTTGACCGACGCAGTTTGCTGTACAAATAGTTACCTGCATATTTCAAACCTCGCTTCTGTAAAAGTAAGAACCTACAAGTTCTCCTAACTTCCTAAGCGGGTTTGCCCTACACTTTTCCGGTCAGATTCCAAAATAATTTGCAAAAATCACCCAGAGCAACATCGCTTCCTTATATAAAGCGAAATTTGCCCTGGCTATTTTCAAAACTTTATTCAAAAAATATTCCCTCCGACCGGAAAAACACTCCCCGGATGCGCTTAGGAAGATAGAAAGGCAACAAAGCCCTTCGGAAAGCGAGGTGCTGCAGATGCAGACAGAAACGATTGATAAAAGCCAGCAGGCCACACCACAGATTGAGGAAGAGCTCATTGATACTCTCATTGCAATCAGCGTTGTAGCAAAACGACTGGCAGCCAATCTAAGACAACAGAATAAAGAAAACGGAGGAACTGAAAATGAGCAAAATGAGTGAATTATCTCAGGTGCTGGATGAAATGATTGCCTGTGGTGAAGGAATGATCAAAACCGCCAATGCATTAAAGGATATCTTCTCTTCTACAGAAGAAGCTTCGGCAAAGACCGAGCCCGCTCCTACCTATACAAAGGAAGATGTTCGCGGAGTACTCGCTGCAAAATCAGCTGCAGGCTTTAAGAAGGAGGTAAAAGACCTTCTGGAAAAATTCGGAGCTCAGCAGTTAAAGCAGATTGATCCGAAAGATTACGCAGCCCTTCTTAAGGAAGCAGAGGTGATTGGAAATGCCTAAGCACGCATACCTTTCCGCTTCTGCCAGCCACAGATGGTTAGCCTGTCCACCAAGCGCAAAGCTCTGTGCCAACATCCTGGATCAGGCTTCCGAATATGCACAGCAGGGAACCGATTGCCATGAGCTTTGTGCTTATCTGGTAGAAAAAGCACTTGGCAAAGATGTAATCGATCCAACGGAAAATCTCACCTACTACGATGCCGAAATGCAAAACTGTGCTGAGGAATACAGAAATTACGTATTAGAGCAGATTGAAGCAGCAAAAGAATTCTGCAAGGATCCGCAGGTCATGATCGAACAGAGACTGGATTTCTCCCGCTGGGTAGAAAATGGCTTCGGAACCGGCGACTGTGTCATCGTAGCCGATGAAGTATTGCAAATCATCGATTACAAGCACGGCCTCGGAATCCTCGTAAGTGCCGGTGACGATGAGCATGGCGGCAACAGCCAGATGATGTGCTATGCTTTAGGAGCTTTAGAAGTATTCGGTGACATCTACGACATCAACCAGATTAAGATGACCATCTTCCAGCCAAGACGCGACAACATCAGCACCTACACCATCAGCAAGAAAAATCTGCTGAAATGGGCAGACGAAGTCCTGGCGCCAACTGCACAGCTTGCATACGTCGGCAAAGGCGAATTCAACGCCGGCGACCATTGTACCTTCTGCAAAGTAAAGGCAACCTGCCGCAAGCGTGCAGAATACAATCTGGAGCTTGCAAAATATGATTTCGAGATGCCTGCCACACTGGATGATACAGAAATCGCTGCCATCCTCGAAAAAGTAAATGAAATGATTTCATGGGGCAACGACATCAAAGACTATGCACTGCAACAGGCACAATCAGGCGTTCACTTCGAAGGCTGGAAAATTGTAGAAGGAAGATCCAAAAGAAAATATACCGACGAAAATGCTGTGGCAGATACAGTAAAAGACGCAGGCTTCGATCCGTATGAGAAAAAGCTTCTCGGAATAACAGCCATGAGCACACTGCTCGGAAAGAAGAAATTCGAAGAGCTTTTAGGTGGGCTAATTTACAAACCACCTGGCAAACCCACATTGGTACCGGAATCAGATAAGAGACCGGCAATGAACACTGCAAAAGATGATTTTAAAGAGTAAAGGAGACAACAATTATGTCAAAGATTTCTAATCCTACAAAGGTAATCACAGGAGTAAACACACGTTGGAGCTATGCGAATGTATGGGACGCCAAGAGCAGCAACGGAGGCACGCCTAAGTACAGCGTTTCCCTCATCATTCCCAAGTCCGACACTGTAACCGTAAACAAAATCAAAGCTGCAATCGCAGCCGCTTATGAAGAAGGTCAGAGCAAGCTCAAGGGTAATGGCAAGACCGTTCCTGCTCTCTCCGTACTCAAAACACCTCTCCGCGATGGTGATCTGGAGAGACCTGATGATCCGGCTTACGCAGACGCATACTTCATTAACGCCAACAGCGCTACAGCACCTGGCATCGTAGATGCAGACCGTCAGCCTATCCTTGAGAGATCCGAAGTGTATTCCGGCGTATACGGCAGAGCCAGCATTAACCTTTATGCCTTCAACAGCAATGGTAACAAAGGAATCGCCTGCGGTCTCAACAATCTCCAGAAGATTCGTGACGGCGAACCACTCGGCGGCAAATCTCGTGCAGAAGATGATTTCGCAACCGATGATGAGGAGGATTTCCTCAACTAAAAATCACACGACAATTACGGCGGCAGGACAAACCTGCTGCCAATTTGAAGAAAGGTATGGTGACAACCTATGACAAAAGAGTTATTAATGGTTCCAGCCTAAGACCGAAGATACTGATAAAAACTAATACATAGGCGGCGGTACCCACAAAGTGCCGCTGCCATTTTTGCAAAGGAAGGATTTATGATGAAAGAATTGTCAATTGATTTAGAAACTTACAGCGATATTGATATCTCCAAATGCGGAGCCTACAAGTACGCTGAGTCTGATAATTTTGAGATACTGCTCTTTGGTGTCTCTGTTAATAATGGGCCTGTTGTTGTCTATGACCTTACATCAGGTGATGAGATTCCAGCAGAAATCTTAGCAGCACTATCTGATGAAAATGTAACCAAATGGGCTTTCAATGCTTCCTTTGAAAGAGTCTGCTTATCCAACTGGCTCAGGAAGCATCACCCGAAATACTTTAAAACTTATAATACTCAAGGCAATCCGGTACAAAACTTCTTGGATCCAGCCTCATGGAAATGTACAATGATATGGTCCGCCTATATGGGCTTACCGCTTTCACTTGAAGGTGTCGGGTCTGTCCTTAAGCTCCAGAACCAGAAAATGAAAGAAGGCAAGGACTTAATCAAATACTTCTGCAGTCCCTGTAAGCCAACAAAGGTAAATGGCGAAAGAACCAGAAACCTCCCTGAACATGCACCTGATAAATGGGAAACCTTTAAGACCTATAATCGCAGGGATGTTGAGGTGGAGCTTGCCATCAAGCAGAGATTATCAAAATTTCCGGTACCTGACTCAGTGTGGCATGAATATCATATTGATCAGGAAATCAACGACAGAGGCATAATGCTGGATATGGATGTTGTAGAAAATGCTATCGCCTTCGATGAAAGATCCAAATCAGCTCTTATGATAGCAATGAAAAATATCACTAATCTGGATAATCCAAACAGCATAGTTCAGATGAAACAATGGCTCTCTGATAACGGTGTCGAAACAGAATCCCTTAGTAAAAAGGATGTTGCTGGTCTTATTAAAGAGACCGATGGCGATATCAGTAAAGCGCTTAAGCTGAGACTCCAGCTTGCCAAATCCTCTGTAAAGAAATACCAGGCAATGCAGAATGCTGTTTGCAAAGACGGCAGAGCTCACGGTATGTTCCAGTTCTATGGGGCCAACCGCTCAGGAAGATGGGCTGGTCGCTTGATCCAGCTGCAGAACCTTCCGCAAAATCATATGTCCGACTTAGCTGAAGCTCGTGAGCTGGTTCGTACTGGTGATTATGATACTCTGGATATGCTTTATGATGACATTCCTGATACTTTAAGCCAACTGATCCGTACAGCCTTCATCGTAAGACCTGGATATAAATTCATCGTAAGTGACTACTCTGCCATCGAAGCCAGGGTCCTTGCACATCTTGCCGGTGAGACCTGGCGTTCAAAAGTATTCGCTGAAGGCAAAGACATCTACTGTGCTTCTGCCAGTCAGATGTTTGGAGTTCCGGTTGAAAAGCATGGCATAAATTCTCACCTCAGACAGAAGGGCAAAATCGCAGAGCTTGCCCTCGGATACGGCGGATCTGTAGGCGCTCTGAAATCCATGGGAGCTTTAGAAATGGGGCTTAGCGAAGAAGAGCTCCAACCACTCGTAGATTCCTGGCGTAATTCCAATCCTATGATTACAGCTTTCTGGTGGAATGTAGATAATGCAGTAAAGACCGCCATCAAGATGCGCATCCCTACTGAAGTAAATGGAATTCATTTCTGTTACAAAAGCGGAATGCTCTTAATCAAGCTCCCTTCCGGCAGAGTACTCAGCTATGTGAAGCCAAAGATTGGTGAAAACAGATTCGGCGGTGAATCCGTCACCTACGAGGGCATCGGTTCCACCAAGAAATGGGAACGCATAGAATCCTACGGTCCGAAGTTTGTGGAAAATATCGTACAGGCCGTATCCAGAGATCTACTGTGCTACGCTATGCAGAATCTTTCCGATCAACAGATCTGCGGCCATGTCCATGATGAGCTTATCATCGAATGCCCGGAGGACACAGATGTCAGCAGCATTACCTCCATCATGGGACAGTCTCCTGCCTGGATGCCGGACATACTGATCCGAGGTGACGGCTACGAGACCAAATTTTATAAAAAAGATTAAAAATATAGCGGCTTCCGGTTCATCGCCAGAGGCCGCAGTGTATTTAAATCGTAAGCGCTTAAATCTTGGGTAGCTTTACTGTCTACGTTTTTGAACTCATAATGATAGCAAATAGATTTTTA
>NZ_JANJZT010000054.1 GCF_024622975.1 Blautia caecimuris | reverse complement strand
TAAAATGGATGAAATCAGTGAAGAGGAAGCGGCATCCGTTTGATATAGCAATTATTTAATATTCGTTATACTAGATAATGGCATAACGCTTTCTACATACAACTTCATAACCATAGGGATAGCGACTGGTGTTTGTGCATTGGTCGCTTTTCTTTATTACCGCTTCTTCCATGACAGTTTCAAGAAGCTATTACACCGCCAAAAGCTGGCACGCATGATACTGGACAATAAGTGGTATGAAGCACAGACCGTACAGGACAGCGGTTTTTTCACTGACCTGCAAGGCAGATCAAGGGAAAAAATTGTCTGGTTTCCTAAAATCTATTATCAAATGGAAACGGGCTTGCTCCATATCCGCTGTGAAATCTCTTTGGGAAAGTATCAAGACCAGCTCCTTAGACTGGAAGATAAACTGGAAAGCGGGCTGTACTGTGAGCTGACCGACAAGACGCTCCATGACGGCTATATCGAATACGTTTTACTTTATGACATGATAGCGAACCGTATCTCGATTGACGAAGTAAAAGCAGAAAACGGGGGCTTGCGTCTGATGAAGAACCTCACATGGGAATATGACGCACTCCCTCACGCCCTTATCTGTGGCGGGACTGGCGGTGGAAAGACCTATTTCCTGCTGACAATCATTGAAGCCCTCTTGCAGACCAACGCCCAGCTATTCATCTTAGACCCTAAGAATGCCGACCTTGCGGACTTGGGTACGGTCATGGATAACGTGTACCATACCAAAGAAGATATGATTGAATGTGTCAATGTGTTCTATGAGGGCATGATACAGCGAAGCGAGGAAATGAAGCAACACCCAGACTACAAGACGGGCGAAAACTATGCCTATCTGGGCTTACCGCCCTGCTTCCTTATCTTTGACGAGTATGTGGCGTTCTTGGAAATGCTGGGAACAAAGGAAAGCATAAGCCTTTTAAGCCAGCTAAAGAAAATCGTCATGCTTGGCAGACAGGCGGGCTATTTTCTGATTGTCGCCTGCCAGCGTCCCGACGCAAAGTATTTCAGCGACGGTATCAGAGATAACTTCAACTTTCGTGTGGGCTTGGGGCGTATCAGCGAGCTAGGCTACGGTATGCTTTTTGGAAGCGACGTAAAGAAGCAGTTCTTCCAGAAGCGTATCAAAGGGCGTGGCTATTGTGACGTGGGTACGAGCGTCATATCGGAGTTTTACACTCCCCTTGTACCAAAGGGGCATGATTTTTTACAGACTATCGGCTCTCTTGCACTGGCAAGGCAAGCTGTATCAGATGAACGAAAGGAGAATTGAAAAATTTATGGGACTTTTAGAAATGGGTTACAGCGACCCTACCGCAGATTTGCACGTCGAGGGTGTCTGCGTAGACTTTGACCGCTTTCTTGCGGACTTGGAAAGTGTCGCTGGCACGACTGATGATAAATGCGAGGAATTTCCGACAGAAGCCTACCATGCACACATGGAAGATATTTTGACAGAAGCAGGGCTTGGGAGATTGAAACTTCCGTTGCTTTTTTCCGTCGTTCTGGACGAATGGCTTTCCATTCATGGGTTCAACTACCGCTTTACGTTCCTTTTGGTGGATAAGGATTTTTTCAGACAGATATACCATGAATATGAGATTGGCAAAGAGATTGTCAGAAAATGCCTTTCTGCCGATACCGACGTTATCGTAGTTTATACGGGCATGACAAGGATAGACTGAACCACTGACGACTTTCACGGTCAGCTTTAGCGTCAGACCGTGGAAGTCGTCCTGTGGAGCAGGGCTTGCCCTGCTCCACGAAAGAAGCCCCTCGGTATCTAACAGAGGGGCACAATTCCGCTGGAAACTACGGTCAAAAAGTCTGGAAATCCCGCTTGGCATAAGGGTTTTCTCTTACTCATGGCTGACTGTGACAATCGGCGGAAAATATCACAGATTTCTAAAAATACACGATTGGGGGTATGCAGGCTGAATGAAAGCACCTTTATAACCGCCTTGAAAGAGAAACGTCAATCTTATGGCGTGTCCCAGACAAGGCTTGCTATCATGGCTGGTATCAGCCGTGAACACTTGAACCGTATCGAAGCGGGAAAGGTCAAGCTCACGGACGATATGCAGGACAAGCTCATGGAAGCTGTTGAGAAGTTCAATCCCGACGCTCCCATGTTCCTGCTGTTCGACTATGTGCGTATCCGTTTCCCCACGCTGGATATACAGCACGTTATCAGAGATATATTGAAGCTCAATGTTGACTATATGCTCCATGAGGACTACGGACACTACAAGTACACAGAGCATTACTATCTGGGTGATGTGTTCGTCTACACTTCACAAGATGAGGAAAAAGGCACGCTTCTGGAGCTGAAAGGAAAAGGCTGTCGCCAGTTTGAAAGCTATCTGCTGGCACAGGGGCGTAGCTGGTATGACTTCCTCATGGACGCTCTGATTGAGGGCGGTGTGATGAAACGCCTTGACCTTGCGATTAACGACAGGGCGGGCATACTGGATATTCCAGATCTGACCGCCAAATGCAACCGTGAGGAATGTGTTTCCCTGTTCCGCTCTTTCAAGTCCTATGCTTCGGGCGAGCTGGTGAAGCACAACGAGCAGGACAAGGCGGGCATGGGACACACGCTGTATATCGGCTCTCTGAAATCGGAAGTCTACTTCTGCTGTTATGAGAAGAACTACGAACAGTACGCAAAGCTGGGAATACCGATTGAGGAAGCACCGATAAAGAACCGCTTCGAGATACGATTGAAAGATGAAAGAGCTTATTATGCCGTCCGTGAACTGCTGACCCATTATGACGCAGAACAGACGGCATTTTCTATCATCAATCACTATATCCGCTTCGTGGACAGAGAACCAGAGAAGCGAAAGACAGACTGGAAGCTCAATGACCGCTGGGCGTGGTTTATCGGGAAAGACCGCCCGCCTGTCAAGCTGACGACAGACCCAGAACCTTACACGCTGGAAAGGACGCTGGGCTGGATAAGCCGACAGGTCGCACCTACGCTGAAAATGCTGAAAAAGATAGACGCTGGCAACAGCACAAGCTATCTGAAAGAGATTGAGGACAACGCAAAGCTGACGGAAAAGCATTTGCAGATAATCCGACAGCAGACAGCGGACACAGAGGAGCTTATCACAGAGTAAAGGAGAATTGAGATTATGGCAGA
The DNA here is from genome assembly GCF_024622975.1 of Blautia caecimuris. GTDB lineage: Bacteria > Bacillota > Clostridia > Lachnospirales > Lachnospiraceae > Blautia_A > Blautia_A caecimuris. The sequence goes on along the minus strand of NZ_JANJZT010000054.1, from coordinate 7,655 downwards.
ACTTGTCAAGGACTTAGTGCTGGTATCGCTGGGAATGGGTATCGGTGTCGTCCTTATGTGTATCGCACAGGTCAGCAAAATGGCTGACGAACAAATGGAAGAAATCAAAAAAGAAAGGATTGATAAAGAATGAATTTCGGACAGAACTTATACAACTGGTTTTTAAGCAACGCCCAGAGCTTAGTGCTTATGGCAATCGTGGTAATCGGTATCTACTTAGGATTTAAGAGAGAGTTTTCTAAGTTAATCGGCTTCCTTGTGATTGCCTTAATCGCCGTCGGGCTGGTATTCAATGCAGGCGGTGTCAAGGACGTGCTGTTAGAGCTGTTCAACCGTATCATTGGAGCGTAGCCTATCGTTAAAAGCGGTTACTCCATTAGAGATCAACCGCTTTTTCTATACTCAAATTTCAGATTGGAGTGATTGATTGAAAGATATTTTTACGGATATGCAGGCAAAAATCGGGTGTCCGTATCTCTCCGACCTGCCCTACTACAAGCGTGCGGTCTGGTTTGAAATGAAACGCCTTTGCCTGTCCGACTACCCTAAGAAACAGTTGGAAGATTTTTCACGCTATGTATTCGGTGTGCCTTACACCGTCATACAGGAAGCGTTACAAAGAAAGGACGTGATGAAACATGGAAGAAATGCGTGTGCAGATTGAAGCCAGAGAGCCGACAGACGGAGAAATCAGAGCTTTTTGGTTCACCTTGCCTATCGACACAGAACAGGTGGAAGAACTGCTGGGGATTGATGTAGATACAGACTATTACTATATCACGGGCAAGGAGCTTCCCTTTGCTGATGAAGTGCAGGAAGATACCACCATTGAAAGGCTCGACGACTTGTACCATACCTATGAAAGTCTGCCCTCTGACTTGAAAGAGGACTACGGGGAGCTGATGTGCTATTTCACCGACCTTGACGAATTGCACCGATACAGAAACGATATTATTCATTATTCGTGGTGTAAGAACATGACGGACGTTGCCCGCCACATTCTGAACAATGACCCAGACTTTACTTCCCTAAGTGAGAGCGTCACCCGCTATTTCGATTATGAAGCCTACGGGCAGTACCTTGACGACAACGGACGCTTTGTGGAAACCGACCACGGTATCTATGAACTTCCATAGAAAAGAGGTGTAAGCCTGTGGTGGACGACATGAGGGTGTATATCGCTAATCTTGGCAAGTACAACGAGGGCGAACTTGTCGGGGACTGGTTCTCTTTCCCTATCGACGAGGAAGATGTTGCGGAGCGTATCGGGCTGAACAGCTATTATGAGGAATACGCTGTCCATGATACCGACAACTTCCCTATTGAAATCGGGGAGTATATCTCCATTGAAGAACTCAATGAGATGTACGAGATGATTTGCGAGCTTCCCGACTATATCACGGACGCTCTGGACGAGTTTGTTTCCTACTATGGAAGTCTGGAAGAAGTTTACGAGCATAAGGACGAGATTTATTATTATCCAGACTGCGGGGACATGACCGACGTTGCCTATTACTTCATTGACGAGTTGCAGGTATTGGGACAGATACCGCTACCGTTGCAGAACTATATCGACTATGAAGCATACGGCAGGGACTTGTCCATAGAGGGGACATTCATTGAAACAAGCCGTGGGATATGCGAGATACCATATTAGAGCTGGCAGATCAGCGACAGGAAGCGTCGCTACTGACAGCTTTTTTCTATCAAGGACAGTCTGAAAATGGCTGTCCTTTTCCATTACAACGAAAGGAGCTGAAACGAATTGAAGAAGATTAAGAGCTACACGGGTATCTGGAACGTGGAGAAAGTCTTATATGCAATCAATGACTTCACTCTCCCGTTTCCCGTTACCTTTACCCAGATAACGTGGTTTGTTATCACGGAGTTTGCCGTCATTCTCTTGGGGGACTTACCGCCGTTATCGCTTATCGAGGGGGCATTTTTAAAATACTTCGGTATTCCCGTCGCCCTCACATGGTTTATGAGTCAAAAGACCTTTGACGGCAAGAAGCCTTACAGCTTCTTGAAATCGCAGATTACGTTTGCCCTGCGACCAAAAGTGACCTATGCAGGAAAAGCCGTGAAGCTGGAAAAGGAAGTGTTCAGCGAACCCGTCACGGCGGTTAGGAGTGTGATGTATGTTCCCGATTAAATATATCGACAACAACCTTGTCTGGAACAAGGACAATGAAGTATTCGCCTATTATGAGCTGATACCATACAATTACAGCTTTCTATCGGCTGAACAGAAATTTATCGTCCATGACAGTTTCCGTCAGCTTATCGCACAGTCCCGTGAGGGAAAGATACACGCCTTGCAGATAGCAACGGAAAGTTCCGTAAGAAGCATACAGGAGCAGTCAAAAAGATTAGTGACGGGGCGACTTCGTGATGTGGCGATACAGAAGATAGATGAACAGACAGAAGCATTAGTAAGCATGATTGGGGACAATCAAGTGGACTACCGCTTTTTTATCGGCTTCAAGCTCATTGTGACAGAGGAAAAGGTCAGCCTTGATAGCATGAAGAAATCGGCGTTTCTGACATTCAAGGAATTTCTAAATGAGGTCAACCATACGCTGATGAACGACTTTATCTCCATGCCAGATGATGAAATCAACCGCTACATGAAAATGGAAAAACTGCTGGAAAATAAAATCTCCCGACGTTTCAAGTTCCGACGCTTGGATAAGAACGACTTCGGGTATCTTATCGAGCATATCTACGGCAGGGACGGCGTGGCGTATGAGGACTACGAATATTCGCTTCCAAAGAAGAAGCTGAAAAAGGCAACGCTCATCAAGCAGTACGACCTTATCCGTCCGACCCGCTGTCTGATAGAGGAAAGCCAGCGATACATAAGGCTGGAGCATGAGGACAGCGAGAGCTTCGTGTCCTACTTTACCGTCAATGCGATTGTGGGCGAGCTGGATTTTCCGTCGTCGGAAATCTTCTATTTCCAGCAACAGCAGTTTACTTTCCCTGTTGATACGAGCATGAATGTGGAAATCGTCGGCAACCGCAAGGCACTTTCCACGGTGAGAAATAAAAAGAAAGAGCTGAAAGACTTGGACAATCACGCCTATCAGTCTGGAAGCGAAACCAGCTCAAATGTGGTGGACGCATTAGACAGCGTGGACGAGCTGGAAACCGACCTCGACCAGAGCAAGGAAAGTATGTATAAGCTCTCCTATGTGATAAGGGTATCAGCTCCCGACCTTGACGAGCTGAAACGACGCTGTGATGAGGTCAAGGACTTCTACGACGACCTCAATGTAAAATTAGTTCGTCCCGCTGGGGATATGCTGGGGCTTCACTCTGAATTTCTTCCCGCCAGCAAGCGTTATATCAATGACTATGTGCAATACGTCAAGAGTGATTTTCTGGCAGGACTTGGCTTCGGGGCAACACAGCAGTTAGGAGAAAACACAGGTATCTATATCGGCTATTCCGTAGATACAGGAAGAAACGTCTATTTACAGCCCTCTCTTGCCAGTCAAGGTGTGAAAGGTACGGTCACAAACGCTCTGGCTTCCGCTTTTGTCGGTTCGCTGGGCGGTGGGAAATCATTCTGCAACAATCTGATTGTCTATTATTCCGTCCTCTTTGGGGGACAGGCGGTCATTCTCGACCCTAAATCAGAGCGTGGCAACTGGAAAGAAACGCTCCCAGAGATAGCCCATGAAATCAATATCGTCAACCTTACCAGCGATAAGGAAAACGCTGGGCTTCTTGACCCGTTCGTGATTATGAAAAATGTAAAGGACGCTGAAAGTCTGGCGATAGACATTCTCACATTCCTTACGGGGATTTCCTCTAGGGACGGTGAAAAATTCCCTGTCCTTAGAAAAGCGGTGCGAGCCGTGACCCAGAGCGATCAGCGAGGACTTCTCCATGTGATAGACGAGCTACGCAGAGAGGACACGGTGATAGCCCGCAATATTGCCGACCATATCGACAGCTTTACAGACTATGACTTTGCACATCTGCTGTTTTCGGACGGTTCGGTATCTAACGCTATCAGCTTGGACAACCAGCTCAATATCATACAGGTGGCAGATTTGGTGCTTCCCGACAAGGACACGACCTTTGAGGAATACACGACCATTGAACTGCTGTCCGTGGCTATGCTGATTGTCATTAGTACCTTTGCCCTTGACTTTATCCACAGTGACAGAAGCATTTTTAAAATCGTGGATTTAGATGAAGCGTGGGCGTTCCTCAACGTGGCACAGGGCGAAACTCTTTCGAACAAGCTGGTGCGTGCGGGACGTGCTATGCAGGCAGGTGTGTACTTCGTCACGCAATCCTCTGGGGACGTGTCAAAGGAAAGTCTGAAAAACAATATCGGCTTGAAGTTTGCCTTTAGAAGTACCGATATAAACGAGATTAAGCAGACCTTAGAATTTTTCGGTATCGACCCAGAGGATGAGAACAACCAGAAAAGGCTTCGTGACTTGGAGAACGGGCAATGCCTGCTTCAAGATTTATATGGGCGTGTAGGCGTGGTACAGATACACCCTGTCTTTGAGGAATTGTTGCACGCCTTTGATACCAGACCGCCGATACATAGAAATGAGGTGGAGTGATGAAAGACAGGATAAAGGGGCTTTTGACAAAACAGAAGCTCTTTCGCTTTTTCAAGATAGCGCTGATAGTCATTTTTACCTCTGTCGTGTTCTTATCCTTGTTCGGAACGGTGGCTCATGCCACGGGGCTTGTCGATGATACCGTCAATGCGGACAACCTGTATTCACAGTACCCGCTGGAAAACTACCAGCTTGACTTCTATGTGGACAATAGCTGGGGCTGGCTTCCGTGGAACTGGCTGGACGGTATTGGAAAAAGTGTGCAGTACGGCTTATACTGTATCACCAATTTTATCTGGACTATCAGTCTGTACCTAAGTAACGCTACGGGGTATGTCGTCCAGCAGGCGTATAAGCTGGACTTCATTAACGATATGGCAGATAGTATCGGAAAGAGCATACAGACCCTAGCGGGCGTGACGGAAAACGGCTTCGGAAGTACGGGCTTTTATGTGGGCTTCCTGCTTCTTATTATCCTTATCGTGGGTATCTATGTAGCCTACACGGGGCTTATCAAGCGAGAAACCAGCAAGGCATTACACGCCGTTATCAACTTTGTTGTGGTGTTTATCGTGTCCGCTTCCTTTATCGCCTACGCTCCTGACTATATCAAAAAGATAAACGATTTTTCTTCGGACATTTCCACGGCTTCACTGGATTTGGGGACAAAGATAATGCTCCCCGACAGCGACAGTGAGGGAAAAGACAGCGTGAACTTGATAAGGGACAGTCTGTTTTCCATACAGGTGCAACAGCCGTGGCTACTTTTGCAGTTCGGGAACAGCGATATAGAGGAAATCGGGGCTGACCGTGTGGAAGCTCTGGTATCGGTCAGTCCGTCAGCAGACGACGGGGCGACCCGTGAGGACGTGGTGAAAACGGAAATCGAGAATAACGACAACGACAATCTGACGATACCACAGGTCATCAACCGTCTGGGAATGGTGTTTTTCCTGCTCATTTTCAATCTGGGGATAACGATATTCGTATTCCTGCTTACGGGCATGATGATATTCTCCCAGATATTGTTTATCATCTTCGCTATGTTCCTGCCGATTAGCTTTCTGCTTTCCATGATACCCAGCTATGAGAACATGGCAAAACAGGCAATCGTCCGAGTGTTCAATACGATTATGACAAGGGCGGGGATAACCCTCATTGTCACGGTAGCTTTTTCTATTTCCAGTATGTTCTATAACATATCCACCGATTACCCGTTCTTTATGATTGCGTTCTTGCAGATAGTCTGCTTTGCGGGTATCTACATGAAGCTGGGTGACCTTATGAGTATGTTCTCTCTCAACGCTGGGGACAGCCAGAGCATGGGACGCAGGATATTCCGTCGTCCGTATCTGTTCATGCGACACAGAGCAAGGCGTATGGAACGACGTATCGCTGGTGCGGTCACTGCTGGAAGCATGGCGGGAGCTGTGGCGGGAAGTGCTGTGGCGGGTGCAGGAAATAAAACCCGTACTTCCGCTTCCAGAGGAAACAGGAACAATCAGACTGTAAGCAGTCGAGCAGGTTCAGCCGTGGGAGCGGTGCTTGATACAAAGAACAAGGTCAAGGACAAGGCAACGGCTGTCAAGGAGAATATCAAGGATATGCCGACCCAGACTGCCTATGCCCTGCACTCCGCAAAGGAAAAGGCAAAGGAAAATGTGTCCGACTTCAAGCGTGGCATTGTGCAGGGACAGGAAACCAGACAGAGCCAGCGTGCCGATAAGCGTGAGCAACACAGACAGAATATCGCAGACAAACGTATGGAGCTTCAAAAGGCACAGGAAGCAAGGCAGGCTGGCAGAACGACGGACGGATCAGCGACAACAGGAGCTACCCGTCCCCATGAAAGACCTGCCACGGCTTCTAAGACCGATACAGGAAAAACACAGGAAATCAAGCGTCCGCTCTCGACCAACAAGGTACATACCGAGCTGACAAAAGCACAGCCTGTCAAAGAGCGTCCTCTGGCTTCAAAATTTGATGAACCTGTACTACAGAAACACAGGACAAGGCTTAATGGTGTGGAGCTGAACCAGCAGACCACCAGAAAAGAGCGAAACATCAAGAAAGCGACCATAAACACTACGGATAAGAAAGGACATAAGAAATGAAGCTAAGACATATCGCCCTTATCGGCAGTCTGTTTCCCTTTCTTCTTGCGATAGTGCTTTTCTTTGGTGTGCTTATCAGCGCCGAGGACGACGACGGGGGCGGTAGTTCTTCCTCATGGGTAACAGGCATGAACCTTTCCGCAGAGGTCTTAAAACATCAGCCTATGGTGGAGAAATACGCAAAGGAATACGGTATTTCCGAGTACGTCCCCTATCTGCTGGCAATCATACAGGTGGAAAGTGGCGGGACAGCCGAGGACGTTATGCAGAGTTCCGAAAGCATGGGCTTACCACCAGACTCTCTTGATACGGAAAGCTCCATCAAGCAGGGGTGCAAGTATTTTGCGTCCCTGCTTTCTTCAGCAGAAAATCAAGGCATAGAGGATATCAACGTCGTGGTACAGTCCTATAACTATGGCGGTGGCTATATTGGCTATGTGGCTAAGAACGGGAAAAAACACAGCTTCACGCTGGCAGAGAATTTCGCCCGTGACAAGTCGGGTGGAAAGAAAGTCACCTACACGAACCCTATCGCTGTCGCCCGCAACGGTGGCTGGCGTTATGGGTACGGGAATATGTTCTATGTGGAGCTTGTCAGCCAGTATCTTACGGTCAGTCAAGTATCGGGCGAGCTGGCACAGAAGATAATGAATGAAGCTCTGAAATATCAAGGCTGGAACTATGTGTATGGCGGGAGCAATCCGAACACTTCCTTTGACTGTTCGGGACTGGTTCAATGGTGCTATGGTAAGGCTGGCATTTCCTTACCGAGAACGGCACAGGCACAGTATGACGCTACCCAGCATATCCCGCTTTCGCAGGCACAGGCTGGCGATTTGGTGTTCTTCCACAGTACCTACAATGCGGGAACGTATGTAACCCACGTCGGTATCGTGCGTCCAGAGGGACGAAAGTTAGAAGTAGATTAAAGAAAGGGGGACAGAAAAAA
>NZ_JANJZT010000053.1 GCF_024622975.1 Blautia caecimuris | reverse complement strand
TAGGCATTTTTTAAAAGTTGTTTATAATGATATATTACAAAACAGGTGACTGTGGATAAAACTGCGGAAACTCAAGTAGTGTTTTTATATTGACACATACTACATATAGTGTTACACTTACTATGTAATTATTATTTGTGTCATCCGGAAAGGATATACGCACGCAGTTTAGGTTTGTAAAAGTGTCAGAAGTATACCACGCTACCAGCAGGGACTTCTGGCTTTTTTTATTTTGCAGGAAACTGCACGCATTAGAGAATGAACATCCGTGTCATTCTCTTTTTTTATGCCTGAACGCAAAGAAAGGAGGAAGAAAAACCGGAACAAATAAGAATTACAACTATACCATAGAAAAGGAGACAAGAATAAAATGAACCACTCTAATGAATTATCAAACGTGGAAAAAATCAAACAACTGGTGGACTATCTGAATTTACAGCGTAACGCTTATTATAATGAGAACAGTCCGAACATCAGTGATGCGGAATATGACCGAATCTTCGATGAATTAGTGGAATTAGAAAAGCAGACAGGCTTTGTCTTATCCAATTCACCGACACAAACCGTAGGCTATACTCCCATCAGTGAACTTCCCAAAGTAAAGCATCCGGTCCCTTTGCTCTCTTTAGATAAGACAAAGCAGGTACAGGACTTGATAAGTTTTGCCGGTAAGCAGCCAGTTCTGTTTATGCTGAAGTTGGACGGATTAACGACTAAATTGGTCTACGAAAATGGAACACTTGTAGAGGCTTCCACGCGTGGCGACGGAGAAATTGGGGAACTTATCACCCATAACATCCCTGCATACGTTGATGTCCCTCTCTCAATTCCATATAAAGGCCGGCTGGTGATTGTTGGAGAATCCTTCATCCCAACCAATGACTTTGAGCGTTTAAAAGAAACCCTCCGAGATGGAAAAGGAGAACCTTACAAAAATGGGCGAAATCTGGCTTCTGGCTCTGTGCGAAGTCTTGATCCGGCAAATTGTGCAGGACGCTGTCTGCACTTTATGCCTTTTAATGTTCTGGAAGGTCTGGACTCTCCATTTCTCTTTCCAGACAGCAGATCTATGAAAATTTCCAGCCTGTTTGACTATGGCTTTCAGCCTTGTCCTTATATTGCTGCAACCAAGCCTTTAACCTTGGATCTTGTAAACCAGTATATTGAAAGTCTGACTGATCTGGCAGGCAAAAAACATCTGCCTATTGACGGAATTGTAATGATTTTCGACAGTCTGGACTATTCCAAAAAATGCGGGCGTACCGGACATCATTATAAAGATGGACTGGCTTTTAAGTTTGAAGACGAAACTTACGAAACCACTCTTCGCAATATAGAATGGACACCCACCCGTTTCGGAGAAATTGCACCAGTGGGAATTTTTGACCCTGTGGAAATTGACGGATGCTCTGTTTCCAGAGCAACCCTTCACAATCTGACCTTTATCAAAGAATTAGAATTGGTGCCAGGTTGTAGAATTTCTGTATCAAAACGCAATATGATCATTCCTCATATTGAAGAAAATCTGGAACGTGGTCATTACGTAGATGCAGTTCCCCCAGTATGTCCATGCTGTGGTTCTCAGACTCGTATCTATCAAAGAAAAGGAAATGATGGGCGTCTCATTGAAACGGTGCATTGTGACAATCCCAACTGTGATAGCCAGATCCGAAAACGCTTTACACATTTCGTTGGAAAAAAAGCAATGAACATCGAGGGACTCTCCGAAACTACCTTGGAAAAATTCCTGACTTTGGGTTATCTCCAGACATTTCCGGATATTTACCATCTAAACGAACATCAGGAAGAAATCTTACAGTTGGAAGGTTTCGGTAAAAAATCCTTTGAAAGATTATGGAATTCTATTACTTCCAGCCGAAATACTACCTTTGTCCGATTCCTGGTTTCCATGGATATTCCTATGGTCGGAAGGACCAAAAGCAAGATTTTGGATACAGTATTCCACGGCAGTCTGCAGGGATTTTTTGACGCTGCCTCTGGTAACTATGATTTCACCCAGTTAGATGACTTTGGTGATACTCTGAATCAGAATATCCATGACTGGTTCTCTGATGAAAATAATTTAATTCTCTGGCACGAACTCCAAAAAGAACTTATATTTGAAGAAAGAAAGGAAATGAACACTATGATGAAAGAAAATGTATTTACAGGATGTACTATCGTTGCAACAGGAAAACTTGCTCATTTTACAAGGGATGAAATCAACTCCAAAATTATTGAGCTTGGAGCAAAAGCCGGCAGTTCTGTCACAAAAAAGACAGATTATCTGATTTGTGGGGAAAAAGCTGGAAGTAAATTAGCAAAAGCCCAGTCTCTCGGCATTAAGATTTTATCTGAAGATGAGTTTCTTGAAATGATTGCGTAAGGAGAAATCTATGAGTATCATTACATCCGTTTTTCATATCTATGGATTTCTTATTACAGAAGAGGCTGCTAATCTTATCCTTCAATATACAGAGGAAGTTTTTCCTGATTTATACAAAGAGTTCTCTGATCCAGAATCACTCTTAGCCTTTCAGGAATATCTTTGTGAGAAACTTGATGGCTGTCGTTATGGCACTGCCGAGTCTATGACGGTATGGAGGATCAAAGATCAGGAAGAACTGGACTTAAATCCAGGAGAAGAATTTTATATCATTGAACTTAAAAATTCTTCCCACTTATTTTCACAGGCGTATTCTTCTTATACGGAAGTTATCCAAGAAATTCAAGAAACGTTTGGTGAATTACTTCCTCCCGATTTTCCATTAGATGATTTTCTTGTGGAAATCATGGGCGAAGTCTGGGGATAGTGAAATGGGGTGAATGCCCCATTTCAAACATCTTTTGCGACTTTTTATTTATAATTATTTTACCGTTGGAAAGCACCTTCTTTTTTGATATAATGAAAGCAAATGGAGGGATAACGTATATGAGTATTCAATCAGATATAGAGATGCTATCAATTGAAGCACTGGAACATCTGGTATTTGAATCTCGAAAGGATATGTAAAACATGGAAGGTAAATATTTTTTTAACGGGAAAGATATTTCAATGAATCTGTATATTCAGATCCGGGATGTTGTCGATATTATTATGGAAAAGAGTAATCTTTCCTTTCCGGATGCCATGGGCAAATTTTATCACTCAAAAACTTACAAAGCCCTGCAAAATACAGAAAATACTCTTTGGGCGGAATCTGCTGGCTATATTGCAGACCGCTATTACGAAGAACAAGAAGAAGCACAAATAAGCAAATAACAAACGAAAAAATATGTTTAAGAAGGAACTGCTTGCCATAAGCGGTTCCTTTTTTTGTATAAGAAAGAAGGGATTACATGTTTATTAATACCTATTCGAATCATTACCAGCAAACAATTGACCACTTTCATGGAGCATACGCTTTTCTTAGTAACTTCTATCCTTCCCGGATATATTACCGGGGCTACTGGTATGCAAATAATGAGGCTGCTTTCCAGGCACAAAAGACCCTTTCACCTAAAGAACAGCTTCAATTTACCAAATTAAGGAATCCAAAAGATGCAAAAAAACTGGGAAGAGAAGTGCAGCTCCGTTCAGACTGGGAAAGTGTAAAGCTTATGTACATGTATGAAATTTGTATGTGCAAATTCATGCAGAATCCTACCCTATGTAAAGCATTACTTGCTACTGGGAATTGTCACCTTGTTGAAGAAAACAACTGGGGAGATTACTTTTGGGGTTCTGTAAATGGTCATGGCGAAAATCATCTTGGCAAAATTCTTATGGATATACGTGCAAAGCTTCAATTTGAATGTTAAAACATAATTTATCCAATTTTGCACTGTATGAACTGCAAATATTTTGCTATAATGAAAGATAGATTTTAAAGAAAGGATTTGTGCTTATGTATCTGAAGCGTTTTGTCTATGACCGTCTTCTGGATTGGAAAAATGAAGGAGGTCATAGTACCCTGGAAGTCGGTGGAGCCCGTCAGGTTGGAAAAACCTACCTGATACAGAAATTCGCTGACGAAAACTACAAACACAAAATTTATATTAACCTGTTTGAATTAAGCGGCAAACAGTTTATGGAATGTTATAAACAGGCAACCGACTGGACACCTGGAACAAAACGGCGGGAGCATCCTCTCCACGATGCCTTCCAGTTATATGAACCGGACTTTATTGATTCTGAAGATACCGTCATCATTATTGACGAAATCCAGGAGTCTTCCGAAATTTATAACCGTATCCGGGAGTTTACACGTCACTTTAAAGCCCATTTCATCATCACTGGAAGCTATCTTGGACGGATTTATGATCCAGAATTTCGTTATTCCAGTGGTGATGTCACAAAGCTTACTATCTACACACTTTCTTTTGAGGAATTTTTGATGGCCTATGACCAAAACCTGTATGAAGATTATAAAAAAATACCTTTTGTTCCTTCTAGGGCAGAGGTCTATGATCGCTTAAAGGAAACCTATGAGCTGTACTGCCAGATTGGTGGCTATCCCAAAGTGGTCGAAAACTATCTGGAAAACCGGAACATCGTAAAAGCTCAAGGCGAACTCGTAAAAATCATTGATACCTTTACCAATGAATCCATTCGCTATTTTACGGATATTTTAGATACCAAAGTGTTTACCCATATTTTCTTTTCCATCTGCCGTATTTTAAATCGTGAAAAGAAAGGATTTTCAGAAGACAGCATCAGTGAAGAATTGCAAAAACTGGTAACCAAAGACTACTCCAGCAATATTTCAAAGGCTACCTGCAACCGTGCCATTAGCTGGCTGTACTTTTCCGGAATCATCGGATTCTGTGCCAAAATAACAGAAATGGATATTCTGGATTTTAAGTCCGCAAGCCGCTGCTACTTCATGGATATGGGGCTGGCAAACTATTATCTGACACGTACCGGTACCGATTCCCGTGTACTTGCAGGCACATTAAATGAAAATTATGTCTATATCAACCTGAAGAAACGCCAGGATTTTCCACAGGAAATTTCCTTTGAAACCCCTGCTTTTGCTACCTACCGTGGCGGAGAAATTGACTTTGTAGCACAAAGCCTATCCTCTTCCACCCGCTATTTAATAGAAGTCAAAGCTGGAAAAGGTACTGCTTCTACTGCCCAGAAAGCTCTGGCTCAAGGAAAAGCAGATAAGCTTCTTTATTTAAAGGGAGCAACCAAAGGTGGTATAGACGGTAAAACAGAAACATTGCCTATTTATTTATTGGAACAATACAAATTTAATTAAGTTTATGTTTACGAAGAGACTACTTCCCAAGTGGTCTCTTTTTTATTTAGGAGGACAATAATATGAATTCAATAAAAGAATTAAAAGAACAATTAGGATATGAAGAAATCGGTCTCGATGATATATTTGTATTTCATTGTACTCAATGCGGAAAATGTTGCATCCACCGGGAGGATATCCTCTTATCCCCGAAAGATCTGTTTAACATAGCAAAAAAATTTCAGATTACACCAGAGAATGCCTTGGAACAATATTGTGAAACCTATATTGGATCTAACTCCCGTTTCCCCGTAGTACGCCTGAAACCACAAGGAAGTGTGAAACGTTGCCCGCTATTAAAAGATCGAAAATGTTTGGTACACGATGTAAAACCGACAGTCTGTGCCATGTTTCCAATTGGCCGGTATCTTGCCCTTCCTGCCGATAGTAATTTTCCGGAAAATCCGGAAGAAATGTCTGTTGGATATATCTTTAATAATCCGGAATGCGGAGACGGATTGGAAATACATACAGTTCGAGAATGGTTTCATGATTTCAACATTCCACTAAAAGATGACTATTTCTTTACCTGGACAAAAACGCAGGCAACACTCTGCAAGCATCTACGCTTTCTGGAGGAGCACCTATCGGAAAAGACCATGCTCCGAATATGGAATGCTATCTTGATCTCGCTGTATCTGCACTATGAGATTACAGAAGATTTTCAAACACAATTTAAGAAAAACTCAGATGCGATTCTATCCTTAATTGAAACACTAAAAAATTTTGACATCCCTATGCCTAAGAAAGCATAAACAACCACAAATACTTCGAGCCGCCCAGTTTTGGTCGGCTCTTTTTATGTCCATATAACGCCCTTTACATTCCGGCAACCATGACTCTCACAGCAGCAATTTCCGTGCTGTAGTTTTCTGCATAAATGTTCCCCCATAGATCACGAATTCCTTTTACATAAAGCGGATATTCCTTCGCACCTGCCTTTCCACGAGATGCAATACTACTGAAAGCTACAGTATGCGTTTCTTTCTACATGAGTAATTCTTTCTTCCTTCATCCAACAATTTATTCACCCCATATTTTTCACCACCTTATCGTAGCATTTCGGCAGTAATCGCAATTTACTGCCGAAATGCTACCTTTATTTACCATTTACATAATCAGCTCCAATAACATCCTATAAATTTTTCTTATCTAACACGTTCTTTATAATGGAATTATCCTTGGAACTTGTACCCCTGCTGAAATTCCCCTCTCTATCTTTCTCCTATAATTCCGAAAGCTATGGACATGAAACCCAGGAATTCCCCATGCACATGAAATTTTGCGAACATAGTACTCTTTTGATTTTGTAAATATTTTTCCTTGCTTCCTATATAATAACTTCATAATCCGCAACGACTGAACCGAAATCTTAGGGAACGTTCCATTAAGTTTTTTGTACAAATCTCCTCTTTTGGTTTCTTCCAAAATAACAGTTTTTCCATGCATACAGGACCATTCTATACATGGAATATCTGCACTTCTTATCCCTGTTTCCATTGCAATTCTCAAAAATAAGGAAGTTTCAAAATCCTTTTTGTATAGGAATTGATCCGCTATCATCTTGTAATGATCAACAAAATAAATTTCTCCTATCTTTCTTTGTAGTTCTGCCAAAGAAATACTATCCAGCCATTCCAGTTTTCCTCTATATTTTTCAACAAATATCATCTCCTGCTCAGCTTCAAAAGATTGCCTCAAATCACAGATAGCCTCTGGCCAACATTTTCTTTTTCCAGGTAACAATAAACATACCATTTTCTGTAAAAATTTTTCTTCACTATCCGGATGCCACTGTATTAAACGCTTTAGTTCTTCATAGGCTTGATTCACTTTGTATTCCATTGTACTATTTCTCATCTTCTGATTCCCCTTCGTATGGCTCCAAAATCTTTGAAGCCCTCTCCACAAACATCCTGTCCGCCCCTGAAAGCTCATATTCTTTCCAAAGTGTCTTATGTATCTGTTCCTCTGTTAAATCCCTACACTTTTCTTGCAGCATACGGACAAATGGATATATCATAGTCGCATGAATATTTTTCCCGGACCGTACCATATCTCCTTCCATTTGATATGCTTCCTGTAAGCATTCCAGTATAATGCGAACATCCGTAACACTTTCTCTCATTGCGCTTCCCCTCATCAGGCTTATCCTCCTATTTACATACGTACTCTCAGTCCATCTAATCTCGACACGTTCAGTCCAACCAGATACCAGTCATCTCCCATTTCAATTCGGACCGGAACCCAAACATCTTTCACTTTTACATCGAAACATTCCCCGCAATGTAGTCCTCCATAAAAAGATTCCAAATCAAAACGTATATCATACCTCCCTGTTTCAGTATCATAAAACAATGTTCCTTCTCTGTGTTCACTCATAACATCTGCCTCCTTAAATTTTTCTTTTACTTAGTAATTACCTCACCCCTATACAGATTGAAGAAATTCCGGAAAATTTTCATAAAAGTTTTTCCGATACCGATAATAGGTAGAAGAAGTTAACCCCAACTCCCGCTGCAGTTGTGTCGGTGTTACCTTCTTTTGTACCACCCTCATAAATTCCTGGTTAAACTTTTCCTGTTCTATAGCCCGTGGTCTTCCTACTTCATCCCATTCACCCCGAAGCCTTTTTGCCTCCATACCTTCCTTTTGTCGCTTCTCCTTTTTCTCCATCTCTGCCTGTGCCATGGATGCATAGAGTTCAATCATCATATTATTGATTGTTTCTATCATCATCTTTGCCAGATTATTTTCCATCTGAGACAGGTCAAACAACGTGGTAGGAAGTTCCAATACCATTACCCGAACCCCTTTTTCTTCTAAAAAACGTAGCTGCTTTAAAATCTCCTGCTTGTTCCTGCCAAGTCTGTCCAGCTCTGTAATAATCAGGGTATCCCCTACCCGTAAAACATCTTCCACAAGAACGGTATAACGTGGTCTGTCAAAATTTTTACCGGTTATCTTATCTGTAAAAATACTTTCCAGTTTAATTTTCTGATTTTCACAGAACCTCTTTATTTCTATAATACCTCGGTCCAAGTGTTGTTCCTTAGTACTGATTCTGTGATACCCATAATATGCCATACGTATCCCCCTTTATACATTCCCAAAAAGTCTTAAAATATTTTGGCATATCTCAAAACCTTCTTATATACTTTTTGGAAATAAAAAAATAGCCTATTACATCTCCCATCAAAAAGCATACTTTTTGGGAGGTGACTTTCACTACTTCTGTACGCAAGATGGCATAAAAAAGCAACAAAAAAAGACAGAGGTTTTAAAAAATTCCCTCTGTCTTCAGATCAACTATTCTGGAAAGATGTCCATCTTTTTTCCTTCAAACTTATATCCTACACCTCTCACTGTTTTAATATAGCGGCACTGCTTTAGCTCCGGTTCAATTTTCTTTCTCATACTGGATACCAGACAGTACACAATATTATCAATGCTTTCCGGCAATTCCTCGTTATAAAGAATCTCAAAAATTTTTTCTTTGGTAAATATCACACCTGGTCTCCCTGACAAAAGCATAAACAATTCATACTCTGCTTTCGTTAAGACGATCTCCGTCTGTCCTCTATAAATCTTATGATAATCCGGATAAATCCTAAAATCGGAATTTTCTTCATCCTCTCCCCGGATGTTTTTTATATTTTCCACTACATATTCTTTGTATCCCAATACAGTTGAAATAGTTACTTTCCCCAAGCTACACTTCCCTTCTGTTTTCTCTTATTTAGAAATCTCATCACACAGATTCCTTTTAAAAATGATTCTCTATTCTCCATTCATCGATAAGCTGTACAACCTGCGTTAAATTGGTATACCAGATATAATGTCCTCCATTTACAATATATAACTGGTGATTACCAGATTCTAAATCCAATTGATTTCTATGAGCAGTCTCCCATGCCGGAACATTTTGTACATTCTCTGAAGAAATCATGGTTAATACAGGAAGTGCCGATGGGAATTTTTTATTCTTTATAGAGAGTAATGATTGATCCATCCCGTTCACTTCATTTCTAATCGTATCGTTGCTGCTTAAAGAATATGCCTGAATGTATTCCTCCCTATCACTCTCCGTATAAGTGTACCCGGAAACCTGTGGTAATGCTGCCCCATATTTATCTGGATCTGTTTTCAATGCCGTCTGGAATTCTTCCAAAGAAGAAAAGGAATTCTTGATTTTCTGAAATTCATCAATTTCCTGCAGCATATATTTCTTTTCCATTTCCATAGCCTCTGCCAGTTCTTCATCATATACTGTATTATCAACGGCAATGAATCCTTTTACTTTTTCCGGATAATTCTGTACAAAGTTGAGTCCATATACTCCAGAAATTGAATGTACCAGCAATACGCACTGCTTAATTCCCATGGTGTCCAGTGCAGTATTCAATTCATCATTGATATTATCTACAGTTCGAGCAGTCGATGCACCATCACTAAGCCCATATCCAAACGGCTCTACAATCACTATGTTAAAACTCTCATCTAAAGATTGTGCCAGAGGTTTGAAGTAGATATGCGGTGATGGAACTCCCAGAGCCGGCATCATCACCAATGTGGTTTTTCCTTCATCTGCAAATGTTTCTCCACTTGCATCCAATTTTCCATACAAAGCAAGATGCATATTATTCCCTTTCACTGTGATATATTTACTCGCATATCCAACTTGTGTTGCTCCCATAGCATATACCATATTAGAATTTCCTACCAGAAATGTAAACAGCATCGCAATCGTCACAATTCTTGAGATTCGCTTTTTGTATCTTCCCATACGTTTCCTCCTAATAAATTATTTCAAATATTTTTTCAGTTCTTCTACCTTATCTAATCTTTCCCATGGAAGGTTGAGATCGTTTCTTCCAAAATGTCCATAGGCTGCCGTCTGTTTATAGATCGGACGGCGGAGATCCAACATCTGAATGATTCCTGCTGGTCGCAGATCGAATTCTCTTCTTATCATCTCTACCAGACTCTCATCTGAAATTTTCCCACTTCCAAAGGTGTCTACCATAATAGAGGTCGGATGAGCCACCCCAATTGCGTAAGACAACTGAATTTCACATTTTTTTGCCAGACCTGCAGCCACAATATTCTTCGCAACATAACGAGCAGCATAAGATGCAGAACGATCTACTTTCGTACAGTCTTTTCCAGAAAAAGCTCCGCCGCCATGCCGTGCCATACCACCGTATGTATCTACAATAATCTTGCGTCCTGTTACTCCACTATCTCCGTGAGGTCCTCCGATGACAAAACGTCCTGTTGGGTTGATGAAAAATTTTGTATTCTCATCTACCAGTTCTGTTGGAATAATCGGTCCCAATACATATTTTTTTATATCTTCGTGAATCTGCTCCTGTGTCACATCTGGATCATGCTGTGTTGACAGAACCACTGCATCCAACCGGTGCGGAATACCTGCTTCATCATATTCTACAGTAACCTGGCTCTTACCGTCCGGTCTTAAATAATTCAACAAACCATCTTTACGGACCTGCGTAAGCTGACGAGTCAATTTGTGTGCCAACGAAATTGGATATGGCATAAATTCATTCGTTTCATCACATGCGTAACCAAACATCATACCCTGATCCCCAGCACCAATTGCATCAAGTTCTTCTTCTGACATTTTGTGTTCTTTTGCTTCCAATGCCTTATTCACGCCCAAAGCAATATCTGATGACTGCTCATCAATTGCCGTTAAGACGGCACAGGTATGTGCATCAAATCCATAATCTCCATTGTCATAACCAATTTCTTTGATGGTTTCTCTCACCACCTGCTGTATATCTATATACGCATTGGTTGTAATTTCTCCCATCACTAATACCATCCCCGTTGTAATTGCAGTCTCACAGGCCACTCTGCTCATCGGATCCTTTTCCATAAGTGCATCTAATATGGCATCTGATATGGCATCACACATTTTGTCCGGATGTCCTTCTGTTACTGATTCTGAGGTAAATATTCTTTTGTTCATAACTCATTATACACTCCTTGCTTTTTTATAGCAATTATATCGCTTACAAAAGACTTTTCTAACCTTCTGACATAAACCGTCGAATAAATGTAACAAATTGTCACTCGTACTATATATAGCACCAATGAATAAAAAAGATGTTTTAAAATAACCCTATTAGTACTATATATGGGAGG
>NZ_JANJZT010000052.1 GCF_024622975.1 Blautia caecimuris | reverse complement strand
TCCTTTCTTTGATAACACTATTTTACCATACATCATCTCAAAAATATATAGCAGAAATTTAATTTATTCTATACTAGCTTTACGAAAACAGAATAGCAGAAAAAGGCAATGGCAGTGATGGCATTTCAGACATTATGAATTGGAGAAATGTTTATGACTGCTATTTTTATGTCTTTTAGCAGAAATGGAAAGAGATCCAGAAAAAGAAAGACAGAAATTACGGAAAAATATAACAGAAAAGCGTTGGCAGATGGGTGGATTGAACAAGCAAGGCGAAGAAAAGAATAGAGTGCCGGATACGGCACATGATTGTCCGATACTTCGCATCGGAGTGATGCAGGAACAGCCTGTCTCAGAAAGAGAAAATCTATCGAAATGGGAGCTTTTCTATTTCTTCCACAGTCTGTCCCTGCACCACAAAACCACCGTCATCTCCATTTAGGGTTGATAATGCAGTGGGGAAATGCTGATTGGTTAGTATCGGTTTATAGTGGGGAGATGACAGGCAAGTTTCGCAAAGTGGCAAGCCACTCTGCACCGGAGCCAGCCTTTGGGCTGTTCCTAAACTTGCCAGAGGGCACGTCTCCGCTCTGCTCCGGTCCGCACAGAGCTAACGTCCACTGGACGTTATGTGCCCCCTTGGAACCCCGGCACGTCAATAGCGTAAATATCCCTGCGAAATGTCCAACGGATATTCCTACGGAACACTTACTGATTGACGAGGACTTGTCTCCGCTGCCGCTCCGGTCGGTGCAAAGCTGACGTCCACTGGACGTCATGCACCCTGCACCTGTATAAGAGAGCGTTGCACTCTCTTATAAATCTCCTGCCAATATACACCAAAACGCTGTGTCTGTTAATAAAGAATAAAAATCGAGTAGAGAAAGGAGCCGAAAGCCTATGAGAAAACGAAATCATACAGTAACCATACGGATGAATAACGAGGAATATAATTTGCTTCAAAACAAAGTGAAAGAATCAGGAAGAACACAGCAGGAAGTTGTGATAAAAGCAATTGCAGACTTGAAGATAGCTTCTACAGAGGAAGTGGAAGAACTGAAAAGATTGAACCAGATGTTTGCAGATATCCTCAGTCAGCTTCGTGGAGCTACTACAAATATCAATCAGATTGCAAGAAAGCTGCATATAGATGGAGAAGTTCCAAATGACAGTACGCTGTATTTCCTCAATAAAAATATTCTTAAGTACCGGAAGGAGAGTGAAAAGATATGGCTATTAATAAGACGATTAATAAGCGGACAAATACACATGGAGCAATGAGAAACTGCATCGAATATGTTTTGCGACAGGACAAGACCAACGAATTATTTACCTGTGTAACAGGCCCGTACTGTCATGACGAGATTAATTATGATCTGGTGTACAGAACCTTTCTGGAAGAAAAGAAGATGTGGGATAAAGATTCTGGGAGAATGTACGCTCATAACATTATTTCCTGGCATAAGGACGAGCAGATTACTCCGGAGCAGGCATTAGAATTTGGAAAAGAGTTTGCAGAAAATTGGTTCAGTGAATTCCAGACCTTAGTGGCTGTGCATAAGGATAAAGATCATATCCACTGCCATCTGGTTACTAATTCAGTGAGTTATGAAGATGGAAGAAAACTGCATAACACCAAAAAGGATCTGGAACGTATGAAACAGCTTACCAATCAGATGTGCCGGGAACGTGGACTGACAGTTGCCGAGAAAGGAAAGCACTTTGATGGAAGCCAGATTGAAAAAGGGGAAGTCATTGCATGGAGCAAAGATAAATATAATCTGTTCCGACAGCAGGTGAAAGACAGCTTTGTAGCGGATTGTGCAATGGCAGTGTTAAAAGCACTGGAAAATTGTATCAGCAAAGAAAAGTTTATAGAAAAAATGAAACAGTTTGGATGGAATGTAAACTGGACAGAGAAACGGAAGCACATTACTTTTCAGAACCAGGATGGGAAGAAGGTGAGAGACAGCAATCTGTCAAAAACATTTCATCTGGATATCAGCAAGGAGGGACTAGAGAATGAATTTAATGGAAATTACGAAAGGGTACGAGCCGAAGCAGAACGAACAAACGGAGCAGATGAAGAGCTTGCCGGATACTACCGACAAGTGGAAGCAGCTTGCGAAGGAACAGGCGGCGTCACTGGAGCTAGTGACGGAAGAGAGAGACGAGTTACAGGTGAGAAATCAGAAGATGAACGAGTTTATCCAGAAATTTCAGGAAAGGACACACAAGCTGAAAATGGAAAAACAGAAGCTATTCTTCGAGAATCACGAAATGCAAGACGAAATTCGGAAATTAAACGACGAAATTCATCGTTTGACAACCGAACTGTCCGAAACGCAGAAGCTGAATCAATCGCTTCAGAAGAACAACGACGATTTGAGGAACAGAAACGGCTTGAAGAGCAGGAGCGAGCAAGAGCAGCTCGAAGAAGAAATAAAAGACGTTCGGGACCAGAACTCTAAATTGCAGATACAGGTGAATAAATCATCTGTGCAAGCTGTTGATGAGGCATATAGAAAACAAAAAGAAGCAGAAAAACAATTACAGTCATTAAAGTATCAGGCGGAACAGAATAGAAAGAAAGCTGAGAAGGAAGTGCAAAAATTAAAAAAAAGGATAAGATTGCAATCAGAGAAAATAAACGAGATAAAATTTTTCTGTGGAATCGGATATATAGTGGCACTTGTACTTTCAGCTTGTCTTATTAAGCTGTGCTTCTTGTGATTTTAAATGCGATATTTCAGAATTGAATTATGATTTTTGATAGACTAGATTGTTTGAAACGCATTTTTATGATATGATGATAAATACCATGTGAACAGATATTTCAAGCAAATAAGATTGAGGTGAAAAAATGGCAGTTAGTTACAAGAAATTGTGGAAATTGTTAATTGATAAAGAAATGATGAAGAAAGATTTGCGTGCAATGACAGGAGTTAGTACAACAACGATGTCTCGATTATCAAAAGATGAAAATGTAAGTACAGAGATTCTGTCAAAGATATGTTCTGCTTTGAATTGTGATGTGGGAGATATCATGGAATTTGTTCCTGATAAAAAAGAGGAGCAGTAAGGAGGTACGGGAACATGGATCATTCTTATCCTTATATTGCGTCTTTGACCAGAGAGCCGTTCCTTTTCTACGAGATGCGTTCTACCGCAAAGCTAATGGCAGAAGGAAATTCAAATGATGCGATTGTTAAAGAAATTGTAGAGCAGAATCTTTTCCAGTACCCAACGGAAAAATCTATCACACGCATGGCAAAAGCTTGTATAAAACGGCTTCATGCACTGGAAGATGATTCGCTGGTTGCTGCGATTGCGTCACAGCCAACGGATGTAGCAAAACAGATTTGTCTTTATGCTTTGATGAAGCAGAGCCGACTGGTTTGGGAATTTATGCTGACAGTCATTGGTGAGAAGTACAGATTAAGGGACACGTCTTTTGGTAAGATTGATTTGAATATATTTTTTATGCGCTTGCAGGAGCAGAATGATACTGTGGCTTCCTGGAGCGATACTACAATAACAAAGTTAAAACAGATTATTGCCAGAGTGCTTGTCGAAACAGAATATCTCGACAACCTCAAGGCAGATCATTTGAATCCAGTATGGCTGCATTCTGTTTTGGAGAATGCCATCAGAAGCAATGGCGATACGGCGATACTGCCAGCGTTTAATTGCTTTTTTTAGGAGGTAGCCAATGAGTGACATAAAAGAACGCCTGGACAAAGTTCGGGCATTGATTCAGGAACCGGAGTTCCTGGAAGGCAAAGGACTCAGCAATGAGGTGAATATCAGAATCTTCTGTTATGAACCGGAGAACGAAATGGTTGTCCGCCATTTTGTGAATCAGTTGGAAACCGATCAGTCCTTAGATTGCCATTTAATTGTTTGTAATTTATATAAAACATTTCTCTCTATCTGTGATGATATGGACATCACAGATGCGATTCCCGATATGGAAGAAGCTGACGGAAGTGCTTATCTTCTGGAGCAGCTTAACTCCGCAATCGGCAATGGAGAGTTCATTGATAAAATCCAGTATGAGCCACACGAACCGGGTGATGTACTGATGCTGACAGGTGTGGGCGAGGTGTTCCCGTTTATGAGAATCCATACGTTACTGGAAGCCTTGCAACCGTATTTTTCGGATGTTCCGATTTTGGTTATGTATCCGGGTGAGTTTGATGGTCGTCATGTAAAACTGTTCAATCGTTTGACACCAAATGATTATTACCGGGCATTCAATGTCATAGATTAAGGGGGATAAAGCCATGATGATTCGAGATATGTTTGCGGATGACATTAACCGCAAAATCAATGGTGTAATTAAAGTAGATCAGGCTGCTGATGATGTAATCGAGCAGGAGTTAAATGAATATGTCATTACCAGAGAATTGAAGAAACACTTCATTACGTTCTTCAATTATTACGGTGATGCTTTTGACCAGCCGACAGCTGATATGGGTGTTTGGATTTCTGGTTTCTTTGGAAGTGGTAAATCTCACTTCTTGAAAATGCTTTCCTATCTTTTGGAAAATAAAGAGGTAAAAGGCATTCGCAGTGTGGAGTGTTTCCGTAAAAAGTTTGAGGATGACCCGGCAACTTTTATGCTGATTGATCGTGCCACAAAGGGACAGACCGAGACAATTCTGTTCAATATTGATATTGAGGGATTCAGCAATAAAGATAAGACTGCGGTTCTTCGTGTATTTGCCAAAATGTTCTACAACCATCTGGGATTTTACGGTGAAAATCTGAAAGTTGCCATGATGGAGCGTTATATCGACCAGCAGGGAAAAACCGAGGAGTTCCGTAGAGTTTTTGAAGAAAAGAAAGGCAAGTCCTGGCTTGAAATGCGCCGTGCCTTTGCTTTCAATGGAAAGTTCATCATCCCGACACTAATGGAAGTTTTAGATATGAGTGAGGACGATGCCAAGGCGTGGTTCAATGATAAAACCGCAACAGAGATTTCTATTGCACAGCTTGTGGAAGATATGAAAGCCTATGTAGATACTAAACCTGCAAACTTTCGTCTGCTGTTTATGATTGACGAGGTTGGTCAGTATGTTGGTACGGATACCGATATGCTTTTGAACCTCCAATCTCTGACCGAGAAAATCGGAAGTGAGTGCGAAGGTAAGATTTGGGTGATCTGTACCGGACAGGAAGCCATTGATGAAATCATCAAAGTTCGTGCAGATGAGTTCTCCCGTATCCAGGCTCGTTTCAAGACAAGACTGAGCTTATCTTCTTCCTCCGTGGATGAAGTCATCCAGAAGCGTATTCTGAAAAAGAAAACAGAAGCAGCCAAAGACCTGGAAGGTGTTTATGAGCAGAATGATTCTGTCCTTCGTAACCTGTTCAGCTTCAGCGGCTCTATTCTGGACATTAAAGGCTACTCAGGTCCGAGAGAATTTATCGAGAATTTCCCGTTCGTGCCGTATCAGTTCATCATCATGCAGAAGGTATTTGCTGAAATCCGGAAACATGGAAATTCCGGTAAGCACCTGTCTGGTGGTGAGCGTTCCATGCTGTCCGGTTTCCAGGAAGCTGCACAGAAAATTCAGGAGAAGGATGAATACGCACTTGTTCCATTCTTCCGTTTTTATGATACCGTACATACTTTTCTGGATGGTTCAATCCGTCGTGTAATTGAGCGTTGTCAGAAAGCTGCCGACAACGGCGATGGCATCGAACAGCAGGATGTGGATGTGCTGAAACTTCTGTACTTGATTCGATATATTGATGATATTCCTTCTAATTTGGACAATATCGTTATCCTTATGGCAGACGATATTCGTGTAGATAAGATTATTTTACGCGAAGCTGTCCGGGATAGTTTGAATCGATTAATGGGGCAGAAAAATTATATCAATAGAACAGGGGATACTTATAATTTCTTGACTGATGAAGAGCAAGATGTTCAGAAGGAAATTAGAGATACTAATGTCGATACTGCTTCTATAGTGGAGCGTATAGCTCAGATGATTTACGGCGGTATTTTCACAACCAAAAAATTCCGTTATGGAAAATATGACTTTGCTTTCGACCAGATGGTGGATGGTATTACTGTTGGTGTGGCAACAGGCGGTATGCGTCTGCGTTTCCTGACCGTTGCTGCCGATGCTATTGAAAAAACAGATTATCGTCTGATGGCAGAATCCAAAGGTAACGAAGCAATCGTGGTTCTGGCTGACACACCTTACTATGAATCTCTGGAATCTGCTATGAAGATTCGCAAGTACGTAAAGCAGAGAAATGTAAGCCAGCTTCCAAAAACTGTGCAGAAAATTATCAGTGATCAGCAGGACGAAGCTGGAAAATATGAGCTGAGTGCCATGACCGAATTGCAAAATGCTATTGAAGGGGCGCAGTTCTATGTAGACGGTGAGCATCTGGAAATCAAAGCTGGAAATGCCAAGAGTAAGATTGACCAGTCTCTTGAATATCTGGTTGCTCATGTATATAGCAAGCTCGATTTGATTACAGATCATGCAGGCAGTGATGCAGATATTATTGCGATTCTGACAGGTGCGGTAACAGCACTTCCGGGTATGGAACCGAACCGTGATGCAGCTTCTGCCATGGAAGAATATCTGGAAATGCAGGATGCGAAAAAGCTGCCGACATCTATGGCAGATGTGCAGAGCAAATACAGTGCGATTCCGTATGGCTGGAAAGAAATCGACATTGCTGCGGTTGCGGCACAGCTGATTTATTCCCAGAAAGTAACCATCAAGTATGCAGGCAATACCATCCAGCCGGATGACCCAAAACTGCCGGATATGCTCCGCAAAAAGAGTGAGATTGGTAAGACTTCCATCAGCAAGCGTAAAACCATTTCCGCTACAATGATGCGTGATGTGAAATCAATGCTTCGGGATTATTTCGATGTTATGGATGTACCGGACGATGAAGATGGTCTGATTCGTTTTGTGACTGAAAAATTCGGTGAACAGCGTGATTACTATGCTTCTCTGGATGCCCGTTATGATGGACATAAATACCCGGATCGTGCATTGGTGCAGGAAGCCATTCATCTGATGGATGATGTACTTTCTCAGAAGAAAGACAATATTGCCCTGATTGAGCGTGTTCTGAAAAAAGAGGATGCTCTCTTTGATAACAAAGAAGCCATGAGTAACGGCATTGAAAACTTCTTTAAGACCCAGGTGACAGTATTCGATCAGGCAGTGCAGTTTGAAAAATCTCTGCACGACGATCTTGACCGAATTGCAGAAAATGAGGAAGCACACAAGACACTGAACACTATTCGCCTGATTACGATGGTTCAGACCGGAAGCAAGTTCAACTATAACCGGATTCGTGAACTGAATCCGTTGATGGATACAGTCCGCACCGCCCATGACAAGATGCTGGAAGAAAAACGTGCCGAGGTTCTGGAAACGGTTCGTCAGTGTATGGAAGCAACCCACACTGCCGCAAACGGTGATTCCAAAGCATCTCATCTGATTGAAAAGTCGGATCGCTATTTCAGCCAGTGCAAGGAGAAAATTGCAGAATTAAAGAGCCTTGCCCTTCTGGATGCTATGTTCTTGCCGATGTGTCAGTACAAGGATGATACAGTCGGTAATATTGAATCCGTTCTGGCTCCGCCAGCACCGAAGCCACAGGTACAGCCGACACAGCAAGGAAAAGAAACTGCTCCTGTAAAGAAAAAAGTGGTTCGTGCCTATAACCGCCAGGTTGTATTTCAGGCAAAGACCTTACAGACGGATGCGGATATTGATGATTATGTAGAGAAGATTCGGGAGCAGTTGAAACAGTTGTTGAAGAATTGCGACGAGATCAAGCTGAATTAAGGAGACGAGTATGGATAAGAATGCGATTAAAAAATTTGCTGTCTGGGCAAGAACAGAGCTGATCGCCCGTGTTTCCCTGAAAGGTGTGGAATACGGCATCACAGAGGATAATATCGAGGCCGCCAATGCGGACAGCGTTGGCGGCAAAGTCCTCACTGCCGATGAAAAGAAACAGCGTCAGGCTCTGATTGCCGAGATTAACGATAAAGGATATAAGCAGGTCATGGAGGAGGTTGCCTACACTTGGTTTAACCGATTTTCTGCTTTGCGATTTATGGAAGTCAACGGCTATCTTCCTTCTCATGTGCGTGTATTCACGGACGAGGAAAACAACTTTAAGCCGCAGATTATAACCGAAGCTATTCATCTGGATTTGGATGGATTGGATATGGAAAAGGTCTATGAGCTGAAAGATGCCGAAAAAACCGAAGAACTGTATAAATATCTGCTGATCGTGCAGTGTAACGCTCTGAATAAGATTCTGCCGGGAATGTTCCAGAAGATTGCGGATTACACGGAGCTTCTTCTGCCAGACAACCTGCTTCGTGAAGGCAGTGTGATTCAGCAGATGATTGAACTGATACCGGAGGATGACTGGAAGGATGCTGTCCAGATCATCGGATGGCTGTATCAATATTATAACGGCGAGAAAAAAGACGATGTCTTCGCAGCACTGAAAAAGAATGTGAAAATCACAAAAGAAAACATCCCTGCAGCAACCCAACTTTTCACACCTGACTGGATTGTTCGTTACATGGTAGAGAACAGCCTTGGTCGTTTGTGGCTGGAGGGACACCCAGATGTTAAGAGTCAGCTTCTTCCTACCGAGGAAGAACAGTCTGCTTATGCTGCCGGAAACCGTGACCCGGAAGATACCAAATGGCACTACTATCTGGAAGAAGCTGAGCAGGAGCCGGAAGTGCAGGCACAGCTTGCCGAGATTCGCAAGGAATACGCCGCACTGACACCGGATCAGCTGAAAGTTATTGACCCATGCTCCGGTTCCGGTCATATCCTTGCGTATATGTTTGATGTGTTGATGAAGATTTATGAATCCTACGGCTATACTACCCGTGAAGCAGTAGCAAGTATTGTGGAGAATAATCTTTACGGTCTGGATATTGATGACCGTGCGGCACAGCTGGCTTATTTTGCGGTAATGATGAAAGCCCGCCAGTATGACCGCCGTTTCTTTAGCCGTGGCATTCAGCCCCATGTGTATGCCATCGTGGAGAGCAATCATGTAGATAAATTCGCAGTGGACTATTTCTGTAATGGCGATGCGAAGCTCACAACTGCAATGGACACCATTATCAAAGAATTGCATGATGCAAAGGAATACGGTTCTATTCTGACCGTAACACCGCAGGATTGGTCTGCACTGTATGACCGTTTTGCAGAGATTACAGAAGATATAAATATGTCCCGTGAGACAGCATTGAGAGAATTACTGCCGTTGGTACAGGTGGCAGAAATAATATCTGAAAAGTATTCAGTTGTTGTTACAAATCCCCCTTACCGAGGTATAGGTGATGTAGAAGCTAAATTGCAAGATTTTGTAAAAGAAAAATATCCAGATTCATGCTCTGACTTGAGTACAGTTTTTATGGAAAAATGTATCAGGCTTACAACGAAGAACGGCTATTATGCAATGATAAATATACCAGTATGGATGTCTTTGGCAAGCTATTCAAATCTGAGAAATAAAATGCTATGTAACGAATACATTGTGAATATGCTTCATTTGGGAAGAGGTATGTTTGGTTCTGACTATGGAACAACGGCATTTGTTGTTTCTAACACTTCACTTAATAGATATAAGGGATTTTATAAAAAATTCTTCGAAAGACAAGGTGCGGTTGAAACAGAAGAGGCAAAACAAAAGAAATTTTTTTATAGAACTAAAGATTATGCAACGGTACAAGAGTTATATTTATCTTTACCAAACGATATTATTGCGTATTGGGCAACAAAATCTTTTGCAGATGCCTTTGAATCTGGAATAAATATTAACACATACGCTACAGTATTTGAGGGATTAAAAACTCGTGATAAAAATAGATTCCTCCGATTCTGGTTTGAAGTGGCATCTAAGAAATGGAAACCCTATGCTAAGGGTGGTACCTTTAGAAGATGGTATGGAAACAATGATTATGTTGTAAACTGGGGAGAAAATGGAGATGAAGTTAGAAACTTTAAGAAATCCAGTGGAGCTAATTTTAAACATTACTTTGAACCGGAAATTACCTATACAGCAATGACTATGTCAAAATTTACTGGACGCTATATTACAAATCAATTATTTGGTGGAGGTGGAGGTGGAATAACAGCGTCTGCTAAAATAGATTATTTATTGGGTTTTGTTAATTCGCTTCCATTTGATTATATAATCAGTGCTATGAAATCAACGGTAAATTTTGAAGTGGGACAAATCGGAAAAATTCCGGTTCTGTTTGGAGATTCAAATAGTGAAAAAAGTGTTGCAATTTTAGCACAAGAAAATGTGGGTTTATCTAAACAAGAATGGGATTCTTATGAATATTCATGGGACTTCCAGCACCATCCATTGCTTCGCAAAGTTTCTACCATTGCTGAAGCATTTGAACAGTGGCAGACAGAATGCGACAACCGCTTTAATCAGCTGAAAACTAATGAGGAAGAACTGAACCGTATTTTCATTGACATTTACGGCTTGCAGGAAGAACTGACACCGGAAGTTGAGGATAAGGATGTTACTGTCCGCAAGGCTGACCTCGGCAGAGATATTCGCTCTTTCATTTCCTATGCAGTTGGTTGTATGTTTGGTCGTTATTCTTTAGACATACCGGGTCTTGTCTATGCTGGCGGGAATTTTGATGAAAAATATTGTCGTTGGATTAGTCAGTTTGGTGATCAAGCTAATGAAAAAATTGATGCAGATGGTCTGTTAATTGAAGGTGGTTGGGCTGGAAGTAGTTTGTGGAAATATGATGGTGTACGTGTGGGAAATCAATGGTGCAAAGCCAGTTATCCTCCTGATACAGATAACATTATTCCAATCTGTGACGATGAATACTTTGAGGATGATATTGTTGGTTTGTTCGTGGAGTTCGTGAAAACCGTTTACAGTGCAGATACTCTGGATGAAAACCTGAAATTCATTGCCGATGCTTTGGGCAGCAAAGGTCAGCCGAAGGATGTGATTCGGAATTATTTCCTAAATGATTTTTACAAAGACCATTGCAAGATTTATCAGAAATGTCCGATTTACTGGCTGTTTGACAGCGGAAAGAAGAACGGCTTTAAGGCTCTGATTTATATGCATCGCTATCAGCCTGACACCATTGCCCGTATCCGTACCGATTATGTGCATGAACAGCAGGCTCGTTATCGTACAGCTATTGCCGATCTGGAACAGCGTATTACTAATGCGTCCACTGGAGAACGGGTGAAGTTAAAAAAGAAATTAGCTACTTTGCAAGCACAGGATACTGAAATCAGAACCTACGAGGAAAAGATTCATCACCTTGCCGACCAGATGATTTCCATTGATCTGGATGATGGAGTGAAGAAGAACTATGCAATTTTCCAGGATGTTCTGGCTAAAATAAAGTAGGGAGGGCGGACAATGTTATACACTGTATTTTGTGATGAGAGTTGCCATTTACAAAAGGATAATTCTTCAGTTATGGTTCTTGGAGCAATGTATTGTTTAAGTGAAAAAAGGAAACAAATTTATTCAGATATTCGTGCAATTAAAGAAAAGCATGGTCTGAATAGTCACTTTGAAATTAAATGGACAAAAGTTTCGGAATCGAAGATTGAGTTTTATCTGGAATTGCTGGATTATTTCTGGACAAATAGTGATTTACATTATCGTGGATTGGTAGCTACAGGAAAAGATAAATTGAATCATGCAAAATATAATAACGATGATTATGACCTGTGGTATTATAAAATGTACTTTAGAACGCTGGATCCGATTATTCGACAAGAAAATGAATATCACATCTTGGTGGATATAAAAGATACAAAGGGTGGCAAGCGTATTCAGAAATTAAAGGAAGTTATGTGTAATAATATTTACGATTTTAACGGAGAGGTAATTACACATATTGGACAGATTAACTCTGCTGAATCAGAGATTTTGCAATTAGCAGATTTGCTGAATGGAGCGTTGGCATATCATTATAGAAATTTGGAAATGAAAGATATGGCGAACAAAGGGAAAATTGAGTTTGTAAAAGCATTACAGAAAAAACGGAATATTGACAAATCAACAGCCCGTTATGAATCAAAGTTGAATTTATTTATTTGGGAACCAAGAAAATAGGAGGAAAACAAATGAAAAAGAAATTAACTCCTATTGCTATTGATAAAGCATTAGAATTATCTGAAATTTTTGATAAATGCCATAGCAGATTTAAAGAGACCATTGCAACGAAAGACAGACCACTATTTCAGGGGATGGAAATTTATGTGCCTTTAAAATGGATAGAAAATAAGGCAGAAATATTTTGGCATTCTGCAAGTATAGAACAGAAAGCAAAACTGGATATAAAACCATGTACAAATGATATTTCATCTGCATTTTGTTCGGAAAATTGTAGATCAGGAACAGAAGTGATTACAATGAATGATGGAAATGTCCGCGCAAAGTGTTTGTATCGTGCATTACGCGTAGGATGGATTAAAGAAGTTATTGAACTGTATAATGAAAACGATGCACGGGTAAAATATTGGGAAAAAATAAATTCTAAGAAGAAAAAGCGCTTGTACTTACGTTATCAGGAAGAAGAATTGGATTATCTGATTGTGTTTGAAAAGAAAAGCGAAAAGAGAGTACAGTTGATAACAGCTTATCCAATATTTTTTGTAAGTGCTAAGAAAGATTATGAAAAAGATTATCAGAATTACATAAAAGAGATAAAATAAAAAACCGGTAATCGCAATGCGAAAACCGGATTCTCCTTCTAAACGTGTTAGATGAGTTACTATTATTATATGCGTTGTAAGGGGAAAAGTCAATGTAAAAAGGAAAACTTGAGTTTCCGCAGTTTTATCCACAGTCACCTGTTTTGTAATATATCATTATAAACAACTTTTAAAAAATGCCTAA
>NZ_JANJZT010000051.1 GCF_024622975.1 Blautia caecimuris | reverse complement strand
CTGCACAAACCTACCCTAGAAATAAGGAAAGGCGGTGCTTTCCTACTCTACTATGTAGGAAATAATCAGATGTATCATGCAGGCGACCCTATCGGATATGCCAACCTTAATAATTCATATTGGCAACAGCACTTGATAGGTGCTGGAAGAATAAAACAGTAGAAAGGATTGGAAACCATGTTTAAAAAGAAAGAAAAACCAGTAAAAGAAAAAAAGGTGCGTACTGTCAAAGTAGGCACACATAAGAAATCTGTGATTGCATTATGGGTAGTGCTTATCGCAAGTGTGAGCTTTGGAGTGTATAAGAACTTTACCGCTATTGATATGCACACGGTACATGAAACAGAAACCATTCAGCTTCGATTAAATGACACCAACGGGATTGAAAATTTCGTGAAGAACTTCTGCAAGTCCTACTACACATGGGATAACAGCAAGGAAGCTATCGAAGCAAGGACGCAGGCAATCAGCAACTATCTGACAAAGGAATTGCAGGACTTGAACCTTGATACCATAAGAACAGATATACCGACCAGCTCCGTAGTTACAAATGTTTTGATTTGGGAGATAGAACAGTCGGGAACAGACGATTTTATCGCTACCTACGAAGTAGATCAGCAGATAAAAGAGGGCGAACAGACAAATAATGTCAAGGCAACCTACACCGTCAAAGTCCATGTGGATAAAGACGGCGATATGGTAATCGTGCAGAACCCGACCCTTGCACCAGCAGTTGAGAAATCAACCTATGAACCAAAGGCACAAGAAGCTGACGCAAGCGTGGACGCTGATACAGTGAATGACGCTACGGCATTTTTAGAAACATTCTTTAAGCTGTATCCGACAGCCACAGAAAAGGAACTTGCCTACTATGTAGCTGGCAATGTACTTGAACCTATCGGCAGAGACTACCTCTATTCTGAATTAGTCAATCCTATCTTCACAAAGGACGGGGACAATGTGAAAGTCAAGATTGCCGTGAAATTCATAGACAATCAGACAAAGGCAACGCAGGTATCACAGTTTGAGCTTGTGTTACATAAGGATAGCAACTGGAAGATTGTAGCTGTCTACTAATCATTCATCAAAAGGGAAAGTCTATACTAGCATTTGTTATTATTAGGCATTCCCTTTTTAGTAAGTATTTAACTATTTTTATTTTCCTTTTTCTCTCCGGTATGATAAAAAAACAAAAAATATTCACAGGAAATACAAGCATTTGACTTAAATAGTTCCTATAATAGGCTCAAATTTTTGAAATATTTTTAGATTGGCTCTTGACTTTCACGTTACGTAATAGTTTATCTTAGGAATAGAAAATAAGAAAGGAGCAAGATGTATGAAAATATCTGCAATACGTTCAGATGATGTTTACTCAAAAATTATGAGAGCACCTCTAAAAAACAAAAATGATATTTATCGTTATGAATTGATGTTGCCATTTGAAAAAAAGTGGGCTTGTTATAGCGTCCCTATGAAAGCTGCTACACCTAATGGGTATGATGTAATCATGGCAAGCGGAATGCTTGGACATATCGCCCCAACTCAGGTAAACGAAACACAAAAACATAATATTGACCTTATTTCAAATGATAAGCTTTGGAAAGAGTGTGAATTATCAATTAAAATGTCTTTAAATTGCTTTAATGAACAAGGAATAGAGTTACCTGTCAAAGAGTATCTATTCACGATTTTACTTGCAAACAGCGAAAGTCCTTATATCATACTAAATGACGGTTATTGTGGAGATGGTGGTATTCCGGGATATATTTTTTCTTGGTTAATCCCGAATGAATATACTTTAGCTCATCTTCCAGTAGCATTGGCACACGAAACAAATCATAATGTGCGCTTTCAATTTATTAAATGGAGAAACGATATTACACTTGGGGAAATGATGATTAGCGAGGGATTAGCAGAAAATTTTGCCACTTCATTATATGGCAAAGATAACGCAGGTCCTTGGGTAACAAAGACAGATTTAAAAACTTTAAATGAAAGTATTAAACCTATTATTTATAACGGATTAAATGTTCAGGGATTAGAAAATCTTAATGCTTATCTTTATGGTGATGAAATGGCGGCATTACAAAATTATCCTCAAGTTGGCTTGCCGTATTGTGCTGGATATGCTTGTGGCTATCATTTAGTAAAACATTATTTGCAAAAAACAGGAAAAAGTATTGTTGAAGCAACATTATTGCCAGCCAAAGAAATTTTAGACGCTACGGAGGATTTTTGGAATGAATAAAAGAACCATGGCTGTTCATGAAGTTGCTGCGTTGACTGGTATTACAGCTCGAACACTTCATTATTACGATGAAATTGATCTGTTAAAGCCGTCTATTATAACGAAAGCAAAGTACCGTCAATATACCGACGAGGATTTAAGCAAACTTCAAGAAATTTTATTCTTCAGAGAAGTTGGATTTGCATTAAAGGAAATCAAAGAATTGCTTAATACTCCGAATTACAACCGTACAGACGTATTAAATAAACATTTGGTAATTTTGGAAGCTCAAAAAGAACGAATCAATGCGTTGATTGCACTTGTAAAAAAAGAAATTGAGGGAGCAAAAGAACTTACATTTTCTGCATTTTCAAACGAAAAAATAGTTGAACTGCAAGCACAATTCAGAGCGGAAGTATTGGAACGTTGGAAAAATACAAAAGCATTCAAAGAGTTTGAAACTGTATTTTCTCCACAAGCAGAAAAAATCCAAAATGAACAAATGGAGAACTTTTATTCAACGGCACAAAGTATTTTTGAAAAGTTGTCTATGTATGAAAATGATTCTGCTGATTGCCCGGAAGTACAGTCAATCGTATGCGAATGGCAACAATATATTTCTGAACATTTTTATGAGTGTAATGAGCAAATTTTATCTTATTTGGGTGTTCTATATATTACTGATGAAAGATTTACAGATTTTATAAATAGATTTGGACGTGATAATCTGGCTGGATTTTTCAGTAAAGCAATCGAGGTTTATTGTGAAAATCTAAGTAAATCAAATAATCAGTATTAACCCCCCTGCACTATAAAAGGTCAAGGTTGCCGTGAAATTTATAGACAATCAGACAAAGACAACTTTAGTTTCACCGTTTGCACTTGTGTTACATAAGGATAGCAATTGGAAGATTGTAGGATAATGATTATAGCGTGCATTTCTTTATATGAGATATGCACGCTTTTCAATGTAGGTATGTATAGAGTGCAACTGTCCTATTGTTACTTTTCTGCTGTTCAACTAGCTTTATCATATTGTTTGCATTATTCGCTATCGCGAACTATAATCAGACTTATAGATTAGGGAGGAATTTTTATGTTTGATTATATGAGTGTTAAAGAAACAGCAAAAAAATGGGGATTGTCAGAGCGTAGGGTACAAATATTATGTTCTAATAATCGTATTCAAGGTGTTATTCGTATTAACCGTATGTGGCTGATACCCAAAACCGCAGAAAAGCCCATTGATAAACGGTATATTCATAAATATGAAAAGGACGGTGTTAAAGAATGAAACATATATTTTTTGTTGAAGATGATTTGAGTTTAATTAACGGTCTATCTTTTGCTATCAAGAAACAAGGATACGAAGTAGATATTGTCCGAACAGTCTTAGAAGCACATAAACTATGGCAGGACGGAAAATATGATTTGGTTATTCTGGACGTATCACTTCCAGACGGTAACGGTTATGACTTATGTCGAGAAATCCGAAAAACATCAAAAGTGCCTATTCTATTTCTGACTGCGGCTGATGAGGAAATGGATATTATTATGGGACTTGACATAGGGGGCGATGACTATGTCACAAAACCTTTTAAGTTGGCGGTATTGCTATCCAGAATAAATGCCCTATTCCGTAGAAGTGAAAATTTCAGCCAACAGAATACGGAGTTATGCTCAAACGGTATTAAGGTGGAGCTTTTGAAATCAGGAGTATATAAAGATGGTATACCGATAGATTTGACTGCCAACGAATATAAGCTGTTGTGCCTGTTTATGGAAAATCCTGATATAGTTCTATCGCCAGAACAGATTTTAAGTAAGCTTTGGGATTGTGATGAAAAATATATAGATGGGAATACTTTGACTGTATATATCCGCAGACTTCGCACTAAAATTGAGGATATGCCAAGCACTCCGAACAAGATTGTAACTGTTCGTCGCATGGGATATAAATGGAATACTATGGATTGAGGTGCACTATGCAGATATTAGTAAATAAGAAAATCAGACAGTTTTTTATTATGGTATTGGGAAGTATCATTGCATTTATTCTTATTTCCGTAGTTCTAATCGCTTTGCCGATAGATCATGCGGAAATCTATATCATGGTATCTGCCCTTATCATGGGTATGCTCATTTTAATAGCTGGATATTGGTATTTTCGCAACCAGAGTAAACTTATGGAACATGCGATTACACAGATGAAAGAATATACATCTGGAAATGAAAATTCACGCATTGAATGTAACGATGAGGGAGAATTATACCTTTTGTTCCATGAAATCAATTCCTTAGTATCAATCCTAAATGCCCATACAGAAAAGGAAATGAAATCAAAATTATTTTTAAGGGACACTCTTTCAGACATTTCACACCAGTTAAAGACACCACTTGCCGCTCTTAATGTCTATCACGGCATTATACAAGAGGAAGCGAAAGACTTATCAACAATCAAAGATTTTACTGCACTTTCAGAACAAGAATTAGATAGGATTGAAACATTGGTACAGAACCTATTGAAAATTACAAAATTAGACGCAGGCACGGTCTTAATGGAAAAAAACAATGAGAATGTTTCTGATATGATAAGTGATGTTGAAAGGCGTTTTCATTACCGCATTGAGCAAGAAGAAAAAAGATTGATACTTGCAGGCGATGACACGGTTACTTTATTATGCGACCGTAATTGGTTTATGGAAGCAATCAGTAATATTGTAAAAAATGCGATTGACCATACAGAAAAAGGTAACACTGTTTCTATTGAATGGAAACAGTTTGCGTCAATCGTTCAGATAATCATAAAAGATAATGGTTGTGGTATTCACCCGGAAGATTTGTATTTCATATTTAAAAGATTTTACCGCAGTCGATTTTCTAAAGACACGCAGGGAGTTGGTCTTGGGTTATCACTTGCAAAATCTATTATTGAAGCTCATGGTGGAACAATTAGAGTAGATAGCGAATTAAATGTTGGAACGACATTTGTAATGGATTTCTTAATTCCTACAAAACTGTAGGCTTATTGTCGTGTTGGAGTAATGTTGGCGTGTTAGACTTTCCATATAAAATCGAAAGAGGTGTATATGAAATGAATTTATTAGAAGTAGAATCAATTTCTAAAACTTATGGCAGTGGAGATACGGCTGTTCACGCATTAAGGGACGCTTCATTTTCCGTGCCAAAAGGAGAATTTGTCGCAATCGTAGGAGAGTCTGGTTCTGGAAAAAGTACCCTATTGAACATGATAGGTGCTTTAGATATTCCCACATCTGGGAAAGTATATATTGACGGAAACGACATCTTCAAAATGAAAGAGCAAAACTTAACTGTCTTTCGTCGTAGGAATATTGGGTTTATATTTCAAAGTTTCAATCTTATTCCAGAATTGACCGTTGAACAAAATATTATCTTTCCTATATTGCTTGATTATCAACAACCAGATAAAAAATATTTAGAAGAATTATTGACGGTACTTCATTTAAAAGAACGCCGTAACCATTTGCCTAGTCAATTATCTGGAGGACAACAACAACGTGTGGCAATCGGACGAGCGTTGATTACAAGACCAGCACTTATCCTTGCTGATGAGCCAACAGGAAATTTGGATACCCAGAACAGTAGTGAGGTAATCACACTTCTTAAAGAAGCCGCAAAAAAATATGAGCAAACGATTGTTATGATTACACACAGTAGAAGTATTGCACAGACAGCAGACCGTATCTTGCAGGTGTCTGACGGTGTGTTGACGGATTTTGGGAGGTGTCGCAAATGAAAAGCTATCTTAGCTTAATTCCTATATCCGCAAAAGTCCACAGACGACAAAACCGTATGACGTTACTCTGTATTATTTTTGCAGTATTCCTTGTAACCGCAGTTTTCAGTATGGCGGATATGGGGGTTAGAATGGAAATGGAGCGTCTGGTCGGCAAGCACGGAAGTGAAGCTCTACAAGGAATGAGTAGTAACCCTACGGTACAGACCTTATATTTAGCAGCAATACTGTTATTTATAATGATACTCATTGCCGGTGTATTGATGATTTCCAGCAGTATCAACAGCAATGTAGCTCAAAGGACAAAATTTTTTGGTATGATGCGTTGTATCGGTATGAGCAAGAAACAGATAAAAAGATTTGTCAGATTGGAAGCTCTCAACTGGTGCAAAACTGCTGTTCCAGTTGGTGTTGTGTTTGGAATTATCATCACATGGGGACTATGTGCTTTCTTACGATATGGTGTCGCAGGAGAATTTTCGACCATGCCTTTATTTGGCGTGAGTGTAATTGGAATTTTATGTGGTACGATTGTTGGGGGTATTACAGTATTGATTGCGTCAAACTCTCCTGCCAGACGAGCTTCTAAAGTGTCGCCTGTATCAGCGGTATCGGGAAATGCTGAAAATACACAGAGTATTAACAAACCTGTCAATCCCCATATATTTAAGATTGAAACGGCTCTTGGCATTCATCATGCCGTATCTGCTAAGAAAAACCTTATTCTTATGACAGGGTCTTTTGCACTTAGTATCATTTTGTTTTTGAGTTTTACTGTTTTAATTGATTTTGTAGGCTATCTTATGCCACAATCTTCAAATACTTCTGACATCAATATTTCAAGCAATGATAATTCAAATTCCATAGATCCTGCGTTGTTGGAAAAAATAAGCGTTATGCAAGGTGTTAAAGAAGTATTTGGACGAAGAAGTCTGTTAGACGTTTCAGCAAAAATTTCTAATCATACAGATAAGATAGACTTGATTTCCTATGATGATTTTGATTTGGAATGCCTGTCTAAAGATAAACAGCTTAAAGCTGGAAGTGACCTTTCAAAAGTCTATGGGAACAGCAACTATGTTCTTACAATTTATGACGAGAGCCTGCCTTTACAACTAGGCGATACCGTTACCGTAGGTAGTGATACCTTAAAAATCGCTGGTATGTTGAAGTATAATCCGTTCAGTGAGAACGGAAGCACTAACGGTAAACTGACATTGATTACATCTGGAGAAACTTTTAACCGTATAACAGGCATTGCAGACTATTCTCTTATCATGGTACAGACAACTAAGAATGCAACAGATAAAGATGTAACAGCAATCAGGCAGATTGTAAATGATGATGCCACATTCCATGACAAACGGGAACAGCGTACAACAAGTACCTATATGGCTTTTGTTACTTTTGTGTATGGTTTTCTTGCAATCATTACGCTTGTTACTGTACTAAATATTATGAACAGTATTTCCATGAGCGTATCGGCGAAGATAAAACAATATGGAGCTATGCGGGCTGTTGGTATGGATAAACGACAGATAACAAAAATGATTGCTTCCGAAGCATTTACCTATGCGGTTGTCGGCTGTATTGTGGGTTGTAGTATTGGTTTATTGATTAGTAAATTTTTGTATGATATTTTGATTACACCACATTTTCCATATGCTGTATGGAGCATTCCAGTTGTTTCTTTAATAGTGATATTGATATTCGTTGTTGGTGCGTCTATCATTGCTGTTCATAACCCTACCAGAAGAATAAAAAATACTTCTGTAACTGAAACAATCAATGAGTTGTAAGTATTTATGACTTTTTAAAGATATGCTGATATGGTTATCGAATAGAATACCTGTACTGTCGATAACTATACAGCAAAGTTTAGATGATTTCTTTTTCAAAAATTTAGCTTAGTTTTACAGGAGGAGAAGAATTTGAAAAAGGCAATATTATATATTCATGGCAAAGGGGGAAGCTACACGGAAGCTGAACTGTATCAAAAAAGTTGTAAAGGATTTGATATTGTGGGAGTTGATTATAATGACTATTTGCCGTGGATTGTGAAGAAAGAAATAGAAGCCGCTTATAGTGAAATAAGTAAGCGATATGATAAGATATATATTCTTGCAAATAGTATAGGCGCATATTTCGCAATGAATGCACTACAGAATTACTGTATAGAAAAAGCTTTATTCATTTCGCCGATATTGAATATGGAAAAAGTTATCCTTACTATGATGAATTGGGCGAACGTGTCTGAAATAGAATTACAAAAGCAAAAGGAAATTCCTACAAAATTTGGAGAAACTCTTTCTTGGGAGTTTTTGTGCTATGTTAGAAATAATCCACTCAAATGGAATGTTCCAACCAAAATACTTTATGCCGAAAATGACAATCTTACAGATATTCAGACCGTAAACAACTTCGTGAATACCCATAATGCTTCGTTTACTATTATGAAAAATGGTGAACATTGGTTCCATACTTGTGAACAACTTTTATTTTTAAATGAGTGGTTAAAAAAACAATGTGAAAGTATATAGGGGTTTAATTGAAAGGGAAATTTATAATGTTAAGTTTAAAGCAACGTGATATAAAGAAAATTATCAAAAACGGTGCAAAGGCTGGCGGTAGGTCGGTTGCTGATGTTCGGGCTGATATACAAGCGACCATTGATGATGAAATGAACAGCACTGACCCAGAGGTGCAGGCAAACTTTAAAAAGCTCTTTGGGAACAAATGCCCTACGCCAGAAGAATACATTTACAAAGTGACAAATTTAGGAGGAAATTTTCATGGGTGGATTTAACGATAAAAATAAAAAAAATTACTACTTCCCGCTTTTCACTGGAATAGGACTTGTCTTTGGTGTAGTGTTGAAGCAGATACCCATAGGGCTATGCTTAGGTGTTGCTGTTGGTCTTGCTTTGGATTATAAAAAGAAAAAATAGATTGAATTTGAATACTAATATGAGAAAAGTGAACATGCATTGTATATCCACTTTCTTAACTATCAAATATCAACATTGATTTAAAACAGAGCCAAAGAAAAAGAGAGGTATTTAACTGTATGCTAGGATTAAAAAAAAGAGATATAAAGAAAATTATTAACAATGGGGCAAAGGCTGGCGGTAGGTCGGTTGCTGATGTTCGGGCTGACATACAAGCGACCATTGATGATGAAATGAATAGCACTGACCCAGAGGTGCAGGCAAATTTTAAAAAGCTCTTTGGAAACAAACGCCCTACACCAGAAGAATACATTTATACAATGACAAAGAAATCAAGATTTAAAATGTGAGAGCCTTTATTTACTGCCTGCGTAGCAGATCAGTAAATAGAGGGCGAACGAAACAAGAGATTTAGGCAGAAAATAAGGAAACAAAAAGTTTGATTACTTCTTGTTCCCTCTGCTGTTCAAGATACCGTCAATCGTACCTTGAATGATTTTCAATTCGTTATCGTTCAATAAGTCAAGTGATGTTTCTGTCTGTCGTCGGATTGTGCTTTTTTCCACTTTCTCTGGCGGATAGAAATATTCATCAACAGAAATATTGAACATGGTAACTAAATCATGGAATAATTGAAAACTTGGGTGTGAACCGACATTTTCAATATCGGCAATATGGCGTTCCCCATAGAACACCTTGTCGCCTAAATCATTGCGTGAAAGCCCTGCTTTCTCTCTTGCTTCTCGGATTGCCAGTCCTAACGGTCTGAAATCATACGTTTGTGTTTCTTTATTTTTTCTCATTTTAAATCACCTAACATGAGTTTATACTTCATGTTCAGTATTTAGAATGTGTTAAAACTGCATATACTATGCACTTAAAATTCAAAAGTGATTATCGTGTTCGGTAAATAAAAAAAAAACCGTTCCTTGATGATATGCTTTTGTGCGTCTTGAAATGATAACGGGACGGTTTTGGATATTGCCAGAACTGTCCTTTTTTCATTGGTAAATCACGGTATGGCTCTGGTTTAAGGGGGCTTTACTATGATTGCTCATATAAGAACACGACGCTGTTCTCAATCGTATATTTGTTGTGGGATAGTTCATCAATCAGCACACCCTACACATGAGTTAAAAATTCATATTCATAACATTTATAAAACAGTCTGTTTTTGTGGAAACGCACAAGCAGGCTGTTTTTATTTTACCCCCAGATTTATTCAACTTTTTCTTAAAAGAGGTCATTAAATCACACCTTTCATTCCCTATATGGTGCGGAAAGAGGGAGAAACACTTTTCACGTCGTAGCGGAAAGGAGGTGAGATTATGAAACCATCTGACTTCCAGAAAACAGTTCAATGCCGTTTTGAAAGTTGTTTAAAAAAGGTTGTCCGCCATGTTGTAAAGGACTACCAGCAGGAATTAAAAAGACGAAAAAATAAAGAAGTACCATTTTGTGAACTTCCAGATATTGTCGTTGAAAAGTTGGCTGTATGGGACGACTACGAAACTGATTACACGATTTTTAATGTGTGTGGCATGGATATTAAAATCCTTGACGACGAACTGGCAGAAGCATTGAAGAAACTGCCAGAAAGAAAGCGTAACACTTT
This sequence comes from Blautia caecimuris, assembly GCF_024622975.1. Lineage (GTDB taxonomy): Bacteria > Bacillota > Clostridia > Lachnospirales > Lachnospiraceae > Blautia_A > Blautia_A caecimuris. The sequence continues at coordinate 3,753 of NZ_JANJZT010000051.1, read as the reverse complement.
GCTGATGTATTACTTCTTGGAAATGACAGAAAAAGAGATTGCAGATTTGCAGAATATCACGCAAAGCGGAGTATTCAGAAACAGATACCATGCTTTAGACACTATGAAAAAATTATTAAAGGAGGAAAAGTAGAAAATGAAGCAAGGATTTAAGAAACCGTCTTATTATTTGATTTCATCAGCTATGGACGGCGACGAAACCGCTATTGAGAAATTGCTGGCGTTCTATGACCCGTACATATCCAAATGCTGTTTACGTCCTTTATATGATGAATACAGTAATGTCTATATCGTTGTCGATATGGAATTAAAGGGACGTATTCGAGAAGCCTTAATCAAAATGATTTTGGACTTTGAGATTGATATAGAACTTGAAGAAGAATAAGCAGATACCAGTAGGGCGTGATTTGATGAAATCCTCTTTCCTGCCCTGCTCCTGCTTTCATACATGAAAGCTTATGCTTTCGTCAACTGCTCTTTGAAAACTGAATAAAGCAGACAGATACGTTTGTGATACAGCGAGCCACGGGGACTGTACGCCATGACCTTTCCGACAAGAAAGCGAGCGACCCACGCAGTGATCCGAGAGCGACTTGTGGAATGGTCGCTTTGCCATAACCTGCTATCACAGAATAATGATACGTCCGCATGGTGCGGTTCTGCCCACAAGAATGGGAATAGTTGAGATACTAACGGAGCTTTCCAAAGCCGTCTGTCTGCTTACGATAAGACACACAGAAAGGAGTGTTGCAACATGAACAATGCTGATGTGCCGATTTGGGAAAAATATACCCTTAGTATAGAAGAAGCGTCCCGATATTTTCGTATTGGGGAAAAGAAGTTGCGTAGGCTTGCCGAGGAAAATTTGGACTCTGGCTGGGTTATTGTCAATGGAAACCGTATTCAGATAAAGCGAAAACAGTTTGAAAAAATTATTGATACACTGGACGAAATCTGATGTCTTAGAGCCGTAGATATGGTATAATATTAGTAGCGTATCACGGCTCATTCCATGACGGAAAGGAGCTTTACACCATGTCAAAAATGAAAAGACAAGACAGTAAAGGACGCAACCTGCGTCTTGGAGAGAGCCAGAGAAAAGACGGAAGATACGTTTATAAATATACCGATATATTCGGGAAGCCACAGTTTGTATATGCTTGGAAACTTGTACCCACAGACAAGACACCTGCTGGAAAACGTGATGATATATCGTTGAGGGAAAAAGAAAAGCAGATAAAAAAAGACCTTGACGACGGTATCGACACTATCGGCGGTAAAATGACAGTCTGCCAGCTTTATGCAAAGAAGAACAATCAAAGAAAGAACATCAAGCGAAACACAGAATTAGGACGACAGTATCTTATGAACGCACTGGAAAATGACCCATTGGGTATGAGGGTGATTGATACGGTCAAGCAGTCTGACGCTAAAGAATGGGCTATCAGAATGAATGATAAAGGTTATTCTTACAAGACGATAGATAACTATAAGCGCTCCTTAAAGGCTTCATTCTATATGGCGATACAAGACGACTGTATCAGAAAAAATCCTTTCAATTTCAAGTTGAGTGATGTTCTGGAAGATGATACAGAGCCTAAAGTTATCTTGACACCAGAGCAGGAAGAAAAACTTCTTGCATTTATGGAAACGGATAATATTTACAGCAAGTATCGTGATGAAGTTATTCTTCTGCTGGAAACGGGACTTCGTATTTCTGAACTATGCGGACTGACAACACACATTGATATGCTTAACCGTGTGATTAACATAGACCACCAGCTATTGCGTGATACAGAGGTGGGCTACTATATTTCCACACCTAAGACAAAAAACGGCAAGCGAGAGCTTCCATTGACAGAAAGAGCATATCAAGCACTTGAGAGAATTTTAAAGAACCGAGGGAAAGCACAACCGCTTGTTGTAGACGGTTATAGCAATTTCTTGTTCTTGAACCGTGAGGGACTGCCAAAAGTAGCAGGAAATTATGAAAGTATGGTGCGAGGACTGATTAAGAAGTACAACAAGACTCATAAAGATAAGTTGCCGAACATCACGCCCCACTCATTCAGACATACCTACTGTACGAACATGGCAAATAAGGGAATGAACCCTAACACCCTGCAATACATCATGGGACACGCAAACATAACCATGACATTAGGGTATTATGCTCACGGTACTTTCCAGTCTGCAAAGGCAGAGTTGGAAAGGCTGGCTTCTTAATATCGAAAATGTATCTTACTACTTATTTACTACTTTTGGTTGCATTTTCATGCTGGTAAATGCCAGCTTATGCGAGGTATCTTCCAAAAGGAAAATGCCCATACAGCCCGAAAATACGGGATACATCGGCATTTACCAACTTATGAAAAGATAATCAGAAATTTAGTGAGTTTTTTTTATTACAATGAATGGTAATGGAAATCCACAGGGATATAAATTTGAACAGGTTGATGAGTAAATTAAAGGAAATAGTAGAGTAAAGTAACTATTACGTTAAAAGAATGATCGTGAAGAAGCAGAGCGAAAAGAATTAAATAAAATTCTTGTGTGGAGATATGACAGTAGAAGAATTTGTAAAAGTATTAAGAAAAACAAAATATTATGTTATTGCATGATGTATAAAATATAGCAGGGTATCATAAGATAAAATTGTAATTGCATTTTTCACATAGTTCGTGTAGAATGTAATTAGAGAAGCTGTGCATCAGCGGTGGGTTGACACCTAAAATCTGATACGTTTTCCGAACGAAGGTGTCGGAGGTTGGCAGGCAACGGAAAAACCTGATATTTTCCAGACGAAGGTGCTGGAGGTTGGCAGACAACGGAAAAATCAACCATGAGAAGGGAATGTTTAGTGCTGCGGCATGAACATTCCCTTCTCTAAATTTTATAGGATAAGGATTAAGTTATGGACAAAAGACGTGCAATTCAGATTATGACAAAAGCGGCACAATTATATAAAGAACAACTTGAGGATCAGAAAGTTTTGTTCCTATATGGCTTACCAAAAGAAGTGAACAAGCAATTACAGGAAAGGAATAAGATTTTGTCATCTGTACAAGGATATGAGGTCGCCTTCCATAGATACAATTTTTTACATCTGACAGGAGTTCGATTGAATAAAAAAGATACATCTTCTGCAATTCATTTTTACCAGAAATGTCTGGATAAGCGATTAACGGAAAATGATTTTTCTTTTGCAAAAGATGGCTCTACGGGACAGAAGTTAGATATATTGGAACGGATGATGCTTATTAAGAAAAATGTAACAATGATAGGAGAATTTACAGACCGAGGACCGAAATTGTTTACTGAAAAAGCTGCCGGAAATATCTGTGGTTGTATTGGTTTTGTCAAAGATAAAAATACGAAATTAAATGTGCCGAATACATTGCTGAAAAAGGATATTAGAGATGTAACAGCACAGCCTACATATAAAGTGTTTGCTGTCATATCAAAACATTATACAGACGAGAAATATACAAATCTTATGAAACTGGATAAATGTATTGATTTGAAAGAGTGTTGTTTCTCAGAAACAATAGAAAATATGATAGATAGAGAAAATCTATAATGAAATATAAAACCATGCTACTGCTTTTCAAAACAGTATCATGGTTTTATTTGTTTGTTACATTTCAATGCAACTATTTACTTTACAAAACTGGAAATGATATAATTCATTAGGAAAGTATCAGATTCAGAGTTGACAAAAAGAGCAGTTCTGCAATAAATCGGAACTGCTCT
>NZ_JANJZT010000050.1 GCF_024622975.1 Blautia caecimuris | reverse complement strand
ACGGGGTAGTGCCTTTTTTTTCTGTCCCCCTTTCTTTAATCTACTTCTAACTTTCGTCCCTCTGGACGCACGATACCCACATGGGAAACGCCCGGTGTATCGTAAGTGCCGACGAAAAAGATCAGGTCGCCGGGTCTTGCGTTGGCAGAGGATACCGGGGTGGAAATATTATAGAGTCCCTGGGCTCCCAGCCTGCCCGTGTTGCAGACGCCGCTTTGCGTCAGCACCCAGGACACGAAGCCGGAGCAATCAAAAGAAGTGTTCGGATTGCTGCCGCCCCAGACATAGGGATAGCCGATGTACTTCTCCGCCTCGGTAATGAGCGCCGCAAAGGTTTCATCTTCCAGTGCGGAAGGCGGGATATCATAGGTGGTGGGCGGTTTGGTGTACTTGTCTACATAGCCGGAGCCGGGAAACAAATCTTCCCGGTTTCCCAGCGTTGCCATATAGACCGCATACAGGGAAAGCGTTTCTTCGTCCATGATGTAGACCGGCACATGGGATAGGTCGAAGTTTTCCAATTTTACCTTGCAGATATAGTAGTTATACGGTACTTCCACGTCATAGTCGTTTCCCTCGCTGTCTGTCCGTGTCTCCGTCCGATAGCGCACCTCCACTTCCACGGTCTGCGTCAGGATGTACTGCTTTTCAAAGAGCATTTGCAGCTCCGCCTGAACCTCGTCGATGGTGAACACCCCTTCATGGAACGCCGTGAGAATGGAGATCAGCACATAAGGGTCATGCTCGATCTCGTCCAGATTAAAACGGTATTCGTCATATCCGGGGTGCAGAGCCTCATAGTGGTCCAGCTCATATTGAAGCTCCTGCTCCAACTCGCAGTAGGCCGCCTCCGCAGCCAGCATATCCGCGTCCTCGGAGAGATAAGAGGAAGTGAACACGCCGCCCACGCCGGAGCCCGCCATCATGGAACAGGAAGATACCCCGCCAAACAGCAGAGCAACACAGGCGCCAATGCCAATCACCAACAGCACCGCCCGGCTATGGTGCTTGATGTAGAGGAATGTTTCCTTGAAGGCGTCCTTTACTTTCTGCGCCGCACTTCTCGCCGTGGCCGCTGTGTTCTTTGCGGTTTTCTCTGCCTGCCGCAGCTCCTTTGCATATTTCCGCTTGATCCGCTGTTTCTGCAGAAAGCGGGATACCGGGTTAGAAGCCGCCAATGCAGGATCATCATGCAGTGCCTTTTGGTAAAGGTAGTCGGCGTTTGCCTTGACCGAAGCCTGTTCTGCCTTCGCCGCGTCACGCCAGGGCTTTGTGCGGTGATGATGGATGGCGGCACGGACTTTGCCTTTTCCGTAGGCAAACCCGCGTTCCGTCAGCACCTCGCCCTTGTGTCCGGCCTCCACACCCACATTTTCCTGTTCCACCTCATGCACCTTCGCATGGGCGGCGTGGGCGATCTCATGGACCGGCCGGGAAAGCGGATTGTGCCGCAGGCGTCCATTGGGGCGTTTCTCCACTTCTTCAAAGTGAAGCTGCGTCTTGCCTTTTCCGGCTGTCTCGTCAAAAACACGCTCGGTACGGAGAATTTTCTTTGTGGGGATAGCGGCCTTTGCCGCGTCCAGCTGGTCCGCCGCACGGTCGGAACGGTCAATGTATTTCCCAAGTGCGGGATCGGCACGTTCTTCCTCGGTGAATTGCAGACGGGAGGACGGGCGCTGCCTTGCAGCAGAACCATCCTGCACTGCCTGGGTGTCAGCCTTTTCCGCCTTTCGTGTGCTTTTCTTCTCATGGTGCTCCGCCGCGCGCAGGGCAAGATCAGACGCAGCGCCAGCGGATTCTTCCGAAGAAGCGGACAGCTCCGTTTCCGGCTCCCGGCTGCTGATATGTTCCACCTCGCCCGTGGCAAGGTTTTCCGATACCGCACCGTCACGGGTCATTTTCTGCGTGATCTTATCGGTTGCTTTCAGTTCCCTCATAGGCAGTCACCTTCCTTTCCATAGGGGCAGAAGTCACCGCAGGTGCCATTCTCGATCATGGCGATATAGCGGAAAATGGGATAGGCCTGGGGCGGGCAGACCGCATTTCCCAATGTTTTCAGCCGCAGCGCCCGGTCATCCATGCGCTCGGTCATGCGGGGGATTCCTTCCGGTTCGGCGGCCCAGAGGATACGTCCGTCCATCCTTTCGGGAAGCCCATGAGCCATTCCACCCAATCCGGATTCAGCGCCGCCGTTTCGGACACCGGCCGCTCCTGGGAGATGATCTGCGCCGACAGGTTCCCGTCCTTCTTTGCCGGATCGAAGGCCGACGGCTTCAAGGTTGAGCGGAAACCGTCCGACGCCACCGGGGTCAGATAGAATACCGCCGCCGACAGGCTGAGGCTCCAGATCGCCCCGTTTCGGTTCCTCTTGCGGAATATCCCATTGTCCGACAGGAACACATCCAGGCTTGCCGCGTCCCTGGCGGTGTTGTTGTCGGAGGCAAGGGGTGTGGGAAACATCAGCCGCGACGATAAAAGTTCGCTGGCGCTCATGCCATGCGCCGACACCGCAAGCCGGAAATACGAATGGGAGAACAGCGTATCCCGCTTTTGCCAGGTCAAAGATCGTTTTGTCGAGCCCCATATTGATGAAGCCAGCAACATTTTCCCCAAGCACCCAACGGGGCCGCAGCTCGGTAATAACGCGGCACATCTCCGGCCACAGGTAGCGTTCATCCGCAAAGCCCTTCCGTTTTCCGGCGGTGGAGAAGGGCTGACATGGAAAGCCGCCTGAGATAACGGTAACTGTTTCAAGTCCTGTTTTTTCAAAAAACGCCTCCTTCGTGAAAGTAGTAATATCCCGGAACCTGGGAACATCCGGCCATCGTGCGGAGAGGACGGAGTGCGGAAAATCCGCCCACTCGCACTGGCAGACGGTTTCAAACCCGGCAGCCTCCGCCGCCAGGTCCAGACCGCCAATGCCGGAAAACAGGCTCACATGGGTCAGTTGAGTTGTTATTTTGTATTCACCTCCTGATTTTAGGGTATAAGAAAAGCGCCGCTTTATAGCGACGCTTGTTGATTGATATTAAACAATCAGTTCTTTATCCAAGTACTTAGTGTCAATAATTCGATTCCATTGCTCCTCAAAATATGGATTCAGTTTTTTTTGAATAGATACAGTTTCTTCAAATGACATTCGCATAGTCAACATCATCATTCGTAATCCGTGAAGCTGCGTTTCAAACCATTCGTATGTGGCGTTTTCTGCCAGTTCCCGAATTGTAGACCTTGAAACGAGGTAGTTATTAGGTGTGCCACTTGCAAATGCGCGAACTACATACAAGTAATTATTTTCAGAGGCATACCTTCGTGAAAATGTATCTCCGCCAATTTTATTCCATGGGGGAACATCCCCCACGGCTTGCCTATATGACTCGATTAGTTGTCCCTCTGCCTGTCTAATATGTTCAAGTCCTTCTTCACCTGCATAATTAGAAATGGGTATCCCTTTTGGAACTTCTAAAAATTTTCGATAAAGTGCTTCATTTCTGTGGACGATTGGCTGGGACATGGGTGATTGAACCAATATGGAATAGCCTAATCTTTCATGGCTCAAAAAGTAAGTTTCAATTTGTCGTACCTTACAAGCATTTTCCGCAATAGGCAATAGCCCATTATGCTGCTTAAACCTAACGCACAAATCTGATGCCAAACCAATATACAAAACATCCTTAGTGTAATAGTCCCAAAATGAATATATACCAGCAGAAGCCCATCCAAGAGAATCCATGGGAGAACAAATTTCATCAATGTTGTTTGCCATGAGTTCTTTTTCATCAAACTTATAGGAATCCATTATAATTGTTCCAAACATTCCCACGCACCCCCTACATATTTATAGTATATCACCTCAGCTTTCCAAAATATAGTGGCAGTCTACTAATTATTCTTACTGTGACAAGAAAATTCGCAAGTGCTTTCCAGCTCCGCAAGGACCGCCTCCATATCCGCCGTGACCGCCTTACTTCTGGCAATCAGCCGGTTCATCACATCAAAGAAGGTTTCGCCCTCCTGTTTTTCTTCCGTATGCAAATAGCGGGGATCATTCATGTTCGTTTTCTCCTTTCCCGGTTTCACCAAGTTTTGTCGTCATAATGCTGTAAAGTTCATTGTCCTTCGGGAAGTCATCCACAAAAGGCAGGATCACATTGCCGAAGAAGATCAGCCCCTCGCCGGGGCCTGCGTTGCTGATATGTGCCGCCTGCTGGTTGGAGATATTCAGGCGCTCACAGAGGATTTTTCTGTCTCCGCTGGCCTGGTTCAGAAGGTACACAAAATCGCTGTTTTCAAAGATATTCTCGCTCTCCGGGGAGGAAAGCAGGTCCTTGATGTTCTGCGTGATCCCCGTGGGGATACCGCCCCATTTGCGAAAGCGTTTCCAAATCTCCACGCTCCAAGAACCAACTTCACCGCGCAGAAGAAGGTGGAACTCGTCCACGAAGTACCAGGTGGATTTGCCCTGATCCCGGTTTTGGGAAACACGGTTCCATACCTGGTCCTGGATCACCAGCATACCCAGGCTTTTGAGCTGCTTTCCCAACTCCTTGATATCGAAGCAGACAATGCGGTTGTTGATATCCACATTGGTGCGGTGGTTAAAAACATTCAGACTGCCATGCACATACAGTTCCAACGCTGCCGCGATCTGCTGTGCCTCCGGCTCCGGCTGCCGTTTGATCTCGTCATACAAATCTTCCAGCAGCGGCATATTCTCCGGGCGGGGGTCTGCGATATAGGCGCGGTACACGATTCGCACGGCACGGTCAATGACCGTTTTTTCCACCGGCTCCAGACCGTTCCGGCCGCCTGCCGCCAGTTCACAGAACGACAAGATAAAGTCAGATTTCAACGCCAGCGGGTTATCATCCTCGCTGTAATTGAGGTTGATATCCATAGGGTTCACATACTGCGTGCTGGTAGGCGAGATTTTGATGACCTGGCCTTCCAGACGGTTCACCAGCGGAAAATATTCTGCCTCCGGGTCGCAGATCAAGATATCGTCCTTTGTGTTCAGGAACACACCCACGATGGAACGCTTTGCTGAAAAACTTTTGCCGCTGCCGGGTGTACCTAAGATCATGCCGTTGGGCGTTTTCAGCTTTTTGCGGTCAGCAAGGACCATGTTGCCGGAAGTGGCATTGAGCCCGTAGTAGAGAGCTTCGCCGCCGTGGAAAATCTCCTGTGTGGTGAAGGGAACGAACACCGCCACTGCCGAAGTGGTAAGTCCGCGCTGTATCTTAATGCGGTTGACACCCAGGGGCAGCGCCGACACGAAGCCGTCCTCCTGCTGAAAGTCCAGCCGCACCAGGGAGCAGTTATATTTCTGCGCCACGCTTGCCGCACGGAGAAGGTCATTCTCCAGCTTTTGCTTGCTGTCCGCAAAGTTCACCACCAGGAAGGTCATTAGGAACATTCGTTCATTTCTGCTTTGCAGATCACGGAGGATATTCTTTGCCTCGCCTGCGTAGGTGGCAAGGTCAGTGGGGATGATATCCATATCGAAACCTTCCCGCACCGCCTTTTTCTGTGCGTCGATCTTCATACTGTCAATGTCGGTGATCTTCCGTTTGACCGTTTTGATTGCCTCGTTCTGATCCATACTGCGGATATGGAGGCTGACAAGCAGCCCGCTATCCGTATCCAGCAGTTCGGTGAGCATACGGTCATCCATTTCCGGTGCGCTAATCTGCAGAAAAGATGCGGCACAGAATTTATCCGCCATCGTGAACTTCCTTGCTTCACCGAAGCGGAAAGAAGAAGGTGCGACAAAATCCTGGACCGACAGGCCGGAAGGGGCAAGCCAACTCCATTCAAAGGCAAACCGTTCTCCGTCCAGGTGCAGGATGCCGTGGAGCATTTCCAGCCACTCCTTGCCGCCAAGCTCCTTTGCCAGAGCGCCCATGACCTTGAAATGGTTGAGGGCGTCCATGACGATTCGGGAAAATCGTGCCCGTGCGGTTTTGCTGTCCCGTGCCTCGATGGTGAGGGTCAGGTACTTTGTTTTGATAAGACCGTTGTTGCCCCGTTCAAGCTGCTTGCGGAGCATTTGCGTGTAAAGCTCACGGATATGGTCGAAGTGATCTCCCTGCGCCGCGATCTCGATACGCTTCACAAAATCCTCCCGGTTCATGCGGCGGCTCACAAGGGAGAGCTGTATCCCGATAGAAGCGTCATGGGCGTTATACATATCGCAGAGGGCTTCAAAAATCGCCGTCTGATCGTCAGGTTTCGCAAGCTGATAATTCACATCCTCGAACTCGATACACTTCGACCAGGTGTGATCGTCCAGCTTGCACAGGCCGTCCGGGTACATCTGGCGGAACGGTAAGGTATCCTGTGCGGAATGTACCTTGCCGTCGCCTCTGGCGGTTTCCAGGATACGGCTGATCTCACGCTTTTCCGCGGCGGTTAGCTTTACCGTGGGTTTGGCCGCCTGCCGTGCCTGCGGCTCTGGCTTTCGCTTTCTGAACAATGGCTTTCACCTCCTTTTCCGCCTGGGCCTGCCGCTCCAAGGCTGCGTAGAAATTGTTTGTCCGGTAAGGCCGTTCCTTCGTCCGCAGGAACATACAGCGGATGACCTGTCCGGCCACCACCTCCAGGGGTTGACCATGCCGCTCATACATGGCGAGTAGAAAGAACGGGAGCATGACGATAATCATGCAGAACGCGGCGGCGCTGTTGCTGGCCGTGCGTCTGAGCAAAAAGAAAAGCGGTACTCCGATGAGTGCCGCCGCTCCGAAACATATAAGCTGCCGTTTGGTAAGCCCAAACAGCACTTTGGATTTTACTTTCGTCAAATCCTTTGGAATGGTTACATACGCCAATTTATCAAGCCTCCTTAATGCGCTCCGAACAGGCTCTTAGAGAGGCTGCCGGTCTTGAACAGGGCGAAGCACAGCAGAACCGTGTAGCCCATGCAGGCCCATATCGCACCTGAGATATTTCCGTCCGTGGCGATACTCTGTACCAAAACAGAGTAGATTCCCACGCACACCATGATTAGAAATGCCTGGAACGCCAATGCAAACAGGGATTTCAAGTAGTTCTGTCCTGTATGGCTCCAATCCCGGTTTGTCATAGTGGCAAGCGGAATTGGTCCAACGGAAGTTGTCAAATACACCTCGATCATGCGGCCGTAGATGACAAGCATGATACAGATGGAAAGGGCGTTCATGGTAAGTCCCACAAAAAGGGACTGAAACCACAGCCCGAACAGTTCTCCCGTGCCCAGGGCTTCAAGCTGCGCCTCCATATCCGTGATGACGCTGCTGATATCAATGGAGGTATTTCCGATGATGACGCCTGCGCTGCTGTTCACAACGCTTTGCCCCACATCGAAGATACCCATGACGATATTCCATGTGTTCGTCACAATGAGAACGGCACAGAAAGTTTTGAAAATCCACTTGAAGAACATCCAGGTATCTACATCGTGCAGATTGTTTTTCTCTGTCACAAGCTGGATCAGCTCATAACACATTACGAATGTCAGGATAACCCCGGCGATTGGAACGATCACCGTTTCAGAGAGGTTTCGGATCATAGAAAAGACGCCGCTGTTCCATGCCAGCGGCGTCTGTCCCACTTCACCGGCGATCTCGCCTACTTTGGTATTGACCGTATCGAACATGCCCGACAGGTTTCCCGTGATCCCCTCGATGAGCAGCCCTCGGAGCCATTCATCGAGTTTGTCGAGTATGCCGCCCATAAGCGATCACCGCCGGACGATCAACCGAACAGGCCGGAGAGCAGAGGTACAAGGGTGATGCCGATGAGGGCGACACCGCCGCCGGCCATCAACTGTTTTATCCCCAATTAGGTGTAAAACTCTGCTCGATGGCGGGCGGCGGCGTACAAAAAATCTATATGGTGTTTTTAAGAGAACCGTCCCGGCAGGACAGGTCAGGCAGTGACCTGTTCCACCTCCGGGATGGGTTTGAGATTAAAATGAATTTCGATAGAAATGTGTCTTGTTTTATCTTCGTCAATGCGCTCATGCACGACGATTTCTTTGATTAAGCGGTTAAGGGTGGCTGCGTCCAGCTCTGTGATGTTGGCGTATTCCTGAATAGCTTCCACCCACTGTTTTGCGTCATTGGCAAGCTGGACTTCATCGGACAGACGCTTCCTGCCCTCGGACACTTTGCTTTTAAGCTCCGTCTGCTCGGTCTGTGTCTTTTCCAGCATGGTGTTGAAATTCTGCTCACTGATACGCCCTGCAATCATATCCTCATAAAGCCGCATTACCATTTTGTCCAGAACCTCAATCCGTTCCTCGTCTCTTGTAAGGGAGCGTTCCATTGCTTCCCGCTGTTCCCGCTGCTCGGCTTCACAGGTATTGGTCAGGCGGTCGGCAACCGCTTCCCCGTCCATCAGGGCAGCTCTGGCACATTCCCGGATTTTCCGCAGCACATGGCTGTAAAGAGTGTCATAATCAATCCGGTGCTGGGTGCAGTGGTTCTTTCCAAAGGCATTGTAGGTCTTGCAGGAGTAAATCCGCTGGGGATGTTTTGCGTTTGTGTAGCGTATCGTCAGTGACTTCCCACACTCGCCGCATTTTATCAGTCCGGCAAACAGGCTGATTTCATTGGTCTGCCCCGGACGCTGGCGGGATTTCAGCTTGTTCTGCACAATATCAAAGCTCATGCGGTCAATCAGCGGTTCATGCTGTCCCTCCACCACAATCCAGTCCTCCGGCTTCTTTTCCCCAATCGTGCCGATTTTGAAGCGGTAGTCTTTTTTCTGGGAAGCAATCGCCCCGGTGTAGACGGGATTCATCAAAAGGTCTTTGATAACGGAGAAGTCCCACATATACCGCCCGTTTTCCGGGTCTTTCTTTTCCCATTTGGTGCGGGTATTGCGAAGCCCCCGTTCCCGGTTCCACCATGTGGGGCAGGGGATTTTTTCTTCCTCCAGCCGTCTGCGGATATAGTTCGGACCATGACCGTTTAGGGCATATCCGAAAATCAGCCGCACAATCGGGGCGGTTTCCTCGTCAATGAGCAGATGGTTTTTGTCCTCCGGGTCTTTCCGATACCCAAACGGGGCAAGACACCCGGTAAACTGTCCTTTCTGCGCTTTCAGAAGATAAGAGGAATGGACTTTCTTGGAAATATCCTTGCTGTACATCTCGTTCAGGATATTCTTGAACGGGGCAATGTCGTTGTTATCCCGCAGGGTGTCGATACCGTCATTCATGGCAATATAGCGGACACCGTTTCTTGGGAAAAAGTCCTCAATCAAATGCCCGGTTTGCAGATAGTTACGCCCCAGTCGGCTGAGGTCTTTCGTGATGACAAGGTTGATTTGCCTGCGCTCAATAGCTTTCAACATTCTCTGTAAATCAGGACGCTCCATATTAAGACCTGTGAAGCCATCGTCCTGATAGACTGCCACAACCCCCCATCCCTGCTTTTCGCAGTATTTTTCCAGCATATCACGCTGGTTTGCGATACTGGCACTTTCGCCTTGCAGGTCATCGTCTTTTGACAGTCTGCAATAGACCGCTGCACGATAGCCCCCGGCAAGTGCCGAACCGATTGTTCTGTATTCCATTTCGTTCATCATAGCCATTTACCCACACAATCCAGACGGTATCTGGCTCTTTTGAACCTCATCTTCATTATACTCCAAATCTTTCTTTTTAGCAAGATATTCTTTCGTATTTGTTTTGCCGTATTTCTGGGAAATCAGGCTGACGAACACATCGGTTGCGTCCAGCTCCCCGTCAAACACAGTGGTCACATGAATCTCTGTTTTGTTTTTTGCCATAGGCAGTTATCCTCCATACATGAAAATAGCCAGACAGAGGGTGTCGGCAACGAAGTCCGGCAACGGGCTTCAAAAGACCTTGCAAACAATCTCAATCTGGCGATGGTTACTATTTATACTTTTCTTTTATTTTTCTGTTGTTTTGGTTGTCATAGGGGAGAAAAGCCCGGAAATAAGGGATTTTCCCCGGCAACCGGCTCGGCAACGGGATAGCAACAGGGGGTGCAACGGGTTGTCATTTTCAGAATGGAAGCTCCATCTGTTCTGTGACCTCCACAAAACCGTCCATCGTTTTTTCAGACGGGTTGCCGGAGTCCGTTGCCGGGTTTTCACGCTCCCAGCCCTTCTGTCTGCCATATTCTGAAAACATTCTTGGGTTCGGGAAGTACCGCCAGCCGGAAATGCACTGGTTCATAATCTCGTTGATTTCCCGGATTTCCCATTGCTTCGGTTCGTCAAAGGCATGGTTCAAGGCTTCCTTGTAGAGCTGCTTGGAGCAGACCATGCTCCCGGTGTACTTATCAAGATACGCCTGTATCATCCCGGCTTTGGTGTCCTCCGGCATAAAATCCCGCTGGTGTTCTTTGAGATACCGCTGCATGGCGGGGCTGAAAGCCAGCTTGAACCTGCCGCTTCGGTAAATCTCCATCGCTTCCGCCCACATCTGCTCGATATAGGCTCTGGAAGCGGCTTCGTCCTCCAAAATGTGAACCTCGGCTTGCTCTGGGTACACCATGACGGGGATAAAGCGGCGGTTGCCGGAACGGTCAAGGGGCAGGAAGTCAAGGGCATTGGAAGTGCCGCCAAACACGCACTGACGGGGGCGGTCTGCCGGATGGGTTTCATAGGGTATCTTGTAAACCTCTTTCTGCCGGCTTAAAAATGACTTGATTTCCTCAATGCTCTTGGCGTTGGCGGTTGCCATCATTTCCGACATTTCAATAATCCAGTGACCTTGCAGCTTGCGGTACACATTGTCATCGTCCAGCTTCCGCAAATCATCGGAGAACCACTCGTCCCGGACTGCCAGCAGACGGAAGAATGTGGACTTTCCCGCCCCCTGACCGCCTACCAGACAAAGCATGATTTCAAACTTGCACCCCGGCTGAAAGGTTCGTGAGATTGCACCCAGCAGGAACAGCTTCAACGCTTCATAGGTGTAATCGTCTGCGTCAGCCCCCAGAAAGTGCCGCAGGCAGAAACGGATTCGTTCTGTCCCGTCCCACACAAGGGCACTTAAATAGTCCCGGATGGGATGGTACTTGTTTTCATTCGCCACAATCCCAATGGCGTTATCAATCTTTTTCTCATTGGTAAGCCCGTAGGTTTCTTCCAGATAAAGAAGCAGATACTTCATGTCCGTATCGTTCAGGGCGGTGCTTTCCCTGTGAAAACCGATAGGCTTTATGATGTCCTTGCGGTCAGTCAGGATGTTGTATGCGATAGCCCCGGAAAGCAGTGGGTCACGCTGGAATACGGTCAGGCAGTTCCGTATGCTCTGACGGACACCGCCTTTCTCGGTGGTTTCCAGCCCCGCCTTGATTTCCTCAATGCTCTGGGGCGGCTGCATGGCGTTCATGGTGTTTTTTAGTTCTTGCTGCGTCTGCGGCTGCAAGCTCTGCCATTCGCTGTTCAAGCTGTATCACATCCTTTCTGTAGCCCGTAATCAAAGCCGCTTTTTCCTCTGTCTCCCCGAACAGCAGCACATCCAGCAGATATTCCACTTGGTCTTGCTTCTGTAAGGCTTCCACAAACCGGGGATGAAAGGCTTCCTCCGGGGAGTGCGGGGCGTAGTCCGTTCTCCATGCCATCAGCAGATGGAGATAATCGGCAAGAATACGGAAGCAGCGGTTCTTTGCTTCCTGAAACTGTTCCTCTGGGGATTTCTGCCGGGGCTTTGGCTTTTTTGCCTTTCCCGGCGGTTTCCAGTCCTCATAGGAAAGCCCGAAGTCCTGTGCCAGTTGTACGGCGGCTTCTTTCTTTCCCAGCCCATACAGGGCGGCGGCAAAATCAATCACATCCCCATCCGCACCGCAGCCGAAGCAGTGGTAACGCCGATCCAGCTTCATGCTTGGGGTTTTATCGTTATGAAACGGGCAGCAAGCCATCCCGTTCCGCCCTACATGGATTCCATAATGCTCCGCAGCCTGTCTTGTTGTGACGGACTGCTTCACAGCTTCAAATACATTCAAATCTATCCCTCCTTGAAAATAAGAAAAGCACCTGACATTCTCTGATTGAAAATGGCAAGTGCCTGTTAAAGTTCCATATCCTGTTGTCTGTGTTTCGCCTGTGCCGGAGCGGTTCTTTGAGCCTTTTTCTCGTCTGCCTTATCCTGCAAGACTTCCTTGATGGGCTGCTTCTTGGGCGGCTCTTTGCTTTCCTCTGTGCCGGGGGTAGCTTTCCGTACCCAGTAGCGGATGTCCCGCAGCTTCTTCAAATCCTCCTGTACCTCGGTCAGCGGTACTTTCAGCTCTGCGATTTCTTCCAGAAGTGTTTCCTGCTCCTGTTGCAGCTCCTTTTGGGTGCTGTCCTTATCGTCTGGGTGCTTGGCAAGGTAGGCGGCAGCTTTCTCATACCGGGCAACCTCCGGGTGTTCCTGTTTGAATTTCTCCTTTGTTTTCTTAAAAAATATCTTCTGGTACTTCTCATAGACAGGCTTACATTCCTTGCAGTCTGTCCGGCTGGCAAGAATCCCGTCAATCACTTTGCTGCGGGCTTCCTTTGGCTTCATCTGATTGCGGTAATCTGCGGCTGATTTCCCGGAAGATTCCAGAAATGCTTCTAAGTCCTCCACAGTGGAAAGCCCCTTTTGCCGGAGATAGGACAGGGCTTCGCTGACTGCCTTTAAGTCCTGTGAAGTCCCCCGGTTCTGTCCAGCCCTTGTCCAGTCCTTCCGTTCTCCCTTTCGTATTTCCATATACTTCATCAGCAGATTTGGAAGAAAGACCGCTTCCTCCGCCGCTTTTTGTGCAAGCAGCTCTTTCCGTTTTTCGCCCAGCTCGGTAATCCAGCCTTTGAGGTTTTGGATAAGCTGCCGGATGGACTTCATCAGGCGGTTGGCGGCTCTGATTTCCCGGTTCAGATTGCCGATATTCGTCTGGATACCACGCTTTTCCATCTGCCGGACAGCAGCACCCTCATGGACAGTAGGGATAATATCAAGCCCCTGTCTGGCATAGGAACGCAAGTCCACACGCTCCGGGCGGTCATTGGCTTCCAGATAGCGGTTCTGGATGACCTCCCATTCATGCCGCCAGATTTCACAATACTTCTGGTCATTCCAGTCAACCGTATCCTCCTTGTGGCTTTTCCACCTGCCGGACGGAAGTTTTATCCGTTCCCCGTTTTCATCAAGGTCATAAACCTTGCGGCTCTTGGGAAGCCATTTCCCATGTTCGTCCATTGCCCTCATAGTCAGCAGGACATGGGCGTGGGGATTGTGTCCCGGCGGATGGGGGTCATGGATGGCAAAGTCAACGATTATGCCTTTGGAAACAAACTGCTGCTTACAAAACTCCCGGACAAGGACAGCGTACTGGTCAGGCGGTATCTCTCTGGGGATGGTAAGCACCCACCGCCTTGCAAGCTGGGAGTTCCATTGCTTCTCAACCGCTTCGGCGGCGTTCCATAAGGTATTGCGGTCTGCATACTCTGGCAGGGCATTTGCCGGGAGTAGGATTTCATTGTGGACGATACCACGCTTTTCCGGGTAGTGCTTCACTTGCTGGTCGTATTCACAGAACAGCTTTTCGCCGCTTTGGTAAGCAGCGGCAGCAACCGCAGACTGCCGCTGGCTGCGCTGCACAATCGTGATTTCGTTGTGTGGACAGGGCATTTCGTGTCCCTCCTTTCGGTAATTGGTGGATGGGGTGGCGTTTTACCACCTCATTTTGGGCAGAAAAAAGCAGGAGACCTTTTTCAGATTTCCTGCTCGGTGTGCCGCTGTGTGGGCGGCGGGTATTTAGTTATAAAAGTTCGGGGCAAGTTGACCCGATGTGTGTGGAATAACAAACTTGAATTGACCGAGCTGAAAGCGAGGGATGCTTCTTGTCCGAAGGGCAAGAAGATGGGCGGTGAAAGAACGATAAAAATTAGAATTTAACTTTCTAAAATATTAAATTTCAACACTTTCACCACAAGACATATAGTGCATATTACTCATTTGATGAGATAAATAGTCAAATGCTTTCTTCCCTGTACAATGACAAGTATAAAACTCAGTATCTTTATATTTCTGAAGTTCCGTTACAATGCCATTTAACAATTCTTTTGACACTGTTTTCTTTGTGAGCGGATTGAATAAATGGAAACCTCCAACGCAAAAATCAGGTTTATACTTTTCTGCTTCTTCCATTATATTGACAACACCAGTATGTCCACACCCCATAATAAGTACTACTTGATTTTCTGAAATAATCAAATTTTGCTCGTGTCTAAAATTATCTTTTCCATTTTCACCATAAAGAGCATTATTAGCAGGAGAATAAAATTTATTTGTTTTACTCACTGTAAACAATGATAATTCATCATCAATTTTATAATCGCCATCCAACAGTATCACCTGTCTATTTGACTTGAGTTTACTATCAATTCCAACAGGTATTTTAAAAAATAAAATTTTGCTGTAATGTGGTTCAAAAGCTTCTTTCTGTACATAAATATTAGCTAAAGAATTGACCTCTAAAAACTTTTTCAAAGCACCTCCATGGTCAAAGTGCCCATGTGAAACAATAACCGTATCCACCTTTGAAATATCAATATTTCTTCTAACTGCATTGTCAAACAATGTATTGTCTGGACCTAAATCAAATAAAATTTTATGTGTCCTTGTTTCGATATAAAGTGATAGTCCATGTTTTACCATACAATCTGATTTCGTTCTATTTTCTACCAATGATATGATTTTCATAAATTAACCTCTACAATTTCTAATTGAACAAAATCGCTACGCGATGGCCTGCCAAGGCTGTGGCATAGCGATTTTCTGTTTTCTATAACAAAACAGTG
>NZ_JANJZT010000004.1 GCF_024622975.1 Blautia caecimuris | reverse complement strand
TATCTTACGGGGTAGTGCCTTTTTTTTCTGTCCCCCTTTCTTTAATCTACTTCTAACTTTCGTCCCTCTGGACGCACGATACCGACGTGGGTTACATAGCTTCCAGCGTTGTAGGTACTGTGGAAAAAGACCAAATCGCCAGCCTTTGCCTGCGATAGTGGGATATGCTGTGTTGCGTCATACTGCATTTGTGCTGTTCTCGGTAAAGAGATACCAGCCTTGCCATAGCACCACTGCGTCAGTCCAGAACAGTCAAAAGAGGTGTTCGGGTTACTGCCACCATACACATACTTCCAGCCTTGATACTTCAATGCTTCATTCATAATCGCCTGCACGGTGGCATTGTCAAACTGCGTAACGGTTAGATACTGATTTACCAATTCACAATAAAACATATTTCCATAGGCATACCGCCAGCCCCCATTCTTCGCTACGGCGATAGGGTTTGTATAGGTTACTTTCTGACCGCCCGATTTCTCCCTTGCGAAGTTTTCCGCCAGATTGAATGTATGCTTTTTTCCGTTTCCTATCACATAACCAACATAGCCACCGCCATAGTTATAGGACTGTATCACGACATTTATATCGCTGATACCTTGATTTTTGCAGGAAGAAAGCAGGGACGCAAAATACTGACACCCCTGCTTAATGGAACTTTCTGTATCTAAAGAGTTGGGCGGTAGCCCCAGACTTTCAGAACTTTGCATAACGTCTACGGCTGTACCGCCACTTTCCACTTGTATGATTGCCAGCAACACATTGACATACTCGGAAATACCGTTTTCTCTGGCATACTTTTCTACCATAGGCTGATGTTTCAAAACTTCGGCGGATAGGTTCATACCTGCATAATTAGAGGAATAACCGTTGTCCCCGTCGTCGTCCTCGGCACTAATTAGAACCCCAAAGAACAGCACAATCGAAAAGAGGATAGGAAACAGACTGCCAATGATAGCGACATGTCTTAGTTTCATTTCTTCCTTTGTCCTTTCTTAAAGAGGGTTCGTTTGTTCTTCTCGGTATTCTGCTGTGTCTGCTTCTGTGTGGTCGTTGTCTGCGTTTTCGTTATACGGTCAGCTTTATAATTCTGGCGTGTTTCCTGCGATACCGTTTTTTCTACATTCCTACGGCTCGCCTGCGGAGCTTTTACATCAGAACTACCAGAAGATAACGGACGCTCCTTGACAACATTTTTCTTGATAGGTTCATCATTCTTCATGGTTGAAGCTGTGGCAGGGCGTTTGACTTTCTGCTGTTTTTCTACGTTCTGTTTGGTAGCCGTAGCTGGTCTTTCGTGGGGACGGGTAGCTCCGCTTGTCGCTGATCCGTCCGTTTTCTTATCCGCCTGCCTTGCTTCCTGTGCCTTTTGAAGCTCCATACGCTTATCAGCGATATTCTGTCTATGGAGCTGTTGCTTTTCTAATCGTCCAGACTGGCAGTTTTCTTGTTCCTGCACCACGCCACGCTTGAAATCAGACACGCTGGACTTTGCTTTTTCTTTGGCAGAGTGAACCGCATAGGCGGTCTGTGTCGGCATATCTTTTATATTTTCTTTGACAGCGGTTGCCTTATCTTTGACCTTGTTCTTCGTATCAAAGACAGCTCCAACGGCTGAACCAGCCTTACCGCCAAGAGAAGCGTTATTGCTTCGGGTCGGTTGTTTTGGTGTATTGTTCCTTGCTGATGAACCGCCAGACGATACCATAGAGCCAGCCATTGCACCAGCTCCAGTACCGACCAGACTTCCTTTTCCCACAGCCCTAGCTAATCGGTGTTCCATACGCCTAGCTCGATGTCGCATGAACATATACGGACGGCGGAATATTCTGCGTCCCATGCTTTGACTGTCGCCAGCGTTTAAGCTGAACATACTCATTAAATCGCCTAGCTTCATGTAGATACCTGCAAAACACACTATCTGCAAGAACGCCACCATGAAAAACGGATAGTCCGTGGATATGTTGTAAAACATACTGGAAATGCTAAAGGCTACCGTAACAATCAATGTAATACCTGCCCTTGTCATAATGGTATTGAACACACGGACTATGGCTTGTTTCGCCATGCTCTCATAACTCGGTATCATACTTAATAGAAAGCTGATAGGCAGGAACATAGCGAAGATGATAAAAAGTATCTGGCTGAACAACATCATACCCGTAAGCAGAAATACAAATATCGTAATACCTAAGTTGAAGATAAGCAGGAAGAACACCATGCCAAGACGATTGACAACCTGCGGTATCGTCAGATTGTTGTTGTCGTTGTCCTCAATCTCTGTTTTTACAACATTTTCTCTCGTTTCGCCGTCCTCGTCCTCTGGACTTGTCGATACCAGAGCTTCCACACGGTCAGAACCGATTTCTTCTATATCTGAATTTCCAAATTGAAGCAGTAGCCACGGCTGTTGTACTTGTATGGAAAATAGGCTGTCCCTTATCAAGTCCACGCTATCTTTGCCCTTACTGTCGCTGTCGGGAAGCATGATTTTTGTTCCCAAGTCCAGTGAAGCGGTACTTATATCACTGGAAAAGTCATTCACTTTCTTGATGTAGTCGGGAGCGTAGGCAATAAAGGAAGCCGATAAAATGAACACCACTACAAAGTTGATAACAGCGTGTAATGCCTTGCTGGTTTCCCGTTTTATCAGTCCCGTATAGGCAACATAGATACCTACCACTAAGATAATCAGCAGTAGAAATCCCACATAAAATCCCGAAGAAGAAAAGCCGTTTTGCGTAACACCTGCTAAGGTCTGTATGCTTTTACCGATACTGTCTGCCATATCGTTAATGAAATCCAGCTTGTAGGCTTCCTGCACCACATAACCCGTAGCATTAGAAAGATATAGGCTTATCGTCCAGACAAAGTTGGTAATACAGTACAGCCCGTATTGTACGCTTTTTCCAATCCCGTCCAGCCAGTTCCACGGAAGCCACGCCCAGCTATTATCCACATAGAAATCAAGCTGATAATTGCTTAATGGGTATTTAGAATAAAGGTTCTCGGTATTGATTGTGTCGTCCACAAGCCCCGTAGCGTGTGCCACTGTTCCCAAGAGCGAAAGCAGGATAAGGGACAGTGCCACGACAAACAGAGCCATTTTGAGAACGTGAAGTATCTTTTTTCTTGTGAACGCACCTTGTATCCTTTCTTTCATCACTCCACCTCATTTCTCTGTATCGGCGGTCTGGTATCAAAGGCGTGTAAGAGTTCTTCAAAAACGGGGTGTATCTGCACCACGCCCACACGTCCGTATAAATCTTGCAATAGGCATTGTCCGTTTTCCAAATCACGCAATCGCTTCTGGTTGTTCTCGTCCTCTTTGTCAATGGAGAAAAATTCAAGGGTCTGCTTAATCTCGTTGATGTCGGTACTACGGAAAGCGAATTTTAAACCGATATTGTTTTTCAGACTTTCCTTTGACACGTCCCCCGAAGACTGCGTTACAAAATACACGCCTGCCTGCATGGCACGACCAGCACGCACCAGCTTGTTAGAGAGCGTTTCACCTTGTGCCACATTTAAGAACGCCCACGCTTCGTCAAGGTCTACAATCTTGAAAATGCTTCTGTCGGAATGGATAAAATCTAAGGCAAATGTAGATATAACAATCAACATGGAAACAGACAGTAATTCAATGGTCGTGTATTCCTCAAAGGTGGTGTCCTTATCGGGTAACACCAGGTCAGCTACTTGAATGATGTTGAGCTGGTTATCTAAACTGATTGCATTTTCCACCGTACCGTCAGAGAACAGCAGATGTGCGAAATCGTAGTCCGTGAAACTGTCGATATGGTCGGCAATGTTGCATGAAATAGGTGTATCTTCTTTTCTTAATTCCTCAATTACATGGAGCAAGCCCCTTGTTTCGCTTTGGGTAACAGCACGAACTGCCTTACGAAGTACGGGGAACTTCTCGCCGTCCCTAGAGGAAATGCCCGTAAGGAATGTGAGTATGTCGATTGCCAGACTTTCAGCGTCTTTCACATTCTTCATAATCACGAACGGGTCAAGCAGTCCTGCATTTTCTCTGTCGCTGGTAAGGTTGACGATATTGATTTCATGGGCGATTTCTGGCAGGGTTTCTTTCCAATTTCCTCTTTCACTCTTTGGGTCTAAGATTACCGCCTGACCGCCAAACAGCACCGAATAGTAGACAAGCAGATTGTTACAGAACGATTTTCCACCGCCTAACGAACCAACAAAAGCAGAAGCAAGAGCATTTGTAACCGTACCTTTGATACCTTGCGAAGCTAAAGAGGGCTGTAAGTACACATTGCGTCCCGTGTCCACAGAATAGCCGATATAGATACCAGTGTTTTCCCCTAACTGCTGTGTTGCACCGAACCCAAGCCCTGCCAAGAAGTCTGATTTTACATACTGCACATAGTCGTTGATGTATCGCTTACTGGCTGGAAGAAATTCAGAATGTAGCCCTAACATATCCCCAGCAGGTCGCACCAGCTTGACGTTCAAATCGTCGTAAAAGTCCTTGACTTCGTCACAGCGTCTTTTCAGCTCGTCAAGGTCGGGAGCAGATACACGGATAACATAGGACAGCTTATACATACTTTCTTTTGACTGGTCTAAATCTGTTTCCAGCTCGTCCACACTGTCTAATGCGTCCACCACGTTTGAGCTGGTTTCACTGCCAGACTGGTAGGCGTGATTGTCTAAATCTTTCAGCTCTTTTTTCTTGTTGCGAACTGTCGATAATGCTTTTCGGTTTTCCACGATTTCTACATTCATGGACGTATCAACGGGAAAGGTAAACTGCTGTTGCTGGAAGTAGAAGATTTCAGAGGACGGAAAATCCAGTTCCCCGACAATCGCATTGACGGTAAAATAGGAAACGTAGCTTTCGTTGTTCTCATGTTCCAAGCGTAAATGTCGCTGGCTTTCTTCCACAAGGCAACGGGTCGGACGTATCAAGTCATAGTGCTTTATCAATGTTTCTTTTTTCAGCTTCTTCTTTGGTAAGCTGTACTCATAATCTTCATAGGCGATACCGTCCCTGCCGTAGAGATGTTCAATGAGATACCCGAAGTCATTTTTATCTAAGCGTCGCACCTTGAAGCGTCGGCTGATTTTGTTTTCCAACAGCTTTTCCATTTTCAGATAGCGGTTGATTTCATCATTCGGCATAGATACAAAGTCATTCATCAGCGTGTGGTTCACTTCGTGGATAAACTCCTTGAATGTCAACCATGCCGATTTTTTCATGTTCTTCAAATTGAATTGTTCTTCCGTTACCATGAGCTTAAAGCCAAGAAAAAAGCGGTAGTCTACTTGATTGTCCCCAATCATGCTTACCAATGCTTCGGTCTGTTCGTCTATCTTCTGATAGGCAACGTCTTTCAATCGTCCCGTTACCAGTTTCTTTGACTGCTCTTGTATACTTCGGATTGAACTTTCGGTGGCAATCTGCAAGGCGTGTATCTTGCCCTCACGGGACTGTGCAATCAACTGTCGGAAGCTGTCATGCACAATGAATTTCTGTTCAGCGGATAGAAAACTGTAATTGTATGGTATCAGTTCATAATAAGCGAATACCTCATTGTCCTTGTTCCAGACAAGGTTATTGTCGATATATTTAATCGGGAACATAGCTCACACTCCTTACTGCCGTGATATTCTCTTGTAGTACCTGCTTATCCAGTTTCACGGCTTTCCCTGCATAAGTGGTTTTGGGTCGTAGGGCAAAAGTTATCTGTGATTTCAAAAAACTGTACGGCTTCTTGCCGTCAAAAGTCTTTTGCGACATGAACCATGTGAGAGCCACGGGAATACCGAAGTATTTCAAAAATGCTCCCTCAATCATGGAGAACGGCGGTAAGTCCCCAAACAGAATGATGATAAACTCGGTTATCACAAACCATGTAATCTGGGTAAAGGTAACGGGAAAAGGTAAATTAAAGTCATTGATTGCATACAAGACTTTTTCCACGTTCCAGATACCCGTGTAGCTTTTAATCTTTTTCATGTTTTCGTTTCCACTCCTTTCTTCATTCCTGCCGCGTACTTCACGGCACAGTGGTATCTCTTTATGAGATTTCACATAATGGAAAAGGACAGCCGTTTTCAGACTGTCCCTAATCAAAAAAGCTGTCAGAAGCAACAATCCTTGTCGCTGATCTTCCAGCTTTAATATGGTATCTCGCAGATACCACGGCTTGTTGTGATGAAATAACCGCCCATATCCAAATCTCTGCCGTATGCTTCATAGTCAATATAATTCTGCAACTGTGGGGGGATTTCCCCCAACGACTGCAACTCGTCAATGTAATAGTAGGCAATATCGGTCATATCGTCGCAATCTGGATAATAATAAATATCATCTTTATGTTCTACAACTTCTTCCAGCGTCCCATAATGGCTGATAAATTCGTCCAGTGCGTCCGTGATATAATCAGGCAGTTCTTCAATCAGTTCAAACATTTCATTTAGTTCTTCAATAGAAATATATTCGCCAATCTCAATGGGGAAGTTATCGGTATCATGGATTGCGTATTCTTCATAGCGTTCATTCAAACCGATACGCTCTTTTACGTCGTCCTCGTCAATAGGGAAAGAGAACCAGTCGCCCACCAGATACCCCTCGTTGTATTTCCCAAGATTAGCGATATAAACTCTCATATCATCAATCATAGGCAGACCTCATTTCTTACAGCGGTATTTCATAAATACCGTGTTCTGTTTCCAAGAAACGCCCGTTTTCCTGCAAATGATTAGCGTATGCTTCATAATCAAAGTAGTAGGTCTGGCAATCTTCAGATAAGTTCTGGAACGCAGGACTTGTCGCCAGTTTGAAACGGGCAACGTCAATCATGCTTTTACAGTCTGGATAACAGATAACCACATATCTGTAATTATAGAGTTCTTCCAGATTTTCATAGTAAGTCAAAAGCTGTTTGTATTCTGCCTTGATATAGTCGGGCAAACGCTGATACATGAGATTTAATTCATTCAGTTGATAAATGCTGGTATGTTCGTGTACGTCATCAGCATACGGCAGTACCTTTTCAATAATGCGGTAGTCCCTGCTTTCTGCTCCAACGCCCAGCAGTTCCTCAAACTTTGCAATGTCTATGGGCAAATCAAACCAGTAGGAGCGAAATTCCCCATTGATTAAGTGGGTCGTTTCCACCAGAATCTGTTCTTCCTGCATTGTTCCTCACGTCCTTTCTGCTGTTCCATAACAGTACTTAATGTCTGGTAACTTGTACCAAACACATATTTTGAAAAATCTTCTAATTGTTTCTGTGGATAGTCGGCAAGGTTCAGTCGCTTCATTTCATGCCAAATCACACGCTTATGATGTAGCAAGTCTGAAATGTAAGTACAGCCGATCCTTGCCTGCATATCTGAAAATATATCTTTCAAGTAATCACTCCAATCTTAAATTTAAGTATCAAAAAAGCAGTCAATCCTAAGACTAACTGCTTTGTGTGTGGATATGAAGTTATTAAACCGAAAGTTATCGCTCTGACATATATTTCTGTATTTCATCAGAGGTCAATTTTCTTATCTGCGTATTTGCATATTCTCTGTATTCTTCAATAATAAAAACTGGCTTCATATCTTTGCAAATTTTTCCTTTGTTCTTTTTTAGATATAACTGTAAGTCTTCGATGTTCGCAAAGATTTTGTATGAAAGTCTGCCGTTTTCACTTTTCAGTTCATAAATACCACATGGCTTTTTCATACTATAATCAGCAGTACGCAAATATAATTTTGCAATTTCTAACGATTTAAAAGGAAAATTCCACCGTTGTAATCCACGTTTAGGGTCATGTTCAATGCAAATGCACCGCCCACAAGTTCCACAAATGTATTGTATATGATTTTCTAAACAATCCAATGGATTTAAGAGTGGTGTTATTCTGTTTTTATCAACATAACATTCCATACACATTTCAATTTCACTCCTTTTGCAACTTCTGATTTTCCGCTTTCTTCA
Source organism: Blautia caecimuris (assembly GCF_024622975.1). GTDB lineage: Bacteria > Bacillota > Clostridia > Lachnospirales > Lachnospiraceae > Blautia_A > Blautia_A caecimuris. The sequence continues at coordinate 174,869 of NZ_JANJZT010000004.1, read as the reverse complement.
TATCCACATTATATCAGCTCTATTTGAGCCAAGCAATGTAATTCATCATGCCGTTGTTTTTATCCGTGTACCATTCCGTTACCCCCTTTCATTCCTCCTTAGCCCATTCCCAAAGGGGGATATGAAATTATTAAACTGAGATTTATAGCTATCAATCCGCTGGTAGTGCTGGAACAGCTATCCTTGCTCCTGTACTTGTATCTGCACCAAAATTAAAACTTGGAGCCATATCATATGCATGTTTATAACCATATATGGCAGGATTATATTTTCCTATCGCTGTATATGTGCTTTCAATCGCCTTGCAAAAGTCCTCTTCATTCTCGTATGGTTCACTTTGAAAATAAAGCATGATACATTCTGGAAGTTCTACTACTTTATATGCTTTCGGAAGTTCTTTGTCATAATCTAATGGCACTTCAACGCCTGCTGCTATCTTTGAAAAACCAATTTCAACTAATTTGTCTGGTAATTCAATTAAAGCAGCAGATTCAAATTTTTCTGCAATACTATTTAGCAGTCCTTCCCATTCACAGCCTACTTCCTCGCAATACGAAAAATAATCTTGTGCATGGTGTGACGGGAGATAAATTAACTTTCTTCTTTCGCGTTCTTTGGCAGTAATCATACAAAAACTTAAATCATTACCCATAAATAATTCCTCCTTATGTTTAAGCAAAGCATAATAGTGACTAATCGGATATTGTATGAATAGTGGAATAGCAATCTTTTTTTCACGATATACAGAGGGCATGATATGAAATCTTTTACAAAAGGAGCGCGAAAACCCCTCATGTGTTTCATAATGACTGTTCAATGCGACTTCTAAAATTGTTTTTTTTGTATTCAGTAATTCATTTGCACTTTCCGTTAAACAAACTGCATTAACATATTCTTGTAGTGTTTTGTTCAGATATTTCTTGAAAAGCCTGTCAACTTGTCGCCTTGAATATCCAATCATAGAACAAACATCATTTGTATTGAAATTATCATCTTTATGATGTATGCGTATATAGTCCTGTATTTTCTGCACCGTTTCTATTTCTCTCATTCAGTCATATCCACCTCTAATATACATAATGAACATTGTGTTTATCTTGATTTATTTAGACAAATTCAAATCAATTTTCGATTTCTTCATTTCCACATTATATCAGTTCTGTTTGAGCCAAGCAATGAAATTCATCACGCCGGTACCATTCCGTTACCCCCTTAGCCCACTCCCAAAGGGGGAAAGGTATGTTTGCGTGACCGCAAACAGTGATGAAAGAGTACGGCTATGCTCCGATAATATTATTGAACAGTTCTAAGAGAACATCTTTGACACCGCCTGCATTAAATACCAATCCAACGGCAACTAAGGCAACCACCAAGAAGCCGATAAGTTTTGAAAACTCACGCTTGAACCCCAAGTAAATACCAATCACGACGATTGCCATAAGCACTAAAGACTGTGCATTGCTTAAAAACCAGTTGTATAAATTTTGTCCGAAATTCATTTAATTTTCCTCGCTTTCTTTTAATTCAATCATTTGTCGGTCAGCTTCCTTTCCGACACTCATAATACACATCAGAACCACGCCGATACCCATGCCAAGTGATACCAGCAGTAAGTCCTTAATCAATTCCCACATCATCATCAATCACTCCTTTTCTTGTTCTATCAGTTCGTCCACCGAAGCCGTCTGTTGCTTCACTATCTGCTTATGTTTATCCGTCAGCTTTGCCTGCTGTTCTATGGTTTTGAGATAGTCCGTCTGATTGCCTGCGTCTATCTGTTTCAGCATTTTCAAGGTCGGTGCAACCTGCCTTTGTAGCCAGTTTAGCGTTCGTTGCAGAGTATAAGGCTCTGGCTTTGTCGTCAGCTTCACGGGTGGTCGTCCCTCGCCAATAAACCAAGACCAACGGGCGTTAGTTTTCCAATCGCTTTTTCGCTTGCCTACTTCCTTATCGGCAAAGCGGATATACTGGTTGATAATAGAAAATGCCGTCAGTTCTGCGTCATAGTGGGTCAGCAGTTCTCTCACGGCATAGTAGGCACGTTCATTTTTCAAACGTATCTCAAATCGGTTTTTAATGGGGACTTCCTCAATGGGTATTCCTAACTTTGAAGATTGTTCATAATTCTTTTCATAGACACAGAAGTACACCTCACTGGTAAATGAACCAATGTAAAGCGTATGTCCCATGCCGTCCTTGTTGGCTTCGTTGTGCTTTACCAGCTCCCCAGAACCATAGTTCTTGAAGCTACGGAATTTAGAAATACATTCCTCATTCTTGCATTTCTCTATCAGTTCTGGAATATCCAGCAAGCCCGTTCTGTCATTGATTGCAAGGTCAAGGCGTTTCATCACACCGCCCTCAACCAGTGCGTCCATGAAGAAGTCATACCAGCTTCGTTCCTGTGCCAGCAGGTAGCTTTCAAACTGGCGACAGCCTTTGCCTTTCAGTTCCAATAGGACACCTTTTTCTTTGTCTTGTGAAGTATAAACGAACACGTCCCCGATATAGTAATGCTCGGTGTACTTGTAATGTCCGAAATCTTCGTGAAGCATATAGCTGATGTTCAGCTTTAATATGTCTTTGATAACGTGCTGTATATCCAGCGTGGGAAATCGGATACGCACATAATCAAAGAGCAGAAACATAGGAGCGTCGGGATTGAACCTTTCCACAGCGTCCAGTAATTTATGCTTCATATCTTCGGTCAGTGTTACCTTGCCAGCTTCGATACGGCTAAGATGTTCACGGCTGATACCAGCCATGAGTGCAAGCCTTGTCTGCGATACGCCGTAGTCACTGCGTTTGGCTTTCAAGGCGTTGAGAAAATCAGTATCATTCAGTTGTCATACCCCCAATCGTGACATTTTTAGGATTTTGTGATAATTTCAAGCGATTATCACAAACGGTTGAAAACAGAGAAAACCCTGATAACTAAAGGACTTCCCAAGGTTTTTGAACCAGTTTCCAGCGTAATTGTGCCCCTCTGTTAGATATGAGGGGCTAATGTCTGCTGGCGTGGCTGACGCCACACCAGCAACGGCTAGTCCGTCCCGTCGCCTTTCGCTTCGCACGTCGCCGTTCCGTCCTGCCTTGCGTATGCCAGTGAGCCGATTGTCTGTAAGAAATCATGCCCTTTAGGGACAAGGGGAGTGTAAAACTCACTGATTACACTTGTTCCTACATCACAGTAGCCACGTCCTTTGATACGCTTTTGGAAAAACTGCTTTTTCACATCTGAACCAAAGAGCATACCGTACCCAAGTTCACTGATACGACCAAGCCCCACACGGAAGTTGAAATTGTCCCTTATCCCGTCTGAAAAATATTTTGCGTCTGGTCTTTGACAAGCGACAATCAAAAAGTAGCCTGCTTGTCGTCCCAACATCACGATTTTCTTTAGCTGGCTAAGTAGGCTCATGCTTTCCTTTGTTGCCAGCATTTCAAAAAACGCCACATATTCATCAAAGATAAGGAAGCAGGGCGGTAGTCCTAAGTAGGCGTAGTTTTCGCCCGTCTTGTACTTCGGGTGCTGTTTCATTTCTTCGCTTCGTGCCACCATGCCGTCATAAAAAGCATTGACGCAATCAATCATTTCTTCTTTGGTGTGATACACATTCGGCATAACCGTTCCCAAGTCGGCAAGGTCAGCGTTCTTCGGGTCTAAGATGTAAAGCTCGGCGTTGGTCTGCAACAGAGCTTCAATGAGTGTCAGCAGAAAATACGTCTTACCGCCACCAGTCCCACCAGCTATCAGAGCGTGAGGGAGTGCGTCATATTCCCAGACAAGATTTTTCATCAGTCTAAGACAGCCGTTTTCTGCCTTGACTTCCTCAATGGAAATGCGGTTCGCTATCATATCGTAAAGCATGGTGTATTCAATATATCCGTCATGCAAGGTCTTGTCGGTCAGCTCGCAGTACAAACCGCTTTCCAGCTTATCCTCTAACCGCAAGAGCTGGTCTTGATACTTTCCTAGTGTGATTTCACAGCGGATATGAAGCAGTCCCGTATTCATCTGATAATAGATTTTCGGAAACCAGACGATTTTTTCCCTTGATCTGCCTTGCAGGTCAGTGAAAAACCCGCTGTCCTTGACGGTATCGGCTTCATACCACTTATTTTCCAGTATCATTCGTGCCAGCTTTTGACGGTGCAATAACTGTTTGAAACGGTCATAGCAGAAGCGGTAATACAGAAAAGCGACCAATGCACAAACACCAGTCGCTATCAGTATGGTTATGAAGTTGTAGGTAGAAAGCGTCAGCCCGTTATCCAATAGGCTGAACTGTTCCCAATCGGCACGCACGAGCTGTTTTATATTCAGTAGCAGGATAACTGCTACGAACAAAAGCAGAAGCGTACTCAATGAAAAACGATAAACAAGGGTCTTGTCGCTGGCTCTGATACACTTTCCCTTATATTTCAGTAGGTTCATAAATGCTCCTTTCTTTGCATGGAAAAAGCGGTCAATCGTTAAAGACTAACCGCAATTATATGAAGTATGATTATTCCATTTTTTCTTGACATTCGCTACACTCTCTATCATGGATTGAAATGATACCGCCACATTTAGAACAAGTGTATTTTTCTTTCTGTTTTTCCATAAAGATTTCTAAACCATGCTGTCGTACAGTATTGCTGTTTTCCATAAGGCTTGCTTGATACCTTTTGTTATAACTTTTTTCAAGATTTTTAATCAATTTACAAGGATAATCGGAACATTCAAAACAGTAAGATAGTCCCTTATCTTTGATACAGTCCTTTATTTTACATTTACGGCAATGCTCAGGTTTTCCTTTATCGCTATTCAAACAACCTGCACATGGTTTTTTATGGTAGCAATGCTTGTAGCAGACAAGACAATTCATTCCACAAGGAGCAAACATAGAAGTATCAATATTTTCTTTTGGCATTTTCATAATGAGCTACTCCTTTCTTTTTATATCTACATTATATCAACTCCATATATCCGCTACAATGAAAATCTAATTCATTAACTTATTTCTTCGGCTGTCCCTGCGGATTGTTGTTCTGTGGATTTCCTGCTGGCTGGTTGCCTTTGTTCTTCAAGATAATATCGTCAGCCTTGATATACCAGTCCACATCAGCCCCTCTAAAGTTGGCGTTTGCTACTGTATCGGCTACGGGATTGATAAGCTCCACTTCGGCATTGTAGGGATAGTCCTTGACCGCCACATCAGCAGGAATAGACACTTGTATCATACGTTCCTGCACACTGCATTTAAGGTCATAGGTTCTGCGTTTGATTTCTTCGCTTGTCGTCCCGTCCTCATTTTCCATACGAACTTCATGTCTAAGGGCAGAGAACTTCAACATGCCGAATGTCTTTTCTTTGTCTAATACAATTCCATTTGCTAATCTCATAATGAATACCCCCTTATTTACTTTCCACTGGCAACATATCATCAGCCAGTAAGATATAGTTTGTAAAGCCACGCCCACGGATATTGTAGCCCTCTGCGGTAATGCGTGGGTTAATGAGCTTGATTTTCTGCTCTGGCTTAAAGTGCTTTTCGCCAGCTTTGGCAGGAATGGTTACGATAATATCATCAGCTCTTTGTACGTCGGAATACAAGTTGTAGCTTCTTGATACGGGTGTATAGCGTCCGTTCATGCGTTGCTGTTCCACCTTGCTTTCGCCTGCAAATTCCAAATTGCCGAATGTCTTTTCCATGTTCGGCACAACATATTTTAATTCCATAGTGTTTTACCTCATTTCTTTCTTTGAATTTTATTTAGTGAGAGAGATTTTGGTGAGCTACACTCCCCAAGCCCCTTGTGTACTGTTTTTTCTCATCATTCCATAAATGGATTGACGAAAAAAGAACAGTTTCAATGTTGAGTTTTCAGTCTGCGATAAAGGTAGGTGGAGAACGTGATTTATCTGACATCAGTTATTCCTCACTTTCCTTAACGACTTCGGCTATGCCTGCCATGATATGCTCGGCACATGGCAAGGCAATCGCATTTCCTAATGCTCTACATCTTGAATGGTCGCTGTTTAGCTGTCCTGTATTAGAAAAGGCTGTCCAATTATCTGGAAGCCCCATAAGACGCTCACATTCTACCGGTGTCAGATAGCGGATATAGCCGTCTTTTTCTTCGCCCTCATACCAGAATGCAATGATATGAACAACACCGGCTAATAAAGTGGGAAAAGGGTCATCTGCCCGTCCGAAAGCTCTGATGAAGGCTTCTTGGTCCCGACTTTTTTCTGCTCCTCGGATACGTCTTTCTTCAAAGGGGGAGAGGACTGGTATTTTCCCCCTTGCTTTATTAGTAGATATTCGATTGCTTCGGGAAGCTGGCATTGTGAACGCTCCGCCAGACGCAGAAAGTAATTGCAGTTGATGGGCTTTAAGTAATATTTCTGTGGAACGCTGTCCTCTAAAATCTGCCACGAGAAAGATGCGTTTTCTTCGTTGTACGAGGGTGGGTTCTCCCCAATATTGGGCGTCCATGAGCCGCCAGCAGACATCAGCCGTTCCCCCTCTAACCATACCGGCTCCTGCCCATTTTCGAGAAGGAGGCATTGGTACTTCGGTGTCTGTGAACGACTCCAGCACGGCTCTAAAGTCCAGCCTGTCATTTGAAGAAAACGCTCCTCTGACGTTCTCCCAAACAGCGATAACTGGATATTTGCCATTTGTTGCACACCTCATTTCTTTTATAATGCGGATTGCATGATGAAACAGACTGGATTTTGAACCAGTCAGTCCCTCACGTGTTCCTATTGTAGATAAATTTTGACATGGCGAACCAAAGGTAATGATATGGACGGGTGGTATTTCAGCACCATGCAGTTTCGTAATATCCCCTAAATGCTTCATGTCGGGGAAATGTTTCTTTGTAATGGAAATCGGTACTTTTTCAATCTCGCTCGCCCATAATGGAGTAATGCCATATTTAGAAGCAGCCAGTGGAAATACACCTATTCCGTCAAACAGACTTCCTAATGTGAGCGCCATTATTTACACCCTTTTCTTTTTTTCAGAATGTAAGTTCCGATAATGCCACCTGCAGAAGTAATCAACATCACGATAAATGCCATAAGATTAGTGCTGTCGCCCGTTTTTGGACTGTCCGTTCTGGTTGGCGTATCGGGTGTCGTTGGTGTTTCTGGTTTCTCTGGTTCTTCGGGAACTTCTGGCACTTCCTTGATTGTTACCGTCTGTCCCTTGTCCTCAATGTCCTTGTGTTCTGCCACCTTGACGGGTTCTTCTGGATTGCTTACATCATACAATTCTTCAAAGGTTACAAGCTGTTTTCCGCCAAGCTCGGAAGCGTCGAATGTAAAGGCAATCTGTACTTCCATGTTTTCACTGTCAGCGGTAAAGGTATAGTCATTTTCTACACGTTTTCCATTGATGATAAGCTCCGCATTTTCTTCTTGTAACATCTGCCAGCCTACAAGCTGATACTGTGTGCCAACTTCTAAGCCCTCTAAGGTAACGGTATCAACAATCGTTACATCTTTGTCGGCTTCGATTTCTTTCTTGCCGTCCTCAAAAGTAGCTGTCGTATGTATCTTGATGATACGCTCGGTAATCAATACCGTTTGTCCGTCGTCCTCAATGTCCTTGTGTTCTGCTACTTTGACGGGTTCTTTTGGATTGCTGAAATCGTACAATTCTTCAAAAGTTACAAGGTTCTTGCCACCTAAGGCAGACGCATTGAATGTATAGGCAATCTCTACTTTCATTGTTTCATCATCAGCAATAAAGGTATAGTCGTTCTCTACACGCTTGCCGTCAATGATAAGTTCGGCGTTTTCGTCCTTAATCATTTGCCAGCCTTTTAACTGATATTTTGTACCTTTCACAAGCCCGTCTAATTTGACGGTATCAATGATTGTTACCTCTTTGCCTGCAATGATTGACTTTTCGCCGTCCTTGCTGGTTGCTGTGGTATGGATTGAGATTTCTTTTTCGTATTCGTCGGTCAATGTTCCCAAATCAACGGTTACTTTGTTTCTGGAAATCACAATCTCAAACGGTGGAATAAGTGTAAAGCCCTTGTTGCTGTCAGAGCGTAATTCTTCAATGATGTAGGTATCGTATAATAACGCACCCTTGCTGTCGTCTGGTTCAGAAGTCCCAAACCATACGCCGTCCTCACTGGTCTTGCCCTCGTTGGTATTGTGTTTGTGGGAAGCCCAGTCAGAAGAAGTAGAGAACTGCCCGTTGTCGTCCGTTACGACAATATGGCTTTCGCCCGTCGTCTTGCTTGTGATCCTAAAGGGAACATCAGCAAGACGCTTGTGTGTACCTGCTCCAATCTTCACGCCCTCTAAATCGCCACGTTTAATCTGATTGTAGACAGAGTGGGCTTCGTCGGTTAAATCTACGATTTTTCCATTCTCTGTGATTGTAAACTCAATCGCTTTTGCACCGTCAGTTAGGTAGCCCTCTGGTGCTTCGCTTTCTTCGATACGGTATTTTCCATGTGGCAGTAAATCAGCAGAAGTAGAAGCCACGCCCTCAATATCCGTATGAATGGTTTTTACGACTTCATTTTTCTTGTATAGCTTGCCCTCAACCAATACGGCATTGTCATTTAGAGAAATGATTTCAAAGGCAGTATCTTTCAAAGTAGCTCCGCCTTGTGCTTTGGTATCTTTCGTTTCTAAATCACGTTTTTGGATTTTGACACCGCCACGGATAACCTTGTCTGATACATGGAACTGATTGCTTCCAGTCAGTACGGCAAGGTCACCGTCCTCGGTAATCTGTGTTAAATACATTCCCTTGATTTGTTCCTCACTGCCGTTTGCCTGCATATATGCACCGTCTAACAAATAGCCGTCTGGTGCTTTGACTTCCTCTACGGTCAATGTTCCAAGTGGAAGTACGGCGTTACCGTCCTGCATATAGAAGCTGTCGCCAGCGACTTTGTAAGCGTCAGCTAAACGGGTAACGTAATGGATTGTACCGTCGCTGTCCTTTTCAGCGATTGTCTTTGTCGTCCATGTACGAGTAGGTTCAGCAGGAAGATTATTCTTGTTATAGTAGCCAGCGTAATACTTCCATGTGAACTCTGCACCCTCTAAAGTAGCGTTGCCCTGCGGATTGCTTTTCTGTGTTTCCATATCAATTTTGAAAAGCTCAATCAAGGTATCGGTTACTTTTGGTGTATCAGCTACTTTCAAAGTGGCTGTTTTACCAACTTCAACCTTTAAGGAATACACGGTATTATCTACCTTGTAACCAGTTGGTGCGGATAATTCCTTGATATAGACTGTGCCTGCCTTGACTTCTACGGTTTCGGTATTGCCGTTGCTATCTGTCGTAAAGGTGGCAAGCTGGTTTGTGCAGTCCTTATCAGAGAAGACACCATACGTCGCACCAGCAATACTGTAATTTCCGTTGCCGTCTGTAATGCTGGTGTTGGTGGAACTCTTTTGTAGGGTAGCGTTACCTACATTAAGGTTCGCCCAGAACTGTCCCAATTCCTGCCCCTCGCCAGAGTAGATATAACCGCCACATTCATAGCGTCCTTTATTTGCTTTGACAAAGGCTTTTGCTCCTGCGAATACTTCGTCCTGCGTTGCCTTTGGGATTTCATCATAGGAAGCTCGCACATTATCACACTGCCAGCCAAGATGTACGCTCAATCTTTGCCAGACAACCAACTGTCTTAAAAGGTAAGCGTGATTACTACTTATTCCGCTGTGACTGGCTGTGTATTGTTTGACATATTCAATGGATAAGGCAACATCAGCTATCTGGTCGGCACTCATACGTGTGCCTGCGTCAGCTCTTGTCTTATATCCGTTTCTAAAGTCGGTATTGATGTCAATACAGTATGCGTCCTCGCCCTCAACGGTCAAATGTCCCTCGTTAAAGGTTGAACCGATAGAACCGTCATTCATTACTTTTTCAACGATACCGACACGCTCTGCACTTTCTGTCCAGTATTGCTTGCTTTCTGCATGAACAGCAGTACTCGGCAAGGCGGTAACGATAGTTGCAAAGGCTAGGAAGCCCGTACATAATCGCTTGAATATCTTTTTCATAATTCTTAATGCTCCTTTCATTTTGGGTAATAAAATAGCCGTCCACTAGGAACGGCTGGAAATAGAAAAGGAACGTCATTTTAGGCGTTCCATAATCTATCAATCATTCAATTTTTTCTTGTTTCAATACTGATGTGCTGTACCTTATCTTTGCAAATCTAGGGAATAGGACGTATCAAGGCTCATTCATTCGTAGTAAAATCGTAGTAATTTGATGTTTTTATTCCCTTGTAAATGCTGATAGATACTGTGTTTTAAGGGATAATCAGATTTTTAGTGGTTTTTTAATAAAAAAAATATGTTTTCCATCCACCATATGAATAAGATGCTGGTTCAACAAATTCATAATTTTTTTATACCATATAGGCATTTTTTCTTGATAATAACTAACATCTATCTGCGAACCATATGGATTAGAAACATGTAATAAACCACCACATTTTTCATAAATTTTTATTGCATCCTCTTTTGTTAAATAATCTTCATTAATAGTTATCCATTCTTCTACTTCTTTTGTATAATCAGATTTTACAGGTTCTGGATAAAATTTAAAATTTAGCCTTTCTAAATCTCTAAAAATATACCTTGCATTCCAATTAGAAGAAAATTTCGCACTGTATTCCTCATACAATTCTTTATTAGCAATTAAATTGCCCATAGCAATATGTTCAATTATCTTTCTTATTTGCAATGTCATAAACTCAATATTAGTTATTGGAAATAATGTTGTTTTTTCTTTCAACGCAATAGTTCTTATCGCTTCCGTTCTCTTTTTCACATACCACATTTCTTGAAGATATAAATTTAATCCATTTTCTTCCACTTCTTTTACCTCCCCACGTCTAATTTGTCTCTTTAACATAATTATACATCAATCCCCAACATAGTAAAGAAAAAGCAAGCCTTTTCAGACTTGCTTTCGTTATACACCTTTTCTTATTGATAGATTATCTCTTTATCTACAATCTCCCTCGCACACGCTTGTATATTATTCATTCTTCCTACCCATTCCAAGACATTTTCCACCTTTAGCTGTTCTGTAATGCCTTGTGCCTGTTTCATCTGTTCTACAAGTCTTTCAAAGCGTTCCTGTGCCTGTTCTTCTATATCAGCCAAATAACCATTCAGCCTGCCGCTTGTAAGCATATTCAGATATAGCAATCTGCGGTATTCCTTCAAATACCGCAAATGTCTTTGTCCCCATACACCGACAACCCTTTGTTCTTCTTCCTTCGGTAAGGTAAGAGCAGGGATAAGATAATCCCCATGTCTGATATAAGTACCGCCCATCTCTTCAAAAATTGTTTTCTTCATTGTCTGTTCTACCTTTCTTATCGTTCTCTATTCATAGATTTTCTTTACGACCGTTCCAATTTTACAGTAACAATAATTATTCAATTTTCAGTTCACATTGCCCCTCTCGAAGAAGTATGATAGAATAATTCTATTAAATTGAATCGGAGGTGCCACATGGCTATCAGTTCCAACAATATTCAGGTCTATACTACTTTGTCCAAAGAACTGGTTGCTGAGATTGATAAGGATGCGAAAGCGAACTATCGTACACGTTCCCAGCAGATTAACATGATCCTGACCGAGTATTATAAGACCCAAATGACAACCAAACATGAATCCGAGTAAAGCACTGAATCGCCTGAAAACACAGGAAATATCAGTGTTTTCTTATGTTTTCCCTTAATTATAAGGTTCATGCGAGCCATAATTATTCCCAAAGCTGATATTAACAGCCATTGGTCTTCCAAGCTCTGCCGCCTGCCGGACCAGATAATCAACTCCCTGCATCAGCTCTGCTGTTCTTGGAAAAGAATTCTCTCCGGGCATTCCCATTTTTACGGCAATAATATCACTGGTATAAGCCACTCCCCGGTTCACACCTCCGGAAGCTCTGCCATTTCCTGCCGCAATTCCGAGAACAGAGGTTCCATGACCGCTGAAGTCCTGTTCCCGAACAATTTGTTTTCCTTCTGCCCCGGAAAGTCTCAATGCCCTGTCGATATCTGTTTTTGTATATTCCACTCCTGCTGCATATCCCTCCGGGGGATCTTCTCCGGGCTTTGCCAGAAGACTCTGATCCCATAACCTCAGGATCCTGCTTGTGCCGTCTTTATTGCAAAAATCAGGATGCTGCCAGTCCACCCCGGAGTCCACGATTCCCACAAGCACTCCCTGCCCGGAAAGCCCCTGTTGATTCTCCGTAATATTACCGATTGTCTGTCCGGGTACATCGCCCACTGTGTTTCCTGTCTGCACAGCTCCCGGAAAATATCCCTCCTGAACCGGGCGGATGCAGGCGGCATCCAGCGCCTGGTTCACCTGAAAATACAACCGCTTTGGAATCTCTACAAACTCTATCTGTGGTCTTGATGCAAACTCCTGAATCTCTTCTTCCGGAAGATTCACCACTGCATATCCACCCAAAAGAGGCACTGTCCGGATTCTTTCTCCTGACAATGCCTCTGCATCACCACTATATTTTACTATGATATCCCAGTTTCCGGACCGTTCTTCGTATCCGATATTCAAATTCCCTGACTTTTTCCGTTCCTCTTCTGTAGAATCTAAGGCGAGATTTAAAAGATTATCAAGCTTCTGGTCTGCCATAACTGCCGCCTTCTGCTGCTTTCTTTTTATTTTATGCACCAATCTTTTATTAATATACCTGACTTATCCACATCAACACTCCCTGACAACACAGGATTGCATTTTCCATTATTTTCCTGTATAGTATTTTTATACATTAACGTAAAAAAGGAGGACTCTTTTATGGCATTTGATATTACACCATATATAGATATGGCCCCCTCACAAGTCCGCAGTCTGATCAGACAGGGTAAAATTGATTTTCCCACAGCCGGAATGTGCAGGGGTTATGCCCAGGCAAATCTTGTTATTCTGCCGCCGGAGTATGCAGCAGATTTTGAAGAATTTACAGCAAAAAATCCCTTTCCCTGTCCGGTTCTGGAAATCATCAAAGGCACTCCTGAAACTCACGACATGGGAGAAGGCGGAAATATCTGCACAGATATCCCCAGATACCGCATTTATGAAAACGGAGTATTTACAAAGGAAATCACTGATGCATCTCAATACTGGAAAGAAGGATATGTCGGCTTTCTGATCGGCTGTTCCTTCTCTTTTGAGGAGGCGCTGATCCGTGAAGGAATCGAAGTCCGCCACATTGCGCAGGGGCGGAATGTCCCCATGTTTAAAACCAGTATCCAGACTGTCCCTGTCGGACCTTTTTCCGGGCCTATGGTATGCTCCATGCGTCCAATGACTCCGGAAAATGCAAAGAAAGCCTATGAGATCACTGAAAAAATGCCAAATGTTCATAGCGCCCCTGTACAAATGGGAGATCCGGAAGCAATCGGCGTTACCGATATCATGAACCCGGACTACGGAGAGGCTGTAGATATCTACCCGGGAGAGATTCCTGTGTTCTGGCCCTGCGGTGTCACACCTCAGGCAGCTGTTGAAAATGCAAAGCCGCCCATTGTTATCACTCACGCGCCAGGCCATATGTTTATCACTGACATTTCCAATGCCACTCTGAATGAATATCTGGAAAAGAAAAAGAAATAAAGCTGCCAAAAAAGCCCTTTCATGTCTGCATTTCTGCCGACACAAAAGGGCTTTTATCCTACCTGAATTTAATATTCGGATAAACCTTTTCCATATAAGGATCCGGGAACCAGTCATCCATCAGCTCTCCCACAGCATTTTTTGCCGGAAGGCCATCATGTCTTTTGGAATACCGATCAAGAGCCAGTCCGGACAGTGCTATATTTACGCTCATAAAAAAAACCATGATCATACATAAAGGCTTTCCAATCCGTACCGGAATTTTTTCAATCCATCTGGACAAAAACGGATAAATACCCTTCATCCAGATAATAGCTGCAAATCCCCAGAAAAAACAATACAGAAGATTGATCCTTCCGCCCAGATTAAAGGGAATTTTACTGTAATCCCAGAATACAGTTCCAAACACAATTTCTGTAAACACACTGCAGATGTACTCATAGGCGCCGCCGAGAATCGTCCCGCAAAGAAACAGCCTTCTGTCACTTTGTTCCCTGTATCTGTACAAGATCCAGGTAAGCATGGCGCAGCCAAGTCCCCATACAATACTGAACGGCCCAAATACCACACTGCTGCGGCTCATCCATCTTCCCATGGAAAAACGACAGAAAACAGTCTCTGTAATATCTCCGAGAAAGGCTCCGATAAAAAACAGGCAGGCCAGTTTATAGAAACCACATCCGGAAGCAAAGACATCCTCCTTTTCTTCCTTCTCAAGATTGGGATACGCTTTGATCATACGCGCCTGAAGCCGTCTGGTCATGGTATTTTCAAGAAGCTTTGAAGTACGTCCAAGGCCTTCTCTGATCTGATCGATCCGACCGTTTTTCTTTTTCAGCCCCCAGACAGCAATCACTGTTCCAATAAAATCTACAATAAGCAGGCCAAAAAGCACCCACAGGATAATTTCTCCCCAGAGCTTTGGAATCAGTCCCACAAGTCCGGTAAATACAGGGTTCAGCACATAAATCATAAGAACGGTACAAATTCCCCAGAGAACCGAGGTTTTCAGGCATACATATCCTCCCAGATTGAATTTCTGGTCTGAATAATCCCACCATTTTTTATGAAGGCTCATCTCCATAATACGGCCTGTCACATATTCCACAAAGGTATTGACTACCATTCCGCCCAAAAACAGAAAAAGCGGATTTCCTTTAAGCTCCGGAAAGAATACAGCCACCACAGCAGCTCCCAGACCATAGATCGGACAAAAAGGACCGCTGACTGCCCCTCTGTTTACAAAACGATGCCTCTTTACTGCTGCCACTGCAACTTCTCCGCACCAGCCTATAAATGAATAGATCATGTACAGCCAGAGCAGTTGATAAAACGAATAGACCATGGTTGTCTCCTTTTCTGCAAATTCCCTTTTCAGTTAGGGAACATTGTATTTCATATGGAGAATCCTGTCAAGTTTTGTCGAAGAATCTCGAGGCATATTTACTCTTACCACATATGTTTTTATAAATCTCAGTTTCATATAATATGAAATCATACAATAAATAAGCATATCCGAAATATTAACTGCAAAAAGACACCGGAACACAGTTCCGATGTCTCGCAAAAAGCTTTTATGACAGATATTAACATATAGTAAAAATATCTGGCTTCGATACCTGTTAACAATCTCTATATTCAGTCTTCTGCTTTCATTTCCCGGACGATCTTGCGGAGTTTCAGAATCATGGACGGAGCCACGGACAGCTCATCCAGTCCCATACGGACAAACTTCTCTGTCAGAGTCAGGTCAGCGCCCAGCTCCCCACAGATACCTGCCCATTTGCCGCATTTATGTGCATTGTCTACAACCATCTGTATCATCCGCAGAACTGCTTCATGATGCGGATTGTAAAAATCATCCAGTTTTTCGTTCTGACGGTCGATCGCCAGAGTATACTGAGTCAGGTCATTTGTTCCGATGCTGAAAAAGTCTACCATCTCAGCCAGACGGTCGCTGATCATAACAGCTGCCGGAGTCTCGATCATAATTCCCTGTTCCGGAATCCTGTACTGAATTTCCTGGGCTTTCAGCTCGATCTCCACCTCTTTCACAATCTCATAGATCTTTTCCACTTCCTCAACAGAAGTGATCATTGGATACATGATAGAAAGGTTACCGTATACAGCTGCACGGAAAAGAGCTCTCAGCTGAGTTTTAAAGATATCCGGCTGCTTCAGACAGATACGGATCGCACGGTATCCCAGTGCCGGATTCTCTTCATTTCCAAGATTAAAATAGTCCACCTGCTTATCCGCCCCGATATCAAGGGTACGGATAATGACCTTCTTACCGGCCATAGTCTGCACAACCTGCTTATATGCCTGGAACTGTTCTTCCTCTGTAGGAAAATCATTTCTGCCTAAATACAGGAATTCACTTCTGAAAAGTCCGATACCGCCTGCATCATTCTCCAGAACATAGCCGATATCTCCAACGCTTCCGATATTTGCATAGATATTGATCTTTTTACCATCAAGTGTGATATTTTCTTTTCCTTTCAGTTCCTGCAGAAGAGCAAGTTTCTCTTTTTCTTCCTGAACTCTTTTAAGTGTGGCTGCCTGAGTTTCTTCATCCGGCTCAAAAGTTACCTGTCCGGTAAATCCGTCTACTACTGCAGTCGTACCATTTTTCAGTTCGTCAAGTGCAAGAGGAACTCCGATCAGCGCCGGAATATTCATCATACGGGCAAGGATCGCAGTATGAGAGTTGGTGGAACCATGAACCGTAACAAAAGCAAGGATCTTTTCCTTATCCATCTGAACAGTTTCACTGGGACTCAGATCATCCGCTACAATGACAGACGGATCGATGTCACTTAAGTCTGCATCTTCCTGTCCGCTCAGATTGCGGACCAGACGTTCTGAAATGTCCTTGATGTCTGCTGCACGGGCTTTCATATAATCATCATCCATAGATGCAAACATCTGAGAGAAGTTATCCCCTGTTACTGCAACCGCATATTCTGCGTTTACCATTTCTGTCTGGATCATATTCTGAATAGCCTCCAGATAATCCTCATCCTCCAGCATCATCTGATGTACTTCAAAAATAGCCGCGCTTGCCTCTCCGACTTCTTTCAGTGCCTTGTCATAAAGCTTCTGAAGCTGTTCCTGAGAACGCTTTACTGCCTCCTGAACACGGCTGGTCTCAGCATCTGCATCCTCGATCCTGGATCTCTTTACCTGATAATCATTCTTTTTGAGGACGACTACCGGTCCCATTACAATTCCTTTATATACGGATTTTCCCTGGAAACTCTGCATACTTTTTTCCTCCCTGACCTGTGGCTTCTATATTTTGTGATTAGAGATTTTCGTTAAAGAATTTCTCCAGTTCTGCAATAGCAGTATCCTCATCTTCACCCTCTGCAGTCACCTTAACAAGATCTCCCTGTTTCGCACCAAGAGACATCAGCATCATGAGCTGAGAAAGTTTTACGCTTTTGCCACCTTTTTCGATCATACATACAGAGCTGTATTTTTTAGCCTCTTTTGCAAGAAGTCCTGCCGGTCTTGCATGGATTCCCAGTTCGTCTTTAATTGTGTACTCAAATGATTTCATGATATTCCTCCATTTTTTGTTTTTTGTTTTATTTTACATTATATCTATCTTTTTTACCATAGTATTTTAAAAAGTACTCTGCATATCATCATTCAATTCGTTGCTGTTCACGACCTTTACAGCAACGAGCCGCATGAACACTTACTTTAATTCCGTATCCATCACACGTTCCAGATGCATGGCAAGATATCCGACCTCCACATCATCCAGGCAGATCTTCAGATTTTTCATCATTTCTCCGCACACCTGGGATGCCATATCGAATGCTTTTGGAAAACGTATGGAAATATAATCGTTCATATTTACCTTCAGTTTTTCCCCGCTGAGAGCGCGGGCCACCATATAACGGATATGGTTCATCAGCCTGTTATAAGAAAGAGACATTACGTCAATGGTGGTCCCTGTCTGTTTTTCTACCAGAGAGATACAGTCTCTTACCGCCCTGGTCAGCTGCATGGCCTGGGAAACTTTCTGATCTTCGATAGCTGCATGAACATGAAGGGCAATATATCCGATCTCATGCTCATCAATTTCCACATGAAGCCTTTCCCTGAGAAGCTGTTCGGCACACTTGGCAACCTTGTATTCCTGATGGAACAGAATCCGTATATCCTCCGTAAGAGGATTACTAATCTGTTCCTGGTTTCGGATACGCTGTACAGCAAAAGCAAGGTGATCTGCCATAGGGAATAAAATAGAACGATCAATCTGACCAAATACTTTTTCTGCATGATCAAGGATCTCTCCTGCCAGCTCCAGGCACTCCGGAGGAACGGAGCGAATGATCTCTTCTGCTGATCCTCTTTCCGTAAGTTCCGTCAGCGTGTAGACTTTTGCATCTTCTCCCACGGAAATACTTTCGCTCACCTTTCTGCCGAAAGCAATGCCCTTTCCCATGATCAGACATTTACACTTATCTTTACTTCGAATCCCAATAAAT
Organism: Blautia caecimuris; assembly: GCF_024622975.1. Classification (GTDB taxonomy): domain Bacteria; phylum Bacillota; class Clostridia; order Lachnospirales; family Lachnospiraceae; genus Blautia_A; species Blautia_A caecimuris. The sequence goes on along the minus strand of NZ_JANJZT010000004.1, from coordinate 156,722 downwards.
GTATTATGATTTAAAACCTTCACTATCCTGTACATCATCCGTATCTTTCCCCATCGGATCCTAGTTCAGCACTTCCACCTCAAACAGTGGTTCTCCTGCTTTCACCGGTCCCTCTTTCAGAAGACGGATCCTCTGATCGTCTTCAAGCTCCGTACAGAGAACCGGCGTCGCCAGAGACGGCGCATTGGCTTTCAGATAATCCAGATCCAGCTTCAGCATAGGCTGACCTTTTTTTACCTTCTGTCCGTTTTCCACCAGAACCTCAAATCCCTCTCCATTTAATTTTACTGTATCGATTCCTACGTGGATCAGGAGGCTGATCCCGGAATCTGTCATATATCCAATAGCATGCTTTGTGTCAAATACAAAAGCAACTTCTCCATCCTCCGGAGCACATACAAATGCTTCCTCAGGTGTTACTACGGCGCCGTCTCCCATCATCTTCTGTGCAAAAGCTTCGTCAGGAGCTGTTCCCAGATCCGCTGCCATTCCGGTAACAGGGCTGGAGATCACGATGCGTTTTACAACCTTTTTCTCTGTTTCTGTATTCTTTGTTTCTTCCTGCTTTGTTTCTCCTGCTTCCTCTGTTTCTGCATAGGTATCCGGAGCTTTTTCCAGATAATCCTCCAGATTAGATTTAATCACCGTCACATTTGGTCCGTAAATAACCTGCACTCCATTTCCTTTATGGACTACGCCGGAAGCTCCTGTTGCTTTCAGGATGCTGTCATTGACCCTGGAAGCATCGTGGATCGTACAACGAAGCCTTGTTGCACAACAGTCCACATCACTGATATTCTTTTTGCCGCCAAGGCCTCTGGTGATCGCCTCGCTGACCGGATCCTCACTGTCTGAAGCCTGTACCTCTCCGGCTGCAGCTTTTCTGGCATTCACGTCTGCCTTTGTATAAAGTTTTGTTTCCACATCGTCTTCTTCACGTCCAGGAGTTTTGAAATCAAATTTCCGGATCATGAATTTAAAAATAAAATAGTATAAAAGGAAGTAGATAATACCTACAGGGATTACTCGAAGCCAGCTGGTCTTTTCATTTCCCTGAAGAATACCAAACAGGAAAAAGTCAAGAAATCCGCCGGAAAAAGTAAGACCTACCGCAACATTCAGCATATGAGCGATCATATAGGCAGAACCTGCAAGGATCACCTGTACTGCAAAAAGAGCCGGCGCTACAAACAGGAAAGAAAATTCCAGCGGTTCTGTGATACCTGTTGCCATACATGCCAGAGCTGCAGAAAGGAGAAGACCGCCTGCTGCTTTTTTCTTTTCAGGCTTCGCGCACTGATACATAGCCAGCGCTGCGCCGGGAAGACCAAAGATCATAAAAATAAACTCGCCGGAAAAATATCTGGTAGCATCTGCACTGAAATGTGCAATATTTGCGGAATCAGCCAGCTGTGCAAAAAAGATATTCTGTCCACCCTGTACCATCTGACCTGCCACTTCCATAGTGCCGCCAACTGCAGTCTGCCAGAAAGGCATATAGAATACGTGATGCAGTCCAAACGGGATCAGCGCTCTCTTAATGAGACCAAAGATCAGCGTTCCCGCATATCCGGAACCTGTCACAAGACCACCCAGTGCAAAAATACCATTCTGAACTGCCGGCCATACAAAATACATCAAAATTCCCACAAACATGTATACGATCGTGGAAATAATAGGAACAAATCTTGTTCCTCCAAAGAAAGACAATGCGCTTGGAAGCTGGATTCTATAAAAACGATTATGAAGAGCCGCCACTCCAAGGCCTACAATAATTCCTCCAAATACGCCCATCTGAAGAGACTGAATACCGCAGACGGAAGTAATTGTTCCCTCAAGGACAGATTCTGCAATCTCTCCATTTTCAAGAATCAGTCCGTTGTTGATAAGCATGGCGTTGATTGCTGTATTCATAACAAAATAAGCAATTACTGCAGAAAGAGCGGAAACCTCTTTCTCTTTTTTTGCCATCCCAATGGCAACACCCACTGCAAAAATCAAAGGCAGGTTGTCAAAAACAGCGCTTCCTACCTTATTCATAATCATGAGAAGATAGTGGAGAATGGTTCCATCTCCCAGAATTTTTGTTAATCCATAAGTTTCAATAGTGGTTGCGTTCGTAAACGAACTTCCGATACCCAGCAGAAGGCCTGCTACCGGAAGGATGGCGATAGGGAGCATAAAGCTTCGTCCTATACGCTGAAGAACACTGAAAATTTTGTCTTTCATTCTTACTTTACTCCTTCTTATTTTATTATCATCTAAGAAGTGAGTATACGCAGCTGTATCCTGTTTCAACCGGTTTTTTGTACAAAAAAAGACACTACTACACATAAACACTTCTCGTTATGTATAGTTAATGCCTCCCAAAGAGTAACACACTATAGCTTTTATAACCATAAAAACTATAGCATGTTTTTCTCGTATTTGTCAAGCTATATTTCCTCATTCAGAAATTCGAACGGTTCTTCATCTTTCAGAAAATTCATCAGCATATAAGCGCACATGATGGCTACACGCTCTTCCTTCAGGATGCGTCTTACTTCATTCCGATCTGCCAGAACCACCTCAATCTCCTCGCTGTCCTCCTGGGCTGCCTTACTGATCTCACCGGAAGCATAACCGTAAACGGTGGCGCAAGATTCATCCGTAAGCCCTACGGTAGTAAAATAAGGCTTTTCAAAGGCCGGATCCACATGCAGTGGAGTAAAGACAAGCCCTGTCTCCTCATACATTTCACGGACTGCCCCTTCATGAAGATCTTCTCCCGGCTCTACCAGCCCTGCAGGAAATTCATATACATATCCGCCAAGGGTATAGCGATACTGGCGGATCAGCACCACTCTGTCTTTTTTCTCCCCGAACAGGCTGTAGATGATAACGCCGTCCGGATCGTTTTTTCCTGTTTTCAGTTTCAGTTCACTGACTGCTTTCGCTCTGGATGCCACAAAGTAAGATACCGGCGTATTATGTACACTGGTTGCATCCACATGATACAGATTGACAAAACGGTTGTCGGTAAGTTTTTCTACATGATGTATCTTTCCCATAGTTAATTTTCTCCTTTAAAATAAATCCAGCATGTTGTCTAAATATATTTTTTCTCTTATATGAATATGATACTCCGGTTTTGTCATATAATAAAGCAAAAATTCCAGAATCAAAGCACTGCCAAGTCCCCGTCCCTCTATTTTAAAATTAGAAAATCCCATCGGAAGGTAAACATTTTTTATGTCATCAATGCTGATAAATCCTGGATTTTCCATTGCTTTTGAAAAACGGTAACCACTTCCTGCATCCGGAGCCGCACAGTGATGCTCCGGACAGTCCTCTCCAAGGTTTTTACGGCTCACAGTCTCATAACAGCTTTTTCTGTCTGTACAGCCAAACCAGCAGCATTCATTACATAAAAATTCCACCTTGTCTTTCTGGCTCTGGGACAGAATTTTCCATTTATCAAAAGACTTATTGAGACGAAAATCCGGTACGGCATAAAGAAAATCCTCCCGGTTGACTTCCTTCATAAATAATTGAAAATCTGTCAGTACCTTTGTGGTAGACGAAACAAAATAAAGTTCCGGATAATTTATTTTTAAATATTCCAGAAGCAGGTCTGAATGAACAATCACACCATTTTGTCCCTTTTTTGCAAACACTTCACAAAGAGCATTGCACTTTTTATCCAAAAGATGTTCCTGCCTGAGCAGAGAATTACTGAATGTCAGTCGGGCTGAAATCCCATATTCCTGCATCAGGGCCAAAACCTCCTGCGGATCATGATTTCCCTCTCCTACACGGCCGCCGCCCCAGATACAATCTGCCGGAGCTCCGTATACAGAGCCTATCTCACACCAGTCATAAAAATATTCTCTGTGCCTGCGGTATAACGGAAAAAATATCTGATACAGTTCGTAAAATTCAAACAATCCTGGAAGATGAAAATATACCTTGATAGCAAACCCTCCTTCTTTCTTCCCAAAAGGAAAACAACCAAAGCCTCAGCCCTGATTGTTTTCTTTTTATTTCAATATTATTTTCAGTCGCCTTTTAAAATAACACGGATCCTTTTATAAATAAAAAACACGATCACGGAAGTCAGTGTATACTTAAACAGATTAAAAGGAACAATGATCATTGCCACAAATCCAAGCAGACTGTTTACAGAAGGATTTACAGCTGTCCCCATTTCAATAAATGCCTCCACAGGCATTCCAAAAGCTTTTCCATATGCCGGGAGAAGTACAAAAGCGTTCATCAGACAAGCGGCCGCAGTTGTAAGAACTGTTCCTACAGCCATTCCCTCTACAGCATGTTTCCTGCTTTTGATATGGTGGAAACGGTAGATCAGGCCTGCCGGAATCACAAAAGCACAGCCAAAAATAAAGTTTGCCACATCACCCACACCTGCAGTCATGGTTCCCTTTGTCACAAGATGTACCAGAATCTTCACCAGCTCGATCACCACACCTGCCAGAGGTCCCATGGCAAAGCTTCCTATCAGAACAGGGATCTCCGAAAAATCAAGCTGATAAAACGATGGCGCCAGAAACGGAATCGGAAACTCAAAGTTCATCAGTACTCCTGCCACAGCTCCCAGCATAGCAATCTGTGTCAGTGTCCTTGTCCGACTTCTCTCCATTACATTCCCACCTCTTAAAACCTGTTCACTCATACTTTATCTCTCCTTTTCTTTTTTGAAGGTCATGAATAACAGCCTTCTTCTCAAAGAAAATTCCTCTCAGGTTGCGTACTGATTTCCTGCTGCGCAAAAAACCCCGGGAAATATTCCCGGGGCACTGAGCACGTAAAAACAAGCGTGTTCTTCTCTCATCCAGACTTTACTGTCGGTTCTGGAATTCCGGATGCTTCCGGTCACCAGATCAACCGCTCATAGCGGGTCGCGGACTATACCGCCGGTAGGGAATTCCGCTTTCTGCATCATGCAGATCACAGTCACCCTGCCCCGAAGAATTTCCTTTTATATGCTTTATTATACTGCCGTATAAATGTATTTGCAATACTTTTTTAGCGTTCTTCCCTGAAGTACGGAAGTCCCAGACCTGCCGGAGGCTGGTGTTCCTTCTTTTTACGGAAGCTGGTAAACACAAGAACAATAATCGTAACCACATAAGGCAGAGCCTTAAATACTTCCTGCATACTTCTTCCCAGTCCCGGGATATAAAGATACAGGATGTAGAGTGCTCCAAACAGAAACGCACCCCAGATGGCATTAAGCGGTTTCCACAGGGCAAAGATAACAAGGGCAACTGCCAGCCATCCTCTGTCTCCAAAACCGTTGTCTGTCCAGGTTCCGCCTGAATACTCCATAACGAAATACAGTCCGCCCAGACCTGCAAGTCCTGCTCCGATACAGGTAGAAAGATATTTATACTTGGTAACATTGATTCCCGCCGCATCTGCAGTTCCCGGGTTCTCTCCGATGGCACGGAGATTCAGTCCATATCTTGTTTTAAACAAAAATACAGAAAGGACTACTGCCGCAATGATACACAGATACGTCATAAATCCATAGCTGAAGAAAAGATCTCCGATCACCGGAATTTCAGATAATCCCGGAATCTTGGCTGTATAGGCGCTTCCTGTAACCTTTACGGAAATCTGTCCTACACCGCCTGCAAGCTTGGAAATAGAACCGCCGAAAAAGTTTCCGAAGCCGGTACCGAAAATAGTAAGGGCAAGACCGGTTACGTTCTGGTTTACTCTGAGCGTAATCGTCAGGACACTGTAGATCAGTCCGCCAAGGGATGCAACCACAAACGCACACAAAAGTGAGATCAGAACTCCCACCAGAGCATTGGGATTGGGGTTATCCTTTTCGTAGAAAAATGCTCCCATAAGTCCGGAAATACCGCCCATGTACATAATTCCCGGAATTCCCAGATTCAGGTTTCCGGATTTTTCCGTCATAATCTCGCCAAGCGCACCATACAGAATACAGATGCCCTGGACAATGGCTTTTTGAATAAAAATAATAAGAACACTCATTGCATCTTCCTCCTATTTCTTTGCGCGCTCAACCTTATAGTTAATAAAGAACTCTGCTCCGATCAGGAAAAACAGAATAATTCCAAGGATTACATCGGAAGCATTTTCATTTAATCCGTACTGAGTTGCGATCTGCACTGCACCCTGCTGCATAAACACGATGCCAAAGGATACTGCCAGCATGATAAATGTATTAAACTTGGAAAGCCATGCAACAATAATCGCTGTAAAGCCTCTGCCGTCTGCTGTTGCAGTGGAAATTGTATGACTTGCGCCGCTGACAATAATAAAGCCTGCCACACCGCAGATAGCGCCGGAAATGGCCATGGTACGGATAATTACTCTTTTTACACGGATTCCCGCATATCTTGCTGTATTCTCACTTTCACCTACGACTGCAATCTCATAGCCCTGCTTGCTGTATTTCAGGTAAATAAACATCACAACTGTAAATACAAGAACGATCAGGACATTCCATCCGTATTTCTGTCCGAAAAGTTCCGGAAGCCAGCCTGCCTGAGTGGTCTGATTAATAATTCCCACCGTATTGGAGCCCTTGGGATTCTCCCAGAACACAATGCAGAACGTAACGATCTGCATAGCAACATAATTCAGCATCAGAGTAAACAGTGTTTCGTTTGTATTCCAGTATGCTTTGAACACTCCGGGAATCATTCCCCAGATCATTCCGCCAAGCGCGCTGCATACAAACATTATAATAAGAAGGAGTACCGGAGACATGCTGTCCCCTGCATAGATCATCACAGCTGCCGCACAGGCTCCGCCTACCAGAATCTGACCTTCTGCACCGATATTCCAGAAACGCATTTTAAATGCCGGAGCCAGACCGATTGCAATACACAGAAGAACCATCGTATCACGAAGAGTGATCCATACACGGCGTTCAGAACCTAAAGCGCCGTCCCAGATCGCTTTATATACATCCATGGGGTTCATTCTTACCAGTAAAAAAATCACGCCCGCGCACACGATCAGAGACAGAAGAAGGGCAATAAAACGAATCAGAAGCCGTTTCTGCCAGCTGATCTTTTCACGCTTGGCCATTTTTAAGAAAGGTTCTCTTTTCATGACTGCTCCCCTCCTTTTTCATGTTTTGTCATCAGAAGGCCAATTCCCTCTTTTGTGGCAGTTCTTCCATTTACAACTCCGCTTATTTTTCCGCCGCAGAGCACAGCGATCCTGTCGCTGAGAGCAAGAAGTACGTCCAGATCCTCGATAACGCAGATCACTGCTACTCCGTGCTTTTTCTGCTCATTTAAAAGTTTGTAAATGGTATGGGAAGAATTAATATCAATTCCCCTTGTAGGATATGCTACCATAAGAAGCTTCGGATTCTGTGCGATTTCGCGTCCTACCAGTACTTTCTGTACATTTCCGCCTGACATCTGACGTACAGGCGCTGAAATACTTGGCGTCATGACTTCAAGCTGATCCTTGATCTCTGAGGCAAGCTGCCTTGGCCCTCTTCTGTCCAGAAGACCGCCTTTGCCATTGTGATAGCTTCGCAGCATCATATTATCTGTCATATCCATATCGCCTACCAGACCCATACCGATACGGTCCTCAGGCACAAAGGCAAGACTTACGCCAAGCTCCTGGATCTCCACAGAATTCATTTTTGCCAGATCTTTCACATTTCCGTCGCTGTCTGTAAACCGGATACTTCCGCTTTCAGTAGGCTGCAGTCCTGCAATAGCTTCCAGAAGTTCCTTCTGTCCGCTTCCGGAAATTCCGGCAATACCCAGGATTTCTCCACTGTTGACCGTAAGATCTACATCATCCAGTGTTTTGACGCCTTCTTTATCTTTGCAGGTCAGCCCCTTAATCTCCAGGCGTTTCTCCGGATTTACCGGATCCGGACGGTCGATATCCAGGTCCACCTTGGCGCCTACCATCATCTCTGACAGACTCTGAACACTTGCGCCGGAAGTCTCTACCGTATCTATGTAGCAGCCTTTTCTGAGGATCGCCACACGGTCAGAAAGAGCCAGAACCTCCTGAAGCTTATGAGTGATAATGATAATGGAGCATCCGTCGTCCCTCATATTTCTGAGAATATCAAACAGTCTGTCCGCCTCCTGAGGAGTCAGAACAGCAGTAGGCTCATCCAGGATCAGTATCCTGGCTCCCCTGTAAAGCATTTTGACAATTTCTACCGTCTGCTTCTGGGAAACAGACATTTCATAGATCTTCTGGGACAGATCCAGGTCAAATCCATATTTATTAACAAGAACCTGAATCTCCTCTGTGATCTTTTTCATATTCAGCATTGCTTTTCCCGGAAGACCGAGAACAATATTTTCTGCTGCTGTAAGAACATCCACCAGTTTAAAATGCTGGTGCACCATACCGATTCCCAAAGCATGAGAATCCTTTGGCGAGCGGATCGTAACTTCTTTTCCATCTACCAGAATATGTCCCTCATCCGGATAGTAAATTCCATAGATCATATTCATCAGCGTGGTTTTTCCGCTTCCGTTCTCTCCCAGGATCGCAAGGATCTCGGATTTTCTGAGAGTGAGATCCACATGGTCATTTGCCAGAACGGAACCGAAACGCTTGGTGATCTGTTTCAGTTCAAGAGCATAATTCTCTCCCACTTCTATTCCCTCCTTTGATGCATTGAACAGTAAATTTATACTATATACAGATTGCTCTGCTTTTTTATACAATCGAATCCTGTTGTTAAAAGTATTCCATCATATAAAAAAGCAGAGCTGCTGACAAGCAGCTCCGCCGTGTATCTGCCTTATTCCACGATAGAGGTGATTCCGTCGATCGCAAGATCGAATGCCGGAGCAGATCCGAATTCAGACTCATGGAAATATCCGTCAGATACGTACTCTGTTCCATCTTTCTCATATGTGGTAACTTCTTTGCCGTCAACTGTAAATGTAGAAGTATCAAATACATGAAGAGAACCGTCAATGATTGCATCCTCTACTTCTTTTACCTTTTCTTCTGTTCCTTCTGCTACAGTCTTCTCATTGAGTGGTGTCAGTCTGTCTGCGCCATCTGCGAAGCCCTTGCACCAGTCAACATCGATCTCTGTTCCGTCCAACATGCACTGCACTGCATAGGTGTAATATACGCCCCAGTTAATGGATGCAGATGTAAGAGCTGTGTTCGGAGCAACAGAAGTCATATCAATGTTATAGCCTACACATGGAACGCCTGCTGCCTCACATGCTGTAGGAGCGCCTGTTGTATCTGCGTGCTGACTGATCAGAACACATCCATCAGAGATCAGAGCGTCTGCACACTCTTTTTCCAGGTCAAAGCTTGCCCAGCTGTTTGTATATTTTACTTCCATAGTAACTGCAGGGCATACGCTCTTTGCGCCAAGATAGAAAGAAGTATATCCGGAAATAACCTCTGCATACGGGAATGCGCCTACATATCCCATTTTTGCCTGATCTTCTGTGATCTCTCCGGCTTCGATCATCTCGTTCAGCTTAAGTCCGGCAACAACACCGGATACATAACGGGATTCATAAATGTTTGTAAAATAGTTGTGCATGTTTGCAAGTCCGCTTGCCTTTGCCTGAGTTCCTGTTGCATGGCAGAACTGAACCTCCGGATATTCTCCTGCAGCCTGCAGAACATAAGTCTCATGACCAAAGCTGTTTGCGAACACGATCTGGCATCCCTGGTCTGCCAGGTCTGCTGCTGCGTCATAAGCCGCCTCGTTTTCTCCGATCAGAGTTTTTTCGATCACCTGGTCTTCTTCCAGTCCCAGATTCTCAACCATCTCATCAATTCCTGCCATATGAGCAGCACTGTAACCTTCGTTTTCGTCACCAATGTAAATAATTCCCACTTTCAGGTCTTCTTTTGCAACACCGTCTCCCTCTGCATACACCGGCGCTGTCATGGAAACTGCCATAGCCGCTGCCAGACCTACTGCTAATGCTTTTTTCATCCTCTTTTCCTCCATTCTTACCCATAGGTATTCCTGCCTGCGCAGGAACACAGTGAATATGTTTTATGAAACATAAAGAGGCACAACACCGTCTGCGTTCCGCCTCTCTGCAAGTACTTCAATCATACCGAAAATGGCGTAAATTGTCAATACAATCAGAAAATTCAAACTGTTTTTTCGGCTAACTAAATTTTTTTAAGCTACTATTTTCTTTATTGTTCATCCGCTTGACTTCTTAGCGTTAAAGCGTTATACTTTAGAAGTTAAAAGCAGAGAAGTAAATCTTCTCTCTGTACAGTTAAACACAAATGGAATAAAAGGAGGATATATATTATGAAAAAAGAAATTTTTGCCTTAACACTTTCCGCTGTAATGGCTGCCGGTACCTGCAGCATACCTGTAATGGCTGCTGATGACACCTATAATGTGGGCATCTGTCAGCTGGTTCAGCATGAGGCTCTTGACGCTGCCACACAGGGCTTTAAAGACGCTCTCACAGAAGAATTCGGTGACAAGGTTACTTTTGACGAACAGAACGCACAGGGCGACTCCAATACCTGTTCTACTATTATCAATAATTTTGTTTCTAATGATATGGATCTGATTCTGGCTAATGCAACTGCCGCTCTTCAGGCAGCAGCCGCAGGAACTGAAGATATTCCGGTACTGGGCACTGCTGTTACAGAATACGGCGTTGCTCTGGATCTTGATGATTTCGACGGTACGGTAGGAACAAACATTTCCGGCACTTCCGACCTTGCGCCTCTTGATCAGCAGGCTGCTATGCTTAACGAGCTGTTCCCGGATGCAAAAAATGTAGGACTTCTCTACTGCTCTGCTGAACCCAACTCCCAGTATCAGGTGGACACTGTGAAGGAAGAACTTGAAAAGCTGGGATATACCTGTGAATATTATGCATTTTCTGATTCCAACGATCTTTCTTCCGTTGTCACCACAGCGGCTTCCGAAAGCGATGTGATCTATGTTCCCACAGACAACACAGCAGCTTCCAATGCTGAGATCATTAACAATATCTGCCTTCCGGAAAAGGTTCCGGTAATCGCAGGTGAAGAAGGTATCTGCAGCGGATGCGGCGTTGCCACACTTTCTATCAGCTACTATGATCTCGGTACTGCCACAGGAAAAATGGCTGTAAAAATTCTGAAGGGCGAAGAAGATGTTGCTGAAATACCTGTGGAATACGCACCGAATTTCACCAAAAAATATAACCCGGAAATCTGCGAAGAGCTTGGACTGGAAATTCCGGATGACTACGAAGCCATCGCTGCTGAAGAATAAGCCAGGAGGTTCCCCATGGATATTATGAGTTTAATAAACGCCCTTCCCGGAGCCGCTGCCCAGGGACTGATCTGGGGCATTATGGCCATCGGCGTATATCTCACCTTCCGTATTCTGGATGTTGCCGATCTGACAGTTGACGGTACCATGTGTACCGGAGGCGCAGTGTGCATCATGATGCTGATGAGCGGCCAGAACATCTGGGTTTCCATGCTGGCTGCCACAGGAGCCGGAATGCTGGCCGGACTTGCCACTGGAATCTTCCATACAGTTATGGGGATTCCCGCAATCCTTGCCGGAATCCTGACTCAGCTTGGACTTTATTCCGTAAACCTCAAGATCATGGGAAAAGCCAATCAGGCAGTCAATTCCAGTAAGTATGATCTTCTGGTATCTCTGAGAAATATAAAGGACGTACCTTTTTATCAGAACACCATTCTGATCGTAGCTGTTTTTATTGTGATCCTGATTGCTGTTCTCTACTGGTTTTTCGGAACGGAAATCGGCTGCTCTCTCCGCGCCACAGGCTGTAATCCAAATATGTCCAGAGCTCAGGGCATCAACACGGATTTCGCCAAGGTTCTGGGACTTATGATCTCCAATGGTCTTGTAGCTCTCTCCAGCGCATTTCTTGCCCAGTATCAGGGCTTTGCAGATGTGAATATGGGCCGCGGCGCTATTGTGATCGGTCTGGCAGCCGTCATCATCGGAGAGGCTGTTTTCGGAAAAATATTCCGCAACTTTGCGCTCCGTCTTTTCAGTGTGGCTCTTGGTTCCATTTTGTACTACCTGGTTCTTCAGGCAGTGATCTGGATGGGAATCGACACAGATCTTCTGAAGCTTCTGTCCGCACTTGTGGTTGCTGTTTTTCTTGCAGTTCCTTACTGGAAAGCAAAGTATTTTGCAAAACCAATGAAACGCGGAGGTAATACAAATGCTTGAGCTGAAAAATTTATATAAAACCTTCAACCCCGGCACCATAAATGAAAAACTGGCCCTTAACGGACTTTCCCTTACCTTAAAGGAGGGAGATTTCGTTACCGTGATCGGAGGCAACGGAGCCGGAAAATCCACCATGCTGAATGCAGTAGCCGGAACCTGGATGGTAGACGAAGGCCAGATCCTTATTGACGGCACTGATGTTACCAGGCTTTCCGAACATAAAAGAGCCGCATATCTCGGCCGCGTTTTCCAGGATCCCATGACGGGAACCGCTGCAACCATGGGAATTGAAGAAAATCTGGCGCTGGCAAAGCGCCGGGGCAAAACACGTTTTCTCCGTCCGGGAATCACCCGAAAAGAACGGGATGAATACCGGGAGCTTCTGAAAGTTCTCGGTCTCGGTCTTGAAGACAGACTTACCTCCAAGGTCGGTCTGCTGTCAGGAGGTCAGAGACAGGCTCTTACCCTTCTGATGGCAACTCTGAAAAAGCCAAAGCTTCTTCTTCTGGACGAGCACACTGCTGCTCTGGATCCCAAAACCGCAGCAAAGGTTCTGGAGATCACAGATATGATCGTCAACCGTGATCACCTGACCACAATGATGATCACCCACAATATGCAGGATGCCATCAATCACGGAAACCGACTGATCATGATGATGGAAGGAAAGATCATTCTGGATATTGAAGGAGAAGAAAAGAAAAAACTGACTGTAAGAAATCTTCTGGATCAGTTTGAAAAAGCAAGCGGTCAGGAATTTTCCAACGATTCCGCACTGTTAAGCTGATAAAAAAAAGCCTGCATTTCAATTTGAAGTGCAGGCATTTTTTATCTCAATCCATGTTATCTTTTTATTTAATTCCTCTCATGGAAAGGCTGATACGTTTTTTCTTCATATCAACCCCCAGTACGCGGACGTCAACTACATCACCAACGCTGACAGCTTCCAGAGGATGCTTGATATACTTTTCACTGATCTCTGAAATATGCACAAGACCGTCCTGATGAACTCCGATATCTACAAAGGCTCCGAAGTCAATCACATTTCTTACGGTTCCCTTCAGGATCATTCCCTCTTTCAGATCTTTCAGATCAAGAACATCGGTACGAAGAACCGGTTTCGGCATCTCCTCACGGGGATCTCTTGCCGGTTTTTCCAGTTCTTTCACAATATCTCTCAGTGTGATCTCACCCACTCCAAGCTCTTCTGAAAGTTTTTTATAATCGCTGATCTTACGGGAAATTCCGCTGAGCTTTCCTCCGGCAATGTCCTCAGTGGTAAATCCCATTTTTTCCAGAAGCTTCTGAGCCGCCTCATAGCTTTCCGGATGTACGCTTGTAGAATCAAGAGGATTTTTGCCGCCTGTGATCCTGGTAAAGCCGGCGCACTGTTCAAATGCTTTCGGTCCGAGCTTCGCCACCTTCAAAAGCTCCCGTCTGCTGTTAAAACGACCGTTTTCTTCTCTGTATGCCACGATATTTTTTGCAATGGCCTTACTGATTCCGGAAATATACTCCAGAAGGGAGGCGGAAGCCGTGTTCAGATCCACGCCCACTTTATTTACACAGTCCTCTACCACTCCGCCAAGAGCTTCTCCCAGCTTCTTCTGGTTCATATCATGCTGATACTGTCCCACGCCAATGGATTTCGGATCGATCTTCACAAGCTCTGCAAGAGGATCCTGAAGCCTTCTTGCAATAGAAGCCGCGCTTCTCTGCCCTACATCAAAATTAGGAAATTCCTCTGTGGCAAGCTTACTTGCAGAATATACAGAAGCTCCTGCCTCGTTGGTGATCACATAGGAAACCTGCTCCGGGATCTCCTTCAGAAGCTCCACAATGATCTGTTCTGACTCTCTGGATGCTGTTCCGTTGCCCAGAGAGATAAGAGAAATATTATATTTTCTGATCAGCTTTGTCAGTGTGTCCTTTGCTGCACGGATCTTGGCCTCAGAAGTAGGAGCTGTAGGATAGATCACTGTTGTATCCAGGACCTTTCCCGTAGCGTCCACTACTGCCAGCTTACATCCGGTACGGAAGGCAGGATCCCATCCCAGAACCACCTTGCCCATGATCGGCGGCTGCATAAGAAGCTGCTCCAGATTTTTTCCAAATACATGAATGGCTCCGTCTTCTGCTTTTTCTGTAAGCTCACTTCTGATCTCACGTTCAATGGCCGGAGCGATCAGACGCTTGTAGCTGTCCTCCACAACCTCTTTCAGAACAGGAGTCGTCTTGGGATTGTCCTTTTTGATCACCTGACGGGTAAGCCATCCCAGGATCTCTTCCTCAGGCGCATTGATCTTTACGGTAAGGATCTTTTCTTTTTCTCCACGGTTCAGCGCAAGAACTCTGTGGCCTGCAAGCTTTTTCACCGGCTCCTCAAACTCATAATACATCTCGTATACAGAGCTTTCCTCAGGCTTTCTGGCAGAAGAAACAACGGTTCCCTTCTGTGCGGTCAGCTTACGGATATAAATTCTGTAATCTGCCTCATCAGAAATATGCTCTGCCAGAATATCTTTTGCTCCGTCAAGGGCAGCCTTTACATCTGCAACGCCTTTTTCTTCGGATACAAAAGCTTCAGCCTCTTTTTCAGGCGCTTTATCTGTCATCTGAAGCATCAGGATATTTGCCAGCGGCTCCAGTCCTTTTTCTCTTGCAATAATAGCCCGGGTACGCCGTTTCGGCCTGTACGGACGGTACAGGTCTTCTACAACCACAAGTGTCCGGGCTTCAAGAATCTGTTTTTTCAGCTCCGGCGTCAGTTTTCCCTGCTCCTCAATACTTCCGATCACCTGATTTTTCTTATCTTCCAGGTTTCTCAGATACAGAAGTCTCTCATGGAGAGAACGAAGCTGCTCGTCATTTAAGGAACCTGTTGCTTCCTTACGGTAACGGGAAATAAACGGAATGGTGCAGCCCTCATCGATCAGCTTCACCGCAGCTTCCACCTGCCACTTTTCTACACTCAGCTCCTTTGTAATTATCTGAATAATATCCATATTTTCCTCCAGTTGTTTTGTTCGCATCTATTTCTCACGAAAATATTTTTATCAGAATCTACGCCTCTGAATTATAATCATCTCCTGTGCGCTGTTCCTGTAACTCTTTATCTGCAGCAGTATCTTCCAGTTCTTTCGGAATCCAGTCTGCCACCTCATGCATATGTTTTTTATGAGTTTCTTTCAGCTCTCCGGTCACATCCATATAGAATATAGTATTTGTGGCGTATATATATGGCATTACCCACAATAAGCCCACATACAGAAACAGTATGGAAAGAAACATCAGAGGAATAAAGCTGATCTGCAGCACAAGATACTGCATCATATGTCCCTTCATCAGAGACGCGCTTTTTTTCAGAGCCTCTCTCCCCTTCATCTGCGGATTATCTGCAAGGATATAAAATGCCATGGCAAAGGGAAGTTTAATCACAACTCCCAGAACTGTTGCTGCCAGCGCACTGTACATAATCGGCTGACTCCATTCCAGCACCGCTTCCATTGTCTCTGCTGCCGGAGCAGTCATGTTTACCATATAATAAAAGGGAATCATAAGAACCGTATCGATCAGCGCCATGATCAGGGCAGCCGACAATACTCCGTCTGATCCTTTTTTAAACATATAGATCAGATTTCCGAATCTGTACTCCCGTCCACGGGCCATGTTCAGAAGCATAAAATTATATCCTGTACTGATCACCATGGAAAGCAGAGAAACAATAAACAGAAAAGCTTCTCCCAGAAGCCATGCCAGAAAGGAATCTCCGGGAAAAAGTTTAATTGCAGCCATTGTTCCTATTGTATTTAATGCCGGTGCCGCCATCATTGCCAGAATGGCAATTCCCCATTTTCCACTTAAAAACTGCTTTGCACAGGCTTTCCAGTAACGTCTGTTTCCAATCATTTTCAACCCTCTCTTTCTTCTGCTATTTAGATACTTTAGCACGAATTAATAAAAGTGTCGATATTTTTTTACGATTTGCGAAAGTTTTGTCCCGGTCCCATGAAAGCTGCAGTTCTTCTTCACCACAGGAAAACCGCTTATCCGATCAAATCAGATAAGCGGCCAGATATACTATTCTTCGTCCATTTCGTGATGAACCGTAATACTTGCAACCTTTGTGGTACTTTCCTCCTCGTTAAACCAGAACTGTACCGAATGTTCCAGTTTCGAATCCTTATCAGGATAAATGGTAAGATAGTTGTCTTCGTCTTCGTAAAGGTATCCTCTCTCTCCGGCCTTTGCAATCAGTTCACTCTTATCAGCGCCAAGAGTAATATTCTCTGAAAGCTTCAGCGCAAGAACCTCCGGGTCATAGGAGCCAAAATCAAGTTCTGTCACAAAGCAGTTTTCAACAGAGGTTGCATTTTCTGTCAGATTATAAACGGAAAAACTCACGGTCTGGTTATCTTTCATCATATCAATAAATTCCAGGCCGACTCCCTCTACAAAGGCATCCTCTGCCACATCCTTCATTTCCCAGCCGTTATCCAGAAAGGCGGAAACAGGAGCCGGAAGCCGATAAAGATTTCCCATGAACTCTACTTCCGGATCCATAAAATCACTTCCCAGAGCTGCCGGAGTCTGATAATTTGTCACAATCTCCGGTACTTCTGTACTGACACTGCCTTTATCGAAACCTTCCGGTTCTTTAAAGTTCCTGATATCAGCCTGAAGAAGTGTATTGGTTTCTTTATAAACATAAAGCTCCACACGTTCATAGGTATCCTTCTGGTAAGTCATTTTTGTATAGAGATCTGAATCATAGGTATCGCATGGTTCTCCATATGCTGCTTTAATATCGTCCACATTGGAAACTCCCATGGAAATACCGCCCGGAAGCTTCACCGGATTGGCAGTCAGATCAATGTCACCCCAGCTCATGTCAAACTTGATGCCGGCTACCAGGCAGTCGGAAACAGCCGCCTCATTAATGCCGAAATTCATCATATCTGCATAAACGCTTGCTTCACCGTTGTTAAATGTCACCATTGTATATGATCCTGGGGGAACCATGGTATCCGGACTGTCATTTTTACTGAGCGTCCATCCAAGAACTGTAAAATCTTCATATTTCACAGGAAGCTGTATGAGATTACCTGCATATTCTGCCTGAAAACTGTAAACATCTGTACCAAGCGCTGTCTGAACCGCTGCTGTTTCCTCTGACGGAGCAGCCTCCCCGCCTGATGTTTCTTCCGCAGCCGCTTCTGTTGTCTGTTCTGCCGCCCAAGCCATTGAGGGAACACCGGCAGTCATGCATCCGGCAAGCAGAAATGCTAGATACTTTTTCCTCATAGATTGATCCTCCATTGGTCATTTTCCCCATTATATCTGAATCCAGAAGTTTTTTCCAGTATTTTTTCACAATTTTATCTGTGTTTCATGTATGTTTTTGTCCTTTATGTCAAAATATACTGTAACAGGATCGGAAGATTTTTCTTCTATGCAGATCAGACAGTTCCTGCTCTTTCAGTCTGCCAGATTAAAGGCATCGTGTACTGCATTCATTGCCCGGATGCCGTCTTTTTCATTAATGAGAACGGTCACACGAATCTCTGAAGTGGAGATCATGTTAATATTTACCCCTTCATTATACAGGCTTTCAAACATTTTTGCCGCCACGCCCGGATTGCTCATCATACCGGCTCCTACGATGGAAAGCTTTGCAACATTTCTCTCTGAATGGATTTCTTTATATCCCAGTCTTGCCTGGTGTTCTTCCAGAGTTGCCACAGCCTCATCCAGATCCTTTCCGTCCACTGTAAAGGAAATGTCCTTTGTTCCTGCACGTCCGATGGACTGCAGAATCACATCAACGTTAATATTTTTCTTTGCAAGAACATCAAAAAGCTTAAACGCCACGCCCGGCACATCTTTCAGACCAATTACTGCAATTCTCACTGCCTCTGTATCAAGGGCAACTCCACTGATCAGCATTCTCTCCACTGTTACTTCCTCCTTTACAACAGTTCCTTCACTTGTATTCAGACTTGAACGTACCACAAGAGGTACACCGTATTTTTTAGCCATTTCCACAGAACGGTTGTGAAGCACT
Source organism: Blautia caecimuris (assembly GCF_024622975.1). Lineage (GTDB taxonomy): Bacteria > Bacillota > Clostridia > Lachnospirales > Lachnospiraceae > Blautia_A > Blautia_A caecimuris. The sequence continues at coordinate 138,468 of NZ_JANJZT010000004.1, read as the reverse complement.
CCCGCTCCCAGTGTTGCCAGATCAAGCATTTCATCATAGGTGATTTCTTTCAGCTTTCTTGCTGACGGCACTTTACGGGGATCAGCTGTATAAACTCCGTCCACGTCTGTATATATCTCACAGGCATCTGCATGCAGAGCTGCCGCAAGGGCAACTGCCGTGGTATCAGAGCCTCCTCTTCCCAGAGTTGTATAATCATCATATTTATCAATCCCCTGGAATCCGGTTACCACAACGATCTTACGGCTGTCCAGCTCTCTTCTGATACGCTCTGTATCAATTCGTTTCAGTCTGGCATTGCCATATACGCTTGTGGTATGCATAGCTACCTGAAAAGCATTCAGGGATACCGCCGGAACGCCCAGGCTGTCCATTGCCATGCTCATAAGAGCTACAGACATCTGTTCTCCGATAGTAAAAAGCATATCCATTTCTCTCTTTGGCGGCTTTTCACTGATATCCTGCGCCATGGCGATCAGCTCATCTGTGTACTTTCCCATTGCAGAAAGCACCACTACTACATCATTTCCATTTTTATAATCCTCGATACACCTGCGGGCAACATTAAAAATACGTTCTTTATTTGCCACCGAGGTGCCTCCGAATTTTTTTACAATTAACATAATTTTCCTCCGAAAAGATATTTCATCATATCCCAGCCGTGTTCTACTTTGATTCCGCTTTCCAGTGCTTCCTTTTCATTATAATGCCAGTTGTGGCTCCGGGGAGCTGTGCTGTCATAAAGAAGATACGGTACCGGCTCTGCCACATGTGTCCGCACCTTCACAGGCGTAGGATGATCCGGAAGGATCAGCATCCGGTAATCCTCTCCCGATGCGTCCAGTCCCTCTTTCACCAGGCGTATCAGCCTCTGATCAAGATATTCTATGGATTGGATCTTGCGTTCAACGCTTCCCTGATGCCCCATTTCATCCGGCGCTTCCACATGAATATACGCAAAATCGTAACCTTCCTCTGTCAGAGCCTTTACCGCAGCCCGGGCTTTCCCTTCATAGTTGGTATGAAGCCCGCCGTTTGCTCCTTCCACGATCCTGCAGTCCATTTCTGCTCCCGCTGCAATTCCCTTCAGAAGATCCACAGCAGAGATCATCACTCCCTTTTTGTGATAGATCTTCTCAAAAGATGTAAGGATGGGCTTTGTGCCTGCGCCCCAGAACCAGAAGCTGTTTGCCGGGTTCAGTCCCTGCTCTTTCCGTTTCCGATTCAGCGGATGAGCCTTCAGGATCTCATAGCTTTTTTTCTGCATGGACAAAAGCATTTCATCCTCCGGCAGATAATTTCCGACCCTCTGTGTCAGCACATCATGAGGCGGTGTAAGCTCCAGATTTTTTCCATTTTCCCACACAAGACAGTGACGATAGCTGGTTCCCACATAAAAACTGCAGTTTTCATTTTTCAGCTCCTGGCACACATCTCTGAGAAGAATTGCCGCGTCCTCTGTACTGATCTCTCCGGAGCTGTGATCCAGAATTCTCTGTTCCTCATAAGGAACATCCTCCTCTGTCAAAGTCACAAGATTGCAGCGATAAACCACATCGCTTTCCTTCATATCCACTCCGATGCTCAGAGCCTCCAGAGGAGATCTCCCTGTGTAATATTTCCTGGGATCATAGCCCATCACCGAGAGATTTGCCGTATCACTTCCCGGCGCCATTCCTTCAGGTATGGTGGAAACAGTTCCGATTTCGGACATTCCCGCCAGTTCATCCATACATGGGGTAACGGCGCAGGAAAGGGGTGTTCCGCCATTCAGACTTTCCATTGGCCAGTCCGCCATTCCGTCTCCCAAAACCACAACATATTTCATAATTACCTCCTCGCTGCCTGTTATTTCCAGACATTCAGGTACACTTCTGAGTACTGTCTCCCGGCTGCCCGTTGTCTCAGGTGCACTTCAGCTCAGTCTTTTACACGAATCATGGAAACCACTTTTCCATTCAGACGGGCTGCTTTTTCTTTATATTCAGCCTGCTTCATCACAGAAGTCACAAATGCAAACTCTCCCGGAAGCTTTTTCAGATTAACGATCTCGACCTTTCCGAATACTTCCTCCACCTGCTCTACAGTAGCTCCTTTTACCCGTACAAAAAATCTTCCCGCAACCTGATCCAGCTCCATCAGATGAAGCGGTCTGCTGGTCCAGTTTGTCATAATATTTCTGTGAAGATGTTTTGCCTCGTCCACAACGTCAGCCACAACAGCGCTTGCTGTTGGCAGCTTGCCTGCGCCGCTTCCATAAAACATGGCGTCGCCAAGAACATTTCCATGTACAAACACACTGTTGAATACTCCGTTGACGCTGTACAGCGGACTGTTTTTGCCCAGAAGGAACGGAGCTACCATCGCATAAAAAGAATCATTTCCTACCTTACGGCTGGTTGCCAGAAGCTTGACTGTCATTCCCAGCTCTGCCGCATACTCCATATCTTCCGGTGTAACCTTTGTAATGCCCTCCGTATAAATTTCTTCATAATTAAGGAATTTTCCATAGGCAAGTGAAGAAAGAATGGCAATTTTACGGCATGCATCATAGCCTTCCACATCCGCTGTGGGATCCGCCTCTGCATATCCCTTTTCCTGAGCCTCTTTGAGAACCGCATCAAACTCAGAGCCTTCTGTGCTCATTTTATAAAGCATATAGTTTGTTGTTCCATTGAGGATTCCGGTGATCTCATCGATCTCATCTGCTGTAAGAGAGGAATTCAGAGCACGTATAATGGGAATACCGCCTCCGCAGCTTGCCTCAAACAGGAAATTAATATCTTTTTGACGGGCAATTTCCATAAGCTCCGGACCATGTTTTGCAACAAGAGCCTTGTTAGAGGTACATACACTCTTCCCGGCCTCCAGCGCACGCTTCACAAAGGTATATGCAGGTTCAATGCCTCCCATAACCTCAACAACGATATCTACCTCCGGATCATTGGCAATGATCTCATAATCATGAACCAGAATCTCCTGAACAGGATCTCCCGGGAAGTCTCTGAGGTCCAGTACATATTTGATATTGATCTCTGCGCCGGCCCTTTTATTAATGCTCTTATGGTTTGTGTTGATAACCTCAACGACACCGCTGCCTACTGTGCCGTATCCTAATACTGCTATATTTACCATATCTTCCTCCCATATAAGTTTCTTCCGGCTGTTTTCTGCTTTTACGCTGCTTCGCAACAGCCTTTTCTGTTCGATGGTCCGGCTATTCTCCTCCCTGAAGCTTCAGATAATGAATACCTTCAGTTCTCTCAATATCCTCCACCATAGCCTCTGCATCTCCCCTTCCCGGTAGGATATCCACACTTAAAGTCAGCGTGGCCACTCCGTTAATGGGAATACTCTGGTGAATGGTAAGAATATTTCCGTGAAACTTTGCTATAGTCTGAAGAACTGCGGACAAAAGTCCGGGCTCGTCGTCCATCTGTATAATAAAGGTAATTGTTTTTCCCCTTGCCTGTTCATGAAAAGGAAAAATATCATCCTTATATTTATAAAAAGAACTGCGGCTGATCCCTGTCTGCTCTGCCGCCTCCTGAACCGTACTGACCTTTTCCGAATCAAGGAGGCGCTTTGCCTGTACTACCTTCAAAAGTACTTCAGGAACCGCCCTTTCTTTTACTACATAATATTTATTTTTTTCTGTTGTTTTTTCCATGTCCTTTCTCCTGTATGTGATAAAAAGATATCCCCCGAAGGGATGTCCGTTTCAAAAAGACACCTGTTTTCCTACGAGGGATATGTTATCACACCTGAGTACAGTCTGCAAGTATTTTTTGCAGGGCACTCATAAAGAGAGGAGCATAAGCTACTGTGAACGTTACTATATTACTCCGCTTTCTTTGACAGAGCGATCCATTTCAGATATGCATTGATAAACAGATCAATGCCTCCGTCCATCACTGCATCCACATTTCCGGTTTCTTCGTTTGTACGGTGATCCTTCACCATAGTATATGGCTGCATAACATAGGAACGGATCTGATTACCCCAGCCAATCTCCGTTACCTCTCCCCGGATACCGGAAAGCTTTTCCTCCGCCTCCTGCTGCTTCAGAAGATAGAGTTTTGCTTTCAGCATCTGCATCGCTTTATCCTTGTTCATATGCTGAGAACGCTCGTTCTGACACTGTACCACGATTCCTGTAGGAAAATGTGTGATACGGATGGCAGAAGAGGTCTTATTGATATGCTGTCCGCCGGCGCCGCTGCTTCGGTAGGTATCAATACGGATATCTTCATCATTGATCTCCACATCCAGGTCTTTTTTGATATCCGGCATAACGTCACAGGATACAAAAGAAGTCTGACGCTTACCTGCTGCATTAAACGGAGAGATCCGCACAAGACGGTGTACGCCTTTCTCGGATTTCAGATAGCCATAGGCATTCTCTCCGTTTACCTGGAAAGTAACAGATTTTACACCTGCCTCATCGCCGTCAAGATAATCAAGCACCTCCATAGTAAAACCTTTGCGGTCCACCCAGCGGCTGTACATACGGTACAGCATTCCGCACCAGTCGCAGGCCTCCGTTCCTCCTGCTCCGGCATTCAGCTTGATAATGGCGTTTTCACTGTCATACTCTCCTGAGAGAAGTGTTTTTACTCTGATGTTATCAAAATCAGTACGGAACTCATCCAGCATCTCCTGAATTTCAGGGATCAGATCCGGATCGTTTTCTTCGTACCCCATCTCGATCATAGTTTCCATATCATCCATCTGCGTCACCAGATTATGATAGGTTTCCATGTCGTCCTTCATGCTTTTTAATTCTTTCATTTTTTTCTGAGATGTTTCTGCATCATCCCAGAAATCCGGCGCTTCCATCTCGCGCTCTAATTCTTCAACCCGCTTTTCTTTATTAGCCAGGTCAAAGTGAATCCCTCACTTCCACTAATGGTTCTGTGTATGTTGCAAGAATACTCTTGAACTGATCTAACTCAACCACAGCTTCACCTTCTTTCTTTATATTTGTCAAGACAGTGCCGGTTCCGAAAAACCGGTACGTATCAAGTGTTCCTAGCATACCATATCCTGCCCCAAACTTCAAGAGAAGCCGGAAATGACAGTCTTTATATTTCCTGCCTGCTGACCTTAATTCCGCAGGGACCGGCGGAATGTTCCTGTTGCTGCGATCTGCAGATCAATGGTCTACAGATCAATGGTTTCCAGATCCTCCGGAACAAAAATATTTCCCCGGAAGTATTTTTTTCCTTCAGCAGTGTACAGTTCCTTTCTTCTGGAAATATTTTTATCCTCTGTGTGGTACAGAATAAGATTTTTCACCCTCAGACTTTCTGCCAGCTCACAAGCATCTTTCGCCGTGGAGTGATGCTTTTCATAAGGATGAAACTCCTCTGCCTGGTCATAAAGACAAAAAGCCTCATGAAGGAGCCATTTGCTGTTTTCTGCATAGTTTCTTTCACACTCATTGTAGGGCTCGTCCCCACAGCAGGTAAGCTTTTCTCCATCTCCCATATCCATGCAGAATCCGTACTGCTTCGCTTTGGTGGAGCCAATATCAAAAAAAGTCACCTTTTTCCCTATAAGAGTGCGCTCTTCCCCGTCTCCGACCACTTCCATATGCAGCCTGTTCCCTATAAAACACGTCTCTTTTCCGGAAAGAAGCCTGTCTGCCATTTCTTTCAGAATCGCTATTACCTCGTCATGTCCGTAGATCCATGCCTCACCCTGATACTGCCCCTGGCGCATATACTGACAGATCATGCGGATCATCCACACAATTCCCATAAGATGATCCACATGCTTATGGGTTACGAAAATCTCTCTCATATCCATCCAGTCAAATCCGGCATGCTTCAGCTGAGCCAGCAGAGTATTTCCTCCGCCGCCATCCACAAGCAGATGTTTTTTTCCATTCTGAACAACAAAACAGGTATTGTAACACTCTGTCACAAGTGCGTTGCCTGTACCAAGCATTGTAAGCTTCATGAGCTCTCCTCCGTTTCTCTGTAATCTTCCCATATACCGGATGATAATTATGTATATTTTAACATGGACCCTGAAAATCTTCAACGAAAAACGCCGGTTTCTGCTCTGAAGAAACCGGCGCTCTGCAGCACTTGTTTTTTATTGTTTTGTCTTATCGTTTTACCCTGGCTCCTGCGCCGCCCATAACTGCTTCCACTTCTTTTTTATTTACCATAGTGGTATCGCCCGGTGTTGTCATTGCCAGGGCTCCGTGAGCAGCACCGTAATTCACCGCAGTTTCTGCATTTCCTGTAGTCATAAGACCGTAGATCAGTCCGGAAGCAAAGGAATCACCGCCGCCTACACGGTCCATGATCTCCAGTCCCTTATATTCTCTGGACTGATAAATCTGTCCGTCTGCCCAGCAGATGGCGCTCCAGTCGTTGACGGTAGCTGTTTTTACCTCACGAAGTGTAGTTGCCACTGCCTTGAAGTTTGGATAAATTTCTGCCGCATGATTGATCATCTTACGGTAACCGTCCAGATTCAGTTCTTTCAGCTCCGCGTCATTGCCCTCTACCTCAAGTCCGAGACATGCGGTAAAGTCCTCCTCGTTACCGATCATTACGTCCACATATTTTGCAATTTCACGGTTGACCTCCCTGGCTTTTTCCAGACCGCCGATGGCGCTCCACATAGAAGGACGGTAATTCAGATCATAAGAAACAATGGTGCCGTATTTTTTTGCAGTCTTGATAGCTGCCAGAACAGTTTCACAGGACTGTTCAGACAGTGCTGCGTAAATACCACCTGTATGCAGCCAGCGTACGCCCAGCTCACCGAAAATATACTCAAAATCAAAATCCTCAGGTGTTGCCTTGGAAATAGCTGTGTTGGCACGGTCAGAGCAGCCGATGGCTCCACGGATACCAAAGCCTCTTTCTGTAAAGTTCAGACCGTTGCGGCAGGTTCTTCCGATCCCGTCTGTTTCCATCCATTTAATAAGAGAAGTATCAACACCACCCTGCAGAATAAAATCTTCCATAAGCATTCCCACTTCGTTGTCTGCAAATGCTGTGATCACTGCTGTTTTGAGACCGAAGCAGCGGCGCAGGCCACGGACAACATTATACTCTCCGCCGCCTTCCCATGCGCGGAAGCTTCTTGCTGTGCGAATTCTTCCCTCGCCCGGATCCAGTCTCAGCATAACCTCTCCCAGAGATACTGCGTCAAATGTACATTCTTCTTTTGGTCTTAAATTCAGGTTCATCTTCTCTTCCTCCATTATGATCTGCGTGCCGCTGCCGCAAGTTCTGTTGCTTCTCTTGTCATTTCTGTGATTTTGTCAAATTCTTTGTTTTTGATCATATCGCCTTTTACCATCCAGCTCCCGCCGCAGCAGAGAATCTTGGAAAATCCAAGATAGTCTGTCAGGTTCTTTGCATTTATCCCACCGGTAGGCATGAACTTCAGCATGGTATAAGGAGCTGCCATAGCTTTCAGCATGGCAAGTCCTCCGGCCTGCTCCGCCGGGAAGAATTTTACCACCTTCAGCCCACGTTTTACTGCCTGCGCCACCTCGGAAGGAGAAACGCATCCGGGAAAAACAGGAATATTTTTTTCCATACAGTAATCTACAATCTCCGGATCAAAGCCTGGGCTTACAATAAATTTTGCGCCTGCTGCCACTGCCCGGTCCACCTGCTCTGTGGTCAGAACAGTTCCTGCGCCAACCAGCATATCCGGGTATTTTTCGCTCATAATACGAATGGATTCTTCTGCCGCCTCTGTGCGGAAGGTCACCTCTGCACAGGGAAGTCCGCCTTTTATCAGGGCTTCTGCCAGAGGAGCCGCATCGTCTGCATCATCAAGAACGACTACCGGAACTACTGCATATTCATAAAACTGCTCTTCAAGTGTTTTCATTATTATCCATTCCTTTCTGCTATCTTTTTATATCAAAACTCATATCCATAAGACTTCGGATGGTATCCACATCATCCGTAATGTTTCCATCTCCATGAATGGTATGTTTAATGGCGCTGCTGGCAACTGCAAAATTCACCATATCCAGCGGTTCATATCCTTTCATCATAGCGTAGATCAGTCCACTGGCAAAAGCATCGCCCCCGCCTACACGGTCCAGGATCTGAAACGTAAACAGCCTGCTTTCATAAGTATGTCCCTGATACCACATATAAGCCTTTAAGCTGTTTTCACTTCCCGTATGGGCATAGCGCACATGACGGGCAATACATTTCAGATTGGGATATCTGCGGACAAATTCCTCAAAAATCTTTTCCTGCTGCTGAAAATCCGGCTGCATGGGCAGACCGTCCTTCACATCCCCCTGACTGTGATCTGTCTCATCTTTCCAGAGATGGTAGGGTTCAATTCCCAGAAGAACATCCACATAAGGCAGACACTGAGTACAAAAATCTCTTGCCTCTTCCCATGTCCACAGAGTACTTCTGAAATTCCCGTCAAAGCTCACTGTCAGTCCTTTTTTACGGGCAATTTTCAGACAGGTAAGGATCATTTCCCGGCAGCTTTTGCCAAGAGCCGGAGTAATCCCGCTTAAATGCAGCCATGTATACCCTTCCAGAAGTCTTTCAAAATCATAATGACTGAAATCATATTCTGTAATGGCACTGTGCTTTCTGTCGTAGGTAACCTTGCTTGCCCGGATCCCGTACCCAGTTTCCAGGTAATAGCAGCCCATACGGTGAGTGGGCGTCTCCTCAGGTGTACTGAAGATCACCGGAGCACAGTGCACATCATTGCTTCTCAGCATCCGGACAGCGCTTTTTCCCAGGCTGTTATTGGGAACAACGGTAAAAAAAGTGCTGTCTATGCCAAGGTTCGCAAGCGCCAGCGCAATGTTTGCTTCACTTCCGCCGTAGCTTGCCTCAAAACTGGAGGCCATTCGGATTTTTTCATGGTTGGGAGGGGTCAGGCGAAGCATGATCTCTCCTATGGTAATGAATATGTGCGTATTTTGACCAGAATTTTTTACTTCCATAATTGCCTCCTGTAAAAATCTATTCCAGATAAGCGCCCTTCATGGGGCTTACCGCATGCTGACTGAATAAACGAAGCACGCCTTTTTTGTATTTGGGTTCACGGGGCTGCCAGTTTTTGCGGCGTTCTTCCAGAATCTCATCAATTTCTTCCATAGATCTGCGCTGACCTTTGACTCCGATAATGTTCAGCTTACGGGCCGGAACATCAATCTCGATCAGATCTCCTTCCTCTACCAGAGCAATGGGACCGCCTTCAACAGCCTCAGGGCTGCAGTGTCCAATAACCAGTCCTGTGGATGCCCCGGAAAAGCGACCGTCTGTGATCAGGGCAATGCTTCTTCCAAGTTCTTTATCGCTGCTGATCGCCTCAGAGGTATAAAACATCTCCGGCATTCCGCTTCCTTTCGGACCCTCGTAGCGGATAAATACTGCATCGCCTTTCTGTACCCTGTGATGAAGCACTGCATCCAAACACTCTTCCTCACTGTCAAAGGGTCTTGCGTTCAGAACTGCCCGGAACATTTCCTTTGGACATGCAGTGTGCTTGATCACTGCTCCCTCCGGAGCCAGATTTCCTCTGAGAACGGCAATGCTTCCGTCCGTTCCGATGGCATTATCATAAGAACGGATAATATCCTCTCTGGTAAGATTTACATTGTAGCGTCTGTTAAATTCGTGAAGCCATCTCTCACATTTTTCATAGAAACCGTTTCTTCGGAGTTCCTCCAGGTTTTCACCAAGGGTTTTGCCTGTAACAGTCATAACGTCCAGATGCAGATGCTCCTTAATTTCTTCCATAATTGCAGGAACACCTCCTGCATAGTAGAAGCACTCTGCCGGCCACCGACCGGCCGGACGTACATCCAGAAGATAACGGGCATTTCTGTGCAGCCGGTCAAAGGTATCTCCTGTGATCTCAATGCCAAACTCATGGGCAATGGCCGGAATATGAAGAAGGCAGTTGGTGCTTCCGGATACAGCCGCATGAACCAGAATGGCATTTTCAAAACTTTTTTCTGTGACGATCTCGCTTGGACGCATCCCCGGCATAGTTGCAAGCTTTACTGCCTGCTCTCCTGCCTGCCTTGCATATTCCAGAAGATCAGGACTTGTTGCAGGCATCAGAGCACTTCCCGGAAGAGCAAGTCCCAAAGCCTCTGCCATAATCTGCATGGTGGACGCAGTTCCGATAAAAGAACATGCGCCGCAGCTTGGACAGGCGTTGCACTTGGCCCACTCCAGCTTTTCCTCATCAATTTCTCCCCGTTCATATTTTGCGCTGTACATGCCAAGCTGCTCCAGAGTAAGCATCTCCGGTCCGGCATTCATGGTTCCGCCCGGAACCACTACCGACGGTACATCTGCTCTTGCCAGACCCATCAGATTTCCCGGCATCCCCTTGTCACAGCTTGCCAGATAAACGCCTGCATCGAAAGGAGTTGCATTCGCATGAATTTCAATCATATTGGCGATCATTTCCCGACTTGCCAGACTATAATTGATTCCGTCTGTTCCCTGGCTTTCTCCGTCGCAGATATCAGTACAGAAATAACGTGCGCCATGACCTCCGGCCTTTTCAATTCCTTTACGGACTTCCTCCACCAGAATATTCAGATGTCCGCTTCCCGGATGGCTGTCTCCAAAAGTACTTTCAATAATCACCTGGGGCTTGGAAAGATCTTCCGGCTTCCAGCCTGTTCCAATACGAAGAGGATCCAGCTCAGGAGCTATTTTTCTCATTTCCTGACTTACTAATTTCATCACAATCTTCCTTTCTTTTTCCCTGACAGAAAATCTGTGTTCAAACAGTTTCCGTCACTTTATTATGCAAACATAGAAATAATCAACGCTACGATAAATCCGGTCACACCTACCAGGGTTTCCATAATAGTCCATGTTTTCAGGGTTGTCTTTTCATCCATTCCCACCAGCGATTTTACCAGCCAGAAACCGGAATCATTAAAGTGGGAGCAGACAGTTGCACCTCCTGCTACTGCCGCTGTAGTACATGCAAGATACAGCGGGGAAAGCTCTGCAATTCCCGGAAGGGCTGCTACGATCCCTGCTGCCATTGTCATGGCAACTGTAGAAGAACCAACGCTGATCCTTACAAGAGCCGCTACCACAAAGGCTACTACTACGATCGGAAGGTTTGCAGAAGAAACTGCGTCTCCGATTACTTCGCCAAGTCCGGAATACTGCAGCATATAGCGGAGCACACCGCCGCAGGCAGTTACCAGAAGGATAAGACCTGTAGGCTCCAGAGATTTTGTCATAACCTTTTCCAGCTCTTCAGTTGTATAGCCGTGTCTGATTCCAAGAATAAACATTGCTGCCACTGTTGCGATCAGAAGGGCTACAAACGGCTCTCCCAGAAAAGAGAACACCGGTGCCAGCGCGCTGAGCGCCGGAACAACTCCACAGACAGAGTCCATAATAATCAGTACAAGAGGAATCAGAATGATTCCGACAATAGTCCAGAAATTCGGCAGCTTTGATTCATCAATATCGTTCTGCTCTGCCACATGTTCCGGAACAGGGATCATATATTTCTTTCCGCAAATGGAACCCCACACAGGACCTGCTACGATCATTGCAAAAACTCCGCAGAAAATGCCTACTATAATAACCCATCCAAGGTCTACGTTCAGCATGGTTGCCACCAGGACCGGCCCCGGTGTAGGCGGAATAAAGGCATGACCAACTGCAAGTCCGGCAATAAGGCCTATGGAGATCGCGCCAATGAGAATGGCTACCATTGCCTGGATTTTAAACTTAATGATGAGTACGAGTAAAATTACCAGTCCAATCAGTGCCGCTGCAACCAGCCGTACAGGGTTCAGTGCAGTACCTTCTATAGACATAAATAAAATCCTCCTTTGTTGATATAACGCATTTTTCTCGCTCAACATCTGACGTCTTATGTTGTTTGCCCTCATTATAGGATTCCCCATTTTTCCCGTCAATATATGTGATGTATTTAAATTCTTTTCTGTTTTTTACACAAAAAAAGCGATTATTTCCAAGAATAATCGCTTTGTTTTTTGTACATTATGTCCATATACTTTTTTAAGTCGTCTTTCCGTCCTTTTAAACGTCAGATGTTTTTTCCATATCCTTACTGTTCCGCTCACAGATGATCTTCATGATCGTCTGCCGGTTATAGGTCAGATGAGTGATCATTGCGCATCTGGCCCCTACAGAATCCCGGGCAAGAATCGCTTCCGTAATGGCTCTGTGGGTACGGATTGTTTCATCTCTCAAAAGTCTGTGTGTAACATTCGCAAAGGTAAGCACTGCTGTATGAATCACCGGAAGAAGAAGCTCCACTACCTGATTTTTGCTGCATTTAGCAATAAAAGTATGAAATTCAATATCCTTTTTTATGTGGTTATGCCCGCCCAGATACAATTCTTCCGTCTCATCACAGAGCTTTTTCAGCTGAAGGAGGTCCTCTTCTGAGGCGTTTTTGCAGGCAATAGAGGCAATTTCCGGCTCAATCATGAGTCTTACCTCAAACAACTGCAATGCCAGCTCATATTTGTCTTCTATTTTCCCAAATCCTAAAGGATCCTCCGCCAGAGAATTGGTGTTGATCACATAGGTTCCGGAGCCTCTGCGCACCTCCAGGATCCCTCTGGATACAAGTCCTTTTACTGCTTCCCGGACAGTACTCCGTCCCACACCGAATTTCTCTGCCAGCTCAAATTCATTGGGAATTTTCTGTCCTGGTTTTATAGGTTCCTGAAGGATGTATTTCATCAACTCATCCTCTGTCTGAGCGCCTAATGATTTTCTGTTCTTTTTCTCATAGTGATACATTGTTTCTCCAATCCCTTATACATATCTTTCATCTGTTTGTCTGATAACAGTATAGCATAAACGATCAGGAGAAAAAACTCTCCGCAACCCTCATGTCAGCAATATATCCAACACTTCCGGTCATATAAATGTCCCCGTTATCAGTAATATCGATCTGGATCATTCCGCCGGGCTGGTTCACATTCACACGACTCTCCACCATCCCCAGACGATAGGCAGTCACTGCTGCGGCACAGCTTCCGGTACCGGAGGCTTTTGTATAACCGGAACCTCTTTCCCATATCTCAATATCCAGATTTCCTGTGTCAATCTTACGGCAGATCTGGAGATTCATTCTTTCCGGAAATTCGTCTGCATTTTCCACATAAGGACCCAGATCCTTTACCAAATCCTTGCTGACCTTATCCATAAAGATAATGCAGTGAGGATTTCCTACTGTCAGACAGGTTGCTTTATAATCCTTTCCATGGAAAGAGAAATCCTCATTGATAACTTCACGAACCTCTCCTGTTACAGGAATTTCCTTTGACAAAAAGGAGGCCTTCCCCATGTTCACACGAAATTCTGTCGCGCGGCTGTTCAGACATTCTACCTCGATGGGACCGGCCAAAGTTTCAATGGAAAACTTCTTTTCTTTTACATATCCCTGATCCATAAGATATTTTGCAAAAATCCTTACGCCGTTTCCACTGATCGCAGCCTCGCTTCCGTCTGCATTAAAAATATGCACGCCTGTTTTGCCATTGATTTCTACAGGTCCGTACAAAACACCGTCTGCCCCCAGACCAAATCCTCTCTGACACATCAGGGCAATCTTTTTCCCCTGAAGCTGTACACGATTTTTATTAGGATCCAGAACCAGATAATCATTGCCAAGTCCCTGATATTTCACCATTGTAATGCAGCCTGCCATCTTAAAACCCTCCATTGAATCTTATGTTCACCTTTATTCTGTTATTATTATATCTGATATTTTTTTCTATGTATATAGGATAAAATGCCTGTTGCATTGCAAAAACTGCTTTTATATTCCTGCCCCCTGCCCCTGTCAGTGTGATTGATGCTTACTACCTTCACAGTAACTCAGTCTGATCCTCATCTGGTTTTTTCTCTTGCAGTCATTCTTCATCTGCGATAAACTGACTGTAAATAACACCAGGAGCTGAAATATATGAAAACCTCTTCATACCATCCGGATACCCTTCCCGTTTCCCGGGACTCAGAGCAGGAAAGCAGTTATTCCATACCTGTCCAGAAAGAAAAAACAGGATATTTAAAAGAGGATTTCCGGTTGTTTCATATTAAAGACCAAACTGAAAAAGAATATTTTTACCATTATCATGATTTTCATAAAATCATTGTTTTTCTCTCCGGAAAAGTCACCTATCATATAGAAGGAAAAGCATATCATCTGAAGCCCTGGGATATTATCCTTGTAAGCCGGGGGGCTATTCATATGCCTGAAATTGATTTTTCCGTTCCCTATGAACGTTTTATCTTGTGGATCAGAGACGATCTTCAGACATCCGAACTGAATACCTGCTTTCAGAAAGCAAATGACCGCAGCTTCAGCCTGATCCGTCTGGACACCCGGCTTATGGAGCAGATAAAATCCATTCTCTATGAACTGGAAACTGCGATCTCCGGCACTCAATTCGGAGATCAGCTTCTGAAACAGGCTCTTTTCACTGAGTTCATGGTTCATGTAAACCGCATTTTTCTGCAAAAACAGTACATTACTGATCAGAGATCCTATTCCTCTGATTCCCATGTGGAACAGCTTGTGGCATATATCAACCAGAATCTTGAGCAGGATCTTTCCATTGACGCTCTGGCAGCCCGGTTCTTTTTCAGCAAATATCATATGATGCGGAAATTCAAAGAAGAAACCGGCTGCACCATCCACAGCTATGTTACAAGCAAACGGCTTCTCCTTGCCCGTTCCCTCATCGCCCGGGGAACACCTGTTATGAAAGCCGCTCTTCAGAGCGGCTTCAGGGATTACACCACTTTTTCCCGGGCCTATAAAAAGCAGTTCCGCCAGCCTCCTGCCCGGAATCAGTAGCCTATAACAGCTTGCGTGAAATAGCCTGGGAAGTTGCATCTCTTGCTGCTGAATTTTCATCTGTATTCTGGCTGCAGTATGCATTAAATAAGCAGTCGATCAAAAACATCTGACCGATTTTTGCCGCTATGGAGCCGGACTGCAGAGGATTTTCATTATAGCCGCAGATAAGAGAAACGTTTGCATAACTGGCAGCCAGTGATTTACGAAAATGCGTAATAAGAACAATGGGAATATGGCGTTCTTTTGCCAGATCCAGTACTTCCTGCATATCTCTGGTAGAACCGGAATAAGAGAAAAACAAAATCACATCTCCGGGAGTGAGAAGCGCAGTCGCAATGGTCTGCATATGGGAATCCTCAATATGAATAAACTTTGGAGTTACTGTTGCAAACAGCGCCCAGGCTTCCTTTGCAGTTACCATACTTCCCCCCTGTCCAAAACAATACACATGTCTTGCCTGCACAAGCAGATCCACTGCCAGTTTCAGAGAAAGAGTATCCAGTTGAAAAATCGTCTCATTAATAGACGAAAGATAAGAGTCTCTCAGGTTACGGCACATCTTTTCCAGAGACCCACTGTCGCTGACAGCCAGAAGCGCATCTTCAGAATCAGCGGCCGTATTCGCCCGTTCTGATTTTGCAAGAGCCAGTTTCAGCTCATGATATCCATTTAATCCCAGCATACGGCAAAACCGGGTAATAGTCGCTTCCGATACACCGGAATTTTCAGCCAGCGACGTAATAGATAAATATTGAGTTTCTGCAGTATTAGACAAAATATAATTTGCCAGCTTCTTTCCGGAACGGGTCATAGAATTATACTGTTCTGTCATTGCGTCTAAAATAGAATCCGTCATGAGTCTGCCTCCTGATTTCTTTATAATAAATCTCCAAAACCTTATTTTCCTAACAAAAAGTATAATATAAATTATTTTCCTCCGCAACTGATAAAGAAAAGTATTTTCAGAAATCATAAAATTAATTATAATATTGATAAAACAATATTATTGGAGGGTATGACTATGAAAAAACATGTAGTTTGTTTTGGTGATTCCAACACTCACGGCTATTGTGCCAAAACCGGAGGACGATTTGATGAAAACCAGCGCTGGACCTGTCTTCTGCAAAAAAAGCTGGGAGACCAGTGGCTGATCCTGGAAGAAGGTTTAAGCGGCCGTACTACCACCTTTGACGATCCGATCCACGAGGCGCTCAGCGGTCTGGACTATATTTATCCATGCCTTATGAGCCATGAGCCTGTAGATCTGCTGATCATTATGCTTGGTACAAATGATACCAAAGAACGTTTCGGCGCTTCTGCCGAATGTATTGCGCTTGGCCTGAAGCGTCTGATCTCCAAAGCAGTTTCCACAACTGACTGCTGGAAAAACGGCAGGCCTTCTATCCTCATTGTAACGCCTCAGAATATTGACAAACGCTATGAAACTTCCGAGGTAGGAGGAACCATGGGAAAAGGCTGCGCAGAAAAATCTCAGAAGCTTGCGGAAGAATACAAAAAGATCGCAGATTTGACGGGCTGTGCATATCTGGATGCAAACCAGGTGGTTACTGCTGAACCAAATAATGTGGATTTCATGCACCTTACAGAGGAAGGGCACCGACAGCTTGCAGAAGCTCTTTCAGAGATCATCCCTGAAATTTTGTCCTGTGATACTACGCTGTAAATGAAAATTTTTAATTTTTTTACGGAAAATGAAAATTTTTATAATAGTTTTCGCAATATCTATTGACAAAATGACGAAAGCGACTTATATTTTTATTATCAATTTATTAATGATTACCAAGACAGGTAGTCATCCAAATAAGAAGGAGGGTACAATATGACGTATCGAAAAATCTTGGCGCTTTCATTGGCATGCACATTGGCATTCCCTGTAACTGCATTTGCTGCTAAGGATGAAAAAGCTGACAAAGCGACTGACATTACCTTATGGACCTACCCAATCGGAAGCTGGGGCGATGCCGCAACAGTAGACAGTCTGATCGCCAGCTTTAATGAGGCGCATCCTGAGATCAACGTGACAGTAGAGTATCTGGACTACACAAACGGAGATGACCAGATCAACACTGCAATTGAAGGCGGACAGGCACCGGATATTGTTCTGGAAGGACCGGAACGTCTGGTTGCAAACTGGGGTGCAAAAGGATTAATGGTAGACCTTGCTGATCTCTGGACTGATGAAGCCAAAGAAGCTATTTATCCGTCTGTTGAAGCTGCATGCAAAAGCAATGACGGCATATATTATGAGTATCCTCTCTGTATGACTGCTCATACCATGGCAATCAATAAAGACGTTTTTGAAGCTGCAGACGCTATGCAGTATATTGACGAAGAAACCCGCACCTGGACTACAGAGGACTTCAAAAAAGCAGTTCAGGCAGTTTATGACTCCGGCCAGGAAAACGTAGGCGCAGTTTACTGTGCAGGTCAGGGCGGCGACCAGGGAACCCGCGCACTGGTAAACAACCTTTACGGCGGTACCTTTACCAATCCGGAGCACACCGAATACACAGCAAACAGCGAAGAAAACATTAAAGCTCTTGAGCTTCTTTCCGGTATGGACGGAATCAACTTCGACGCTTCTCTCCAGGGCGCAGATGAGATCAACCTTTTCTGCAACGGAACACTTGCAATGGCATTCTGCTGGAACGTAGCTCAGGAAAAGAACAATCTTGAAAACATCGCATTTGATGTTCTTCCAATGGCATTCCCTACAGAAAGCGGCGAGCCTCAGCTCTGCGGCGGTATCTGGGGATTCGGTATCTTTGATAACGGTGATGAGGCCAAGATCGAAGCTTCCAAAACCTTTATCGACTTTATGGCAAACGATGAAAAACAGGTAGTAGAAAGTGTCAAAGCTTCCAGCTACTGGCCGGTAAAAGATATCGGAAACATTTACGAAGACGATGAACTGATGACTGAATATTCTACTTTCGTTGATTACATGGGCGATTATTACCAGGTAGTAGGCGGATGGGCAGAGGCCCGTACCGCATGGTGGAACATGCTTCAGCAGATTGGTTCCGGCACAGATGTTAAGACAGCAGTTGAAGAATTTACTACAACCGCAAATGCAGCAGTAGCTCAGTAATATAACCGAAACTGCAACTGCATATTTGCAAAATGAGAACTCGGGCGCCCTTCCTGCGTTTGCGCGGGAGGGGCGTTTTGTCTCTGTAGGAGTAATAGAAAGGGGGATTTCTCTTGGCAGCAAGTAAGAAAAAAAACGGAGTAAGCAGTAAAGCGCTTACCCGTAGAGAAACCATCGCAGGATATGCGTTTATGCTTCCAAGTCTTGTATTTTTTCTGGGATTTGTCATCTATCCGATGTTCCAGTGTATTATAACCAGCTTCTTTGATTCTACCATGAACCGTGAGGATATCTTTGTAGGCCTTGCCAATTACAAGGAACTGTTTACGGATCCTGTTTTCCTGGGCGCATTAAAAAATACATTTATTATTGTGATTGTATCCGTACCTGTAACCTGTATCTTTTCCCTGTGGGTAGGCTCAGTGCTGAACAATATGACAGGCCCGCTGTGCTCCCTGTTCCGCTGCGTATTCTATCTTCCGGTTGTTACCGGTTCTGTAGCTGTTACTGTTGTGTGGAAATGGATGTTCAATAATTATTACGGTATTTTCAATTATCTCGGCAAATCCACCGGTCTTCTTGAAAAAAATATCAACTGGCTGGGTGATGAAAAATATGCTCTTGGCTGTATCATTCTTATTTTGATCACCACTTCTGTAGGACAGCCTATCGTACTTTATGTATCTGCTCTGAATAATGTGGATCAGTCTCTTGTAGAAGCGGCACAGGTAGACGGCGCAAATCATCTTCAGGTATTCTGGAAGATCAAATGGGCTCAGATCAAACCCACTACTCTTTACATACTGGTTATCACTACCATTAACAGCTTCCAGTGCTTTGCCCTGATCCAGCTTCTTACCAGCGGCGGACCAAACCACAGCACAGACACGATCATGTATTACATTTATCACACTGCATTTAAGCTGTACCGCTACGGATACGGAAACGCAATGGGCGTTGTTCTTGCCATTATTATTGCGGTTCTCTCTGCAATACAGTTTAAAGTAACCAGTGAAAAGTAAGGAGGGGAAGCTATGAAAACAAAATTTACAAAGACAAAATTATATAAAATCCTGGCTTACCTGACTATCATTATTCTGGCTATCGGATTTACATTCCCGCTTTACTGGATCATTACCGGCTCCTTTAAAACGCCCCAGGCGATCAATGCCACAACACCACAGTGGTTTCCGCAGGAATGGACTCTGGCAAACTACGAAAAGCTTTTCAGCAGACAGGTAGCCCCATTATGGGAAATCCACGTTCCATTTACGGATATTGTATTTGCAGGACCTGAAGTTCCGGCTGCAATCCGCTGGATGGGAAATACTATCTTTATGGCAGTAGTTGCCATGCTGCTGACCTGTATCACGGCAGCTATGGCCGGCTATGCCCTGGCAAAAAAACGCTTTGTGGGACGTACCATTATCTTTACACTGATCGTATGCGCAATGGCGCTTCCGAAACAGGTTATCCTGATTCCGCTGATCCGCGAAATGTCGTCGCTGAATCTGTATAATACACTGTGGGCAACGATCTTCCCTATTGTGGGCTGGCCCTTTGGCGTATTCCTGATCAAGCAGTTCGCTGAAGGCATTCCGGGAGAGATGATGGAGGCGGCCCGTATCGACGGCGCAAGTGAATGGAGAACCTTTGCAGACGTGGCTCTTCCAATGATCAAACCAGGTATCGGAGCTCTTGCGATCTTTACCTTTATTAATTCCTGGAACGATTACTTTATGCAGTTGATCATGCTGAGCAGCACCAGCAATCTTACCATTTCCCTTGGTATTGCCAAACTGCAGGCAGAAAACTCTACGGACTTCGGTCTGATCATGGCCGGCGCAGCTCTGGCCGCAATTCCGATCATTGTTGTATTCCTGGCATTCCAGAAATACTTTACAAAAGGAATTACCATGGGCGCTGTAAAAGGCTGATATAAAAAAGGAGGACAATATGAGAGACTTAGAAAAATACAGAGGAATTATTCCGGCATTTTATGCCTGCTACGAGGATGACGGAAGTGTCAGCGCAGAAAGAACACAGGCTCTTACCCAACACCTGATCGACAAAAATGTAAAAGGCGTTTATGTATGCGGTTCCTCCGGAGAGTGTATCTATCAGAGCAAAGAGGAACGCAAGCTCATTCTGGAAAATGTGATGAAGATTGCAAAAGGCAAAATTACCGTAATCGCCCATGTAGCCTGCAACAATACGGCAGACAGCCAGGAGCTTGCAGCTCACGCAGAAAGCCTTGGAGTTGATGCCATCGCTTCTATCCCGCCTATTTATTTCCATCTTCCGGATCATGCGATCGCGCAGTACTGGAATGATATCAGCAGCGCAGCTCCAAATACAGACTTTATTATTTACAATATCCCGCAGCTTGCAGGTGTGGCGCTGAGCATCCCGCTTTATAAAGAAATGCTGAAAAATCCAAATGTGATCGGTGTAAAAAATTCTTCTATGCCGGTACAGGATATTCAGATGTTCAAGGATGTAAAAGGAGACGACTCTGTTGTATTCAACGGTCCGGATGAACAGTTCATTTCCGGACGTCTCATCGGAGCAGACGGCGGGATCGGCGGTACCTATGCCGTTATGCCTGAGCTGTTCCTTGCAGCAGACGAGGCTTTAAAAGCCGGCAATATTGCACGGGCCAAAGAGATCCAGTATAAAATTGACCGCATCATCTATGCAATGTGCTCCTGTCACGGCAACCTGTATGCAGTCATGAAGGAAATCCTTAAAATGAACGGGCTGAATATCGGAGGCGTACGCAAACCGCTGGCGTCCATCATTCCTGAAGACATGCCGCAGATTGAAAAGTGCAGAGAAATGATAAGCACTGCAATCGCCCAGTTATAAAAACATTTAATCCCTGCAAAAACACCGTATACCGGGCATATTTTTACCTGGTATACGGTGTTTTTTCTGACAGCCTCTGCGGTCTGACGCTGTTTACTCTTATATTGGCAGTCATCCCCCGGCTGGCCGGCTTCTCAGTACTGCATATCATCTTATCTGGCTGTTTTTCTCATGGCCTGATATCCGATCATTACTGTCCATACATAAGCGCAGGTTTTAGGAATCATCAGCATTCCAACTGCCGGTACGGTATCTGCCCACAGAACGACAGGAATATAAAATCCAAAGCTCAGCACAATGGTAAGCCACATCCAGCGGAAATCTCTGTCCTTGTGCTCTTTCGCACTTCTGTAAAACAAAACGATCACGATCAGTCCCAGAATGGCAAACGGAATGTTTCTGTAGATTCCCCAGGACAGCGGCGCATCAGCTCTTGTCCAAGCATTCTGCGGAAACAGGCAGAGAATAATACGAAGAGCTGCCATCAGATATACAGCTATTGTAATTTCTTTTTTTCCTTCGATCTTATAGCGGTTTCTCCATACATAATAGAGAAGAATATAAAACACTGTCATTGTAATCGAGGTAATAAATTTACCAATGCCAAGAGCCGCTGTATAATTTTCCAGCCCTGTTGTACATAATGCATATGCCCGGGGAACCAGATGAAAAGCATCTCCGCACCCCAGAGTGACTGCCATAATTCCAAACAGACGATACTGCCTGTCCCCTTTGCTTTGTCTGATCATTTTGATTCCTACGGTAATAACCAGAACAAGATAAACCACATCAAATAAAGTTTCGCCAAAAGCCTGCATAATATTTGTCTCCTTTTCTATAATTTAACAGCATCTCTGTGCTGTTTTTTTCTGTAAGCTGATCTCTCTGAAATAATTTCTGCCAAAAAGAATCCCTGCCAGCAAAAGTGATGCGCCAAGTCCAGAATAAAATACTGCAATGAATATCTCCGGTCCAAGGCCGGACTCTCTGATATAGATTCCTCCTGCCATCATAACCGCCATGATCACAAAAGATTTCACATCAAAGAATTTCAGGAAAAACTGCTTTTCTTCCTTGTATGTCCGTATTCTCTGTGTATGCTTTTTTACCAGCTTTCCAAAAATAAAATACTGAAAAACAGAAAACACCGCAACAGAAAGAATGATGTTTCCCACTGTAACGTATGCAGGATATGCCAACAGTCCTATACGGAGAATGTTGATTCCTGCAATTCCCCATACCAGACATGCGATCATAAGTAAGCTGTTCTTTTTTACTTTGAGCATTTATCTGCCTCCTTTCTGAACATTGTTCATTTTGTTCCCAAATAAGGTGCAGAAAAGTCTGCTTCTGCAATCTGTTCTGCACACAGTTATCAGTAAATCAGTCTTCTGACCATTTCCAGAATAGAACTACTGTCATATTTTTTCTGCAGCATGTTGGCAAGAATCAGAGAAAATACAAGCTCTGCCAGCGTTTCTCTGGTAAAACTCTCATCAAAGGCATCCTTACGGATCTTTTTGTCCTGAGCCATCACCATACAAAAGCCCCTGCGCATATGTTCCCAGGACTGCGCCATTAACTGCTGCCCTCCTGTCTTTTCTCCTGCCTCAAAGCCTACGGAGTGCAGAGCAAAAAATCCAGGATATTTCTGTTCTCCTTTTTCCAGACTGTCAAATACCCACTGAATACATTCGGTAAAGCTGTCAAAGGCATTCTCATCTGAGAAGTGAAAAATGTCACACCAGATACTTTCTACCGCAGCTGCCATCAAATCTGCTTTTGAATTAAAATAATTGTAAATAGAACCTACTGAAACGCCACATGCTCCGGCAACGCTTCTGATATTCAATGCAGACCATCCCTTTTCCCGGATCAGCTGTCTGCTGGCTTCAAGAATTGCGGTCCTGGAGGTAACAACTGTATTCATTATATACGTCTCCTGTTTCCCTGATCATACATTTAAAACTGTTTCCAATATGAACATTGTTCATTATAATATTATGTTCTCTTTTTGTCAAGATTTATTTTTCAGGATTACGGCTCCTTTGCCGCATTAACTGCATTTGAATTATACCATTGTCCGATCAGTCTTTTTTCTCCGGTCTGTGTATCCAGCTCCCACAGTTCTGTATTGTCCGGCATTAGTTCCGGACGGAACCGCATAAGACAGATTTTATCCCCCAGCTCATAGAAGCCGCCGCCCATATACAGGTGAAATTCTCCCAGGTCATAGCTGGTTTCCTCACCTGTACGTAAATCTTTTCGATACAGCGTTGTATACCCATTGCTTTCCTGTTTGTAATAAAGTCCGGTTCCGCTGACAATGCTTTTTGCCTGCTGATTTCTCAGCAGTATCTCTGTCTCACCGGTCTCAACATCAAAGGAACAGGTTGTATATAAAGAATCCTCCCCCTGTACCATATAATAAAGCTTATGATCCAAAGCCCCCAGCCGAAGGCCGTTTACCCCTGACATTGACCTGATATTTTTATATCCGGGCTCCGAGCAATACCATATCCCGTCTTCCAGAGATGTGGAAAACCAGAAGTTTTCATTTCCCGCTCTGAATCTGTATGGCGGAGCCTCCTGATTTTCCCCTGTGTCCAGATTGATCCTGCGGCTTTTTTGCTCTCCCTTTTCATCTGAAGCAGTATAGTAGATAAATCCCTCATCAATGCACAGAAGCGAGGAAGGATGCGCATTTTCTGCCAGAACCTCCTGTCCGGAACCGTCCGGCTCCATCCGTATGATCTCAGCAGGTTCATTCTCTTCCCCGTTATTTTTTCTCCAGTAGACCTTTCCCTCATATACGGCAATGGCATCCATATAATTTCCTGACAGAGATGTATATCCCTCTGCATCTACATTATATACAGTATAAATATGACCATTACTTTCCCACATTCTTGACGAATACAGCATCTGATCCTGAGCCTGCTCCTGCACATTTTCTGATGCTTCTGCCATTGTGAAGCAGCTCATACTTCCTGCCAGACACAGGGCTGCCAGCCCCACCGCACATAACTTTTTCATTTTTTTCATCTTTTATCTCCATGAAAATCTCTGTAATCTGCGGACTATAAATAAGCAAATTTCCAATTTTGCACAATAACCACCGCAATATACGGGCATAAAAAATAAAAACAAATTCCCACGCTGTCAGATACTCTTTACAGTTCTCAGACAACGTGGGAATCTTTTTCTTTTTCATTCGCACCGAACAATTTTATTTTAGCAGCTTTTTACCTGTTTTCAAGGTGTGGCAGTATTTGTGGGTGGATTATTTTTCTTTATACTGCATTGGGTACTTATAACCCGTAACTTACAGAAATCAGCCTGCGTAAAATCTATTGGAAAAAATAGGACTCCGCCCCGGCCCGCACTGTTTCCCCCTTTTTAAATTTAATAT
This sequence comes from Blautia caecimuris, assembly GCF_024622975.1. Classification (GTDB taxonomy): domain Bacteria; phylum Bacillota; class Clostridia; order Lachnospirales; family Lachnospiraceae; genus Blautia_A; species Blautia_A caecimuris. The sequence continues at coordinate 114,220 of NZ_JANJZT010000004.1, read as the reverse complement.
ACGGTTCTTCTTTATCTTTTTCAATATGAGGCACAAACTGTAGACAGAATTTTAGCTTATATACCTCAGCATTTGGCTTAAAATACCCCAAATCGAATTATACCATAGGCACAGATCTGTAAAACTTTATTACATAAGTCATATTCTCTTTGCCAAAACCTCGAAAGAATGTCATAATAATAACATCTGGTATCAATAAAATACTTCATTTATACACCCAAAGGAGGAACCTATATGGAATTTCAAAAATTAATTGAAAAAAGAAGAAGTGTCCGTAAATACAGTGCAGGGCATACCATTCCCAAAGAAGATATCCTGGAAATGATCCGGGCCGCCCAGGAAGCTCCATCCTGGAAAAACTCTCAGACAGGCCGTTACTACTGTCTTCTGTCCGAAGAAATGACCCAACAGTTCCGTACAGACTGCCTTCCTTCCGGCAATGCCCTGAAATCCGAAAATGCAGCCCTTATTGTCACAACTTTTGTGCACAACCGCTCCGGCTTCAAACAGGATGGAACGGCTGACAACGAACTTGAAAACGGCTGGGGCTGTTATGATCTTGGACTTCAGAACGCAAACCTTGTTCTCAAAGCAGAAGAACTGGGCTATGGCACACTGATCATTGGAATACGAGATGCACAGAAAATAAGAGAAGTCCTTTCTGTTCCAGAAGAAGAAACCATTGTTTCTGTAATTGCCGTAGGTATACCGGCTGAAGAGCCCAACCGTCCCAAACGTAAAGAAACAGAGGACATCGTGCGATTTTTTTAAGTTTTTATCTGGTTCATACTACAAAATGCGGAAATTTCCGCTTCATGCTTTCTGCAGAAACTGTCTGACAGCTTTTGCTACTCCGTCCTCTTCATTGGATGCTGTAACAAAAGCTGCAGCTTTTTTGCAGGCTTCTGTAGCATTCCCCACAGCAACTCCATATTTTACCGCTTCCAGCATACTGCAGTCATTATCTGCATCTCCAAAGGCTATTGCTTCATCCGGGGATATCCCCAGAAGTCTCATAAGATATAGAAGCGTATTTCCCTTTCCTGCGTTTTTATGTCCAATTTCCACCATATGAGGAACAGACGAGGTTATATATGCATCAGAAAGCGAGTCTCTTAACTGTTTTTCCAATGTGCATTTGCCTGCTCTGTCCCCACAGATAAATGCCATACTGTCCAGTTCCGTTCTGTGTTCCATGGCAAACGCTTTTATATCTTTTACCGGTATTCTTGTTTCCCTTACATACTTTGCCCCATATTCCGTGGCCCCGTATTTTTCCGGAAACCTCACATAAGATTCTTCCGAATAAGGGATTCCATCCACAAAAAGCTCTATGGCGGTATTTTCCGGTACCTGAATATCCAATGCTTCCTCAACCGTCTGTCCGTTCAGCAGACACTGATAAATCCTCTTATTCTTCAGGACAGAATAAATGGCGCCTCCATTGGATGTGATCACATACCGGATACCCGGATAATTCCGGATCTGTTCAGGTATTGCCCTGAAGGATCTCCCTGTAGCCGGTATCACATATATTCCCTTTTTTACAGCCATATCAAGAATCTGCACAGTTGTCTGTGACAGCTCTTTACTGTCTGTAAGCAGTGTTCCGTCTAAATCACTGGCAATCAACTTTATCACAGCTTTTACCTCCCGACTCTGATTATATAAAATATATCCCGGTTTTTCCATGCGGAAACAAATTTTTCTTTTCCATCGCTGCAAGAATATGTTACAATATCTTTCATAACAGTATGTAGCAAACAGTAGGAGGCATTTATGAAATTTATTTATCCTGCGGTATTCCGCAAAACGGAAAACGGAACCTATCACGGATTTTTCCCGGATCTGGAATGCTGCTATGCTGACGGTGACACCCTGGACGATGCCATTGACAACGCAAATGAAGCAGCTTATAACTGGATCTCTCTGGAGCTTTCTGAGGATGACTGTAATCTTCCATCTGTTTCTGATAAAGAGGATATGGAGCTTCAGGAGGGAGATATTGTACGGAATATTTCTGTAAATATCCGGTTTTACGAAGGCTGGGACGAATAATCGCCCCAGCCTTTTTGTTTACATCCCACATATATAATTATAAAGTCCCAAAATCTTATAATAACCTGCAACTGCACCTTGATCAGCAATGCCAGCGCATTGCGCTGCATGAACTGCTGCCTTTCCAAATACAGGAACCATACTCTTGGTTGATTCTGTTCCTTCTTTTGCTGCATTAAGTGCAACTGCCACAACTTCACTCAGAGAAGCCTCCGGATTCTTTTCTGTCAACTCTTTTGCTGCCTGAGCTGCTGGAAATACAGAATCATAAATTGTGCGCTGACCTGTCTGACACTTGCCCCTTTTTTGTATTCCGGCTGCAAATCCAACAAGATATGCTGCCAGTCCCATCCCATCTATTTCTGTCTTTCCCTTTAAATTTTTTCCGCCTTCCATAACACCACTGGACATCAGAAATCCCATTGTAGAAGGAACAAGACTTGACATCTTCATTCCCGCTTTCATAAGAAGTTTCCCTATATCTCCGCCAGCTCCATCCATTTCATTACGTATCAATTCTGGAAGAGAACTATATCCTTTACTCATGGTAAGGCCTAAATCCCCATCTCCCAGACGAGCATCCATATCGCATAATTCTTCTTTTTTCTCTACAAAAAGCTTACCTACAACGGCAAACAGATCAGGAATCTGATTAAATGCAATTATCTCCATATGAAACCTCCTCAAAACTATAATTATTTCTGGCAAATAAATGGTGTATTTACCGGATGATCCATATAACGTTTCAACTCACCATTCATTTTACATATAGAAATAGATGCGCCAGCCATTTCCATAGATGTTGCATACTCACCTACAATAGTTTTGTAAATTCCGATTCCCTTTGATTTCAGAATATCATTTACATCATGGCTAAGTATATATAATTCCTCAACAGAAGTTGCTCCAAGTCCATTAATCAAAACAGCTACTTCTTCCCCCTCTTCCACAGGCATATCACCAAGAAGCGTATTTAAAGACTCTTCGGCAATTTCCCGGGATGTTTTTAATGGACCATTCCATACACCTGGTTCCCCATGAATTCCCATTCCCATTGCCATTTCATTTTCCTTCAATTCAAAATTCGCATGACCTACTTCCGGAATAATGCACGGAGTAAGGGCAAATCCAACTGTACGTGTATTGTCTTTTGCCAATTGCGCTGCAGCAACTACTTCTTCAAGCGTTCCGCCTTCATCAGCTCTTGCCCCAGCTGCCTTGAACATAAAATAAATCCCAGCTACACCCCTGCGCGTATCTGGATCTGCATGTGAATTTACATCATCAGCCCCAACAATACTTTTACATTCAATATCATCCATATCACAAAGATCTGATGCCATATCAAATGTCATAATATCTCCAGTATAATTGCCATAAAGGAAAAGAACTCCTGATCCTGCATGAACTTCTTTTGCAATCTGATAAATCTGTTCGGGTGACGGAGACTGAAATACACCTCCTACCCCACAACCATCAATAAGTCCTTCTCCTACATAACCAAGAAACAACGGAAGATGTCCGGATCCTCCACCAGTAATAATAGCGACCTTTCCTTCTTTTTTGTGTGCAATGCAATAACTTCTAAGATCATCTTCTGCACATTTTACCTGATCGGGATGAGCAGCATAAATCCCTTTAAGCATATCATCTACATAGGTCTCCGGCGCATTAATAATTTTTTTCATATTCTACCTCCGTTTGTGCGTATTGGATAAATTAATTGTTTTTATCAAGTTTAACTAGTTATTTTTAACTATATTTTAATCATTTTTGTCTGCTTTGTCAATTATTTTGTCTGCTTTTGTTGTTTTATTTCCGTATTAATTGTACATTTTATTCATATTTTCTTTTTTATCCTGTTTATACCTAGAATTCCAGTTATCAGACTGTAACTTGCAAAAATATCTCCAATATTCAAACTTTTTTAATATACAGTTCTTGTATTTGCTTTTTCACTTAAACCATGATATCTTAAAAACAAAGATGCTTAAATATATGAAAGGAGTCATTTCGCTGTGTTAGCAATCACTCGTAAACAAGCCATCAAAAAACTGCTTCAGGAACAAAAAAGTGTCACTATTTCTGATCTGTCCGAACGCCTGAACGTTACTAAAGAAACAATTCGTCGTGATCTTCGTGCAATGGAAAAAGATCAGGAACTTATACGTACTCATGGAGGTGCCTATATACTGGAAGGTGTCCAAAATGATCTGGATGTTACAACCAGACAGGTATTGCGTATTACTGAAAAAGAAATTATTGCCCAAAAATGCGATGCTCTGATTCAGCCTAGTGATATTATCTTTCTTGATTCATCTACTACTTCCTGGTATATCGCACGAAAAATTGTCAATCGAAAATTAACTGTTGTTACAACCTCCCTTGAAATTGCCAATATTCTTTCACGTTCTTCCACTGTACATCTGTTTCTTACAGGAGGCGAGTTTTCCGCAAGAACCAAAGGATTCACCGGAAACGGCACTGTGCGTTCTCTTCAGCAATATTTTTTTGACAAAGCATTTGTTTCGTGCAGAAGTGTATGTATGGAATTTGGTGTTACAGATATTAATGAAGATTCCGCCATGCTTTATAAAATTGCACTTCAGCACGCCCACCAGAAATTTCTTGTAGTAGATCATACAAAGCTGGATAAGACTTCCTTTTCTGCAGTTATTCCCCTGGAAAAAATGGACGCTATTATCACTGACTGTGAATTTTCTTCAGAATGGAAAGAGTGGCTTACTAAAAATTCTGTACAGTATTATTAACAATAAAAGGGCGATCACTGTCGCCCTTTACCTTTTATTTTTTATCTACATATTTCTCTACTGGTTTGATTCCCATCGCTTCAAAAGATTCTTTGAATGGTGCGTAGGCAATTCCTTTCTCTGTAATGATTCCTGTAACCAGGCTATGATCTGTCACATCAAAAGCAGGATTCACCACCCCAACTCCTTCTGGAGCCATACGCTCTTCATACCACATTTCTGTAACTTCTTTACCTTTTCTCTGCTCAATATGAATCTCATCTCCAGATTCCAGTGTCATGTCAATCGTAGAGGACGGTGCGCACACATAAAACGGAATTCCATAATGTTTTGCAATAATTGCCACACCACTGGTTCCAATCTTATTTGCAAAATCACCATTTGCCGCCACGCGGTCACATCCCACAAATATAATACCTACTTTTCCCTCTTTCATTGTATACGAAGCCATATTATCGCACTGTACATAAGTATCAATTCCTGCTGCCTGCATTTCATACGCACTTAAACGGGCTCCCTGCAGCAGAGGTCTTGTCTCATCACAGTATACATGCATATCGTTCTTGGGATCCCATCCATGTTCCAGAGCGATATACATAGGAGCAAGTGCTGTACCATACTTTGCAGTTGCCAGAGTTCCGGCATTACAGTGTGTCATGATTCCTACACCTTTTCCAAGTTCATCCAGAAGCTTAAATCCATATTCTCCAATATTGCGACTGATCTGAATGTCTTCCTGACGAATCACATCTGCTTCTTCCATCAGGCGTATCTTCAGCTGCTCTATGCTCATCTGGTTAATTTCATTCAGCATAACATTATGCATCCGGTTTAAAGCCCAAGAAAGATTTACAGCTGTTGGACGTGAAGAATTAATATACTCCATCATCTCCGTACATTTTCTTATAAACTCGTGCTTATCTTCTGTTTCAATTTGATCTGCCAATACATAATAAGCATAACCGCCTGTCACACCGATAGCCGGAGCACCACGTACCCGAAGAGAATAAATTGCTTCCCAGATGTCTCCTGCTTTCTTAATACTTAAATATTTACACTGATTAGGAAGAAGTGTCTGATCAAGAATAACTATTTCTTTTTTATTCTCTGCCAGTCGTACTGTATCCAGATTTAAAGCGTTTTCCATAATCGTATTCTCCTTTCATAATTGCCGCACCCTATCTGTTATGCATCTATTGTAGCAATGGCGTCTTTTAATGTATTAAGGAAACATTTACCACATTTTTTAGTTTCTCTGTTTTTAATAAAATCAATCGCTGCCATAATACAAATTTTTTCTGCCCGCGCACGTTTTGCTTCGTCCTTAATGCTGGTAATATCCTTTACATTTGCCATACCCACAATACGACGAATCAATTCCAATCCAGTAACTGCGGATGTATCAGCCAAAACAGTATCCATATAATAATTCTTATATGCTTCATTTTTACACATAGTATCGGTTACATGTTCCTCATAATAAGCACGCAGTTTTTCCATTGTCAGATTCACAACATCTACAATAACTTCTTCCACCCATGTACAGAACTCTGAATTTCCATACACGTCTCCATTTGCCCATGCAAAAATCATATTTGCAATTACATTTCCAATATCATATCCCATAGGTCCATAGAAACAGAATTCAGGATCGAACACCATAGTACTGTCTTCATTAATAAAGATAGAACCTGTATGAAGATCTCCATGAATCAGCGATTGTGCCTTTGTCATAAAATCCATTTTCAATTTCGCCACTTCACAATGTAGCTCTTCATCATTATAAAGTTTTTCTTTCACAAAATCTGCTATTGGAGCAAACACATTATTTCTGTGTAATTCATCATTATATGGTTCTGTATAAACAAGGGCTTCTGAAATATCGCATAATTCCGGATTAATAAATTTCCTCTGTAAATCTTTCTTTTCCTGGTGGTCCATTACTACATCTGTAGTACCCATTAATACCTGCGCCATAAAGGTCGATATCTGATCTGCAAATTTCGGAAAAATTTTATGCTCCAGCATAGCAGTACGCATAATTTCATGATCACTTAAATCCTGCATGCCACAGGCACTCATAACTGTATCATAAAAATAAATTTCCGGTACATATCCAGGAGCAAGTTTTCCCTGAAGAACCAAGATCTCGGACTCAATACGATTTCGATCTGTATCCAGTTTCATATCTTCAGAAATACGCGCCACACCACCTGCCTGCTTAATAATAACGCTATGGCCTCTGTCATCTGTAACTTTAAAAACATAATTCAGGTTTCCATCTCCAATTTCTCTGCATGTCATACTTCCTGAATCCCATTCCATCTGCGGAACTTTTACTTTTGCATACTCAATGGCATCCTCTGTAGTCATTAAAAAATAAGTATCAAATTTAGACATATCAAAAAACCTCCATTTTATTTTTTATCAGTCTTCTTTTACTGTAATATAAGCTGCAACCAATGCCAGGCAAAGAACTGCACCCTTAACGGCCGGAAGCACATAATATACAACGCCACACATGGTCAGACCATTCTCAAGAACAGTAATTAAAAGCGCTCCCACAACTGTGCCAAGAGCATTTGGTCTTTCTGCTCCTCCTACAGATCGTCCAATAAATACTGCCGCAAGAGAACTCATCAGGTAACTGTCACATCCGTTAATCTGTGCTGCTGAATTACGTGAGCATACAACAATACCTGCCACTGCAATAAACAGAGCAGCGAACATACCTGCCATAAAACGATATTTCTTTACATTAATACCTGAAAGCTTTGCCGCTGTTTTATTTCCACCCATTGCATAAAGATAGCGTCCATGTTTTGTTCGTTCCAGAAGAACCCAGCAGATTACAACACACACGATCATAATAATTATTATGTATGGGGATTTTCCGATGTTCTGGGATCCCTCAGTCCATCCCCCACGCAGTGGACTTGTATCGCCGCCCCGAAGATTTGCTACCCATTTCGGTACGCCAAGACCTGCCGAAACGGCACTTCCACCTGTGAACGCTAATCCCAACCCCGCATGTACAAACTGAAGCGCACATGTTGCCAGCATATCCGGAATCTTGCAGACAAGAATCAGAAACATTGTTAATAAATAAGAAAACATTGTAAACAAAATTGTTACCACAACCGCAAGCCAGAGTGGAAGTCCAAACCACAGAAATGATGCTGCAAACACATATGCACTAAATGTTCCCAACGTTCCGGCTGACATATCAAATCCATCCGGAGCCATAGATACTGTTGCAGCAAGAGCAAAAATCGTAACAACGGACATTGCACGAAGAATGTTCAGAAGGTTTGCCACAGAAAAAAAAGCTGTTCCTTTCACAATTGTAAAAATCACAATTGCAACAACTAAAACAATCACCGCCGCCCAGCTCAACAGCATTTTTCCAATATTTTTCATTTTAGCATTTTGAACCATATTATTTTCCTCCCATAATGGATATGTTACTAAAGGCCTCAGCCTGTGTATACAGTCGTTGCTCCTGTTGCATAATGCATAATTTCATCCTCAGAAGTCTTCGCTGTTTCTAATTCTGCCGTAATGCGGCCATCAAACATTACATACATACGGTCTGTAATAGATAACAACTCTGAATTCTCACAGGTTGCATAAATAACACAGTTGCCTTCTTTTGCAATATTATTAATCAATGTGAAAATTTCCTGTTTTGCGCCTACATCCACACCCTTAGTCGGTTCATCAAAAATATAGACATCACAGTCTGCAGCAAGCCATTTTGCAACTGCCACTTTCTGTTGATTTCCACCAGACAGATATGCCACTTTCTGCTTGATCGACGGTGTTTTTATACTCAAACTTTTCACATATTCTTCTGCTTTCTTCGCTGCTTTGCGATCATTTACAAAAGAGAATGTACAATAATCATCCAGACTGGCTGCTGTTGTATTAAATGTCACTGTTTCTGCAACCAATACACCCTCTTTGCGTCTCTCCTCCGGAACAAGCGCTATCCTGTTTTTTACTGCATCTGAAGGTGTCTTAATATTCAGTTCTTTCCCGTTGAGTCTTATAATACCGTCAGACTTCTTATATACACCAAAAATGGTTTTGCAGAGTTCTGTTTTTCCTCCCCCTACCAGTCCGGCTAATCCAACAATCTCTCCTTTTCGCACATACATGGAAATATCCTGAACACGTCCCTCCCGTTCTGTAAGATGGTCAATTTCAAAAGCTTTTTCTCCTATCTCACAAACCTGTTTCGGGAAGTTTTCTTCAAATGAACGTCCCAGCATTTTATCTACAATCTCTTTTGAAGTTGTCTTGGGCGTAATGGGTGTCGTATCCACAATTTCGCCATTTCTCATAACTGTATAAGAATCGCATATCTGCAACACTTCATGAATACGATGCGTAATAAAAATAACTGCAAGATTTTCTGTTTTGCGAAGATGTCTGACTACCCTGAACAGTTCTTCTGTTTCTGTATCAGACAAGGGAGCTGTCGGTTCATCAAGAATCAAAAAATTACATGCACTCTGTACAGCACGTGCAATTAATACCATCTGTTTTTGTGCCAATGTCAACGTTCCACACATACGCCGTACATCAATATTTACATTTAAACGGGCAAGAGCCTCTTTTGCATCTTTGCGGATCTTTCCGTAATTTACAAACTGCTTATGTCCCATATTCATTACAAGGTCATTAAACATAACGTTTTCTGCAACAGTCAGTGTTGGAATCAGAGCCATATCAACTTCCTGATATACAATCTGGATTCCAAGTTTTTTAGCTGCCGCCGGATTTCTTAATTCTACAGGATTTCCATTGTATAGAACATCTCCTGTATATCCTGGATTTGAACCGGCAAGAACTTTCATCAATGTAGATTTACCTGCTCCATTTGCCCCCATCAGAGCATGAATTACTCCCGTTTCAATTTCAAAATCTACATTGGAAAGAGCTTTTACACCGGGAAATTCAATAGAGACATTTCTTGTTCCAAGTGTAATCTTATCCATAAATTCCCTCTTTTCCATTTAGTTTTTACACCCCTACTTCAAAATTCTTAAAATACAGGCGCCGGAACACAGCCCCGGCGCCTCACCTAATCCTAATGTTCTTTTATTCACATATGTATAAGAACAATTCCTTTAAGATAGATTAGTGACCAAGAAGATCAACCATCCAATCGCAAGTCGGCATCCAGGAGGTATCGGAATATTCTTCACCGGCAACTTCAGCCAGATTTTCAATATTGATTCCATCTTTTGATGTAACCATTTCCTGAGTAACAATTACAGACGGAATTTCCATCCAGTCGCCAGGATCTTCATAATAGCAGGATGCAGCATAAATATCCTCATACTGATCTGCCATTTCCAGTGCGAGAACACGGCATGCAAATTCCCCATTTGAACTCCAATTGGTAGTAGCACAGGCTTTCCAGTTTTTACCTTCCTGCATAAACTGAATATCTTCATTGCAGATATCTACTGATACCATTGGAATATCTGAATTTGCCTCAACCAGTGCCTGATATACTCCCTGCGCATATGCATCATAGCAGCACCAGATTCCATCAATTTCACCCTCCCCATACTTAGGTAAGGTTGCAGCTGTTACATCTCTCATAGAAGAGGTGGCGTTCTGATCATCAATTGGAGCAATTCTTTCAACTGTTTTAATTTTGCCTTCGTCCTCATATGGCTGGTATCCGATCTGGCGCCGGTCAAACGGGCTGTTATATCCTGCTCCCTGCTGAACCTGTAGTATATTTACCGGTTCTCCTGCTTCTACTTTTTCAGGGTACATATCCATAATACTTTCAACCAGACTGGAGGCAAATCCTGCATCCTGCTGGAAAAACTGTACTACGCCTGGAATTTTAGCAACTTCACCATTTGCATCTTTAAACGGAGTGTCAAAGGTAGCAATTTTCAGATCCGGATACTGTTCTAAAATTCCTGTCAGAAAATCATATGCATATTCCTGACCACCATGAGAAACCATCAGTCCATCATATCCGCCCTGTGCACACTGTTCAATAGTCTGTTTCCATGTGTCAGCACTGTCATTGCAGAAAAACGTATCAGCCTGCATTCCCAGCTTTTCAGCAGTCTCGGTGAAAGAATCAGACCACATCTGGAAAATTGTAGCTGGAGTCATATACATGATATATGCAATTTTCTTTCCTGCTACCGGAGATTCTGTTGTCTCTTTTGTCTCATCAGCAGATTCCTCTGTTTTTTCAGCTGCTGCATCCTTTTCACTGGCATAAGCAGTCGCAAATGGAACCGTAATCATAGATGCTGCCAGAACAAGAGCCATTATTTTTTTCTTCATTGTGTTACCCCCTTTTTTGTTTTTGGTGATTTTGCTATGTTTTTCCGTTTTCGATAGTTCGATTTTATCATATATTACCACAAATGTAAATATGTTACTGTTTGTTTTTGTCCGTTTTTTTCTTTTTGTTACTTTTCCACAGTTTCAACCCACATTTTTAGTAAAATATCACAGTTTTCCAGAATTATATATTCATTTTCACACATTTACGATATCAAATATCACGTATGCAAACATGATATATTCTTTTTTTCATAAGAAAAAAGCGGTATTCCATCCGAAATAACCGCTTTTACGCATTTTTTATGTTGTTTTATGTCCGTTTTTATTTGTTTTCTACAAGCATCCCTTTTGAAGAATAGTACAGGCATAAAATGCGGTCTCAGTCGTAGCTACAACTGCATATGCCTTTCTCGCCTTTTTATAAAATTCTTTTCTGGAAATCATTCCGCAAGCCTCAGCCCCTCGCTCATCATACTTTGCCACAATATCTTTAAATTCATCCCATACCGGACACTCAAGCTCCGCATGGCGCGGTTCTTTATCCATAATAAAAACAGGCTTTTCTACAAATTCATCTAAAGGCATCAACGAAAGAATAGCATCCATAAGATCTGTTGCTTTCAGACCATCACATCTTACAAGCGTTCCTTTTTTTGCCATAGAAGCGGCTGCAAAATTTGCATCGCCAATTACGATTGTATCTCCATGTCCCATTTCTGCAAGAACTTTTAACAGTTCCGGTGACAAAATCGGAGGAATATTTCTTAACATTGTTGTTTTCTCCTTTCTGTTTAAGTTTGTTTTTATCTGTTTCTGTATATTTATATCCAGAGTGTACTACTTATCTGGAAATTTTTCAACAAAAAACATTTATTCTATAAATTTTAGAACTTTCCTCCATATTTCATCTGTGGTTTTTTCCTCTAAAACCCTTCTTTCCGTCTTTGTTTTCTTAAATCATAACGCTTTTGTCCGCCTTCCCATTCTGCCTTTTGAGCTTCAGTTTCTACAATCAACCCGGGAACTTCAAGTTTGTTTCCTTCTTCATCTATTGATACCAGAACTTCATAAGCCCTGTTGATCATTCTGCGCATTCCATCCGGATCCTCTGCGTAAGTATCTATCCGTACTTCCATAGACGTTTTTCCCACATAAGTCACTCTTCCTACCAGTACCACCGTGTCTCCCAGATAAGCCCCGGCTTTGAAATTCAGATTGTCCACACAGGCTGTCGTTACAATACTTCCTGCATGACGGTGTGCCACAATTCCGGCCACCTCATCTATCCACTGCATCAGAATTCCACCAAAAAGTCTGCCGTAACAATTGATATGTTTTGGCATAATCAGATAGGTATTTTCTGTGCGAGAATCCTCTACGTGCTTTTTAATCATTATTTTTTCACCACTTTCTTCTCAATTATTCATGCAGCTCAAGCGGCAGTCCGTCCGGATCTTTGAAAAAGGTAAATTTCCCTCCCGAAAACTCGTCTACCCGGACAGGTTCTGTCTCAATTCCCTTTTCCCTGAGTTCTGCGGCTGTTTTTTCAATATCTGTAACTGTGAAGGCAAGATGTCTGAGCCCGTATGCCTCCGGGAAATTCGGTCTTGCCGGATGGAGCTGATGCTCATGATCTTTTTGTGCCGGAGCAAAAATCTCTAGCTCAACTCCATTTAGGATCAGATCCAGTTTATAATCGCCTCTGTCCTTCCGGAAATTTTCTCTCACAATACGAAATCCAAGCTTATCCACATAAAACTCTTTTGATTTCTGATAATCAGATACAAGCAACGCAATATGATGTACTGCCTTCAATGCCATATTCCTTTTCTCCTTCCGTGTCAGATATTTTTCTTGCAGATATCTTCCAGACAGCATTTATCACAATGGGGTTTCGTCCGGGCAGTACACACGTCTCTTCCATGATAAACAAGTCTGTGACAAAAATCACTGCCCTCCTCCGGAGGAATGATCTTCCATAAGGCCATTTCCACTTTTTTCGGCTCTTTGATATTGTCTACCAGTCCTATTCTGTTGGTCAGGCGGATGCAGTGCGTATCTGTTACAATGGCAGGCTTTCCAAATACATCTCCCATGATCAGATTTGCACTTTTTCTTCCCACCCCCGGAAGCTTCAGCAGTTCTTCGAAAGTTGTGGGAATATTATCCTCATACTGTTCATGGAGGATCCTCATACAGGCGCTGATATCTCTTGCCTTACTTTTTCCCAGTCCGCATGGCTTTACGATCGCTTCAATTTCCTCCGGCTCCGCTTTTGCCAGCGCTTCTACATCCGGATATTTTGCATAAAGATCTTCTACCACTACGTTTACTCTGGCATCTGTACACTGCGCTGCAAGGCGTACACTGACCAGAAGCTTCCATGCCTGATCATAATCCAGGGTGCATCCCGCATCGGGATATTCGTCTTTCAGTCTCTGAATTACTTCCAGAGCCCGCTGTTTTTTTGTCATAAATCAAGTTCCTTTCTGCCTGTTTTTATACTGTTTCTTCTGATATGTTTTTCTGATACCGTTATCCCTGATGTCTTTGTGCAAAACTATTTTCTTTTCGGCAAAAACAGGTATCAGGCTCTCTTTCTTTTTACACAGAAAAACGGATCGTGTCCCGGAAAACACGCTCTCCGAAAATACACCATCCGTTTTTGTTGTGCTTGTTCTGATTTTATTTTGTACCGAAAATCCGGTCTCCTGCATCTCCCAGACCCGGGCAGATATATGCGTTTTCGTTCAGCTCACGATCCACATGACCTACGTAGATCTGCACGTCAGGATGAGCCTTATGCAGGCGCTCCAGACCTTCCGGAGCTGCGATAATAAACATACATTTGATATTCTTTCCGCCATGCTCTTTGATAAAATCTACTGCAGCCACAGCAGAACCGCCGGTTGCAAGCATGGGATCTGTTACCACGATCAGTCTTTGATCAATGGGATCCGGCAATTTGCAGTAATATTCATGAGGTTCGTGTGTCTCCGGATCTCTGTACAATCCAATATGTCCGATCTTTGCAGACGGTACCAGAGTTGTGATTCCATTAACCATTCCAAGGCCGGCGCGAAGCACAGGCACAACTGCAAGCTTTTTACCTGCGATCATCGGTGTCATACATGTTTCCAGAGGAGTTTCCACTTCCACATCCTCCAGGGGAAGATCTCTCAGCGCCTCAAATCCCATAAGAACCGCAATCTCCTCGATCAGCTTACGAAACTCATTTGTTCCAGTGCTTTTGTCACGGAGCAGAGAAATTTTGTGCTGAATCAGCGGATGCTCCATAATATATACGTTTTCCATGTTGAACCTCCATTAAATTTTATACTGAAAACTTCAGAATTCTTCGGTTTTCACAGCCTTAATACGGCGTTCCGTATGATTCTGAACTATATTATATCCTATTTTCTCTGAAAGTTCTACATGAATCTACACCAATCTTCTTTTTTTAAAAAAGGTGCAGCCTGATAAAAGCTGCACCCTTATATCTACCCGATTATTTTATTTTTTATCCGATCCTGCCCGGAACTTTTTCTCCAACAGAGTGTCGGAATTTTTCCTCTGCAACGCGGATCTCTTCTATGTTCATTACAAAGGCTGCCATCATACAGATTCCGCAGGCACCGATCAGAATACCGGCTGTTGATGCCGGAATTCGAGGTCCTGCCAAAAGAATCAGCGCCACTATGTAGAACACTGCCTTCGTCATGGTATCATACCAGGGAGATTGAGCCTCTTTATCTGCATACAAAATCACTCTCCAGCCAAGGACTGCTGTATAACTTTCTTTAATAAAGAATAATACCAGAAGCATCTTTGCCAGTGAATACTTCGGAATCAGACAGGAAAGGATCACAAACTGACAGACCCGGTCTGCCAGAAGCTCCAGAAGTCTTCCTATATCGCTTACCTGTTCCGGTCTCCGGGCAAGCTTCCCGGCCAGTATATCCACAGCTATAATTGCCAGAAGCATCACTGCAAGCAGAGCTTTTTCTCCCATCAGTCTGTACCGCTCAATCAGGGCCATAAATACAAGAGCAAGGGCAAGTCTGCCGACGGTCAGCAGGTTAGACGCTGTACAGATCTGTTTTCTGGTAAGCATCCTCTCAAACTTATGCATATTTTCCGGAATGATCCTGTAAAATATCTGATAACAGATCACATTGAGGATCAGAGCGGTAACTACATCTTCCACACTGTGCTGCTTTAAAAACATAGTGGAAAGAACGATTGATACAGTCAGCACAATATTTCCGGCTGTAAAGATTTTGTTCTGTCTGCATTTTTTGTTATTCAGAAGAGCCACACAACAGGCAACTGCATTAAATACATGAATACTCGGAAAAATATTTGTGGGGGTATCTGTCTGGTACAAAAGCTGCACAGCCTGAATAAAAGGACCCTCTCCTGTCAGTTCAGGTCTGAGATTCTGGCCATTGGGATACACAAAGGAGATAATAAGAAACAGAGTCATTCCCACACCCAGGGTCGCCATATACTGATAATACTCTTTTTTGCCCGGACTTCCCAATGCAAAATACATCACGCTTCCGAGAACTACAAGAAACCACAGCACATAGGGAATAATAAAGTATTCACAAAACGGAATCAGATCATCCACAAAAGAATGAATCAGATGGGTTTCTGTACTGATTTTTTCCACAAGCATAAAAGAAATCATATAAAAAATCCCATATGCCGGGATGATCCATATATGTTTTGACTTCCTCAGATAATCCAAATTATCACCCTTTCCCGCCAGGCGGTCCACCGCCTCAAAACCATTTTCAGCGTATATTCTTCTGTAGATAATAGTATAACGTATTATCTTATTTAATCAATGCCAAAATTGCTGAAATCTCCATGTTTTATAAAAAATTCATATTTCGTTTTTACTGATTCCCACAGCACTGCTCTGAGACTTTTTCCTCTATACTAAGGTAAACGAACCAGCTTTGGATTATGCTTCAATTCCGGTATTATTTTTTCTGTCATATCTTTTGTGCTGATTCTGAGACTTGAAGTATTGATGCAGGGATGACATCCTATATATTCTCCTTTCAGCACGTCCTCGTCGATCAGAAGCTGTACCCGGTTATCTCTGTCGTTCATCAGCCCCAGAATACTGGCTGAACCTGGAGTAATATCCAGAAACTGTTCCATATATTCAGGCTTTGCAAAAGAAAGCCTTGAGGAATTGATCTGAGCTGAAAGATCCTTTGTTTTGAACTTTTTATCCCCGGGCATCAGCAGGAGATAAAAGTCTGTTTCCTGTCTGTTGCACAAAAAAAGATTTTTACAGATCACAGCGCCCAGTATTTTGTCAACCTCCTCACAGGCCTCTATGGTCATAGCCGGCTTATGATCCACTCTTTCATAATGAATCCCAATAGAATCCAGAAAGTCATATGTTCTGATTTCTTTTCCCAGTCTTCCCTCTGTGTTCTGCGGTCTTCCACTTACAAGCTCCATTAATATCTTTCTCCTTTTTCCGTTTTTTGTCTCTTATATGAAAATATTCCCTGAACAAGCGGACAGGTCCGTCTCAAACGCTCAGAATCCTCACAAAGAATCTTTTATTTACCGGGAAAATGATACAGAATGTACTGTTTTCCGGGTAAAGAATAAAAGAGACCGTCATCTCTGGCAGTCTCTTCATGATATTCCTGTATGGTTTTAGTTCAGCTGATATACATCTGCATACTGCAGCCCAAAGCTTAATGCCTCTTCATGGCTTCCAAAATAAATATCCACATGTCCGTAAGGGGTTCCCAGATCCTCAACAGTATAAACAGTTCCGTTGATGAGAAGCTGTGTTCCAAAGGGAACTCCCGCCATAGCTACTGTATGACCTGCTGAAGGCATTACACCGCTGGCAGTGGCATTTCCCGCTGTTCCGCAGCACTGCGCACAGTTACAGTAAGCTGTCAGCATGAAGTTTCCAAGGTATGTACCCTGACTGGAACCGGAAGAATCAGAGCTTCCATCTGTATCTGACGGAGCTTCCGGCTCTGTTTCCGTATCCTCTGTGTACTCTTCCGTATATTCTTCTGTATATTCTTCTGCATCCTCTTCCGGAGCAACCTCCTCTACAGTAACATCACTGCTTGTAGAGCTGCTTTCAGAATCGGTTGTGTCTGTTTCCGGATCATATTCCGGTTCTTCACTTTCCTGTGAAGCGGCTTCCTGCTCTGCCGCTGCCTGTGCAGCCGCCTGAGCTGCTGCTTTTTCCTGTTCAGCCTGCTCCATCAGAGTTGCAATACTGCTGTCTGCGCTGTTTACCTGAGCCATCAGAACATTTGCCTCTTCCTGGCTTGCGCTGATCTGGCTGATATAGGAGTTGATGCTGTCACCGGTAGTTGCAACCAGAGACTGCACTTCCTGCTGCTTGGCGCTTTTTTCGGAAAGGAGACTGTTAATAGAGCTGGATTCCTCTTCTACCTTTTCCTCCTGTACCTGGATATTTTCCTGGGTTGCCTCATACTGCTTCAGCATATTTCTGTCATACTCGGAAATTTTTGAAATATTATCCGCCTGATTCAGAAAATCTGCCAGGCTTTCTGATGACAGAAGTGTTTCCAGCATGGAGTTTCCGCCGTTTTCATACATATAAACAATACGAAGCTTCATTGCCTCATACTGATTCTCTGCTGTTTTCTTTGCCCTTTCCAGCTCTGTCTGAACCTTTTTCAGCTCTTCTTCTTTTTCAGCTGCTTCCACACTGAGCTGTGAAATTGTATTTGTCAGTTCATTATATTGTGCGTCCAGTTCTGCCATATAGGATTCCAGTTCCTGTTTCTTGCTTTCCAGGCTGCTGATATTTGCCTGTGCCTGAGCAAGTCCCGCCTGTGCCTCCTGCTTTTGTGCCTGTGCGGCTGCGATCTGGTCTTCTGTGGATGCAAAAACGCTTGTCCCCATGGAAACAGTCAGGGCGCCGGTCAACAGCAGTGAAAGAACTTTCTTCATCTTCATATAAACACCTCATAATTTTTTTCGTAGGACAAGTATAACAACATTTCATTCAAAAATCAATACTTTTATTTTATTTCTGTAACAAATATGTAATATTTCGGCGGATACACGCAAAAAAAGAGACATTCTGGAGTAATTTTTTTCGACAAATTCTGCTTCAGAACATCTCTTTTACTAAATCATTTCGTTTTTATTACAGATATCCGGTGTTATTCCTCTGCTGCCTCTTCCTGCGCGTCCGTCTCGTTCATAACCTCCTGATATTTGTCAAGGATCAGAGTCTGTATTCTGTCTCTTGTTGTGGAATTAATAGGATGTGCAATATCACGGTATTCTCCGTCTGCCGCTTTACGGCTTGGCATTGCAATAAACAGTCCCTTTTCACCCTCGATCACTTTGATATCATGTACTACAAACTCATCATCAATTGTAATGGATACAACTGCTTTCATTTTTCCTTCTTTTGCAACTTTTCTCACACGTACATCTGTAATATTCATCTTTTTCTGCCCCTTTCATTTTGTATACGCCAACTGACCGGAAATCTGTTTTACTGCCCCATAAGCCGCGATCAGAAATTCCGTTTATCAAATTACGTAGCGATCATTTTTTTCTACCACGATTCTGACTCCGTCTTCTCCTCGATAATCAGAGTCTGCCCGGATCGTATCCCGGCTTTCTACAATACAGTTCTCAATGTGTGTATTATCTCCTATATATACGTCATTGAGGATCACAGAATTTCGTATCACACAGTTGTTGCCCACAAACACACCCTTAAACAGAACAGAATTTTCTACTGTTCCATTGATGATACAGCCACTGGCAACAAGACTGTTTTTCACAGAAGCTCCTGCATTATATTTTGCCGGAGGAAGATCGTCGATCTTTGTTTTTACCGCCGGTTCCTGTCTGAAGAAATAATTGCGGATTCCCGGCTCCAGAAATGCCATATTTGTTCTGTAATATGCTTCTGCCGTGGAAATATTGCTCCAGTAGGAATCAATCTTATATCCATAAATTCGTTTCAGATTCTTGTAACGGATCAGAATATCGTTTACAAAATCATGTCTGTCTTCCTGAGCAGCTCTTTCAAGCAGTTCGATCAGCTGTCTTCTTCGTATTACATAAATACCTGTAGACACAGTATTATAAGAAGAAATAATAGGTTTTTCCTCAAACTCCTCAATCCTGCAGTCATCATTCATGCGGATCACGCCAAACCGCTCTACTTCGCTCTGATCTCTGCACTCTGTACACACAACCGTAATATCAGCTCTTTTGGCAATGTGGAATTCCAGCACCTTATTATAATCCAGTTTATAAATTCCATCTCCTGAAGCAATAACAACATAAGGCTCATGGCTGTTTTTCAGGAATGTAATATTCTGATAAATAGCATCCGCTGTTCCCTGATACCACAGACTGTTTTCTTTTGTGATAGTAGGTGTGAACACAAAAAGCCCACCCTGCTTTCTTCCGAAATCCCACCATTTTGAGGAACTCAGATGTTCATTCAGTGATCTGGCGTTATACTGAGTCAGTACTGCCACCTTCTGAATATGGGAATTTGCCATATTGCTTAATGCAAAGTCAATGGCGCGGTAGCTTCCCGCTACAGGCATGGCTGCAATGGCTCTTTTGTTTGAAAGTTCCCTCATACGGTTATTGTTTCCGCCTGCCAGAATAATTCCAAGTGCTCTCATGCCTTCTCACCGTCCTTTGCCTTGATGTTCTGTCCGCTTTCCAGTATTCCCTCCGGATAGTCCTCCGGCACAGTCACTCCGGACACAGATGTATTTTTACCGATTTTTACATTGTCAGGGATCACACTGTGCTCGCCTACTGTGGCAATCCCAAAGGCATATACCGCAGGTTTCAGCACATTGGGAGCTTCTTCTCCGCAGCCGAGAGTTACATTCTTTCCGATCACAACATCCTCTGCCACAATTGCCTTGTCCATTACAGTGCCTTCACCCACCACGGAATTGCGCATGATAATAGAATCTCTGATCACACAGCCCTTTTCAATTACAACATTAGGACCGATCACAGAATGATGTACTTCACCGTAAATTTCAGCACCTTCCCCGATCAGACATTTATCTGTTACCGCATCTGCTGAAATATACTGAGGCGGAATAATATCACCTTTTGTATAAATTTTCCAGAATTCTTCATAAAGATTAAACTCCGGAATAATATCGATCAGTTCCATATTGGCTTCCCAGTAAGATCCAAGCGTACCCACATCTTTCCAGTAGCCATTATACTCATAGGCAAAAAGTCTCTGACCTTTCTCCTTACAGTACGGAAGAATATGCTTTCCGAAATCGCAGCTGTTCTGATCCTTCAGAGCGATCAGAGCCTCCTTGAGAACCGGCCAGCTGAAAATATAAATTCCCATAGACGCAAGATTGCTGCTCGGCTTCTCCGGTTTTTCCTCAAATTCTGTTACCCTTCCGGTTTCATCTGTTACCATGATCCCGAAACGGCTTGCCTCTTCAATAGGAACAGGCATACATGCAATGGTAATGTCTGCTTTATTTGCCTTGTGGAAGTCCAGCATTACCTCATAGTCCATCTTATAGATATGATCTCCTGATAAAATCAGAACATAATCCGGATTATACTGTTCCATGTAATCCAGATTCTGAAAAATCGCATTGGCAGTTCCCGTATACCACTCACTGCTTGTACTCTTTTCGTAGGGAGGAAGAACTGTGACTCCGCCTTCATTTCTGTCCAGATCCCACGGAATACCGATTCCAATATGAGTATTTAAACGCAGCGGCTGATACTGTGTCAGAACTCCCACTGTATCAATGCCTGAATTGATGCAGTTGCTCAGCGGAAAATCAATGATACGGTACTTTCCGCCAAATGCGACAGCCGGTTTTGCAACCTTTTCTGTCAACACACCAAGTCTGCTGCCCTGACCGCCAGCCAGAAGCATGGCAATCATTTCCTTCTTCATCATCATGCACTCACCCCTTGTATGTTATGATTTTTTAATTATATCATACTTCCCCTTATTAGTGAACATTTTTTACAATATTTTTGCTGTTTATTTGTATTTTTTTGGAGCTATTGCACATGTTTTTCCCCTGTACTCTCTCACCCCGGCAGCCTGGTCAAAATACCTTCCTGATCGCCTTTCGGAATTACATTCTGCCCTTTAAGAAACACTTTTCATTTAAGGCTGATAGGGTTATAATAGGAACATATTCATGAATGAACAGGAGAATAATACTATGTATCAGATAGACTTCAAAAAACCGATGGCTATTCATTTTATTGGCATCGGCGGTATCAGTATGAGCGGACTGGCTGAGGTTCTTCTTGAAGAAGGCTTCACTATCTCCGGCTCTGACGCAAAAGAAAGCCCTCTTACCAGAACTCTGGAAGAAAAAGGCGCAAAAATCTACTACGGACAGCGGGCCTCCAATATTTCCGATACCGTTCAGGCTGTTGTGTACACTGCTGCAATCCACCCGGACAATCCGGAATTCAGAAAAGCTCAGGAGATGAATCTTCCCATGCTCACAAGAGCCCAGCTTCTGGGACAGATCATGCGCAATTATGACACCCCTGTTGCAGTAGCGGGAACTCACGGCAAAACAACCACTACCTCCATGCTTTCCCACATTCTGCTGAAAGGTGACTGCGATCCTACCATCAGCGTAGGCGGCATTCTTCCGGCTATCGGAGGAAATATCCGTGTAGGACAGTCAGAGACCTTCCTGACCGAAGCCTGTGAGTATACAAACAGCTTTCTGAGCTTTTTCCCGAAGATCAGCATTATCCTGAATATTGATGCGGATCATCTGGATTTCTTCAAGGATATTGAAGATATCCGCTGCTCTTTCCGCAAATTTGCAGAGCTTCTTCCTGAGGACGGAACTCTCATCATCAACGCAGATACACCGCAGTACGAAAAAATCACAGAAGGACTGTCCTGCCAGGTACTTACCTACAGTCTGGAGCATGAGGCAGATTATACAGCTTCTGATATTACCTATAACGAGCTTGGCCATGCCACCTTTACTGTATGCCATAAAGGACAGGCTCTTGGCACCTGCTCCCTAAGTGTTCCGGGAGTACATAATGTTTCCAATGCACTTTCCGCCATTGCCGCAGCCCGGCTTTTAGATCTTTCCTGGGAAGTAATCGCAGAGGGGCTGAACAGCTTTACAGGCACAGACCGGCGTTTTCAGTATAAAGGCCAGATCGGCGGAGTGACCATTATTGATGACTATGCTCATCATCCCACAGAAATTGAGGCAACTCTTCATGCTGCTGCAAATTATCCGCACAAAAAGATCTGGTGCGTGTTCCAGCCTCATACCTACACCCGCACCAAGGCGCTTCTTCCTGAATTTGCAAAAGCGCTTTCTCTGGCTGACCACGTGGTACTGGCTGATATCTACGCGGCAAGAGAGACCGATACTCTTGGAATTTCTTCAGAAGATCTGAAAGAGAAAATCGCAGAACTTGGAACTTCCTGCGAATATTTCCCGACTTTTGATGAAATCGAGAATTTTTTACTTGAAAATTGTACACAGGGTGACCTGTTGATAACTATGGGGGCCGGAGACGTTGTAAATATAGGAGAACAGCTTCTCGGAAACTAAGTTATCCACATTATCCACATGTTTATGCACATATCCCCCGTGCCGGACATGTGGATTTTTTATGCCTCCATCATCCGACATTCTTCTACAGCAATTTTATCTATTTTTAATGAAAAAGCAACAAAACACGCGGTTTCCGAGATTTATGGCAAATATTCGAGAAAATTCGTTGTCCACATTATCCACATTATCCACATTTTTATGTGGAAAGATTTCCCCGTAAAATACCCTATTCTCATTTGAAAAATCTTGTGCTATAATGCAGGTGACTTAAAAGATTCAGAAAGCGGGAGATCGTTCATGAGCATGATTACACTGCAGAAGCCCTCCCAGTCAGAGGTTACGCTTCTGTCCAATATTTTTATAGATGACTACATGCCGGAGGCCAATGGTGAGTTTGTAAAGGTTTACATTTATCTTTTACGGGCGCTGTCCACTACTCCGGTTTCTTTCACGTTGGAACAGATGGCCGACCACCTGCTCTGTACAGAAAGGGATATTCTGCGGGCGCTGAAATACTGGTCCAGACAGGAGCTTCTTGCCCTGGACTTCGCTGCAGATAAAAGTCTCCGCGGCATTGCCCTGCTTCTGCCAAAGGCAAAAGCCTCTGCTGAAGACGAGACGGCTGCCGCCGCTTTAAAGCAGGCAGTACCGGCCAAAGCCGCACCGCTTACGCCGGACCGTGTAAAAGAACTGAAACAGAACGAAGATATTATCCAGCTTCTTTATATTGCAGAACAGTATCTGGGCAAAACCCTGTCCCCCACGGAAATACAGAAGATTCTTTTCTTCTATGACGGCCTGGGCTTTTCCGCAGATCTGATCGAATACCTGATCGAGTACTGCGTCAGCCGCAGTCATAAAAGCATCCGGTACATGGAGACCGTTGCCCTTGCCTGGGCTCAGGAGGGAATCTCCACTGTGGCGGAAGCCAAAAAATCCAATGCCCGGTACAGCAAGGATTATTATTCCATTCTGAAGGCTCTGGGAATCACCAACAGAAGCCCTGTGGAAACAGAGATCACTCTGATGGACACCTGGCTGAAAACTTATGGTTTTTCTATTGCCATCATTCAGGAAGCCTGCACCAGAACAGTTCTGCAGACAGGACAGGCCAGCTTCCAGTATACGGACAAGATCCTGGAGGGCTGGAAAAAGAAACAGGTAAAAACTCTGGAGGATATCCAGGCTCTGGACGCAGAGCACAAGAAACGGAAGCAGGACAAAAAACAGTCCAAACCTGCCGCTCCTGCTTCCGGCAACCGCTTTAATAATTTTCAGCAGAGAGAATATAATTTTGACGAATATGAAAAACGCCTGCTGAACCAGTAATTTTCAGGCAAGGAGGGATGACGTGTCTTTACAGAATTTTCAGTATGATATTATTATGAGAGAATACAACCGGAGACAGACTCAGGTTATGCACGACCTGGAAAAACGACGCTCCTGCGCCTTTGCAAAGGCTCCCCGGCTGGCAGAGATCGACCGTGAGGTCGCTTCTCTCAGTGCCCAGAAGGCACGTTCTCTGCTCTGCGGTCAAAGCAGCTCTGTGGAAGATCTGAAAAGATCCGTAGCTCTGCTGTCCCGTGAGCGCCGTTCTCTGCTGAAAGAAAACGGCTTTCCTGAAGATTATCTGGAACCTCATTACCTCTGTCCCCGCTGCCAGGATACAGGCTACACGGACACAGGCAAATGCTCCTGCTTCAAAAAAGCAGAGATCGAACTTCTTTATACTCAGTCCAATCTTGCAGAGATTCTGGAAAAAGAAAATTTTGAGCACTTTTCTTTTGACTGGTATTCTGATACAATAAAAAACGAGGCAACCGGACTGACCGCAAGAGAAACAGCAAAGCATGCCTATGATACTGCTGTGAATTTTGTACGCAATTTTGATTCCGGCTGCCAGAATCTTTTTCTGTACGGCAGCACCGGAGTAGGCAAAACCTTCCTCTCCCACTGCATTGCCCGTGAATTGCTGAAAACCGCTCACTGCGTGCTTTATTTTTCAGCTTTTGATCTTTTTGACAAACTGGCGCAGAATACTTTTGCCAGAAAGACAGAAACGGATCCGGGAGAAGATTTTATTTACGACTGTGATCTTCTGATCATTGACGACCTTGGTACAGAGCTTACCAACAGCTTTGTATCTTCTCAGCTTTTTTTGTGCATCAATGAGCGGCTTGCCCGCAGAAAATCCACCATCATCTCTACCAATCTGAAGCTGGAGGATTTTTCTGCCACCTATTCCGAGAGAACCTTTTCCCGGATCGCAAGCAATTTTCAGATGCTGAAACTCATTGGAAAAGATATCCGCATACAGAAAATATTTTTAGGAGGAAAATAAAGAATGGCACAGTTAAGCACCAAAGATCTCACAACACTCCCTGTAGGAAGACTTGGGCTGATCCCTCTGGAAAGCTGTCAGTCCCTTGGCTCCAAGGTCAATGACTGGCTTGTAAAATGGAGACAGGAAAGAAATCATCAGGAGCTTAATTCCTTTGCTTTTGAAGGTTATCAGAGAGATTCCTACATCCTCGGAGTACAGACTCCCCGTTTTGGTTCCGGAGAAGGAAAATCCGTGATCACAGAGTCTGTCCGCGGCGATGACATTTATCTTATGGTAGATGTATGCAATTACAGCATGACCTACCGTATCAGCGGCTTCACCAACCTGATGTCCCCTGACGACCATTTCCAGGATCTGAAGCGTGTGATCGGAGCAATCGGCGGCAAAGCAAGAAGAGTCAATGTTATCATGCCTTATCTTTATGAGAGCCGCCAGAACAAACGTGTAGGACGTGAATCACTGGACTGCGCCACAGCTCTTCAGGAGCTGACCGGAATGGGTGTGGAAAACATCATTACCTTTGACGCCCATGACGCCCGTGTTCAGAACGCAACTCCTCTTCATGGTTTTGAAACTGTTCAGCCATCCTATCAGTTTATCAAGGCTCTTCTCAGAAACGAAGAAGGTCTTCGCATTGACAATGAGCATTTTGCTATCATCAGCCCTGACGAAGGAAGCATGAACCGCGCCATTTATCTTGCCAATATCCTTGGCGTTGATATGGGTATGTACTATAAGCGTCTCGATTATTCCAGACGTGTAAACGGACGTCATCCGATCGCTGCCTATGAATTCCTGGGACCGAAGCTGGAAGGCAAGGATATGATCCTGATCGACGATATGATCTCCTCCGGAGACACTGTTCTCAAGATCGCTTCTCTTCTTAAAAAGAGAGGAGCAGGACGAATCTATATCTGCTCTACTTTCGGTCTGTTTACAGATGGTCTGGACAAATTTGACGAAGGCTTCAAAAACGGCGTATTTGACAAGCTTCTTACTACCAACCTTGTATACCAGACACCGGAGCTTCTTGAAAAATCATATTATATTACCTGTGATATGAGTAAATATATTGCTCTTATCATCGACACTCTGAACCATGATATGTCTGTCAGCCACCTTCTGAATCCGGTAGACCGTATCAAACGCTGTGTAAGCAACTATATGGATCAGTATAAATAATTTTCAGAAGGCTCACATCAGGCGCCTGAAAGCAATAAACTGACACCGCAGAAAAGCCCCCTGCACAGTCCTGTGACTGCCAGAGGGCTTTTCCCGTATTCATTTACAGCGCTATTTTATTATAGGCAATTCCATTCTTTTCCAGAATTTCCATTTCTCTCTGCCTGCAGCTGCAGATGATCACCTGACGTTTCTCTTTTGCCAGCCATTTCAGCACAGAGGTAAGGCGTTCCTCATCATACATGCCAAATACCTCATCCAGAAACACGGGAAGCTGCTCTCTGCCGCACAGAAGCTCTCCTGCCGCCATTCTCAGGGAAAAGTAGATCTGCTCCACAGTTCCTCTGCTGAGGCTTTCCAGAGGCACGGTACGCTCTCCGGTATTTACTGTCATATGGAGATCTGCGTCCATAAGAATTTCCGTATACCTGCCTCCTGTGATCTCAGAAAGGATTCCGGAGATCCGTCTTCTGAGCTTTCCTCCCACCTGTCGGTGAATATCCCTTGAAATCTGATCGATCACTGTCATAGCCAGATTCAGAGATTCTATTTCCATTTCTTCTGCAAGAGGAAAATAAACGTACTCTTCAGCCTCTCTGTATTCTGCCGCAGCGTTTTCCAGGGCCGTTTCCTTTTCCTTCCGGGCTTCTCTGATATTTTCCCGGCTCCAGGAAAGCTTCTCCTGTCTTGCAAGAAGGCGGTTTTTCTGCCATTCTTTTTTTTCTGTTTCCTCAGATACACGCATTCTCACAAGATAGGCGCCGACTCCTGCCGCAATGCCGATCACACCAATGACCATGGCAGTAATCAGGCTTTTTGTGATTCCGGCTACTGCCAGAGCTCCGCCGATTCCGAATATAAGAGCTGTCGTTATCACAAACTCCAGAATTTTCCGCTTCCTGTAAAGCGCTGCGATCCCCGTTTCCAGATCACCGATCCCGCTTCCGTCGCCGCCTATATAAAAGCTTTTTTCCTGTCCGGAAACCCTGTTTTCCTTTTCCTCAAGCTCTTTAAGCTCGCCTCTGATATATTCCATTCCGGAAGCTATTTTTTCTTTTTCCCTCTGGTTTTCTCTTTTTTTCTGTTCTGCCTGTACCTGATAGCCTTTTCTGGCCATTTTCAGCATCTGCATGGTCCGTCCCAGATCTACGGAGCTGTCCCCTGCTCCCTGATAGCTGGCCATATAGTTCTGGACTTCTCTTACCAGCTCCGGGCCTGTGGTGCTTTTCAGCTGAGCCACTGAAACTGTGTTTTCATAAACCGTCTCACTGATACCGCCAAGCACAGCATCCAGATCTCCCTGGGCCACATCCAGGATCTCTCCGTCATCCTCACAGAGAAATTCTGTTGTAGGGTTCTCCTTATAAAAGTTTCTCGTAAGCCGGAAATTCTTTCCACCGTTTTCAAACCACAAAGTTCCACCATAATCAGCAGAATTTTTCCAGGGCAGATACAGATTGTAAGCATCCTTACGGGCAGCGCGGCCTCTCTGTCTCTGGATTCCATACAGCATACTTCTCACAAAGGTATGCGTAGTAGTCTTTCCGCTTTCGTTGTCGCCGTACAGCACATTGATTCCATCTGAAAACTCCATGGTCCTGTCCTGAAGCTTTCCAAAATTCCTGACTGTAATTCGTTTTATGATCATAATTCTTTCCCGCCGTTAATTGAGTATGCTGGTTTCCAGCAATGCCTGGAGCCCGTGATACAAGGCCTTTTCCTCCACCACAGTCAGCTCTCTTCCCATAAAATATCCAATATAGTCTCCGATCAGAGTTCCTGTATACTTTCTGTACAGCTCTTCCAGATCATAAGCAGGTCTGGATTCATCCAGAACCTCCACAATATTTCCCAGCTTTTTCAGCCGTTCTGTAAGAAGAATAAATTCAGGAGCGCGTCTTCCCCTGAGAATCAGTCTGTAAATATTTTTTCCGCCCCGTTTCAGGATCTCTCCCTTCAGCATCTCCTCCAGAGAATACTGAGTGGAGGTCTCATCCAGGGTAAGAAGAAGATTCTGATAGCTTCTGGATGCAAAAGGAACAAATTTCAGACGCATTCTGCCATTGTCATAGCTTCCCTCAATATAACCGTGATCTCCTGTATCGTTTCGGTCAATGGGTTCCAGAGCTCCGGGATACAGGGCTTTTCCCCTTACCATTGCCTGAGGCTTATGAATGTGCCCAAGAGCCAGATAAGTAAAGCCTGAGGAAAGAATTTTTTTTGCATCCATGGGAATATGCTTCTCATCGCCGCCGTGAGCAAGAAGCACATGAAAGCCCTGTTCCTGCTCCGGCTGCCAGCTGTCATACAGAGGTTCTTTTATCTCCTGATGCTCATAACTCATTCCGTAAACAAAAGTCTGAAGCTCTTCAATATATGCGCAGCTCATTTTCTCACTATCGAAAAATGTCACATTAGGTTCCCATGCAAATCCCCTGTAAAAAGAATTTCTCTTCATATAGTCATGATTGCCTGCCATCAGGAACACTCTGGTTTCCGGTATGGTGGAAAAAAGATAATTAACCTCTTTCAGCTCCTTCAGAAGGGGCTGCCGGTGAAAAAGATCTCCTGCTATAAATAACAAATCCACCGGATCCCTGCGTACAGACGCAATGACCCGGCGGAAAGTTTCCCAGATCTCTTCCTCCCGCTCATGGCTCCACGGGCAGCCCCTGTCGGGAACCGCCCCCAGATGAACATCTGCAAGATGAATAAATCTTATCATTTATGACTCCTTATAAATCGCAGTTGTTTACTGTTCTCGGGAAAGGAATTACGTCGCGGATATTGCCCATTCCTGTCAGATACATAACGCAGCGCTCAAATCCCAGTCCAAAACCGGAATGACGGGTAGATCCGTATTTACGCAGATCCATGTAGAACTGATAGTCCTCTGCTTTCAGACCAAGCTCATCCATGCGGGCTTTCAGCTTATCGTAATCGTCCTCTCTCTGGCTTCCGCCAATGATCTCTCCGATTCCCGGAACAAGGCAGTCCATAGCAGCAACGGTTTTTCCATCCTCATTCTGTTTCATGTAGAAAGCCTTGATCTCCTTCGGATAATCTGTTACAAATACAGGCTTCTTAAAGATCTGCTCTGTCAGATAGCGTTCATGCTCTGTCTGAAGGTCGCAGCCCCAGAATACCTTGTAGTCAAATTTGTCATTGTTCTTTTCCAGAAGCTCAATCGCTTCTGTATAAGTCACATGACCGAACTCAGAATCGATCACATGGTTCAGACGGTCCAGAAGTCCTTTATCCACAAAGGAATTAAAGAAGTTCATCTCCTGAGGAGCGTTCTCCAGCACATAGCGGATCACATATTTCAGCATGTCCTCAGCAAGATCCATGTTATCATTCAGGTCTGCAAACGCACACTCCGGCTCGATCATCCAGAATTCAGCCGCATGACGGGTGGTGTTGGAGTTTTCTGCACGGAAAGTAGGTCCAAAAGTATAAATGTTGCGGAATGCCTGAGCATAGGTTTCACCGTTCAGCTGTCCGCTTACTGTAAGGTTTGTTTCTTTTCCAAAGAAATCCTGAGTGTAATCAACCTTTCCGTTGTCATCTACAGGCGGATTCTGAGGATCCAGAGTGGTAACACGGAACATTTCTCCTGCTCCCTCACAGTCGCTTCCTGTGATCAGAGGTGTATGGACATATACAAAGCCTCTCTCCTGGAAAAATTTATGGATTGCATATGCACAGAGAGAACGGACACGGAACACTGCCTGGAAGGTATTTGTCCTTGGTCTTAAATGTGTCATTGTTCTCAGGTATTCCATGGTGTGGCGTTTCTTCTGAAGAGGATAATCAGGCGCAGACGCTCCCTCCACCTGTACTTCTGATGCCTGGATCTCAAAAGGCTGTTTAGCCTCCGGTGTTGCAACCAGAGTTCCCTTTACAATAATGGCAGCTCCTACATTGAGCTTGCTGATCTCCGCAAAATTATCCATGGTATCATGATAGACTACCTGAAGTGTATCAAAACAGGAACCGTCATGAAGTACAATAAATCCAAATGCCTTGGAGCCACGGACGCTGCGCACCCAGCCGCCTACGGTCACTTCCTGATCCAGAAAGATTTCCCGGTCTGTGTAAATTTCTTTTACAGTTGTAAGTTTCATAATCTATTTCCTCTCTCTGTTTAATGATAACTCATGATATAAAAAGCGAAGCAGATGTACAAACATCCGTTTCGCTTTCTAGTATATCCCATTCACTGTGTTCCTGCAAGGTGTAAATGCAGGAGTTTTACGGAAATCCGCCCGGTTCCCGGGAACGGAACTCCTGCCTCAGAAAATATCAGAGTTTTTCTACAAAACGCATAAAGGCGGATCTGCCTTCCTCTGTGCATTTATAAACACCGGCATCCTCCAGTACATGAACAAACACATTTCCAACTTCCTTCTGAAGGATCTCATGGATATTGTCTCTGTTCAGATCCTTATATTTTGGAAGGAACTGCTGTACCCATGAGGCATGTTTTTCAATCTTTTCATTGGAGGAAATGTCTTTTCCTTCCAGAATGTACTCTTCCAGAAGCTCCAGCTCTTCTTTCAGACGCGCCGGCAGTACTGCAAGGCCCATAACCTCAATGAGACCGATATTTTCTTTTTTGATGTGGTGGTACTCTGCATGAGGATGATATACGCCCAGAGGATTTTCCTCTGTAGTAATATTATTTCTCAGCGTCAGATCAAGCTCAAACAGATCATCTCTTTTACGGGCAATGGGCGTAATGGTATTATGAGGTTCTCCCTCTGTTTCCGCAAACACAAAGGCTTCCTCATCTGTATATCCTCTCCATACCTCCAGAATATGAGAAGCAAGATCGATCAGACGTTTTTCATCCTTATGACGGATTCGAAGAACAGACAGCGGCCATTTTACAATTCCCGCCTCTACATCTTCATATCCCGGAATAACTACATTTTTCTCAATGGGGGCTTTTGCCATGGCAAAGGTATAATGGCCTCCCTGGAAATGATCATGGGTTAAAATAGATCCGCCTACGATCGGAAGATCCGCATTGGAGCCCAGGAAATAATGAGGAAACAGCTTTACAAAATCAAAAAGCTTGATAAAGGTATTTCTCTCGATCTTCATGGGAGTATGCTGACTGTTAAATACAATACAGTGCTCATTGTAATATACATACGGTGAATACTGGAAGCCCCACGGACTGTCATTTACTGTAATAGGAATGATCCTGTGGTTTTCCCTTGCCGGATGGTTCACACGGCCTGCGTAGCCTTCATTTTCAGGACAGAGAAGACATTTGGGGTAACTGCTTGCCTTTGCATTTTTTGCTGCTGCAATGGTCTTTGGATCCTTTTCCGGTTTTGACAGATTGATTGTAATATCAATATCTCCATAAGGACTTTCCACTGTCCATTTCTGGTCTTTTTTTACACGATAGCGACGGATATAATCGCTGTCCTGGCTTAATTTGTAAAAATAATCCGTAGCCTCCTGAGGGCTGTTCTGATATCTGTCCCAGAATTCTTTCTGAACCTGAGCAGGTCTTGGCATCAGACAGTTCATAAGGCGTGTATCAAAAAGATCACGGTATACAACACTATCCTCGATCAGTCCACGTTTCACAGCCTCATCCAGAAGCTCTCCCAGAGTTTCCTCCAGATTCACATTTTCCGGTACTTCTTCCGGTTCTGTATATTCCTCTTCACGAAAGACATCCAGGAGGAGATTGATTGTATAATTTTTTTCACATTCAGGTGTCAGTCCTGTCTCAATTCCATACTGTACCAGTTTTCTGATGCTTTTACTTAACATGTTTTTATCCCCCTGATTTTATGCGATCACATGAGCTCCGTCACCGATGTCTACTACATAAAACTCTGCTTCATGTCCTACTTTTTCTTTGTACTGTTTTCCGATGGTATCAATAAAATGATCCACTGCGTCATTTTTCACAATACTTACTGTGCAGCCGCCGAAACCGCCTCCTGTAATACGGGAACCGATCACTCCCGGAATCTGCCATGCCAGGTCTACCAGAATATCGATCTCCTCACAGGAAACCTCATAATCGTCACGAAGAGAAACATGAGAAGCATTCATCAGTTTTCCGAACTCTTCCACATTGTCTGCTTTCAGCGCATTTACTGCTTTGATTGTACGCTGATTTTCATAAACTGCATGTTTTGCACGTTTTCTGCAGATGTCGCTTGTGATGGCTGATTTATGAGCTTCAAACTCTTCCTCGCTGAGATCCCCCAGAGTTCTGATATCCAATTCTTTCTGAAGTTCTTCAAGAGCTGTCTCACATTCGTTTCTTCTGTCATTATAGGCAGATCCCACCAGACTGTGTTTTACCTTACTGTTTGTAATAACGATTCTGGCGTCTTTCAGCTGTACCGGAGCATATTCAAATTCCAGAGTGCTTGTATCAAGGAAGATCGCGCAGTCTTTTTTGCCCATGGCGCTTGCAAACTGATCCATAATACCACAGTTCATTCCATTGAAATTGTTCTCTGAATACTGTCCGATCAGAGCCAGATCCTGCATGGAAAGTTCCTCAACGCCAAACATATCCTTCAGCATCAGACCTGTAAGAACTTCCAGAGACGCAGAAGAAGAAAGTCCGGAACCATTTGGAATATTTCCGTAGATCAGGAAATCCACACCATGCTCCAACTGAATGCCCCTTTTTTCAAACGCCCACATAACGCCCTTCGGATAGTTTGTCCATCCTGCCTGATCAGAAGGGATCAGGTCATCCAGGGAAGATTCGATCACACCAAGCTTGGAGAAGTTTACAGAATAAAAACGCAGTTTTCTGTCGTCTCTTTTGCGGGCCAGTCCATATGTACCCAGAGTCAGAGCGCAGGGAAATACATGTCCGCCATTGTAATCTGTATGTTCTCCAATCAGATTTACTCTTCCCGGCGCAAAGTACTCACGGATTTCTCCGCCTTCGCCATAAACCTCCACAAATTTTTCCATCAGTTCTTTCTGCATAATGCTGCCTCCTGTTTCTGAAGAATCCTCTTCTTTTTTAATTTATTTTCAGGAATGCCATGACCTGTCAATAGGTCACAGCTTCCAGATAAGTAATAAAAATATTTCCTGCCTTTTGGAACAGCTTTGTGCTGTCCTGCATTCCATAAGGCTTCACCTCTCCGGTAGCCGGATCAAGAAGCCAGGTGTTATATTCATCGTATCCCACGATCACTGTACTGGAATTTTCTCCTGTTTCTGCAATCACAGCTCTCTGGGCGCTGATCTCATACAGAACATTTTCCAGACTGCAGCCGGAAAGGTCGATTATTTTTCCGGTATCTCCCATTCCGTCCTGAAGAACCTTTTTATCCCAGGAGCCTGTCCGGATAATTTCCGGAATATCCTCTGTATTCAGGGTAATCTGCGTTTTCAGGTTTCCCCTCTCCCATACATACTGCTGGGCCCGGTTCAGAACAACTCCCATCTGAGAATCTGCGCGCTTTACTGCCTGTGCAGGGTCTGTCCAGGTGCTGTCCAGGCCGCCCTTTCCATATACATAGTACAACTCTTCCTCCGGTGTTTCCACCTCAAGCTCCACAATATGCTCTTTCACACTGCGCATCTTGGCTCTGAGAACCAGAGGCTTGTCTGATTCTGGTTTGTCCTCAAAGGTCAGCCGGGTCATAATTCCCTGGCGGTCGGAACTGGTCTGCTCTGCGGTTACCAGCTTGGCCGTTTTATTTCCATTGTTCATGATATTGTCCTTTTTCTGGACAGAATATCCCTGTTTTCCTTTTGCAGCAAGCTGAAACTCCATCAGAGTCCGACCCACAGAAGGATTGACAATATACATTCCCTCCTGGTGATATTCCTTTTTCAAATTGCCCTCAAAGTCCTCGATCCGGAAAGAGGTCAGCCCTTCTGTGCTGTGACCGTTTTCGTCTGTGAGGATATCTCCGCTCTGGAGAAGCCCGTAAATCAGGTCTTCGTTCATAAATCCCAGGGTACGCAACTCCTGATCCTGGCCCGGTGCGATCAGTCTTACATTCTGAGAATCAAAATCCATCATCTGTATCTGCCCTGCATTTTCTCCCTCGGATACGATCCAGGCTGCATGGGCATTGGTATCGGAAACCACAAAATTATCTCTGTTGATCCCCTCTGCCAGCACCTTATAACTGCTTTCGTCAATATTGATCTGGTAAAGATCTTTTGCCATTACCAGGAACAGCTGGTTATCCTTGTTTACATAAGAAAGAATTCCCAGATCATCCTTGAGAAATTCATAGGACTCCGTACCTGGTATAAACACCTTTTCCTCTACCATGTTCTGGTCGCTGTTATAATGATAAATACCAACGCCGCTGTATCCTTCATGATTTCCGCGGCTCATATATCCATAAACCATAAAATCCACGTCGCCGTTTTCTTCTATGCCAAGAAGCTTGATGTCATGGTTCATATCTGCATCTCTGGAATCGCTGTCAACATTTCTGCGAAAGCTGAATACGTCCACAAATTTCCCGCTTTCCGGCGCATAGGTCCACAGCTCGCCTTCCCGGACAAAGGCCACTACCGAAGCGTCTTTGTTTGCCATGTAGGAGACATTCTTATCTCCAACTCCAAGAAGCAGGCCTTTATCGCTGATCACAGAAAGCTCCGGATTAAAGATCTGATGGGCAGATCTTGTAAAATCAAGAAGCATAATACGTGTTTCCGTATAACGCATTCTGTAAAAATCTGTCACATTATAATATTCTGCTTTTCCTTCATCATTGGCAGCCATGATCTCATATTCCAGAGAAATACTGGCAGTGGTCTCATTAATATCCTTGATCACCGGAATCCCTGCTCTGGATATCTGAGGATGTAAATTCCCCCAGCTTACATTTGCCAGGGATGAAGTAATGGAAATATCTGCAAAATTGCGGGCTGATGTTTCAGTTGCTTCCAGGTATGTCCCCAGTTCATCTGCAGTAGTCTTATCCATGCACTTCTGGGCAAAGGATGATGCAAAAGCCACATAGTCCGCAACATTGGTTGCCGTCCTGGAAACTACCCTCGTATAATAGTAAGCCTCGCCTGAATCTGTATCCAGGGTAATCTGCATGGAATATTCCTGATTCATCAGAAGACCTGCGCTGATCTGTACTGAAGTTCTGAGATACCCGTCTCCGGAAGATTCCAGGGCGCTGATCTTTCTGTTTTCGATCACCTTTGTTCCGTCTGAGCTTCTGATCTCATAGGAAAGGCTTTTTACCTCTGATTCATGGGGATCCACTGCCAGAGATACCGTACGGGTGGTATCAAGGGGCGTAATGCATTCCCTGACAAAATCAGCCTGCATGGGCTGTCTGTATCCATGCATCAGATTGGAAAGAGTTCCTCCGAACTCAGTCATAACCTCCGGAAGAACCGGATTATTCATATCGGAACGGTCATCTGTTGACCGGCTGTTCATCAAAAACGCAGTTCCGGCCACTCCCAGCACAAACACCAGAAGGAGCACTGCAAACTTGCGAAAAAACTTTTTCATCTGCCTTTACACCGCTCCCTTCTCATTATCCCGGGGATAAAGAAGCTGCTCCAGCGTAAGCTCCCCATTAAGAGCCTCTGTCATTTTTTTCAGCTTGTCTGTGCTCTGCTCTTTTCCGCTTTTTACTGCCCGGATCAGCAGATTCTTAGGTGTGTGCTCCATATCAATAAATTCCAGGATCTGTGTGGAATATCCTTTGGATTCCAGAAGATTTGCCCGGATTCCGTCTGTAATAAGAGCCGACATCCTTTCTTTTAAAATACCGTATTTTAAAACCGGCTCCAGAAGCTCGCTGCTGATCTTACTGTTCAGCTCATGCTGACAGCAGGGTACGGAAAAAATCACTTCTGCATCCCACTCCACAGCCTTTGCCAGAGCATAATCCGTTGCCTTGTCGCAGGCATGCAGGGTAACTACCATATCCACCTTCTGGAGACCTTCATATCCGGCTATATCCCCCTGACAGAAATGCAGTTTGTCATATCCGTAGCTTTCCGCCAGACGGCTGCAGTTTTCAATCACATCTGCCTTCAGGTCAAGCCCGATGATATTCACATCATACCCTCTCAGCTCCCGTAAAAAATAATACATGGCAAAGGTCAGATATGATTTTCCGCAGCCAAAATCCACAATCGTAATCTCTCTGTCCCTGGAAAGGCGGGGAAGGATATCCTCTATAAATTCCAGAAAACGGTTGATCTGTTTATATTTATCATAAGCAGAAACATGAACCTTTCCCTCCGGGCTCATAACTCCCAGATCCACCAGAAAAGGAACCGGCTTTCCTTCCGGAAGGATATACTGCTTTACCCTGTTGTGCGAAAGTATTTTTGCAGGCTTTTTTACAGCATGGGGCTTCACTTTAATGGTCTGTTTTCCTTTTTTGCTTACAAGAACACTGCCGTCCGCGCTGCTGCCCTGTACCTGCAGCTGAGAATAATCTCCTGCAAGAGCCTGCTCCATATAGGCAAGAAGCTCTTTTCTGGTATAATTTTCGTGAAGAACCTTTGTCCCCACTGTGGATGAGGCCTGATACAGGATCCTGCCCTTCAGCTCCACCGGACGTATTCTCACTCTTGAGGGAATTTCCTTTTTTCTGCTGCCGCTGAGTACGGCAAGGATCAGCTCCTCACTGATCTGCTCCTCCAAAAATTCCTGTAATGTTTTCATCATTTCTGTATAACTCTTTCTCGCCTTTATTCAGGCGTTCTGTCCTGCCTGTTTCAGTATCCGCGGCATCTTCGCCTTCTGCATCGTCTTCTGGATATCTCCTGGTACAGAAGCACCTCTGTCAGTTCTTCCAGCTTTTCCGAAGACACCATCTGAGCCTCCATTGTATTTTCTTCTGTTTCCCTGATATCCCTGCACATCCGGCGCAGCATCCATCGATCCGGATACTCGTCATAAATACGGCTTCCTTCATAATCCAGAAGCTGACATTCCTGTTCCACCCTTTCCTGCAGCCTGCGGACACTTTCCGGATACCAGGATTTCATCAGCGCAAATTCCTTTTCCTGTATATTTTCTCTTTCATAAAGTAAAGGATCTGCATATGCTGCGTAAAACGGAAAAAATTCATCATAATACATAGACAGGCTCCTGCTTATTCCAGACTTCTTCTTTAAACTATGCGACAAAAGCTCAGATGTGACTTTTTATGCCTGCATCTCTCTCAGTATTCTTCTGGTAAGCTTCATGCTGTGCTCAATCGCCAGCTTCTCAAAAGCAGGATAATCTACTTCCGCACTTCCGTCTGCCTTGTCAGAAATCGCGCGGACCACCAGACACGGCACATGGTTCAGATATGCGGCATGTGCGATAGCAGCGCCTTCCATTTCAACTGCATAAGCGCCAAATTCGCTGACAATAACGTCCTTTACTCCCTGATCTGCCACAAACTGATCTCCGGAAGCAATTCTTCCCTCAAATACCTGAATATCCGGATTTACCTCTCTGCACACCTTTACTGCCAGACTGCGAAGAGCGTCGTCGCTTCCAAAAGAAAATACGTCCATATCCGGAACCTGTCCTTTTTTATATCCAAAAGCGCCTGCATCCACATCATGATGAACCAGATCGGTAGAAACTACAATGTCTCCAATATTAATATCATTATTCAGACTTCCTGCAATTCCTGTGTTGATCACAACCTCTGCCTGAAAGTCATCGATCAGGATCTGTGTACAGACAGTTGCATTAACTTTTCCGATGCCGGACTGTACAACAACTACTTTTTTTCCTTCCAGGATTCCTGAGTAGAACTCCATGGAAGCCTTTCTTATAATCTGTGTATCCTGCATAAGAGCCTTCAGTCCTGCAACCTCATCGCTCATTGCTCCTATAATTCCAATACATCTCATAACAAAATTCTCCTGTCTTATGGTCTGTAATCTGTTTTATCAGTTTAGGCAAAATGCATTCCGAATCATCGGCAATGGCATTTTGATCTGTATATTCCGGTATTTGGGTATATACCAGAATACCTGGCAGGACGCGGCTGTAAGCCGTCATCTGCTTATTCATGATACATTATAACAAAAGTTTCGTTTATATGGAAACTTTTTTTAAATTCTGCTATAATGTGTTACAGAAAACTGTTACTGTTCACATCTGCATGCCGGATTACATCAGGCGTGATATTTCCAAATGAACAGTACTTAAAATCCAAATACATCAGGAGGAAAACAAATGAGATACAAAACAAGCGGCGTATGCTCCAGCGCCATTGAATTTGAGCTGGACGACCAGAAAAAAATACACAATGTAAAATTCCAGGGCGGCTGCTCCGGAAATACTCAGGGCGTTGCCCGTCTTGTAGAAGGCATGGAGGCAGAGGAAGCGATCCGCCGCCTTGAGGGAATCCGTTGCGGTGTACGTCCTACATCCTGCCCGGATCAGTTATCAAAAGCTTTAAAAGAAGCTCTGGCCTGATTTATTTACAACAGAAGATAAAAGCGGCTGCAGAATCCCATCAGGATTCCGCAGCCGTTTTTCTGTTATCCGTCTTTTCTGTCCCATTTATCACAAAGGGACTGAATTTCTCTGGCAAAACGATCCAAATCTTTATTTGGACATCCCTCATTCTTTTTAATAACAGACAGAAGCCTCTGACCCATTGCAACCAGTTTTTCAAAGGCTCTGGCCGCTTTACTGCTTCTGGAGGAAATGTGTATTCTTTCAAGCTTCACTCCCGTTGTCTCATAAATGCATACATTATCCTTCAGATCATAAACTGTTCCGCTGAAAGGCGCCACTGCATCCAGTCCTTTTTCTTCCCTGAGCCTGTCGGCAAAAAGTTCCGTAACCGTATCGTCTCCGTGAGTTACAAATACCTTCTGAGGTTTGCCTTCAAAGGCTCCGATCCAGTCAAGAAGACCGTTCACATCTGCATGACCACTGATTCCCGGCATCTGACAGATTTCTGCCTCCACATGGATTTCCTCTCCAAACAGCTTCACCTCTGTTGCTCCTTCCAGAAGAGCTCTTCCCAGTGTTCCCACTGCCTGATATCCCACAAAAAGAATCGTATTCTTTTTATTCCATAGATTATGCTTCAGATGATGCTTGATACGGCCGGCGTCGCACATTCCGCTTGCGGATATGATCACCTTGCAGTCCTCGTCAAAGTTGATTGCCCGGGAATCATCACTGGTAACAGAAGTTTTCAGTCCCGGAAAGCTTAAAGGGTTAATTCCCTTTCTGGTCAGGGCAACGGCCTCCTCATCAAAACAGTCATATCTGTGTTCCCCAAAGATCGTTGTTGCTTCGTTTGCCAGCGGGCTGTCCACATATACCTTAAAGTTCCCGTGGCCCTTCACTCTTCCCTCTTCTTTGATCTGCCGGATAAAATACAGCATTTCCTGTGTACGTCCTACAGCAAAAGAAGGAATCACCAGATTTCCTCCCCTGTCAAAGGTTCTCTGAATAACCTCACTGAGAAGACCTACATAGTCCGGTCTGTCTCCATGGCTTCTGTCACCATAAGTGGATTCCATGACTACATAATCTGCCTCGTGAAGCCAGGTAGGATCTTTGATCAACGGTTGATTTGTATTTCCAATATCCCCGGAAAAAACAATTTTTTTCTTTGTGTCCCCTTCTGTGATCGTAATCTCAATACTTGCCGATCCCAGAAGATGCCCCGCATCTACAAACCGTACCTCAATTCCCTCTGCAGGCTTCACTGTTTTTTCATAAGGACAGGAAACAAAATTCCGGATCACTCCCATTGCATCTTCCATAGTATACGCGGGAATAAATTCCGGCTTGCCCTGGCGGCGTCCCTTACGGTTTCTCCACTCAGCCTCAAACATCTGTATATGAGCGCTGTCGCGAAGCATAATGTCGCAAAGATTGCAGGTGGCATCTGTGGCATAAACCGGTCCCTGAAAGCCTTTGGCATAAATTGCAGGAAGATTACCGGAATGATCCATATGAGCATGGGTCAGCAACACAAAATCAATATCAGCAGGATTTCCCGGAATATCCCTGTTTTCATAATAATCCGGCCCCTGCTCCATACCGCAGTCTACCAGAAACTTTTTTCCCGCTGCTTCCAGATAGTAGCAGCTTCCTGTCACTTCGTGCGTTGCACCGATAAATGTAATCTTCATATGCAAGCCCCCTTTGTCAGACAATCTTTATTAAATTGGAATATTTTATAATTATTATACACGATTCTCCGTGATTTTAACAGTTGTTTTTCAAAAAGAAGACAGGACAGAATACTCAGATCCTGCCCTGCCCTCAAAGGTTTGTCGTATTCGTTGACGAGTTATTTTTTACACGTCTAACAAATGTTTTGTCGTAATCTCATTGTTTACCAGTTACTAATGCGAGCATTTCGCGCTGCCTGATGGTAATGGCGGTTGACAGTTCTTTTTTCTGTACATCCTGCAGTCTGCACCCATGCTCCGCTATTCAGTTTTTCGTTTTGTATGTCCAAAAATTTGTTTCTTTCCAGAAGTATCGTCCCTTATACCCCGGAAATCCGCATGATTACTTAATCAGTATGCCCTGAGTAAGCGTAGATGTTGACTCTTTAGTAGTTCCGTCCTTGGCAGCATGATAGCCGCGCACACGATAATAAGTACCGCTGGGAACTGCAACATTTAATCCTCGGCTGAGGCTTGTTGCATCATCTGCAGTAAATTCCCAGTATTTGTAAGTACCGTAACTTCCGTTTACTTTACGCTCAAGGTACAAGGATAAATATACCTTGTCGCAGGTATGATGACACTGAGTCAGTCCATAAATAGTGATCTCATTACTGGATAATCTCTGAACCTTTACAGTTCCCAGATTCAGATGATTTCCACGAAGCAGACTGTAGCTGGTATCTTCCGCATAATCTGCTGAAGTTTCTACCTCATCCATAATACTGAGCGGTTGAGCAGAAACCATTGTTGCATTTCCCAATGCAAGGATTCCAGCCACCAAACCAATCCCCAGCATCCGTTTCCATCTACTGATTGTTATCCCTCCTTTCCTCTGCAACCAACCCTTACATAAGTAATACGACAAAACTTTTTAAAAATCACGCTAAAATTTCATTTGTTCCAATATTTTTTTTAATTCCTGTTCTTCTATTCTTCCCGACATATAATATATGGTATCGTTTAATTCCCATTGGGCTAAATAACTCGGCTTCTCATCTATTTTCCCTTGAATCTTTTCTATAATTATCTCTGATCCCTCTTCGCTTTTAACAACACCTGCTTCTTTTGCTTCATCCATACTGATAATTCGGCTTGCAGTATCAACATTCTGTGTATCAATTACAAATAAAATAATATTATTCTGATATTCGTATTCAACCCTTGCAAGATTCGCAAAAACATCTATCTCATAACTTACAAACTCAAACCCATTTGGCCTGTAGTAAAATTCCGGCACTTCTACTCCCAACTGTTTCTCAATTTCTTCCACAACTTCATACTCTGCCGTATCCACATTTTCATTCTGATCACTGTTACCAACTACAGTCTTTGTATCATTTCCACTCCACACACGTATATTGTTCACCAGATAATTTCTGTTTGCCTGGCTTGTCATACTGGCTGCAAATATACAGGCGCAGCACAGAAGCGCAACACCAGCCACTTTTCCCACATGTACCCTGGCATATTTTTTTCTGCCAGAAGAAGGAAACTGTGGAGCTTTTATATCTTCTTCGTCCATGGCTTCTTTTGTTCCCGGAGCTTCTTCTGCATCCACTTCTTCTATGCCTGGAAACTCTGCCATATCCGCAAACTCTTCTCTGTATACCCCCTCTTTCCTCAGTCTGTTGACCAGTTTTTCATATGAACGGGCTTCTGCTTCACTGTCCTCAGGCTCATAGTCTTCAAAATCTTTGTCTGCAAAAAGTTCCCGTTCCATCTGCGCAGCTGTTTTCACATACTGCTCATCTAAAAATACCCTTTTTTCTCTGTCTGATGCCTGATTATTCTGTTGTTTTCCATTCCTTTTATCTTTATTTTCCATGGTTTTCTCCCAGTGCTGTATTCTCAGACATTTGTATTGATTTTCCTGCTCTCCATAATTTCTCTGAACTGCCCCATGACTATTTCCAGAAACCAACGGAATTTTGTCTCTGTTACTGCTCCCGCTAACCGGATGGGCTTCATTCTCTATGCTGTCCCCGATAATCGACTGATTTTCATTCTCTCTTCTGTTTCCTCTAACCAGCTGGTATTCATTCTCTCTTCTGTTCCCTCTAACCGGCTGAATTTCATTCTGGATTGCCTTCTGCAATAAAATTTTGTGTTCTTGACAATTCTTTCCCATTGGTTCATATTTATTGGTAACAAAAAGATTTATTCAGGAGGAATCCCCTATGAAACATATTGTACTTACCGGCGGAGGTACTGCCGGACATGTCACTCCAAACATTGCTCTTATTCCTGCTCTCAAAGAAGCCGGATACCAGATTTCCTATATTGGTTCCTATGAGGGAATCGAAAAAAAGCTGATCGAAGAGCTTGGTATTCCCTATTACGGTATTTCTTCCGGAAAATTAAGACGTTACTTTGATGTAAAAAATTTCACAGATCCCTTCCGTGTATTAAAGGGCTTTCATGAGGCGAAAAAACTGCTGAAACAGCTGAAACCGGACGTGGTATTTTCCAAAGGCGGCTTTGTGACTGTTCCTGTTGTGATCGCTGCAAAGAAGCGCAAAATCCCGGCGATCATCCACGAATCCGATATGACTCCCGGACTTGCCAATAAGCTCTGTCTTTCTTCCGCCTCAAAAATATGCTGTAATTTCCCGGAAACAGTAAAAAGTCTTCCTCAGGAAAAAGCAGTTCTTACCGGAACTCCTATCCGCGAAGAGCTTCTCAGCGGAGATAAAGAAGCCGGACGCCTTTTCTGCGGTTTTACTTCCGATAAACCTGTGCTGATGGTAATCGGAGGAAGTCTTGGAGCCGCGTCAGTAAATGAACACATCCGCAGCATTCTTCCTGAGCTTCTGAAGGAATTCCAGGTGATCCACCTCTGCGGAAAAGGCAAAACAGACGAATCACTGAAAGGAACAGAAGGATATGTCCAGTTTGAATATATCAAAAAAGAGCTTTCTGATCTTTTTGCCCTGGCTGATATTGTAATTTCCAGAGCCGGAGCCAATGCCATCTGCGAGATCAGCGCTCTTCATAAGCCAAACCTTCTGATTCCGCTTTCCGCCAATGCCAGCAGAGGCGATCAGATTCTTAACGCCCGTTCCTTTGAACGTCAGGGCTACAGTATGGTTCTTGAAGAGGAAGAGATCACTGACGAAAAGCTTCTGTCAGTGATCCGAAATCTGTATGCCGACCGTCATAAATATGAACAGGCAATGTCGGCAGGCAGCCAGATGGATTCCATTCACCATATCGTTTCCATGATTGAAGAATGTGCAGGATCCAGATAGTCCAATAATTGTTTAATGTCTTTTGTGCAGCTTTTCAAGCTCTGCTTTCATCCATTTTCTTGTC
The DNA here is from genome assembly GCF_024622975.1 of Blautia caecimuris. Classification (GTDB taxonomy): domain Bacteria; phylum Bacillota; class Clostridia; order Lachnospirales; family Lachnospiraceae; genus Blautia_A; species Blautia_A caecimuris. The sequence goes on along the minus strand of NZ_JANJZT010000004.1, from coordinate 70,442 downwards.
CGGAGGATACGGTTATTCACATTGTTTCTTGTGATACCGTACTCCTCTGCCACAGAATCCGGAGAAATCCCAAAATATTTCACCATAACCAGAATATTATAATTTACAGGATTTACCTTGCGAAGTTTGAGCAGCACCTGTTTTCTGTACTCGATCTCTTCCCGGTTCAGCATGATCTTTTCAGGATTCAGTTTCTCCTCAGAAGGCTTTCTGCGTTTCCAGTCCTCCAGAGCAACATGTTCCTGCCTTTTCCATGGTTTCTTAAAATAATCTTTTGTTTTATTGACAGTTGCTATAAATATCAGCGCTCTCAGTTTTTCTTCATTACCGAGATCCAGAGTATCCATAATCTCATAGAGATGATAAAACACTTCCTGACTGATATCTTCTGCCAGCATTCTGTCCTTTACAAGCCTGTAAGCGCTTTTTACAGAGAATCTATGGTATTTCCTATAAATATCATTAAAATCCTCGTTTTTCATCTTTTGTACAATACCTGATTCCTATTTCAGTTTTGCCAGAATATCGTCTCTGTCCTCATCAGTGAGGCTGCCCGGCTTCCAGGTAAGCTCTACACCGTCTCCCTGATATCTCGGGATCAAATGCATATGAAAGTGAAATACTGTCTGTCCTGCGATCTCTCCATTGTTCTGCACAATATTAAATCCGTCACATTCCAGTGCATTTGTCAGTTTCTCTGCCATATGCTTTGCCAGGATCATGGTTTTTCCTGCTGTTGCATCCGGAAGCTCATAAATATTTGCCGCATGAACTTTTGGCAGAATCAGAGCGTGTCCTTTACTTGCCGGACCCAGATCGAGGATCACTCGAAATTCTTCATCCTCATACAACGTTGCAGAGGGAATTTCACCATTTGCAATTTTACAAAAAATACAGTTTTCCATAATATACTCCTCCTTTGAATTATGAAATATTGTTTCTTCTATTCTCTCGTACTTTGTCGATTTTTTCAACATGAAATTTCTTGCCCGAAACAGGCCGGAATGGTACACTGCAAACGAGGTGACAGATTATGCAGGAAAATTTAACTTTAGAACAGCAGAAAAAAGAGCTGCAAATGACTTTATCAAAATTTACCCATGAAATACGTAATCCGGTAGCATTGATTCAGAGTGAACTCCAGATGCTCGCTTCCGCTCATCCGGAACTGAATTCTTATGACGGCTGGTACGGTATCATGGAAAATCTGGAATATATCCGGGAGCTGCTGAATGAACTGTCCCGTTACAACAACGCAGAGCATCTTTCCCCTGTACAGACAGATATTACCCTCCTTTTAAAAAGTATTATCCGCTCTTTCCGCCCTGCGCTGGACTACCTTGGAATCACTCTGGAAACAGATATTCCCCAGACCCTTCCCCTTCTTTGTCTGGACCAGACAAAAATCCATCAGGCGCTTCTGAACCTTCTCAGAAATGCCCAGGAATCCATTCAGCACTCTCACGGCGTTATCTCTGTTACGGCAGCCGCTGTTACTGACGGCATCTGTATTTCCGTCCGTGACAACGGATGCGGAATGACAGACAGCCAGATAAAAAATGTATTCAATCCCTTCGTTACCTACAAGCCCACAGGAACGGGACTTGGGCTTCCTGTCACCCGCCAGATCATTGAGGCGCACGGAGGCAGTCTGAAGGTTCGAAGCGTACCGGGTAAAGGCACTGAATTTCAGATCTTTTTCCGCCTGTGATAACAAAAAACCGCCAGCAGAAAGCCTGCTGCAAGTCCCCCTGTATGCGCGGCGTTATCCACGCCGCTGCTGGCGAATCCAAAATACAGAGAAAAGACGGCCATAACAAGAATCTGACGCACAGACAGATCCTCCAGGCGTCCTTTATTTCGTATCACCACATAAATCATAGCTCCCATTACCGCAAAAACTGCGCCGGAGGCTCCTGCCGATACTGCATATTCCCCCTGTCTTAAATCCCAGACAAGAGAAAGTACACTTCCCGTCATGCCTCCAGCCAGATAAATCACGATAAAACGCAGCTTTCCGATCACTCTTTCCAGACGGCTTCCCAGAACAAAAAGTACCAGCATATTATTGATCAGATGTTCAATCCCAAAATGAAGAAACATACTGGTAAACAGACGATAAACTTCCCCTTTTTCTACGATCAGCGGCGTATAGGCTGCTCCCCAGTCCAGCATATGAAGCGTATCCTGGGAAAGTCCCGTAAATTCCACCATAAGAAACACTACAATATTTATAATGATCAATGTAAGCGTTGCAGGTTCCTTCCGAAATTCTTCCAAACACATCACCTCTTTGCCAAATTATAAGCGATTTCATTTCTGTTATCAAGGTATCCCAAAAATCTTTTGTATGCAAAATCCAAAAAGCAGGCATTTATTCCGTTTGTTTTTGTATCCTGCACACGATTCTTTTTTTCAGCGAAAGGCGTACACTGGATACAAACAAAGAGAAGGGAGATGCCAATATGAACTATCCGTTTTGCCCTGAAGAGGAATTAAAAGATGTGGGAAAATTCCGCCCTGTACCAAAGCCTTACGGTGTGCCGTCTTTCCCAGTACGAAAATTCAATACTCCTATTACGCCAAAAGAAAATTTCCTACGGCTGGCCCGTGGAGAAAAGCCTTTGTGGATGCCTAATTTTTCTGTTGATTTTAACTGTCTGCAGCCAATGGTCATGCCGGATGCCTATGCCAGAACCTACGGTGGAACTGACTGGTTCGGCATTGAATGGCAATATGAAGAACTGAGCCGGGCAGCCATGGTGAAACCGGGTACAAGAAGACTCTCAGACATTGTGAACTGGGAAAAGGAGCTGGTTTTCCCTGATCTGAAAGCCATTGACTGGAAAAAAGATTATCAGGAACACTATGCCGATTTGATGGAACCGGACCGCGCCACTACCTTCATTATTGTCAACGGCTGTTTTGAGAGACTGGCTGATCTGACCAGCTTTGAGGACACCTTCTGTTATCTTCTGGAAGAACCGGAAGCTGTCGGAGATTTCTTTGAAAAGCTGACGGATTTTCACATTGAACTGTTTAAAATCGCCCGAGAAGTATATCACGCTGACGCGATCACCTTCCACGACGATATGGGTACTCAGATCAATTCCTTTATGTCTCCTGCCACCTTCCGTGAAGTTCTGCTTCCTCATTACAAACGGATGAATCAGGCAGCCCACAATATGGGCTTATATATGATCCTGCATTCCTGCGGCTGTGTGGGAAATCAGATGGAAAATTTCTGTGACACAGGCTTTGATTTCTGGGAAGGACAGGATAACTGCAACGACAAAACAGCATTGTTGAAGCAGACAACCAGCCGCATGGGACAGGTAAGTATTTTCCAGCCTCCGGCAGAAATGGACGGGGAAGAACTGCGGCAATATGTGGAAAATCACGTAAAAACAATGGCTGAAGCAGGACGATATATGCCATGGGTAGTCAATACAAATCCCGGACGCAAGGTTGATATCAATGAAGTGATCTACGTTACCAGCCGTAAACTGTACTGTGGAGAAACGGAGGAGAAGTAAAAGCTATGACTGAACAGACAAACAAAAAATACGGAGTCATGGTAAAGGCTGCCACCTTATCCGTAGCTCTGTTAATGTATACTACCAGTATGACTACACCTGCATTGGCTGAGATAGCAAAAGCCTTTCCTGATGCCAGTGGAGAAACTGTGAAGCTGATCGGCTCTATCCCCTCGCTGATGCTGTGTATTTTTTCCCTGGTATCCGGATGGCTTACCCGCAAAGTATCTATTAAAAAGGCCATTCTGATTGCTTCCGGCCTGATTTTTGCCGGTGTTCTTCCGGCCTTTTTCGGAGATATGAATTTTATCCTTTTTACCCGTGTAGTCTTCGGAGCCGGTTACGGTCTTGTGTTCCCGCTGGCCTCTGCTGTTGTTACAGATCTTTTTGACGGAAGTGAAAAGGATGCCATGATGGGCTGGAAAAGCGCAGTAGGCGCCCTGGCAGGAGTAGTATTCCAGTCCCTGGGCGGTATCCTGGCAGCTTACAGCTGGAGATTTTCTTTCCTTGGTTTCCTTCTTGTGATTCCGATTGTTATCCTGGTTCTTTTTGTTCTTCCGGACACAGGAGTCCAGAAAACCGCTGAAACTGCCAAAACACAGGGTTCCAAATATACAAAAACCTTATATATCTGCTGTGCCGTGGGATTTCTGCTAAATGCAGTGCAGTTTTCCTATATGCAGAATATGGCTTTATTTATCACAGGAGAACAGATCGGGACTGCCATAGATGCAGCCAATGTATTAAGTACGTTTACTGCTTTTTCCTTCCTTGCCGGTCTGGTTTATGTGGGATTTGCCAAAATAGGCAGACAGTACACGCCGGCTATCGCTATTCTTCTGGTGGGAATCGCCTTCGGCATAGCGATGGCAGCTTCCAGCAAACCTTTATTTTTTGTATCTGCTGCAGTCTTTGGCCTGGGCTTCGGATTTACCAATCCGGCACTGACCTTAAAAGCAGCCTCCGGCGTAACAGATAAGAGCCATACTCCCATGGCAATCTCCATCTACGTATGCTGTACGGGAATCGGTCAGTTTTCCTCTGCCTATATTCTGAAGTTTGTGCGGGATATCCTGCATATCACCGCAGCAAGAGCTGACTGGCAGATCGCCTGCGTCAGTATTTTATCTGGGTCTGTAATCGGAATCCTCTGTATTGCACTGTCCGGCAGAAAGATAAATAAACAATGAACAGGAGGAATCTCATATGAAGCTGTCTGATATTAAAATACCTGCGCTGTCCAAGCCCATGCCCCCGTTTGATCCCGGCTATCCCATTAGTCAGCGTGAAAATCTTCTGAAGGCTTTCCGGCACGAAAAACCGGCTTGGATGCCTCACCAATACAGATCTACCCAGTTTGCTCTCTGTCCTGCAAATCAGGATATGCCCCGCAGTATGACCTCTGCCACAGATGACTGGTTCGGTGTCCAGTATACTTTTTCGGAAGCCTTTGGCACCCCTACTCCTGTGCCGGGAATGCTTGATGACATTACCCAGTGGGAAGAAAAAATAAAGTGGCCGGATATGAATGCCTGCGACTGGGATGCCGGTTTAGACACCTTTGTGCGGAAGCCCCAGCTTGCTCTGGCAACCCCTTACGGAAACGGTCTGTTTGAGAGAATGCATATTTTCCTGGATTTTGAAACCGCGCTGATTGATCTTCTCACGGAACCGGAAGCCAGCAAAGCTTTTTTTATGAAAATGGCAGATTATAAAATTGAAATTTTTGAACGGATGTATGAACGTTATCATTTCGATTACGTTATTTACAATGATGACTGGGGTACAGCCAGAGATGCTTTTTTCTCAGAAGATGTATTAAAAGATCTGCTCTTTGAGCCTACTAAAAAAATATTTGATGCCATCCATGACAAGGGAGTTCTTGTCCAGTTCCACAACTGCGGCAAAATCGACCGTTTTATTCCTTATATCGTAGAAGGACTGGAGGCCGATGCACTGGAAATCCAGCCGATCAACGACATTAAAGGAATTCTGAAAAAATACGGCAGCCGTGTAACTGTAGAACTGAAAGCAGATCCTTATATTATGAATGATCTGGACAAAACAGATGATGAGATCAGAGCCTATGCGCGAAGCTTTGTAGACGAATACGGCGCACAGGCCAATGACGGAAGCGGAGTTGTCTTCAGCACCTCCTGCAACGATGAACGCATATTCCGCGTCTTTGAAGAAGAGGTATACAATTACAGTCTTGAACTGTATTCCAGATTATAGCCTTGAAAAAAGCTTCAGAATACGGAAGGTCATCTTCATATAATCTCTGCAGTACACATCTTCTATATCATAATGAAGTGAATCAATAATTTTCGTAATACGGTACACTAAAGTATTACGATGAATATAAAGAGCTTTTGCTGTGTTCAGCAGAGAACGTTCCATATTCAGATAAGTACACAACGTATTCAGCCTGTCTCCGTGATTTTTTGAGTCTTCTTCCGCAAGCGCCAGAATATCCGGATGACAGGCGCAGATAAGCGCCTCCTGATCTGAAATCTCAATAATATAAGAAAGCGCATAATCATAAAAATCACAGACAGAGGATTTTCTGTTTTCTCTCTGCCCATAAGAAACTGCTGCCAGAGCCTGCTGATGGTAATATCTGAGCTTTTCCAGGCGTCTGAAAGGCAGGCTCATTCCCGCAGCAAAATGATTCACCAGCAGATACTCGCGTAAAACAGCAAACAGATTCTCCATTGCGTTTTTTTCCTGATCACAGACCATAACAATATGATCTTCCATAGTAAAGACACTGGTCTGGGGAAAAAGCTTCCGAAGCTGATTCCCGGCCAGAATCAGAAGATCCGGTGAAAAATCTTTTCTTTCCGGATGAAGCGTCAAAAGACAGAATAAATCTTCCGGCTTCCATTTCATATATCCCAGCTGCCAGTGCAGCCGCTCTTCCAGTACCGTAGCAGGAATATTCTGCTTTTGCAGAAGATCCTGAAAAATATTCTGATGAAAATCCTGATTTTGCCGGTAACGCATAGCTCCAAGATACGGAGACAAATGACTGGCAAGGATTTCCAGAATCTGTATGTCTCCCAGATTCAGCTTCCGGTCTGTTTCCAGAACATTGATTCTCCCGCAAAACAGATTATCATAATAAACTGCCACTGACATAGTAACACAGTTATCCAGCTCCGGTCCGAAAGAAAACAGCTGCGCCTTATTTTTAATATAAAAATCATTCTGCGAATATGTTCTGCGGAACTTCTGAATATAGTCCAGGGAACTGTAGCCGTATCTGCACAGATGCTCCCACTCCCTGTCAATGTCCTTTTCCCCATACTGGGAGCTGAGAGCAAGAACTCTGTTGTCCCCATCCAGGAATATAACAGGATTCTGAAAAATCTGCCGGCTTTCATCTACGATCCTCTGATAATCCTCTGTCCCTGCAACCGGCAGCAAACCGCTGATCCAGTCATCATAAATATCAAAAACACTCTGAATGATTTCAAAGGCCTGCTGGCAGTCCATATCCCTGAGAACAATTTTTCCTCCGATCCCCTGACACACTGCGTCTGCTCCTGACTGATATACATGAACACAGTCTGTTGCATAGGCCATGCGTGCACTTCTAAGACAGATAGGCGCATCCTCTTCAATATAGAGTTCCGGTTCCAAAGCGCAGATACGATTTGCGATCATCCACATACTCAGTTTCATAAATACATCCCTCATCAAAGCAAGTCTAAACACATCTGATCACTGTCACATTACAGCAAACATAGCATTTTCTCTATTATAAAATGACAGCCAGTATTTGAAAAGTATGTTTTGCTTTATACTGAGAAGCCAAAAAGGAAGCGCTTTATACTGCGCTTCCCCGTCTGCCTGAACAGCTTCTGTCCATTGCCATTCCGTATTCTTTCAGTTTCTGGGCCGCCTCTCTACTTACCGCCTTTGGCACCTGGATCTGTATGGTCACATACTGGTCGCCTTTTACAGAAGGATTCTGCATGGAAGGAACCCCTTTTCCTCTCAGCCGGATTTTTCCGCCGCACTGAGTTCCGGCCGGAATCCTGCACATCACATCTCCGTACAAAGTAGAAAATTTCGCTTCTCCTCCCAGCACTGCTGTCATAAAAGGAATTTCTGCTATCGTATAAATATCCTGACCTTTTCTCTCCCATCCGGTTTCCGGTTCCACATGAACCTTCAAAAAAAGATCGCCTGATGCTCCGCCTCCGTATCCGGGATTTCCCTTCCCCTTCAGGCGAATGCTCTTTCCATCCTCAATTCCTGCCGGAATATGCACCTGAAGCTTCTGGGCTTTTCCATTTGGATCAGAAAGCTGCAGCATTCTGTCACATCCGAACACAGCTTCTTTAAAGCTGACACTGACCTCTGAGCGCAGGTCGCTGCCCCGTCCTGTACCCTGTCTGCCTCCGAAGTCCTGATACCCCCGGAAGCCGGAATTTCCGGAAAAACCGCTTCCGAAGCCTGCCCGGCCTCTTCCGGTGCGTCCACCCTGACCATGAAACATATCGCCGAAGATATCCCCAAAAATATCATCCATGTTACCGTTTTCAAAATGATATTCCCGATAAGCGCCGTTTCCGTCCCGGCCGAAATCAAAGCCTCCGAAGCCATTTCCACGCCCAGAAAATCCCCCTGCATTTTCTGCCGAAAAGCCTTCCTCAAATGCAGCGAATCCAAACTGATCGTATAATTTCTTCTTTTCCGTATCACTGAGAACATTATAGGCCTCTGTGATTTCTTTAAATTTCTGTTCTGCCTTCTTATCTCCCGGGTTCATATCCGGATGATACTGCTTGGCAAGTTTTCTGTATGCTCTTTTGATTTCCTTTTCATCAGCATTTCTGCCCACTTCAAGGACCTCATAATAGTCTCTTTTCGCCATTATGCCACCTCCGGTTCACAAGTCCTGCAAAAAGGAGATGCCGGCAAGTTATTGCAGCATCCCCCTGCCTCTTTGTTCTATATGTAATATAACACCAGTCTTTTCACTTGTCAAGAAAATCTGCTGCTTTTCTCAGCAGAACCTGTTACTTTACCAAATATATTTTTGTGACATCATTGAAAACTACTCCGGCCTTTTAGCAATTACCAACGGAACACTTTCTCTTTCTGCCCGTATGACATTCTGCTTCGAGACTTGCTGGTCTGTAATGATTTTATACACAGATTTAATAGGGCAGATAATTGAAAGATAACCTCCGCCAAATTTTGTACTGTCTGCAAGTACAAACACTTTATCCGTTGTTTTCATAATTGCCTGCTTTACCTGCATCTGAGGCGTGGCAATGGATGTAAGTCCTGCATCAAAATTAATGCTGTGGACACCAATAAAAGCCTTGTCTACATGGAACTTTGCCATACTGTCCTCAGCGATCTCTCCCATGGTTGCTGCAAGATGACCTCCAACGTGTCCGCCCACCATAAAAAGTTCCACATGAGAAAGCCCTGAAAGCTCATTGGCTGCCAGCAGCGAATTTGTTACTATTGCCAGGTGCTTTTCCGGATGTTCTTTTATATAAACAGCCAGATAAAAACTGGTAGATGCATCATCTATAATAATAGTATCTCTGTCTTCAATAAATTCATAAGCACAGGCCGCAATCTGCTTTTTTAATTCCACATTTCGATAAAGGCTTTCTGCGCGATAATGGATCACACCGCCTTCCTCTTCTTTTCTCACAGCGCCTCCATGCGTTCTGGAAAGCTTTCCCTCCTTTTCCAGCGCCCGGATATCCGACCGAATCGTTACTTCTGAGCATCCAAACTCACTGCTCAATTCATTTACTTTTACTGAGCCATACTCTTCCAGTCTCTGTAATATTATTCGTCTGCGTTCCTGCATTTTCCCACCCTCAATACTGCTTACAAACAGACGCTATCATTCCGGACTCATTCGAAAACAACTCTTCTATCTCATCTGAAGCCTGGATGCTCCCAGATTCATGGCAATCAACTGAAATATACCTGTAAACTGCTCTCCAAAATCCTGTTTAGGTATAATCAGAGCACGCTCCGGCTCATAATAAATCCCAATTGTTTTCGGAGTCACAACAGCCTTCTGAATCTTGCTCCACTGATAGGTTTCCTGCATATTTCCACGTTCCATCAGAATCCCCTCATCAGAAAAGGTATAATCTACATCCTGTGCGTACTGTGGATTTATCTTCATCTGACCTGCCGCTCTTCTTTTTAGCTGTAACGGTGTATATCCCAGAAACAGGAATGCAGCTCCAAGATAAAAACAAAGGTTCAACGTGCTGGCTTTATCTGATATATACAGAATGATCCCCATAAACGCAACAGCAAGACCCAGAATATTCACCAGAAATCCGCTGAATTTCGAATAAGCGTGAAACAGAAGAAAGTCAAATAGCGCCTCTTTTGTCATATGAACTGTTATTTTTTTCATGAGCTTTTCACAATCCTTTCTAAATTAAGAAAAGTTTTGTAAAAAGTCCTTTTATATTTTAACATACAAAAGGACTTATATACAATAACCTATTTCTGTTCTGCGGCAAGTGCTTTTTCGTATGCCCATCCTTCCGGGCTGTAGATACCTTTCTTATGATTCATCATATATTTGTCAAATGCCGCTGTAATAAACGGACAAAGGAACAAAGTAATAATAGAAGCTGTGGCGCACTGTGCAGTTGCCATACTTGTGTACTGCGCCATACTGGGATCTGCTTCCGCTACTGCAGCCGGTGTCATTGCAGAATTTAAAGCTGTAGTTCCAATCGCTGCTCCCATTGCATTTCTTTCTTTTTTTGGAAGAAGCAGATTGATAATAAAGAAAAACAATACTGCTGTCGCTGCTGAAATCAGACCCAGAACGATTCCTGACGCTCCCGCTGTCAAAATTGTCTTTACATCTGTCTTTGCGCCAATTGAAATAGTCATAAAGAAAGTGACAATTGGCTGTGCGGTTTTACATGCATCACGAAAGCCTTTATCCAGATTACCCCAGACAAAACCGATCAGAAGAGGAATCAGAACTGCAATCAGTGATTTAATCGGAATATTGGCAAGTCCTGTAGCGCCCAGGGCGATCAGTGTAAAAAACGGTCCGTCATTCAGAGACAGAATGGAAATCGCTCCGGTATCTGTGGCATTTCCGAACTGAGAAGAAAGGGAAATATACAGCGAGCCGTTGGAATTTGTAATTGTTGCAATCAGAACAAAAGGTGCAATTCCCAGGAATCCTTCTGGTCCGCAGATCGTTCCTACAAGAACGCCAACAGCAACACCCAGCGCAAATTTTACGCCTGTCATAATCGCGCCCTTATAAAGAGGCATACCCACCTGTTTTACATTGATCATAGAACCGCACACAATCAGGAAGAATCCCATCATACAGGAATTTCCTTCATAAAACAAAGCAGTTACATACCCTCCGATCTGAAATACCTGCGGAACAAAGGTTGCAAGCAGAACCGCAATAACCAGAGGTATAATAACAAGCCCTCCGGGCAGGTTTTTCATCTTATTTAAAAGATCAAGATCTTTTGGTTCTTTTTTGTTTTTTTCTTTGTTTTCACCCATAATACCATTCTCCTTTTTTCGCTTAGTGATAGGAACGCTCTACTTCCATAATACGTTCAACCTTAGGAGCAGATCCGCCCCCTGCAAAATCACATTTCAGCCAGATATCTACCAGATATTTCGCAAGCTCCACGCCGATCACACGCTCCCCCATGCACATGATCTGCGCATCATTACTTTTTCTGGATCTCTCTGTAGAAAACGGATCATGACACACTGCTGCCCGGATCCCCGGAACCTTATTTGCTGTAATAGCCATGCCAATTCCTGTTCCACATACAAGAATCCCACGTTCAAATTCACCTGCTGCCACAGCCTCAGCAACTGTTTTGGCCACATCCGGATATAAGACTATTTCTCCCTTGTCAGCTCCGAAGTCCTTATACTCCACACCAATCTCGTCCAGATGCTTCATGATTTCCACCTTTAAAGCATATGCTGCTTCATCACATCCAATTGCCAGCTTCATTTTCTGTTTCCTCCTTTATTTTCTTTCTGCTTCTTTAAACAAACGATCTACAATATCACAGGCTGTATGGTCATTTCCGGTCAGACCACCTTTTCCGATTACCGGAAGCCCGTCATAGCTTCCCACCAGTCTTCCTATATCTGCCTGAGGAATTACATAATCTATTACCTGAATGCATTCCACTCCAAGCTGATAGCACACGTTCACCATAGTATCTCCGCCTGTTGTGTAAAGTCCGGCTATTTTTTCTCTTCCCACCTCTTCCATAAGACGGGAAATAATTGTTCCCAGACCTGCATTGATACGATTGGCGCTCATTCCGTCCGCATAACCGTGTTTCCGATCCTCTTCTTCCAGATTCAGAAGTTCTCCATGAAGAGCTGTCTCAAACAGGATCGCTCTGGGTGCCTTTTGGGCTTTCATCATATCGGCTGCAGTATTCACTGCTTTAAGTGCTTCCTCTAAAGCTTCTTCTCCTCCATTTATCAAAGGAACCGGATTCACACTGATCCTTACATGGCGGGGATCCTCACAAAGGACCTCCATCTGTTTTTTTGTGACCGGAGTTGCGCTTCCGGCTGCAACAAGCACTGTTTTTCCAGGTTGCTCTTTTTCGTCCGGTATATCAGGTTCCTCAATCCCGATCAACCCTCGCCTGTAGGCCATTTTAGCTGTAAACGGTCCCGGATCTACTGCAACCACATTCCAATTCAAAGCAATGCAGGCGTCTGCAATCGTTTCAACATCTTCAAGAGTAATCGCATCAACTACAATAACCTTGCAGCCTTCTTTACGTACTTCCATCAGTCTTTTTTCTGTGTCCTCCCGGCCCTTCAGAATATAGTCGAGAGTAACAAGTCCCACTTTTCTTCTGGTTTGTCCTTCCAGAAGTCTTGGCATGTAATTTTCTTTTACCGGAGTACGCACGTCCTGAGCTACCGGAGTATTGATCAAAGCAACTCCATCTATGATAGAATAACCGCCTACCAGTATCCTTCTGGATTGAGGCATGGCAGGAACCACAACTGCTATCGCATTTTCATCTAACTGATCCAGCATGGCATCTATCTCTGTTCCCACTCCGCCACGAAGCGTAGTATCTATTCTTTTGGAAAAATATTTTACCCCCATTCTTTTTAACGCAAGGGTAGCTGATTTTACCTTTTCATAGGCTTCATCTGCCGGAAGCGGGCGTGAATTGCTGCTTACCAGAATAGCATCCAGATTTTCTGCACCCTCTGCCTTTTCTGCTGCTTCTTCATTAAAAAACACTGCTGTTTTCGCTTTTGACCTTGCAAGCAACACCCCTGTAGTGGTTGCCCCTGTCAGATCGTCTGCAACTGCACCTATAATCGGCATAACATTCTTCCCTTCTCTGTATTGCTTTACTTCTTTGTTTCTCTTTCGTGCTTACGTACTGCATATTCCACACATACCTTTGTGGACTCGATCAGGCTTACACAGTCTGCAATTCCTTTTCCCGCAATATCAAAAGCTGTTCCATGGTCTACAGATCCCCTGATAAACGGAAGTCCCCATGTAATGGTTACTGATTTCTGAAAATCAAAGGTCTTACATGCAATATGTCCCTGATCGTGATACATGGAAAGAATCGCATCAAATTTTCCGCTCTTTCCAATATGAAATACCGAATCTGCCGGGCATGGGCCCACTGCATTGATCCCCTTCTCCTGAGCCGCCTTTACTGCCGGCTCCAATTCATCAATTTCTTCCCTTCCAAAAAGTCCGTTATCTCCGTTATGAGGGTTAATACCCGCAACTGCTATACATGGATTGTCAATTCCTACGTTCCTCAGTTCTTTATCAATATTTTCAATAAATTCCAGCACAACGTCTTTTGTAGCAAAATGCACCGCATCCACCAGAGACATGTGCCTGCTTACAAAAAATACTCTCAGCTTATGGCAGGAAAACATTGTAAGTGCATAAGGAGATTTGGTTACATTCTGATAAATTTCCGTATGCCCGGGTTCTTTCACTCCCACAAGCTTGATTGCACGTTTGTGGATTGGAGCCGTGGATACTGCATCTACCTTTCCTTCCATTCCAAGCTCAATTGATTTCATAATCCAGTCAACAGCCATACGTCCTGCAAGCTCCTGAACCTCGCCCCATTTAATAGAATCTGTGTCATAATCACCTGTTTCCAGAACATCAACAACCCCATATTCGTATTTTGCTTCCTCCGGACTGGAAATTTTATTGTATTTCAGTTCTTTGCCAAGAACTTTTGCCGCTCTGTCCAAAATTGCAATACTTCCGATTACGAACATTTTACAGGAATCATACAGTTCCTTATCAAGCATAGTTCCTACCACTATTTCCGGTCCTATTCCAGCCGGATCTCCCATTGTAACTGCCGTTACAGGCTTAAATTCACTTTTCATTTTAATCAGTTTTCCTTTCATTTAATTTTCGTTATTTGTTTATTTTTATTTTGATTTCCGTCGTTTTCATGTTCTAATCTTAACTCACTTTTTTCACAAAATCAAGTATATGTTTACTTTTCGTTATTTATATTCACTTTTTCATTTGTATTTTTGTACATTTTGCACAATATAATGCCTTTATTTCTTTTGTTTCATTTCGTATTTTCGTTTTCTTTCATTTCAATCATTATTTACTACATTTCTCCTAATTGCTTTTCGTTTTTTACAATCATATAATAAAGCCAAAACAAAAGAAAAATTCCATCAGGAGGATTATCATTATGAATAAAAAACTTTATTTTGGAAGCAATCTGAAAATGTATAAAAACGTCAGAGATACTGTGGAATACCTCGCAAAACTGACGCAAAATACAAGCGATATAAGCAGAGACGATATTCAGCTTTTTATTATTCCATCTTTCACTGCTCTGGAACAGGCTGCAGCATGCACCGATCAGAACCAGATTCTTCTGGGCGCCCAGAATATGTGTTGGGAGGACCAGGGACAGTTTACCGGTGAAATATCACCACTGATGTTAAAAGAGCTTGGACTTGGACTTGTAATGGCAGGCCACTCCGAGCGAAGACATGTATTCGGAGAAACAGACATTGAAGAAAACAAAAAAATAAAAGCCGCATTAAAACACGGCTTTACTGCTTTATTATGCATCGGGGAAACTCAGGAACAAAAAGACTATGGGATCAGCCCGGAAGTTCTCCGGTCTCAGCTTAAAATCGGCCTCCACGGAATTCCTTCCGATCAGCTTCACAAATTATGGATCGCCTATGAACCTGTATGGTCTATCGGAATAAATGGCACTCCCGCCACTCCGGACTACGCGGAATCCATGCACAAAATCATAAAAGAAACCCTGAGAGAGCTGTTCTGTGAAGCTTCTGAGCAGATTCCTGTTCTCTACGGAGGCAGTGTTAATTCCGATAATGCAGAGGAACTGATCATACAGCCCTCTATTGACGGTCTCTTTACCGGCCGGGCAGCCTGGGACGCTGATAAATTCAACGATCTGATCCGCAAGGCTATAAACGCATACAGAAGCTGTCAGAAGTAGCAGAATCAAAACCGATCCTTCAGTTTTACTCCTGTTTCATTGAGCATAGCGATCAGAAGCCCGTACTTAAACTCCTGGATCTGTCTGCGTTCCTCCAGGAAAATCCCCATGACACCCTTCACATTTTCCTCATCCTGAACAGGCAAATACATAGCTTTTGCTGTTGACAGAGTATGAGTACAGGCTCCTGCCCGGTGGTGATTGGCTGCCACCCATTTTGCCACCGCTTTTTCCTGAGAAGTCAGCAAAGGTTCCAGACTGGTTTTTTCTGTTCCCTGACGGGGAAACAGCATTGCCTCTCCCAGAAGCCCGTCTTTATTTACCGGATAGATCACAAGAGACAGATCCAGAAGCTTTTCCACCTGGGCCGCCGCCTGCTGCCAGACCTCCTTTTCGGATTTGCATCGGCGGAGCTTCTGGCTGTTTTCCAGAAGAATCTCTGTCCGGTAAGCCTTTTTTACACTTTCTTTGTTCTGAAGCTTCAGCTTTCTTGTCTGGGACGCTGTAAAAAGCCCCACAATAAACAGCATTGCAAAAGTGGTGGGATATCCTTTATCATAAGCCTTCAGAGAAAAATACGGTTCTGTAAATAAAAAATTAAAGGCAAGCACACTGAACAGGGACGAATAAACCGCATAGATTTTTTTGTCAGATATGTAGGACGACAGCAGCACTCCCAGAATATACACCATAATGATATTGGATTCCGGAAGGTGAAATTTCTGGAGAATCCAGGCTGCGATCGTAGTAAGAACCAGAATTATATTGATCAGTCCAAATTCCCACAATGCCTGCATTCCTGCATTTTCTGCCTTTCTGCGCCCTTCTCTGTGACCGTATTTTCCTGCAGCCTTTCTGTTTTTCATATCCGGGATAATATATACGTCAATGTTGGGAGCCATACTGTTCAATTTTTCCAGTACCTCCGCCATTGGCTTTCGCATAAAAAATCTGTGGTTTGTCCTTCCAAGAACCACCTTCGAAACATTGCTTACCATTGCATATTCTGCAACCTGGCTGCCAATATCAGAACCATACACTGTAACGATTTTTGCTCCCAGAGCCCGGGCAAGCTCCATATTTCTCCGCACACTCTGTTTCGTCTTTTCATTAGCTTCCTGCATGGCAGGTGTTTCCACGTAAAGCCCTGTAAACTGCCCGCGAAAGGCATAGGCAAGACGGGCCGCTGACCGGATGACCTTTGCGCTTGACTCCGCGGCGGAAATGCAGGCAAGAATATGTTCGCCTGTATGGTAATCCATAGCCCCTGTAATATTCCGCTCCTCTTCTGCAATACGGTTTACACGGTCCGCTGTGCGTCTCAGGGTAATTTCACGAAGAGCCGCAAGCTTCTCTCTTTTAAAAAAATGGTTCATGGCGCGTTCTGCCTGCACCGGCTTGTAAATCTTTCCCTCTTTCATCCGGTCCAGAAGTTCTTCCGGCTCAATATCAATGACCTCCACCTGATCCGCATGGTCAAATACACTGTCCGGAATCCTTTCCCTGACCTCTATATGAGTAATCGATCCCACCAGATCATTCAGGCTTTCCAGATGCTGAATGTTAATGGTGGTATAAACGTCAATCCCTGCCCGCAGAAGCTCTTTTACATCCTGATACCGTTTTTCATTTCTGCAGCCGGCTGCATTGGTGTGAGCCAGTTCATCTACAAGAATCAGCTGAGGTTTCCGCTCCAGAGCACGGTCAAGATCAAATTCCCGGAGCTTTACCCCTTTATATTCTACCACAAGAGGCGGAATGGTTTCTAACCCCTCCGCCTGTCTGCGTGTATCCGGCCTGTCATGAGGTTCAATATACCCGGCCACCACATCTATGTTATGTTTTTTTGCCTCATGGGCCGCTTCCAGCATCGTATAGGTTTTGCCGGAGCCTGCCGCATATCCCAGGAAAATCTTCAGCTTCCCTTTATTTTTTTTCAGCTTCTGCTCTTCCTCATACTGAAGCTTTTTTAACAGATATTCTGAATCAGGTCTTATATCTTCCATTCTGCCCTCTTCTTTCTGTCAGATCAGTCCCATTGCGCCTGCAATGTCAAGGTTGCATTTCAGCACATTTACTCTTTCTTCTCCAAAAATCCCAAGTACCTTATGCTCTGTGTTCTCTTTTACAATGTCCTGTACTTCCTGCTCGGAAAGGCCAGAATTTTCAGCTACTGCCGCAACCTGAACCTGCGCCGCCTCCGGGCTGATATGGGGATCAAGTCCGGAACCGGAAGCAGTCAGAAGATCAGAAGGAATATCCTCCCTTTTTACTCCGGGATGAGTTTCCAGAAACTCATCCAGATCTTCCTGAATTCTTTTTTCCAGTTCAGGATTGGAGTTCGCATAGTTAAAGCTTCCTGAAGATACGCCTGTATACTCGCCGTTTTCTTTCTGCTCCTCTGTGTATGTATTATAATTTACAGAAGAAACTCTTCCTCTGAAAAAATAATCCTCTGTAAAATCCTGGCCTACCAGTTCGGAACCCACAGCTTCTTCTATATTATTGGTCGGTTCTCCATTTTTGTCGATCAGATTTCCATTGGCATTATTCTTCATGGTCAGCTGACTCACACCTGTCAGGGCGAGGGGATAGACAAATGAACAGAGCACAATCATCACTATACAGAATACAAATGCCTTTCCCAGCATTTTTCCAAACTTTTTCATGAAACATTCCTCCTACATTCCAATCATTGCAAGCATTGGAGCTACAATCAGATCTATCAGCTTGATTCCCACAAACGGGACGATAATTCCGCCAAGTCCATACACACCCATATTTCTGAGAAGAAGTCTTTCTGCTTTCATAGGTTTATATTTGACTCCCTTCATGGCAATGGGGATCAGCGCCGGAATAATGATCGCATTAAAGATCAGTGCGGAAAGAATGGCGCTTGCCGGAGTAGCCAGATGCATGATATTCAAAATCTGCATCTGTGGCAGGACCAGTGTAAACATTGCCGGGATAATAGCAAAATATTTTGCAATATCATTAGCAATACTGAAGGTTGTCAGAGATCCTCTTGTGATCAGAAGCTGCTTTCCGATCTCCACTACCTCAAGGATCTTAGTGGGGTCAGAATCCAGATCCACCATGTTTGCGGCTTCCTTTGCCGCCTGGGTTCCTGAGTTCATGGCAAGACCTACATCTGCCTGAGCAAGAGCCGGAGCGTCATTGGTTCCGTCACCTGTCATGGCTACCAGCTTACCTTCTGCCTGCTCTTTTTTAATGGCTGTAATTTTATCCTCAGGACGGCACTCTGCAATAAATCCGTCCACTCCGGCTTCCTTTGCAATGGTTGCCGCTGTCAGAGGGTTATCACCGGTACACATAATAGTTTTGATACCAATTTCACGAAGACGCTCAAATCTCTCTACCAGTCCCGGCTTAACTGTATCCTTCAAATAAATAACTCCGTAAATTTTGGCATCTACACATACAACCAGAGGAGTTCCGCCAAGGTTGGAAACTTCTGTTACAATGCCTTCCAGGTCAGAAGGAATCTCTCCTCCCTTTTCCTGTACAAATGTTTTAATTGCCTCGTATGCGCCTTTTCTGATGATGGTTCCATCTTTACAGTCAGCCCCGCTCATTTTTGTCTGAGCGGTAAATTCTACAAATTCCATTCCTTCTGTGTTCAGACTGTCCGGATCACATCCCATCTTTTTGCCCAGGTCAACTGTGGATTTTCCTTCCGGAGTTCCGTCAAGCAGAGAAGACAGAACACTGTATCTGATCAGATCTTTCTTATCCACACCTTCCACCGGATAAAATTCTGCCGCAAGACGATTGCCAAAAGTAATTGTTCCTGTTTTGTCAAGAATCATGGTATCCACATCACCGCAGGCTTCCACAGCTTTACCCGACATTGCTATAACATTAAAACGGGTCACACGGTCCATACCTGCAATACCGATTGCAGAAAGAAGTCCTCCAATAGTAGTTGGAATCAGGCATACCATCAAAGCAATTGCCCATGATACCGGAATCTCCACTCTAAGGTAATTTGCAAACGGATAAAGAGTTACCACAACGATCAGGAAGATCAGGGTCAGTACGATCAGAAGCGTGTTCAGGGCAATCTCATTTGGCGTTTTCTGTCTGGATGCACCTTCTACAAGAGAAATCATCTTATCCAGAAAAGATTCACCCGGCTCAGCAACAATTTTTATTTTCAACCAGTCAGATACTACAGTAGTTCCACCTGTTACAGAGGAAAAATCTCCGCCGGCTTCTCTTGTTACAGGAGCAGATTCTCCTGTAATAGCAGATTCGTCTACAGAAGCGATTCCTTCAATAACCTCACCGTCATTGGGGATTACCTCTCCCATTTTTACAAGAACAATATCGCCTTTTTTCAGTTCAGACGCATTGATTGTTTTTTCCTGTCCATTGGAAAGAAGTACTCGCGCCTTTGTGTCCTGTTTTGTTTTTTTCAGAGAAGCTGCCTGGGCTTTTCCACGTCCCTCTGCAACAGATTCTGCAAAGTTTGCAAACAGCACCGTCACAAAAAGAATCACTGTTACAATTCCATTATAAATTCTGTACTCTGCATTTCCTCCAAACATTGTAGGAAAGAATGTCAGAATCAAAGTGATAATAAATCCAATCTCAACAACAAACATTACCGGATTTTTGATCATATATCTTGGATCCAGTTTCTGGAATGCTCCAATAATAGAAGTTTTCAGAATATCCGGAGTAATGAATTTTGTTTTTTCCTTCTTAGCCATGTTTCTCTTCTCCTTTTTTCTGCATCTATTACATCCACAGCGACAGATGCTCCGCGATCGGTCCCAGTGCAAGAGCCGGGAAGAAGGTCAGTGCTGCAAAGATGTATACAATAAATACAAGAACGATCATAAATACAACATTGTCAGTTCTCAGTGTACCAATGGATTCATTCACTCTCTTCTTGGCCAGAAGGGAACCGGCAATTGCAAGCTGCGCTACAATAGCAATATACCTTCCAAAGAACATTGCAATTCCTGTTGTAACATTCCAGAATACACTGTTATCAGCCAGTCCCTCAAAACCGGAACCATTGTTTGCTGCCGAGGAAGCATATTCATACAATACCTGGCTCAGTCCGTGGAACGAGGGATTTGTAATACCATCCAGTCCTCCGGAAACCGCAACTGCCAGTGCGGAAAAACCAAGGATCAGAAGCGGATGGATCAGAATTACAATTGCTACCAGCTTCATTTCCTTTCCTTCAATTTTTTTATTCAGATATTCCGGTGTACGTCCAACCATAAGGCCGCAGATAAACACTGCCAGGATCACATACATAACCATGTTCATAAGTCCTACGCCCTTGCCGCCAAACACACAGTTCAGCATCATATGAAGCATTGGCACCAGACCGCCAAGAGGAGTCAGTGTATCATGCATGTTGTTTACCGTACCTGTGGTAAAAGATGTGGTTACTGTGGTAAACAGGGAGGACTGGGCAGTTCCGAAACGGACCTCTTTTCCTTCCATGCTTCCTGCGCTCTGGTCGATTCCCATTTCACCGATCACAGGATTTCCTGCCATCTCTGAGTTGTAGCATAACAGCAGTCCGACCATAAAGAGGATTGCCATTGCGCCAAATACTACAGCGCCCTGACGTCCCATAAGGATTTTTTTCTTTGCAGGTGCCACTGCTGCAGCTGTTGCCTTTACTTTGTTTTTCTTCCGGTCATTAAGCATATGGCCAAAGGTTACGATACAGGCTCCCGGAAGAATCATCATGGAAAGCATTTCAACCATATTGGAGATCACAGTAGGATTCTCAAATGGTGTGGTTGAGTTTGCCCCGAAGAAACCTCCGCCGTTTGTTCCCAGATGCTTGATGGATTCAAGCGCCGCTACCGGTCCCATTGCCAAGTCCTGATATTTTCCTTCAATCGTTTCCACTGTAAAGTTCTGCATCAGTGTCTGCGGTGTTCCCTGGCTTACCAGGATCAGACCTACTATAAAAGATACCGGGATCAGGATCCTGGTTGTGATCCTTACCATATCTCTGTAAAAATTCCCCAGCTTTCTTCCGGAAAGTCCTCTGCAGAATGCCATGCAGGCCGCATAACCGCTGGCTGCTGAAGTGAACATCATAAAAATGATGACACACATCTGCGCTGCATAGGAAAGTCCGCTTTCACCGGAATAATGCTGCAGGTTGGTGTTTGTCATAAAACTGATGATCGTATTAAAGGAAAGACTTGACTCCATTCCTTCAATGCCATTTGGATTCAGAAACAGAAGATTCTGAATTCTGAGGATCAGGTATCCCACAAAAACCATCACAGCATTTGCAGTTACCAGAGTAAGGGCATATTTTTTCCATCCCATATCCTCATTTTTGATACCGCAGATTTTATATATCAAATGATCGATTGGATTAAAAACTTTATCTGCAAAAGTTTTTTGTTCTGTGGCAATGTGATACATGTACTTTCCCATGGGAATCACAAGTATCAGGAAAATTGCCAGCGTAAGAATGATCTGTAACATTTTTCTCCTCCTGTTGCTCTCCCTTTTGACATAAATTAAAATCCAACATTCTCTGAACAGATCTGTAAATTTTTACAGCTTTTCCGGATATATCAGCGCGTATACAAGATAGCCTCCAAGCGCCAGAATGATAATCCCCAATGCTATCATAATCTTACTCCGCCTTTCCTCTTATTTTTCTTTCGGATTCACCTGCGATTCACAGAAATCCGCAAACAGCTTCACAAGGCCAAAACAGCCAAGAAGAACCGCTATCATCAGAATATCCATCATAATAATCCTCTCCTCTCTGTGCTCTTTTTTCTGCACATGCAGGGACGCTCCTGAGAACCCCTCATTTCTTACTTCTCATTTCGTTCACAGTAACCCCTTTTTCTGTTCTCAGACATTGTATACAAGTTTTTATAAAGTCGGTATTAAACTCCGGACAAGGGATGTTAATTTATCATAAAGAAAAAACAGATACAGAAGCGCTGACCGCTCTGTATCTGTCCTTAAATATTACATTATTCTGTTTTCCTGCAATGTCAGAATATACAGAACTATCATATGTCCTTGATTCTTATTGCATAAAAGTTGAGATCATCTTATTTCTTATCCTGTTCCGCCAAAAATATCATTTTATTTTTGTCTGACCGTTCTTTGCTGTACCGGAAGCCCAGCGCCCGGAAATTTTTTATATCTTCCGGATCACAGACATTATTTTCTGCCATAAACCGGACCATTTCTCCCCGCGCCATCTTTGCCAGAGTTGCCTTCTGTTTCACCTTTCCGTCCTTAAGCTGGCCAAACTCCACTGTCAGAAACCGGTCCTTTGGCTCCAGGTATTTTTCCACAGCCTTTGAATACTCTCTGGAGGCCAGATTTATAATCAGGCGGCCTCCCTCTGTCAGTTCCCTGTACAGCCGGTCTCCCCAGAAATCATACAGATCCTTTTTTCCTTTTACAGATAATCTTGCCTGCATCTCCAGACGATAGGGCGTCACTCCGTCAAAAGGCTTCAGCACTCCATAAAATCCCGATAAAATACGCAAATGTCTGTCTATGTAGGCAAGGGCTCCTTCCGTAAAAATTTCCGGAGCCATATGCTGGTACTGAAGTCCCTCATAGGTAAGGACTGCCGGAGTCAGGCAGCGTTCTACGTCCATACTCCTGAAACGGTCATAATTCAGCTGCGCCAGCCTGTCATTGCATTTCCACAGTTCCTTTGCCTGAGCAAACGTAAGACTTTTGATTTCATCCATGAGAAGCTTTGTATCTTCAAGGAATACCGGAAGCCCTGTTACCTGATAGGTATCTGTATCCACATTCATTTTTTTCGCAGGAGATATAATGATCTTCATGTTACAGCTCTCCCAGCATCTGCGCCGGATTATCTGCAGCCTTCACCTTTCCAAAGGTCTTAACAATGATTCCCTGTTCATCAATTAAATATGTGGTACGCACCACGCCCATTGTTTTTTTGCCGTACATATTTTTTTCTTTCCACACATCATATGCCTGAATACAGGAAAGCTCTGTATCTGACAGCAAAGTAAACGGAAGCTCATATTTTGTCTCAAATTTCTTATGGGATGCCACGCTGTCTTTACTTACACCCAGAACAACCGCCCCTTTTTCTGTAAACTGAGGATAAAGCTCTCCAAAGCCGCATGCCTGCTTTGTGCATCCCGGTGTATTATCTCTGGGATAAAAATAAAGAATCACTTTTTTCCCTTTATATTCCTCAAGCGTATGCATTTCTCCATTCTGATCCGGCAGTTCGAACGCCGGCGCTTTTGTGCCAATTTCCAGCATAAGTATTTCCTCCTTTTATTGACCTTTTTAGTATAGTATACAGAATATCCTCTCATCCGTAAAGGCTGAATTTTTCCGTCCAGAGATGAATTTCTGATGGAATTTCTGATAAAACCACTGTCAGATGACAGATTTATCTTCAATGTGATAATCTTTTTATTTTTCCTGGAAAACAATTTCCCAGAGATTTTCAAAAGGAATTTCTGTTTCATCCTTCAGAAGCATCCGGTGTCTGAACGTGTCGATCTTTTTTACAGTGCCAGTGACTGTCATATACTTTCCGCCTTCTTTTTTCAGGTCGGGCTGAAAATATGTGACCGTAACCTCCGGCTTCTCACTGATATGCTCCCGGATAAATTCAAGCCGTCTGTTTAAAATCTCCACGCTCTCCTCATCCGGCTGTATTCTCTTTTCTGTATATCTTTCTGTTTCCTTAATGGCCGCTCCATATCCGGTCAGTGCGGCAAAGGGAGCAAACTGGGCTGCCCGGTCCTCCACCGGCATCTGAGGATGTGTCCCGGACACATGGTGGGGAAGGTTGATGATATCGTCATATTTATGTGTTTCACCAAAATAATTTTTCATTCCTGCCCTCCTTTTTATCAGAACGGAGAGCCGCCTAAGCCTTATGACCTCCGATCCGGGAATTTCTGTCTCTGGCCGTAGCACCCTCCTGCAGATTCATTCCCTTCAGAATTGCATTCTTCCCGAATTTTTTCTTAATATCCAGCATGGCTTCCTGCATTTTGCGTTCCCGCTCCAGCACAGCCTCTTCCTGCTGCTTCTGCTTTTCCAGCGCCGCATAATCCGTAAAGAGATCAAGCTGTTCAAAAGTTTCCTCCTGTATCATTTCCTCCGGAACCACTTTGTTGGCTGCCAGATACATTCTTCTTATCAGAAGCTCTCTGTCCATGATCCTGTCGTAAAGCTCCATCACAGCAGTTACGATTTTTTTTGCAGAAGAAGTCTGCTGTTTCAGATTAATGGTTCCGTGCGCATGTTTGGGGATTTTTCTTCCATAACGGTCCGTGGTTACTTCCCCGCTGTATTTTTTCTCCGGATTCTTCAGATTCTCAATATCATATCCCACTGTAAGGGTCAGCTGGTCTGTTACCAGACGCTTGTCAACAAGATCCAGGGCCAGAAGGTCTGCCATTTCCCGGATCACCAGTCTGGCTTTTTCGAAGCTGTAGGGGCAGGTGAGAACCTGACCTGAACCTACACTGTTGCTGGAGGGTCTGTAACTTTTTATATCCTGGATGGTACAGGGTTCCCATCCCCAGGCATGATCGATCAGAAGCTCTGCATTAATTCCAAAAAGCTTATAAAGGAGCTCTTCATTATAAAAATCTTCCGGCTTTCCCACAGAACAGCGCGCCACATCCCCCATGGTAAAAATCCCGTTGGCCCTGAGTTTCTTTTCGTAGCCTTTTCCCACTCTCCAGAAATCTGTAAGAGGCTGATGATCCCACAAAAGCTTCCTGTAGGACATCTCATCCAGCTCGGCGATCCTGACACCATTTTCATCAGGTTCTATATGCTTTGCCACAATGTCCATTGCGACCTTACACAGATAAAGATTTGTTCCGATCCCTGCAGTAGCGGTGATTCCTGTTGACTGCAGCACGTCCCGGATCATTGTCATTGCAAGCTCACGGGCAGTCATACCATAGGTTTTCAGATAGTGAGTGGCGTCAATAAACACCTCGTCAATAGAGTATACATGCATATCCTCCGGCGCTATATATTTCAGATAAATATTGTAGATCCTTGTGCTGTAATCCATATAAAATGCCATTCTTGGCGGAGCTGTAATATAGGTAAGCTCAAGCTCCGGGTATGCTTCCAGCTCCGGCGCCAGATACGAAGCCCCGGAAAAACTTCCTCCGGGCGCTTTTCTCTTTCGCATAGTATTGATGGCTCTGACCTTCTGAACCACTTCAAAAAGCCTTGGCCTGCCCGGAATCCCATATGCTCTTAAAGACGGAGATACTGCAAGACAGATTGTTTTCTGTGTGCGGCTGCCGTCCGCCACAACCAGATTTGTCCTCATCGGATCAAGCCCCCGCTCCCGACACTCCACAGAAGCATAAAAGGACTTCAGATCAATGGCTATATATGTGTGATTTTCCCGTTCCATAAAAGCGCCTCCTTCTGCAATTATCATAACACAGAGAGCCGGACCTGTATAGGAGCAGGGAAAACACCTTCCAAATGACCTTCGGCGAAGGAATTTTGCCCTGTATATCCCGGGATTCTGGCATAAACATGCCAAACCTGTAAACAGTGACTGATACTGTTCTATTTTCTTCCCCGTATTTTTTCAGACCCGGCGCTGACAGCTCTGATATAGGCCTTTGTTACCAGCCATAAGCCCCATCCGATTGCCGCAAAAACAAGTCCCACAATAATCGAAAGAATCAATGTCAAAGCCGGAGATGCAGAAAAGCTTCCCAGCTGAAAGCCAATAAACGGAATGTCATATCCCACAAAGGATGCCAACAGCTTCACCAGCCCACACAGCGGACACAAAATACCACTGAGAATCAGGGCTATTGATGTAATCCCGGTAACTGGAAGAATAATAATGCCGCCCAGTCCTGCCATACTGTAAAAAGCTATCATTGCCCCAAGCTTTCTGAAGCTCATCCCTTTTGTTTCTGTGATCGTTTCTCCAAGATATGCCTGCGCCAGCTTTTTGGGCTCTCCCAGCCGGTCAATGATCTCATTTGCCGAAAGCCCTCCATGCTCTCTCAGCTCTGCCATGTCGCTTTCAATTTCTTTTATAATGTCCATCCGGTCTGTTACCTTCATGGGTTTCAGGTATTTATCAACTTTTTCCAGATAATCATTTAAAATTTTATCCATTTTCTTTTCCCTCCAAGTCTGAAATTGCAGATAAAAGATTCTTCCATTCTGTTTTCATACACTGCAGATATTCTCTGCCCTTTTCTGTAAGCGAATAATATTTTCTGGGCGGCAGCCCCTCTGTTGTCTCCTGCCAGGAGGAAGACAGATATTCCTCTTTCAGCAGCCTTCGCAAAAGGGGATACACAGTGTTTTCCTTTACAGATAAAATCGGCCACTTTTCCAGTCTGCTGATGATCTCGTAGCCGTAGCAGGGTTCCTGACTGATCATTAAAAGAATTCCAAATTCCAGGGTTCCTCTTTTAATCTGAGATTTCCAGTCGTCAATATTCATATACCTCACCTCTTTATATACATCGTACCACACAGTATATATGTTGTCAATGGGTATTAAAACAAAAACAGAGATGATGCCAAAAGCATCATCTCCATATATTTTAGTTATTTGTATCTTCTACTACCGTAAAAACCTCTTCAATACTTACACCAAAAGCTTTTGCAATGTTCCATGCCAATACAAGAGACGGATTATATTTTCCTTTTTCCAGATTTCCAATAGTCTCTCTCCTGACTCCTGTTATTCTCGCAAGATCTTCCTGTTTCATATCGAATCTGGCACGATATTCTTTAATTCGATTTTTAATCATTCAATGCCCCCCGCTGCTCCCTCCATTCATGAAATGCAAGAGAAAGGGTAAATGCAATAATCACAACTGCAAAACACAACGCAAATGCAGTTGCTACAGCTTTGCTTCCATCATAAATATAAGCACATATAAACATAAAAGGAACAAAAGCAATCATTTCTGCCATAAAAGCAAACGTTGCAGACTTCTGAACATTTTGCCGGAAAAATTCATCAGGTATAATCCAAAAATACCGTATAAAATAGATAAATCCCAAAAATCCATAAAGCCCGGTATTTTCAGTAATCCTCCCAAGAAGGGAAACCAGGGACAGCAGCGATAACAAACCTAAATAATTAAATTTTTTCCTCATTTACGCCTACCTCCTTTATGTGGTATATTTCACTCTTTACGTTATAAATATACCTCTTTTTTTCACAGAAAGTCAAGTAAATCTGAGTAACTTACACGGCTCAATTTTTACAAAAATAATCACTCATTTATATACACTGCAAAAACTCCCGGTGTTCAAAACACCGGGAGTCTTACTTCTTCTCTTTATTTTAAAATAAACTTCTCTATAATTTCCGCCACGCCGTCATGGTTGTTGTCCCGCTCTGTCACATAGGTTGCGTATCTGTCCATTCCCTCGTAGGCGTTTTTCATCACAGCTCCCACACAGGCTGCCTGCAGCATTTCCACATCATTTGGCGCGTCTCCTGCTGCCACTGAATTTTCCAGGGGAATATCCAGATACTCGCAGAGCCATTTTACTGCGACACCCTTGGAAACACCGTCCGGAACGATCTCCAGAAAATTTTCTGTAGAAAAGAATCCTCTTACGGTTCCCTTCAGAGGATTCACACATTCCTCCTGATATCTGTCCAGTTCTGCACGGTTATCCAGCCCTACCAGAAGGATTTTATACGGATCATTTGGAAATGCCGACTCCAGATCCGGAACAATTTTATAAGATACTGTAGATCCGCTGATATAAAAAAGCAGCTCCCGGTTTTCTTTCAGAGAAAGAACCTGAGTGTCCGAATAGGACTGAATATGAAGTCCTCTGTCCATGGCCTCCTGAAACAAAGGCTTCGCCACCTCTTTTGAGAAGGTTTTGCCATAAATTGTTTTTTTGTGAAAAGGATCATAGATCTGTCCTCCGTTAAAGGCGATCACATAACAGCCTTCCTTTGTGAGACCGATCCTCTCTGCAATATCCAGCCCGCTTGCAAGAGGCCTTCCTGTGGTTACGACAATTTTATGCCCCTGCTCCAACGCTCTGTCTATGGCAGCCTGATTGCCGGCCGTTACTTCTTTTTCATCATTTAAAAGGGTTCCGTCCAGATCTGTAAATAAAATTTTTGTATTTTTTCCCACTTTTTTTCTCCTCCGTACCTGTTATCCCCCTATTAATTACACGAAAAAAGCAGAATGTCAACCCCTTTGCTTAAAACAGCGCCAAACCGGAGCTGTCTTCCCGATCTGGCGCTGTTTCTGTCACCCTTTCATGATACGTATGATTTTTTCTTTTTTACATCTGAAAAATCACTCTGCGAACTGATAAACCGCTTCGTTCTGAAAACTTTCCCGCAGCGTTTTTTTCATGCTTTCTGCAAATTCCGGACTCATCTCTTTAAATTCCATATGTGCATAAAGTTCAGAATTTCGATAAAAGTCCAGCTGATCCACAGCGGCAATCACTTTTTCCATCTGTCGTTCCAGCCGGCTTCTGTCCTTTTCTGCAAGAGCAAGGCTCATTCTCGCAGTTGCCTTATGATATTCGCCTGTTTCAAAAAGCTCTGCAAGCTGTATAAGCTTTTCTGTAAACATCCGTGCTTTTTCCAGATCTCCGTCCTTTTCCGAAAGGGAAAACAGTCCGCCAAGCACCATTTCCGCAATATTTCCAGTCTGGAACAAAAGCTCTTCATATGCCTTCCAGGCAGCCGGACGATTCCCCTTTTTCTCATATAAAAGGGCTTTATGGATTTTTCTTCCCGGATCTTTTACAGAAAAATAGTTCAGGCAGCCTTCTGCTTCTTCGTACTGTTCTTTTCGTAAATAATAACTGAACAGCGCCTCTGCCGCCCGTTCCTTTATCTCCGCATCCTGGCTTTCCAATGCCTGCTTATACCACCCAAGAATTTCCCGGTCATATTTCTCTTCTTCCGGGATCTTCTTCAATATCCGCCAGCCGTCCAGAACTGAGGCAAGCTGTACCACAAGCCTGTCACAGCCCGGATACTGACAGATCTTTTTCCGGCAGAATTCAAAAGCCTGTTCATAGTCCTCTTTCTGAAATTTTTCATCGACTTCCTGCACAAAAGCGTTCACTTCTTCCTGGCTTAATTCTTCCCGGAAACACAAAAGGGTATCCGGAGTTGTCTCCAAAAGCCTTGCAATGGGCGCAAGAAGGGTGATATCAGGAAGGGAAACATTATTTTCCCATTTATTTACAGCCGGAGCTGTAACACCCAGACGGCTGGCCATTTCTTCCTGAGTCAGATTCCTGTTTTTTCTGTACATTCTGATCACTTCACCTGTTTTCATGGCAATTCTCCTTCTCTGTTTGATTTACGCATCGGCCTTTGCTGCTTTTATCATACCAGAGCCGCACCCTTACCACAACTGAACAGATGTTAATTATCAGGCAAAAAATTTAACTGTGATTCAATTTTTTCTTTTACCAGATTCTCCCCTATTACAATAATCACTTCCTGTCCTGCATCAATCGGACAGAGATCAGCCTTTTCCCTGACAGCATTCAGTCCCATCCAGCTTCCCTCTGTATTTCCGGCAAAGCCTTTGATACGGAACACAGATCCGCAGTCTGTATCTGACATGATTCTTTCCGCTGCCTCTTTCAGATTTTCTGCACAGATTCCTGTGTTCATAAAATAAAGAGACTGAAAAGCCTGTCCGTCAAAATGCTGTTTTTCATATGTCTCTGTACGGTATCCGCAGTTCAGAAGCATTTCATAATCCTTATCAGACAGGCTTTCCCAGTCTTTGCAGAAAATATCTTCACCAAATCTTCTGCCGCACCGGATCGCTTCCATTGCCTGATTCAGATGCGCTGTTGTTTCTCTTATTTTTTCCGCTGAAGCTTCCCCTGCTCTGCTGAACACCACACAGCCTGCCGAAGCAGCCTCGGATCCCAGAAGGTATTCTCCGTGAGCAGAAAGCGTTTCTTCCAGTCCGGCATCTACTATAGTGATCACATTGCCGATTTCATACCAGCGGTCAAGAGGCTCCTCATAAAGAGCATCAAAAAATTCATCCACATCAAAAATCCCGGAAGGTTCCACGATCACCCGGTCATATCCGCACATCCCCATAGCGATCAGCTTTGTCTTGAATCTGCGTCTGTGAGTTTCCCGGTCACAGCCTCCCGCAATCATTTCAAGCTCACAGTTCTCCCTTTCCAGTTCCTTTAAAAGCATCATGTCCACATTTACTGCTCCGAAATCATTTTCCAGGATTCCTATGTTCATCCCTTTTTTCAGCAGATAAGAAGCATATTTTTTTATGAAAGTTGTTTTACCGGATCCCAGGAATCCTGTGATCAAATCAATTTTTATCATATTCTCTCCTGACAGACCATAATCTGTTCCCTTAATATTTCTGTGTTTATATGAAAGAAGGGCCGTCATCAGATGTGACCAGCCCTTCTGTTTCTTTATTTACTTATGCTTTCATCATTTTACGTCCACAACACTGTTTGTATTTTTTGCCGCTTCCGCAGGGACACGGATCATTAGGATAAACCTTGTCCTCTTTTCTCTGAACAGGCTTGCGGGCGCTGGAATCATCTTTATTTGTTCCGGTCACTTTTGCCACCTGCTCACGCTCGATCTTCTGTTCAACATGAACATGATACAGCATGCGGACTGTATCCTCCTGAATGCTGTTTGTCATTTCATTGAACATATCGTAAGCGCTCATCTTATATTCAACAACCGGATCTCTCTGTCCGTATCCTACAAGGCCGATGCCCTGACGGAGGATTTCCATATCGTCAATGTGATCCATCCACTTACTGTCAATGGATTTCAGAAGAACCACTCGCTCAAGCTCACGAAGCTGCTCCGGTTCCGGGAACTCAGATTCCTTTGCCTCATAAAGCTTCACAGCCTCTTCCTTGACAATATGCTTCATCTCATTTTTCTTCTTGCCCTTTACTTTTTCCTGAGTAAGAGCCTGGATCGGGATGATCGGAAGAAGAATGGAGTTAAATTCATCCAGGTTCCATTCTACTGCGTCCACATCATCTGAGAAGCATCTGTCCACAGTATTGTCCACAATATCTGTGATCATCTTATAGATGGAATCACGCATATTCTCTCCGTCCAGTACCTGACGGCGCTCTTTGTAAATAATCTCACGCTGCTCATTATTTACCTGGTCATAGTCAAGAAGATTTTTACGGATACCAAAGTTGTTGAACTCGATCTTTTCCTGTGCCTTCTGAATAGCATTGGAAAGCATTTTGTGCTCAATCTGCTCGTTCTCTGCAACGCCAAGTGAGGTAAAGATTTTCATCAGACGCTCGGAACCGAAAAGACGCATCAGATCATCTTCCAGGGAAATGTAGAAACGGGATTCGCCCGGGTCTCCCTGACGGCCGGAACGTCCTCGCAGCTGGTTGTCAATACGTCTGGATTCATGGCGCTCAGTACCGATGATCTTCAGACCGCCGGCCTCTCTTGACACATCATCCAGCTTAATATCTGTACCACGGCCTGCCATATTGGTAGCAATGGTTACCGCTCCTGCCTGTCCGGCCTGAGCAACGATCTCTGCCTCCTGCTCATGGAATTTGGCATTCAGCACGCTGTGCTGGATTCCTTCACGGCGCAGCATTCTGCTGAGAAGTTCAGAAGTCTCAATAGTAATCGTACCTACAAGAACCGGCTGCTGTTTTGCATGGGCCTCCTTGACAGCCTCAACAACCGCATTGAATTTCTCTTTTTTTGTCATATAAACAGCGTCTTCCAGGTCTTTACGCTGTACCGGTTTGTTGGTAGGGATCTCAACAACGTCCATTCCGTAAATATCACGGAACTCTTTTTCCTCAGTAAGCGCAGTACCTGTCATACCGCCTTTTTTTGTATATTTGTTAAAGAAGTTCTGGAAAGTAATGGTTGCAAGAGTTTTGCTCTCACGTTTTACCTTTACATGCTCCTTGGCCTCAATAGCCTGATGAAGTCCGTCAGAATAGCGGCGGCCCGGCATGATACGTCCGGTAAATTCATCAACAATCAGGATCTCATCGTCTTTTACCACATAATCCTGATCTCTGTGCATCAGGTTGTGGGCGCGGAGAGCCAGAATAACATTGTGCTGGATCTCCAGATTTTCCGGATCAGCAAGGTTTTCAATATTAAAAAATTTCTCAACCTTTTTCACACCGCGCTCAGTCAGGTTGACGATCTTGTCCTTTTCATTTACAACAAAATCTCCTGTCTCAACAACCTCTTCACCCATGATGGCTGCCATCTTTGTCATCTCATGGCTTGCCTCACCGCGTTCCAGCTGCTTTGCAAGAATATCGCACACTTCGTAAAGCTTGGTGGATTTTCCGCTCTGACCGGAAATGATCAGAGGAGTACGGGCCTCGTCAATGAGAACAGAATCAACCTCATCGATGATACAGTAGTGCAGATCTCTCTGTACAAGCTGTTCCTTATAAATAACCATGTTGTCACGAAGGTAGTCAAAACCAAGCTCGTTATTTGTCACATAGGTAATGTCACAGCCATAGGCAGCCCGGCGCTCCTCCGGCTTCATGTCGTTCAGTACAACGCCTACAGTCAGACCAAGGAACTCGTGAACCTTGCCCATCCACTCTGCATCTCGCTTTGCAAGATAGTCATTGACAGTAACAATATGCACACCCTTGCCTTCCAGAGCGTTCAGGTATGCCGGAAGTGTAGATACAAGTGTTTTACCTTCACCGGTTTTCATTTCCGCAATTCGTCCCTGATGAAGGATGATACCGCCGATGATCTGGACACGGTAATGCTCCATTCCAAGAACACGCTTGGCTGCCTCGCGCACTGTGGCAAAAGCCTCCGGAAGAAGATCGTCGATGGTCGCCCCTTCCTCCAGGCGTCTTTTATACTCTCTTGTTTTGTCTCTCAGTTCTTCATCAGTTAATTTCTGCATCTCCGGGCGCAGAGCCTCTGTCTTTTCTACCAGCGGCATGATACGTTTTACCTCACGCTGGCTGTGCGTCCCGAATACCTTTGAAAACACATTCATAATATACTCCTGTTTGTCTTTATTTTATATAAAATCTTCTTTACGGAATCCTCCGTAATTAGGTTAATACAATTAATCCATTCTATTCTATCACTTTCTCACATGGAAAACAATGAATTTTTTTACCCGCAGTCCCTGAATATTGCCCTTTTATCAGTGCAGCCGCAGTAAACAGTCCCCTTCTTTCTCCTCAGATCCGCACTGTGTTTTTATCATCTAACTTCAGGACTTGTCATATTTTGTGCCTTATGCTATGATAAACACCAAACTGCAGGATTTATCCTGCTCCAAACCGGAAACCACTTTAACCAATGATGATAAAGAAAGAGGATTCTGAATTGAAAAAAAAGGATTTGATCATGATCGCAACAATCCTGGTTACTGCGCTTGCTCTCTGGGGCGGCATGTTCCTGATGCGTAAAGGCGACTACGGTTCTGTCCGTATCACTGTAAACGGTCTGGAATACGGAACCTATTCCCTTGCAAAGGACCAGGTGATCGCCATTGGCGATACAAATGTCTGCGAAATCAAAAATGGAAAAATCAAAATGACAGAGGCAGACTGTCCCGACCATCTCTGCATCAGCCAGAAAGCTGTAGGGAACTCAGGCGGGACCATTGTGTGCCTTCCCAATAAAGTTGTAATAGAAGGAGTAAAAGCCGCTGGCTCCGAAGAAGCTTCTCCGGAATTTGACACGGCAGTATAAGCTATGAACAATAAAAAAACCGCATATCTCGGACTGTTTGCCGCTGTAGCCATCATTTTCGGCTATGTGGAGTCCCTGTTCCCGTTTTTTGCGGGAGTCCCCGGAATCAAGCTGGGGCTGGCAAATCTTGCCGTTCTCTTTATCCTTGAAACCTATACCTGGAAAGAAGCCGCTGTGGTATCTGCAGTGCGCATCGTTGTGATCGGTTTTCTTTTCGGAAATATGTTCACCATTATCTACAGTCTGGCAGGAGCAGCTTTAAGCCTCTTTGTCATGACTCTTATGAAAAAAAGTTCCGGCTTCAGCATTCTCGGCATCAGCGTGGCAGGAGGCGTGTCCCACAATATCGGTCAGCTGATGGTAGCTGCCCTGATTGTGGAAAACACCAGTCTTCTTTATTACGCGCCTGTACTTCTGATCTCCGGCATGATCACCGGTCTTCTGATCGGTATCCTGACAAAAGAAGTGACAAAAAGAATTCATCTTTAAGTCACTTCCCTTACATTGTCCAATATTTTATTTCTGTACCTTATAGGTATCCTTCATCAGCTCAAAACGCTCTTCCATTCCTTCTGTAAGATACACCTTGTGGTTCTCATCTGCAAAAAGCGCATCTGCCCCGTATTTTTCCAGAAGAGGAAGGGCTTTTTCTTTTCCCAGCACAAAGCAGGCAGTGGAAAGACCGTCTGCCATAATTCCGCTGTCGCAGACTACGGTCACTGCTGTCAGCCCATTCCACACCGGATAACCGGTTTCCGGATCCAGAATGTGGTGATATCTTTTTCCATTCTCCATAAAGTATCTTTCATAATCGCCTGAGGTGGAAAGAAATTCTCCCCCTTTTAAAGTGATGGCTCCCAGATACTCTCCTTCCGGGTCTCTTGGATCTTTTACTGCAACCCTCCAGTCAGACTGATCCGGCTTTTCTCCGTATGCCATTACGCTGCTGCCTCCCAGATTCAGGATCATACCGGAAACCTCTTTCTCATTTTTCAGCAGATCCATCACAAGGTCACATCCGATTCCCTTTCCTGCTGCTCCCAGATCCAGCGTTGCCCCGTCTTTTAAGGTCACTTTATTTCCATCAAGCTCAAGTTTTTCATAACCGGTTTCCTTCAGCAGCTTATCCAGTTCCTCCTGAGCGGGTATGCCGGCGTTTTCTCCCCCGATATCCCACAGTCGAATGATTTTTCCGATAGTAGGATCAAAAGCTCCCTCCGAATCCACGGAAAGCTGCTGTATTTTTTCCAGATATCCTGCAAGCTCGTCAGAAACTTCCAGAGTTTTCCCCTGTGCCGCATTCAGCGCTGCGATCTGGGAGTCTTCCTCCGTCCAGGAAAGAAGATTTTCTTCTGTATTTTTCAGAAGCTCTCCCACTGACGGATTCAGATTTTTTCCTGTTGTATACAGGGTTTCAGAAACCACTGTATTCATTGCAAAATCTGTATTTGTATATTTTTCTGTTTTTGCGCCGGCCCAAACCGGACACAGTACCGCACCTGCACTGATAATTCCCCAAAGGGCAAGCCCGGTAAGAATTTTATGTATTTTCACCATTCATTCACCATATCCTGTCAAATTCTTTTATCTGCAGCTTTTTATGATCTCCCTTGTCTCCTCACAGGCTTTTGCGGCGCCTGCCACAACAGAACACGGACCGTCCAGAGTAACCGCCGCTCCGTCAAACTGACTGATGATGCCTCCTGCTTCCGCAACGATCAGGGACGCTGCCGCAAAATCATACGGCTGAAGCTTCATTTCCAGATATACCGCATTGCTTCCGGATGCGGTTCTGCAAAGATCAAGGGCTGCCGAGCCTCCGTTTCTGATGCTGAGGCTCTTCATATACAGTTCCTTTACTGCACGGAAAAAGCTGTCCGCTCCGTCCTCATTATATCTTGCGCATCCGAAAGCCACAATCCCTTCCCCAACAGAAATATTTTCCATTTCAAGCTTCTGTCCGTTCAGCCAGCTTCCCTGACCACGGATTCCTTTATACATTTCATCCACATAGGGATTATATACAAATCCTGCGATTATCCTTCCCTGATGAGCCAGTCCCACAGAGACACAGCTGTGATGATAGCCAAACATAAAGTTTGTTGTTCCGTCTATGGGATCAATATAAAAGGTATACTCTCCACAGGCCTTTGCTCCCTGATTGCCCTCTGTATCCTCCTCGCCGAAAAACGCAGCTCCGGGAAGAAGCTTTTCCAGTTCCTCAATCAGAAATTTCTGGATCGCTGTGTCAAAATCCGTACAGAAATTGGCAAGGCCTTCTTTTTTGTGAATATTTTCCCGGGTTGGCCTGGCCTGATAAAGCTTTTGTCCTGCCTGACGGACCAGAAGCTCAATACTTTTATAATCCACACTGCTTTTTTCTTCTTTTGGCTGTTCTTCTGAGATTTCGGCTGCTGTTCCTGACACAGAAGAGATACTTTCAGCTGTCTCAGTTTCCGGAGCTTTCCAGGGCTCAACATCCCAGCCTCCTATTTTTTTCACATTTTCCGAAATATATTTGCGGCTGCGGTCAAAGCCCCAGTAGATCAGGCCTCCCAGAAGTCCTCCCAGACTGTTGAACACAAGATCTGTCAGCTGGAAGGTTCCGATCTTCAGAAACAGCTGACATCCTTCGATAAAAAGAGAAACAATAAAGCTGAGCCACAGGCTTTTCAGAAGAACGCTCTGTACAGGCATTTTTCGTCTGTCTGTCTTTTTTTCCTCCGCCCAGTATAAAAGAATCATAAACGGGATAAAAAGAATCAGATTCTCAATATTTTCTGTGTAAATTGTCCCATCCGGCTTATGAATACCCCAGATTCCCATAACGCTGTCCAGGGGATTTCCCCAGATCGGTCTGCACAGCAGGGTTCTGAACAGCATCATACACACATAAAACACCAGAAGAAATTCTCTTCGAAACTGACTGCTGCTGCGAAACTCACTGATCCATGCCTGAATCACTGCCCCTGTTCCTTTTTTCTTTATTCTCATATATACGCTCATAAACAGCGCTGCAATGATCAGAGAAGCGCCGCCGGTCTGATAAAGGGCTCCCAGGACATTTTTAATAACCGAAACTGCATATTCCATTTTCATACCTCCCTCAAAATAAAATCTTTGTGCCTATTATAATCAAATCTTATCCAAAATACAATTCTTATGATTCTGAAGCTTTGTATTTTCCATCCTTTTCATTGTCTTACCGGACATCCGCATACTTTTCCACAATTCTGCCTTTTTTCTGTATAGTCCATTTCGTTCCAAATCTGAATAGCACAGGAAGTTCCGACCTATACTTTTTGCAAAAGGAGGTATTTGCATGAAATTTCAGCGAATTCAGGATTTGCGTGTAGATTCTGATCTGTCTCAGAAGCAGATCGGCGAAATTCTCCATATCAGTCAGCGATCTTATTCACATTATGAGACAGGCTCCAGAGATATTCCTGTGGAAATGCTTATCCGCCTGGCGGATTATTATAATATCAGCCTTGATTATCTTGTGGGGCGCAGCGACCGAAAAGAAAAGGTCTGAAAAATCCAACAGGCAGTCCGCTGTTATGCAGGCTGCCTGTTTTTCTGTATTATTTTGCCGGAACAATCTCCAGCCAGTATCCGTCCGGATCATTGATAAAATAAATTCCCATGGCAGGATTCTCGAAACAGATACAGCCCATTTCCTGATGTTTCTTATGGGCTTCCTCCATGTTATCCACTGTAAATGCAAGATGGATCTCATTATCTCCCAGATTATAGTGATCTTTCTCCCAATCCCGAAGCCATGTAAGCTCCAGCTCAAATCCGGTTGCTCCGTCTCCAAGATAAACAAGGATAAAGCTTCCGTCCTCAGCCTCTTTGCGTCTGATTTCTTTCAGTCCAAGAGCCTCCTCATAAAACCGGATAGATTTGTCAAGATCGATCACATTATAATTATAGTGCGCAAACTGGAAATTCATATTACCTTCTCCCTTCTGTCAGTTCATAATAAAAAATATACTGCTGCATAATACCTCTGATCCCATGGTATCTGCGGTTCGGAAAACCTCTTTTATAATGTTCATCCAGAACCTGCCTGATATGTGTGTCCACAGGAAAAGCGTCCATGTGATGAAGAGCAAAAAGACAGATGCAGTCCGCCACCTTTTCTCCCACACCACAGAGCTTCATCAGCTCATTCTTTGCACGATTATAATAACGCATCCTGTAAATTTTTTCCAGAGAAATTTCTCCTTTTACAATGGTGCGGGCCGTCTCCGCAATATACCTTGCGCGATATCCAAGTCCCAGCTCTCTCAGCTCCTGTTCTGTGGCCTCCGCCAGAATCTCAGGGCCGGGAAAACCGTAATATTCCACTCCGTTTCCCGAGATCCGCTTTTCTCCGTATCGGGCGCACAGTCTCTCAATGCATCCTCTGATCCGGGAAATATTATTCTGCTGGGAGATCAGAAACGTAACGATCATTTCCCATAGATCCTGCTGAAGTATCCTGATTCCGCTTCCATGAGCCGCGGCCTTGCTTAAATATTGATCCCGTGAATTTACCTTCTCTATATAAGCGCCGTAATCTACATCCAGGTCAAAATAAGGAACCCAGAAACAGATCAGTTCTGTATCGCTGCAGTTAAAATCCACAATACTTCCTTTCTGAGAAACCTCCAGATACTGATTCCCTGCCACCAGAGAATAGGTATTCTCCCCAGTCTTTTTCATACGAAAACACTGCCCGGAATCACAGATCTGCTCCAGACTGAAATTATCCAGTTCCATTGTTACCATTTAAAAATCTCCATTCTCTTTTGCTTTGGTTTATCCCTGATCTTTACATCTGATGACGTACAACTCTGTATTCATCCCCGTTACGGTAATAAGGACATTCCTTCATATTTCCTGTAAGAAACCGGTAGTATTCATCTTCATCCAGATTCACATCACAGTAGTAAGTTTCTGTCTCATCATCATAAACATAATTTGCACAATAATCACAGCCTGCCGCCTTCACTGTTATCTGCCTCCTTTTTTTACAAAATCACATATATTTCATTCATCTGATACTGAATTTTATTTTTTATGTTTTCTTATGCATCTTATCACAAAAGACTGCACATAGTAAATTCCAGAAGAAAATTTTTACAGATAATTTTATAAAATCGTTCTTGCGTAATTCCTATTCATATGGTATGTTGATTCGGAATGTGAACTATTTAACAATAATGAACCACAAAATAAGTAAAGGAGGTCAGGACATGCAGAAACGAAAAAAATCTGTATTCCCCGGCGGCGTACATCCTACAGACGGCTTTGACAAAGCTCTGTCCATGGATTCTGCCGTACAGCCTTACTGTCCGGAAACTGTTACGATCCTTTCAGAACAGTCCTTTGGAGGAAAGTGCAGTTTTCTTGTCAGTCCCGGAGATCATATAAAAAAAGGCCAGCTGATCGAAAAACCTGAAGCGTTCGTGGCCGCTCCCCTTCACGCCAGCGTAAGCGGTAAAGTTCTTGAAATAAAAGAGGTTCAGGAACAGGGACGCAGCATCATGGCATGTATTGTACAGAAAGAAACTGATCCGGAAGTAAACACAGAACTTTCCTATTATAAAGGGGCTGCTGACATCAGCAACATCTCCAGTCAGGAAATCCTGACAGGAATCCGTGACGGCGGTCTTACAGGTATGGGCGGCGCAGGCTTTCCCACCCATAAAAAATATGAAACCGACAAAACAATTACAGATCTTCTGATCAACGGTGCAGAATGTGAACCCTTTCTCACCTGTGATTACCGCCTTATGCTGGAAAACGGCTACGCTCTTTTAAACGGCGTCCGTATTCTTCTCAAGGCAAGCGGAGCATCCAAGGCTTATGTGTGTCTGGAAGACAACAAGCCTCTGGCTGCAGAAAATCTTAACAAAATTCTGGCTGAAATGACAGCTTCCGGTCTGATGGGTCAGGAAGAAAACATAGAGATCAAGGTTCTTCCTACAAAATATCCACAAGGAGGCGAACGTCAGCTGATCCAGGCAGTTCTTGGGCGTGAAGTTCCCATGGGAGGTCTTCCGGCTGATTCAGCAGTGATCGTTTCCAATGTAAGCACTGCCAAAGCAGCGGCAGATATGCTTCTTGGCGGACGTCCTCTTACTGAGAGAATCGTCACTGTCACCGGCGCGGTAAAAAATCCCGGAAATTTCCTCGTTCCTGTTGGAACCTCAGCCAAAGAGCTGATCCAGCTTTGCGGCGGAGTTACTGTTTCGGAAAACCGTGTAATCGCAGGCGGACCCATGACCGGTCCCTGTGTGGCAAACAACTGGAATGGAGAGACAGAGCTTTTCCATGTTACAAAAAATACTTCCGGAATCCTGATTCTTCCGGAACCGGGCTTTGAAGAACAGCCCTGCATCCGCTGTTCCGGATGCGAAAGCGTGTGCCCTGCAGGACTTGTTCCATATAAGATTGAATTTGCTCTTCTTGACGAAGACTATGATCTCTGTGAAAAGCTGTACGCAAGCGAATGTATTGCCTGCGGCTGCTGCTCCTATATCTGCCCTGCAAGACGCGAGCTTTCCGTGCGTACCCGCGCAGCCAGAGATATCGTAAAACAGAGAATCAGAGAAAGGGCGGTGAAAAAATCATGAATCAGGTACAAACTTTAACCGGACCTCATATCCGCACAGCCAATACAACGCGGAATATTATGCTCCATGTTGCAATTTCTCTGATGCCGGCTCTTCTGGGTTCCATTTACTTTTTCGGGATCCGCTCACTGTACATCACCGGTTTTTCTGTTACCGTCTGTGTACTGACTGAATATTTCTGGCAGAAAATCACAAAAAAACCGGTTACTGCCAATGATTTCAGCGCTGTTGTTACCGGAATACTTCTGGCATTTAATATGCCGGTTACTGTTCCTTTGTGGGTAGTTGCACTTTCCGGTATTTTCAGCATTCTTGTTGTAAAGCAGATGTTCGGCGGTATCGGCTGCAATTTTGTAAACCCGGCACTCATGGGCCGTCTTTTCACCATGGTGGTATGGCCGGGAGCCGTTATGCAGTATGTTGCTCCCCGCACTCTGACAACGACAGGTTTTGACGCTGTCTCTTCTGCCACTGTTCTGGGAACAGTAAAAAACGGCGGAGAAGCAGGTTACAGCTATCTGCAGATGTTCCTTGGTGAAACACCGGGCGCCCTTGGAGAAACAAGCAAGCTTCTGCTTCTTGTGGGATTTGCCTACATGTGCTTTATGGGAATCGTAAACGCAGAGGCTGCTCTTACTTACATTGCAACAGTAATCATCCTGACCTTTATCTTCGGACCGGCAGGATTATTTACCGGAGATATTCTCCTGAACCTTTTTGGCGGCGGCCTGATCCTCGGCGCATGCTATATGCTTACAGACTATGCATTTGCCTCAAGAAGAGGACGGCTGCTCTACGCAGTCACTGCGGGAATCATCACGGCAGCGATCCGTATCTTCAGTTTTTATCCGGAAGGAATCTGCTTTGGAATCCTGACAGCCAACTGTCTGGGCGGTGCATTGTCTCTTCTCTATAAAAAACATGTATACGGAGTAAAAAAAGCTTAATTTGGAGGAAAAATCATGAAAAATAAAGAAGTAAAAGGAATTCTGGCGCTGGTTGTAGTGACCGCACTGTCTTTCGGCGTAATCATCGGCTCAAAATCTCTTGCTCTCAGCGCAGGCGGAGACGCTTCCGGTGAAAGCTCAGAAACTCTGGAAGAATTTGATGTAAGCGGCGCGGAAAACATTGAAAAAGCCGGAAAAACAGAAGACGGCTACCTGGTAACTGTCCGCACCAAAGGTTATGTAGGCGATATTGTTATGGACGTTTCTTTTGACAGCTCCGCATCCAAGATCACAGAGGTTCAGGTAGTTGAGCAGTCAGAAACTGACGGACTTGGTTCCAAGATCACAGAGCCGGAGTTCCTTGACCAGTTCAAAGGCGCAGAAGCTCCTGTTTTCCTTCCGGGAATGGACGTTTCTGCCGGTTCTGAGGACAGCAGCGCAGAAGCCGAGCCTGCAAAGGAAGAAACAGATCTTACAGTCCTTGAAGGAGCTGAGCTTTCTGACGGTACCTATGAGGCAAAAACATCTGAGCCGGATTCCAACGGTTTTACTGAAGTTGTTACTCTTACTGTAAAAGACGGCGCTATCACAGAAGCAAACTGGGATGCTGTTACCGAAGACGGTTCCAAAAAAAGCGTTATGTCCGAAAACGGCGAATACACAATGACTGAAGACGGCCTCACATGGAAGGCTCAGGCTGAAGCTCTTGCAGAAGCTCTCATTGAAAACCAGTCACTTTCCTTCCTTACCACTGACGCAGAGGGTAAAACTGATGCGGTTACAGGCGTAAGTATTTCTGTAAACGGTTTTATTGATCTGGCTGCTCAGTGTATGAAACAGGCTGCAGGACTTGAGCCGGCACAGGAGGATCCGTTTGCAGGGGCAGAGCTCACTGACGGAACCTATGAAGCAAAAACATCTGAACCGGATTCCAACGGCTTTACCGATGTTGTTACTCTGACTGTAAAAGACGGCGCTATCACAGAAGCAAGCTGGGATGCTGTAACAGAGGACGGTTCCAAAAAGAGCATTATGTCCGAAAACGGCGAATACACAATGACTGAAGACGGCCTCACATGGAAGGCTCAGGCTGAAGCTCTTGCAGAAGCTCTCATTGAAAACCAGTCACTTTCCTTCCTTACCACTGACGCAGAAGGCAAAACTGACGCAGTTACAGGCGTAAGTATTTCTGTAAACGGATTTATTGATCTGGCAACTCAGTGTCTGGAGCAGGCTTCCGGTATCGAAGCTGCTGAGCCTGAGGCAACAGAAGCTCCGGCAGAAGAAGAAGCTCCGGCATCAGGAGAGGGAACTCAGATCGACGCTGTTTCCGGCGCTACCAAATCTTCTACTGCAGCCGTAAACGGAATCAACGATGCATATAACTTCTTACAGACAGTTAAATAAGAAAACGGAGGAATCACTATGAAATTAAGATATCCGGCAGAAGCCTTTGCCCTGGGAATCATTCTTTTTTCCGCAGGAATGAAGGAAGCCTTTGCAGCCGGAATCCTGGTGATTTTTACCTCTGTATTTGCAGAGTTGCTGAAAAATCTCCTGGAAAAAGCTGTTCCTGCATGGAGCCTTCAGCTCTGTGTATATATTGCCTCCGGCTCTGTCTGTGCCTCAGCCTTTCTGGTGGGCTTTGCGGTTCTGGGAACTGCGCTGACAACGGAGCTTTGGATCATGGTATTTCTTGTGGGACTTCTGTGCGCCAGACACGCTCTTTCAGGAAATACAGAGGCTGAATACGGCGAACTCCTCTGGGAGTCAGCCATTGCCTGGGGACTGTGGATCCTGCTTGCCATTTTCCGTGAATTCATGGGAACCGGAAGTATTTTCGGAAACACACTCCTGACAGCCTCCTTCCAGTCAAAGGCCTTCCAGCAGACAATCTTCGCTTTCCTGGCAGCAGGTCTTGTACTGGCATTTACAAACGGAATCCTGAAAAAAGACTGCAAAGGAATGAACAGCCTGTTTCCGGCGATTCCCGCCTTTATCCTGTTCCACCCGTTTACA
This sequence comes from Blautia caecimuris, assembly GCF_024622975.1. GTDB lineage: Bacteria > Bacillota > Clostridia > Lachnospirales > Lachnospiraceae > Blautia_A > Blautia_A caecimuris. The sequence goes on along the minus strand of NZ_JANJZT010000004.1, from coordinate 27,020 downwards.
GTGGAAAGCTTTGGCGGTCTTCCCGGAACCTTATGGATCATCCTTGTTCCTGTTGTTCTGTTCCTTTCTGTAAAACAGACCTTAAAATTTGCCCGCACCGGAAAGGCCTTCCGAGGTCTTCCTGTAGATATGCTGGCAGCAGGATTTATCTATATGATACTGAGCATCTATTAAAAATCAACTTCCGAGATCCGTATATGGATTTCGGGAGTTTTCTGTTTATCTCATTCTCTGCATCATTATGACAGTTTCTTCAAAGCCATATCCGCTGTACATTCGCAGGACATTTTCTTTTTTCACAAAATGGACATAAAAATATCATTTGACAAACCTTATTCCTGATGATATAATTCCTCCCCGATAACTCAGCAGAAAGGAGCGTTTTCATGACATTTTATCAGGAACTGCAGTTAAATCAGGCGGGGTCAAAATCACTTATCAAAAGCTGTGCAACCTCCGGTGAAAAGCTGCGTCACACACTTGTTTATCTGTTTAAGATTTTTATTACCATGGTATTTTGCGTGGCCTTTGTTATGGGATACGGCAAAATTTTCGGAGATGAAAACAGTATCGTAGGCGTTATTATTCTCCTCTGTGTTATGGTTTTCCGAAATGCAGACTTTGGAATGAAGATGACTGGCTCCCTTGCTTCCATGGCAATTATCTTTTCTATTCTGGCCTTTGGCCCAAGACTTGCCAATATGGCCGGACTCTTCGGCGAACTTCTTATTAATGCAGCCTGCATCTTTGTGCTTCTTCTCCTTGGCTGCCACAACATTATGATGTCCAATCATTCCACTATCGTCCTTGGTTATCTTCTTCTCTATGGTTATGACACCACAGGAAAGGACTATCTTCTCAGACTGGCAGCTATTGCCGCAGGCGCTCTTCTTACGGGAATTGTTTTTTACAGAAATCACCGCAGCAGAACATACAAAAGAACTCTCTCTGATGTTGTAAAAGAATTCCGTATTGATTCTCTCCGGACACGCTGGCAGCTGACTGTGACCTTTGGCGTATCTACCGCGATCTTTCTGGGAGGTCTTTTTCATATTCCCAGAACCATGTGGATCGGAATTGCAGCCATGTCAGTACTTATGCCGTTCCGGGATGATCTGAAAGGCCGGGTAAAGGGACGTATTCCGGGAAATATTATCGGAGGTGTTGTTTTTCTTGCCCTCTATCTTCTGTTTTCCCCTTCTATTTTGCCTTATATTGGAATAATCGGAGGTGTGGGCGTAGGACTTTCTGCTTCCTATAAATGGCAGGCAGTATTTAATTCGCTTGGCGCAATGGCGATCGCAACAGCCATCCTGGGGCTTCCGGGAGCAATTCTTTTCCGTATTCTGAACAATATTCTGGGTTCCGTTTACGGCCAGCTTTTTGAAAAATTCAGCAGCGGGATTCTGGATCGGTTCACAGCCTCCACACCCTGCGCAGAAGCATAAAAGCAGAGCATTTTTCTCAGGAAAATAAGTACAGAAGGTATGAATTTTCCCGGTAAATAATAAAGAGTACAGATTCCTCAGATACTGAGGTGGTCTGTACTCTTTTTGCATTTCTTATTTTTTACTGATTTTCCTCCACTATATCGCGAACCAGACAACGGATAAAATCTCTGCACTTGCCGCATCCGGTACCGAAGCCGGTAAGCTTCTGGACTTCCTCGTAGGTAGATGCGCCTGATTTTACCGCATCCTCAATCATACCATAGGTAATGTTCTTGCAATGACATGCTTCTTTCTCCCGCTTCATATCCTGTCTCCTTTCTTTTCTTATTCCCAGCTCTTCCAGGGAGCCTGCCCCTTCTGCCACAGCTCTTCCAGAAGATTCTTTTCTCTTAATGTGTCCATACACTGCCAGAAGCCCTTGTGCCGGTAAGCGTTCAGTTCTCCTCTTCTGGCTGCCTCCACCAATGGTTCCTTTTCAAACACAGTATCGTCACCCTCAATAAGATCCATGATCTCCGGTTCCAGAACCATAAATCCGGCGTTGATCCAGCCCCCGTCCTCTTTTTTCTTTTCCTTAAAATTCGTAATGGTTCCATCTTCACAGATATCCAGAATTCCAAAACGTCCTCCTGGCTGGGCTGCTGTAATGGTTGCCATTTTTCCATGGGATCTGTGATAATCCAGAAGTTCCTTCAGATCAATATCTGCAACTCCATCCCCATAAGTCAGCATAAACGTGTCTCCGTCCAGATATTCCCTGACTCTTTTTATCCTGCCTCCGGTCATCGTATTCAGTCCGGTATCCACCAGTGTTACTTTCCACGGTTCCAGGACATTATTGTGAACGATCATTTTGTTTTCCTGAGTAAAATCAAAGGTAATATTACTGTTGTGCAAATAATAATCTGCAAACCACTCCTTGATCACATGCTGTTTGTAACCGCAGCAGATTACAAATTCATGAAATCCATAATGAGAATACATTTTCATAATATGCCACAAAATCGGCTTTTCACCTATCTCGATCATGGGCTTCGGTTTCAGGTGGCTTTCCTCACTGATCCTTGTGCCAAATCCGCCTGCCAAAATTACAACCTTCATATATGTCTCCAATCCTTATTCAGTATCTTGTATCATGTGCTGCCGCGTTTGTACGACTTCATTATCATTTATTCTAATACAAATCACAGAAAAATGGAACCACCAAAATAAAGCAAAAAATACAGGCTCTTTTCCATCCTGATATTTCGGATTTCAAGATACCTGTATTCTTTATTCTTCAGCAAAAACTAAAAGCATTATTTCTGCTGCAAATCACCAAATGTAGTTTTTTCTTAAAAGGATCTGGAAGCTTTCTTCTCCTGTGTCTCTTTCCAGAGCCTTTCTGCCTCCGGAGCCCATTTCGCTGCATATTCCACGCATTTTCCGCAAAGATGTTCCGGGGTTTCCGGCGACTGAAGATCTGTGGAATGTGCGCCGGATTCTTTTACAAGCCTCTGAAGGATCTCAGGATTCTCCAGCATGGGACATGGACGAAGCATATTGTCGTTAAACGCCTGATTGTTGTGGTAAGCCATAAATAACGGCTGTTTCAGTATCTCAAGAATTGTATTTTCTCTGATATTTCCATTGGAATAATGGATAAATACACAGGGTTCCGCGTCTCCGTTTGCATTAATATGAAAATAATTTCTTCCGCCTGCAATACAGCCTCCTACAAACTCACCGTCATTCTGGAAGTCCATGGTAAAAAGTCCCGGCCCATGTTCCATATTGCGGATTTCCCTGACTCTGTGGTGCATATATGTTCTCTGCTCCACTGTGGGAAGCAGTTCCGGTGAAGCCTCGTTTCCAACCGGCATATAGTGGAAATACAGAGAATACCGGCAGCCTTTTTCCACCAGCATCTGAATAAACTCATCGTTTGTAACACTTTCAATATTCTGGCTTGTATAACAGATGGAGGTTCCGAATACAAGACCGTTTTCTTTCAGAAGCTCCATGGCATGCATAACCTTTCCGTAAACACCCTCGCCCCGGCGAAGATCATTAACTTCCGGTTTTCCTTCGAGACTGAGCGCAAGAAAAAGATTTCCTGCCTCCTGCATCTGACGGCACAGTTCCTCATCCACAAGAGTACCATTGGTATATGCCAGAAAAATACAGTCATTATGCTTTTTGCAGAGAGCAATCACGTCTTTTTTACGTACAAGAGGCTCTCCGCCTGTAAGCATATAAAAATAAATCCCCAGTTCTTTTCCCTGCGTGATCACAGAATCCATTTCGTCAAAGGTCAGATTCAGTTTATTTCCATACTCCGCTGCCCAGCATCCGGTACAGTGCAGGTTACAGGCACTTGTAGGATCCATTAAGATAATCCAGGGAATGTTGCAGTTATGGATCTTTCTCATTTCGCGGATTGTCCTGGTTCCATTATAAAACGCTTCATATCCCAGATTCAGAAGAGTTGTCTTCAGCACATTGGGATGCAGCTGATCAGCCATGGAATTAATATATGTATTCAGGGTATATCCCTGGTTTAAAGTTACTCTCCTCAGATATTCCCAGTTGATCCCCAGATCAAATTCATCCATATACTTCTGTGCAGTATCAAGGATTTTTTCATAGGCCTGTTCCCGGTTCTTACTGATCTGGCTAAGCTCATGATCTACGATTCTGGAAAATACCTTTCTTCCTGCTGCGTGTGTTACCCTGTTCATCTGAAAACTCCTCCTTACAGCGCCTGCTGCGCATGGTCAATCATATCTTTTCTTATGTTCATAAACACATTATATTCTCCTGTGTTATTTTTTCCATAAACAAAAACAGGACAGTGTTTAGTTTTTTACCACTGTCCTCTATCTGGCTAAAAAGCTCTGTATCTTTATTAAATTCAGGTTTCCAGAATACGAAGAAGAGAATTTTCCTCATTCCCTCTTGTGATTATAGCTCCCAGCATTTTTATCAATTCCTCGGGATCCTGCTCCATTCCGTCTCTTACCCATGAAAAAATAATTCCTTCAAAGGCATAGGTATAAAAATCTGTAATAAATTTTCGTTTTTCGGGAGCAACCGTTATTCCCTCTGCCATCTCATCCAAAATATTACTGATAATTTTAACAATATATGTATACATAAACCTCAGAAGATAATCTTTCTGAACACATGCGTAAGTACTCATGATAAATTTTTTATTTTCCCGGGCATAGGTAAAAAACCTCCGAAAACGTTCTTCCCAGCTGTCAGCAGGATCGTCTCCCATAATGGCTCTTTCCACCTCACTGCAATAAATCCACTCCACCAGATCATAAATATCCCTGAAATGATAATAAAAAGTGTGTCTGTTAATCCCACAGGCTTCTGCAAGGTCTGTCACAGTGATTTTGGAAAGAGGCTTCTTTTCCATCATTTTTTTCAGAGCTTCTGCAAGAGCTCTCTTTGTTATTGTTGACATAATTCCTCCATGCTTTGACTCTGGTTCCTATTTAAGCTTTTTCAGACTGTCAAACGGTATCTTTCCGCCAAAAAGATCCAGAGCGCTTCCTACCGTTACATCCAGTTTTCCTTTTCCATAAATTTCAAGAGTACGAATGTCCTCCATACTTCCCACACCGCCCGCATAAGTTACTGACCGTTCTCCATACTCTGCAAGCAGCTTTACCAGTTCTGCCTCAATTCCTCCGGCTTTTCCTTCTACATCTACGCCATGAATCAGAAATTCATCGCAGTGGGCGCCAAGCTCCCTCAATGTATCCAAAGTTATCTTTACATCTGTAAATTTCTGCCATCTGTCCGTTACGATGTAGTAAGCTCCGTTCTTTTTCCGACAGCTGAGATCAAGTACCAGATGCTCTTTTCCTGTTTCTTTTTCTATTTTTTCCAGGTTTTCCCAGGACAGCCTTCCATTTCGGAAAACATAGGAGGTAACAATCACATGACTTGCGCCTGCATCAAGATAATCCTCTGCATTTTCCGGGCAGACCCCTCCGCCGATCTGAAGGCCTCCCGGATAGGTTTTTAAAGCGTTCAGCGCCTGTTTTTTTGTTTCCTGAAAATAGGGTGAATCTTCCGGATTGAGAAGGATCACATGGCCTCCCTGTAATCCGGAATCTCTGTACAGCGCCGCATAAAAAGCAGCATCCTGCTCTGACACAAAATTCTCTCTTGCCTGATCGCCTGTGTCTCTCAGACTTCCCCCAACAATCTGTTTCACCTTACCATTATGTATGTCAATACACGGACGGAATTTCACTGATTCATCCTCCTTTATCCCTGCACATATCCTGTACTTCCTGTCTTTTACAGAATATATTGCAGCACGTAATATGTTTCTATGTAAGGACATGCTCCTACAGATACTGTCCCGTATCGGCATGTCTCTGTATGGCAGCAGCTGCAGACCAGATGCAGACTGCCGTAAGCCGTCATATTCCGCAGGCATCTGGCCGCATCCTGTGGAAGTGTTTCTTATTCACCGGAATGGCCTGTACAGAACGTACTGTTTTACCAGTAAATAAAAAGCTACCTTCCCTCTGCCGCATTTCCCACTGCGTCACCTACATCTTCTACTGCGTTGCCCACGCCCTCGCCGAGATCTTTTACACTGTTTCCCAGCTCACCGGAAACGGTATCATCATTTCTGTCAGTACTCTGATCCATGGTGCCGTCCGCAACATCATCTGTTCTGTCTCCTGCAACAGTGTTGTCATCAGCAGCGTTATTTTCAGATGCAGTATTGTCATTCTTTGTATCTGTATCCGCAGAAGTCCCATTGTTATCTGTCCTATTATCATCTGTCCTGTCAGCATCCGGAACTGCATCCTTATTATCCATGTTGTTGTCTCTGTCTCCGTTGTCCATCACGTTATCTTTTGCTGTGTTTGTTTCGTCTGCATTATTGTCTGTTCTTTCTCCACAGGCGGTAAATGCAGTTAATGCCAGTACAAGCATCATACCTGTAATGATCTTTTTGATGTTTTTCATCCTGATTGTCTCCTTTTCTTGGAATTTTAAAGCTCATACAGGTAATATGCGTAATTTTTTCAGTTTTATTCGTGAAAAAAATTCCAAAAAAGGCAGGACTACTGCTTTTCAGCACTTGTCCTGCCCTGATTATTAACCCTCGATCACATCGGCCATATCATAACGGCCTGCCGGCTTTCCTGCCAGGAATTTAGCTGCCTCAACAGCGCCTTTTCCAAATACAGCTTTTGAATATGCGGTATGCTTAAATTCAATCACTTCATCCGGACCTGCAAAGATCACCTCATGCTCTCCTACGATTGTTCCTCCCCGAACAGCAGAGATACCAATTTCTTTATCAGAGCGCATTTCTCTCTTCTGGCTGCGGTCATAAACATATTTATATTCATTGCCCATAGCTTCATTGAGACTGTCTGCCAGCGCAAGAGCAGTTCCGCTTGGGGCATCCAGCTTCAGACGGTGATGGCGTTCTACAATCTCCATATCAAATCCGGCTGTTGCCAGAACCCTGGCCGCCTCCTGGATCAGTTTCAGAAGGGTATTGATTCCAAGAGACATATTTGCTGATTTCAGCACTGCTGTTTTCTTTGCTGTTTCTTCTACCCTGGCCAGCTGCTCTTCACTGAGCCCTGTTGTGCACAGAACCAGAGGAAGCTTCCTTTCTCCGCAATAATCAAGAAGCGCATCAACTGCTTTTGCAGAAGAAAAATCAATCACTACATCCACGTCTTCCTGACAGGCAGAAAGATCTGTATACACCGGATAAGAAGTATTACCTTTATCCGCAATATCCACTCCCACAGTGATCTCCGCCTCCGGATCCTTTTCCACAAGTTCTGAGATTACCTGGCCCATATGGCCACAGCATCCGTGCATCATAATTTTTATCATAATTACCTCCTCTGTGTGCCTGTATGCACACATCCAGATATGTGTAAAATCATATCTGCTTTATTGCCTGTAAACTGGCAGGCATCTGAATTTGATCCGGCTTCTTGTTTATGCAAGTTTAAGACCATAATCCTTCATTGCTTTTGCAAGAGTTTCTTTGTTGCTCTCCTCCATTTCGCAGAGAGGCATACGAAGAGGACCTACTTCCATACCCATCATGTTCATGGCTGTTTTAACCGGAATCGGATTTACCTCACAGAAAAGTGCATTGATCAGCGGAATTGCTTCAAGCTGAAGTCTTGCCGCCTCTCTGGTATCTCCTTCCATGAATTTCATAACAATATCATGTGTCTGCTTCGGAGCAACATTTGACAGAACAGAAATAACTCCAAGTCCGCCCAGAGACATAATCGGAAGAATCTGGTCGTCATTTCCGGAATAAAGCTCCAGATCCTCTCCCGCCATAGACATCATTTTTGCAATCTGAGAAAGATCTCCGCTGGCAGCCTTGATTCCAACAATATTTTTTACATTTTTTACAAGTGCGGCTACGGTAGCCGGCTGAAGGTTACAGCCGGTGCGACTTGGCACATTGTACATAATGATCGGTGTTTCCGGAACGGCATTGGCAATCGCTGTATAATGAGCGATCAGACCTTTCTGTGTAGCTTTATTATAATAAGGAGTTACAACCAGAAGCGCATCCACACCATAGGAAGCAGCCTCCTTTGACATCATAATTGCAGTTTCTGTACAGTTGGAGCCTGTACCTGCAATCACAGGAACACGTTTTGCCACCTTATCCACTGCAAATTTGATAGTTTTCAGATGTTCTCCGTGAGTCATTGTAGATGATTCGCCGGTTGTTCCACAGATAATGACAGCATCCGTACTGTTAGCAATCTGAAACTCCAGAATTTCCTCCAGTTTTTCATAATTTACACTCCCGTCTTCATGCATCGGGGTGATAATAGCAACGCCTGCGCCCTTAAAAATTGCCATATAAGTTCCTCCTTTTATTCTTCTGTACTATATTATGCAAATCACAGTCTTCCCGAATCACGGATTTTACTGTTGCTCTGAATCATTTCCGACCATATCCTCAGTGAGCCTTATCACTGTGTCCACATAGGGTCTCAATCCTTCCGGCAGATTCGAACCGGTCATAACAATCTGCATACTTTCGTCTTTCTGCCTGAGAATGTCTGCAACTGTTTCCACAGAAACAATTCCCTGTTCCATGACACCAAGGATTTCATCCAGCAAAAGGAAATCACATTCCTGGGTCACAACAACTTTTCTGGCAAAATTCAATCCATTTAAGATATTAGAACGTTCTTCTGCCTTTTCCTCATCACTCAGATCATCATAGCAGCAGTCTCTTTTTTCAAAACGGAAAATCTTAATATCCAGATCATCCAACTGCTCCAGAAAATCAACAGAACGTGTTTCTTTTCCCTTCAGAAACTGAATGATAATAACGCTCTTTCCCTCAGCAGCCGCACGAAGACTGTGCCCCAGAGCCAGTGTCGTCTTTCCCTTCGCGCTTCCGCAGTATACTTCTGTTAATTCTTTTTTCATGACAATTCCTCTTAATATTGATGAAACTGCATCTTTTTCAATGTCCTTATCTTACCTCAGTTCGCCTGAAATTGCAAGCTTTTCCGTCCTCTGTCAGTATTCAGAAGCCTTCTAATCGGTGAAAATAATCTGCCTATACTAAAATGTCGAAAAATGCTCTGTTTTTATTGCGTGCCGTAATAAAATAGTATATAATAAACCCATAAAAGACATGCAGAGTAAATTCATATGCGTAAAGTGCCATCCGGATAGAGAGTTGCCGGAAGGACGAAAAGAGAAATCTTGCGGTATATGGGTTGCATCTCGCTGCAACAGAGGGTAAATATTTTTGGTTATCTCCTATTGTGGTCAGATATCTGCGAAGGGAGGTAATTTTTTTATGGAAAAAAACAAAAACATGTTTCTTTCTTCAGCCAAAGAGCTGAAGAGTGTGCCTGCTCTTGCCATGTGCGCAATGTTTGCGGCACTTGCACTGATCCTGAATTCAGTGGCATCCATTAATCTGGGTCCGTATATCAAAATCGGATTTTCCGGTATTCCAAACCAGATTGTTGACTATCTGTTTGGTCCCATTACCGGAGGCTTATTTGCAGGAATTCTGGATCTTGTAAAATATTTCATGAAACCTGACGGAGCCTTTTTCTTTGGCTTTACGTTTAACGCAATGCTCGCAGCCTTTATTTACGGATGCTTTTATTACCGTCAGAAGCTGACTCTGAAAAGAGTTCTGATCGCCAAGCTGGTAGTGGTTCTTGTTGTCAATGTAGTTCTGAACACTCTGTGGCTTGACATGCTGTACGGCAAAGGTTTCCTTGCAATTCTGCCTGCACGCGCAGTAAAAAATCTGATCATGTGGCCAATTGACTCCTTTATCTTTTTCACGATTACCAGACTGATTGAACAGACAGGCGTTTTCCGCAGCTTTAAAAAGACTGTTGTAAGGCAGGCCTGAATTTCCAGCTGAATAACAGATGAAACAAGCCCCTGCCGGTGTATGAATCCGTCAGGGGTTTTGTTCAGCCAGGCATATATTCTTGCATTTTCTATTCCCACAGAACCACTCGATACCAGGCGCCGCCCATATATTTGCCCCATTCATCTGCTTATGTGCAGAAATAATACAGCCGCCTGAATGAGGCAATGCATGTTTCGGGCTCTACTCCATGTATTCCAGCTTGCTTACTGAAACTTCATAGGCGATTCTTTTTTCTGCCTGGTTCTCACCCAGTTTTTTTACATATTCCCGGCTCTGGATACGGCCCCAGATCAGAACATGTCCCCCAACAGCAAAAGCAGAGGCATACCGGGCGTTTCTTCCCCAGCAGATACAGGGTATGTAATCAGATTTTCCATAAGGACGGTTTACAGCCATCAGAAGATCCGCAATTTCTCTTCCCAGCGGAGTTTTGCGGTAAACCGGCGGTTTACAGATATATCCGTCCAGAAAGATCTGATTTACGGGAACTGAGTCGTCCTCTTCCTCTACAAATCTTACCTCCCTTGCAAAAACAGAAAGTACCAGACGGTTGTGTTTTTCCTCGTGGCGGTTATAGGACCGGAACTGACCGTGGATTTCTATATACTCTCCCACGTAATCCTGCGTTACATCCAGAAGTCTTTCGGATACCATGACCGGAATCCTGTCCTCTGAATCACTGAGTCTCTTTACGATCAGATCCATCACATAAAAGCCCTCTCCAAATACCTGATGACTGAAAGTAAAGCCCGTATCAATTTTCCCCATGATTGATACCTGATTGTTTTCAATAATTTTGTCTGCCATAATATAGTTCTCCTTCCTCTTTGGGTATTTTGTCTATATTAGCCTATGTACCTGCCCGGAAGTTTAGAACCAAAATCTTAAAAAATTTTTTTGAATGCCTTGTAATCTGCGAAAAATGTGGTAAACTGAAATGTCGTACCATGAATAAAAAACACATTAATATAGAAGAAAAAAGAAAGGATTTCAAATTTTATGAAGACCAAACGCGAAGATGTACGCAATGTTGCCATTATCGCCCATGTAGACCATGGCAAAACCACTCTGGTGGATCAGCTTCTGAAACAAAGCGGTGTTTTCCGTGAAAATCAGGAAGTACAGGAACGTGTCATGGACTCCAATGATATCGAACGTGAACGTGGTATCACTATTTTGTCCAAAAACACTGCTGTCCATTATAAAGGCGTAAAAATCAATATCATCGACACTCCCGGACACGCTGATTTCGGCGGAGAGGTAGAGCGTGTACTGAAAATGGTAGACGGCGTAATTCTTCTTGTAGATGCCTTTGAAGGCGCTATGCCTCAGACAAAATTCGTTCTTAAAAAAGCTCTGGAGCTTAACCTTCACGTAATTGTCTGCATTAATAAGATCGACCGTCCCGAGGCCCGCCCTGACGAAGTAATTGATGAAGTTCTTGAGCTTCTCATGGATCTGGAGGCTTCTGACGAGCAGCTTGACTGTCCGTTCCTGTATGCATCCGCAAAGGCAGGACATGCAGTTCTTGATCTTTCCGATACACCGGAAAATATGGCTCCTCTCTTTGAAACTATTCTTAAATACATTCCTGCTCCGGAAGGCGACCCGGATGCAGATACACAGGTTCTGATCAGCACCATCGACTACAATGAATATGTGGGACGAATTGGTGTCGGTAAAGTAGAAAACGGCAGAATTGCCGTGAACCAGGAGCTTACCCTCCTGAATCATCATGATCTGGATAAACGTCAGAAAGTAAAGATCAGCAAGCTCTATGAATTTGACGGATTAAATAAGATTGAAGTCAAAGAGGCTTCTATCGGTTCCATTGTAGCTGTTTCCGGTATTGCAGACATCCATATCGGCGATACCCTGTGCGGCGGTGAAAATCCGGAGGCCATTCCTTTCCAGAAAATTTCCGAGCCTACGATTTCCATGAATTTCCTGGTAAACGACAGCCCGCTTGCAGGCCAGGAAGGAAAATATATTACTTCCCGTCATCTCCGCGACCGTCTTTACAGAGAGCTGAACACTGACGTAAGCCTTCGTGTGGAGGATACCGAGTCAACTGAGTGCTTTAAGGTTTCCGGACGCGGTGAGCTTCATCTTTCTGTCCTGATCGAAAACATGCGCCGCGAAGGCTATGAATTCGCAGTCAGCAAGCCTGAAGTCCTTTATCATTTTGATGAGCGCGGCAAAAAGATGGAGCCAATGGAAATCGCATATGTGGACGTTCCGGATGAATTTTCCGGTACTGTGATCCAGAAGCTGAGCGAGCGTAAAGGCGAGCTTCAGGGGATGAGCACTGCCAGCGACGGCTCTGTCCGTCTGGAGTTCCACATTCCTTCCCGGGGACTGATCGGTTTCCGCAGCGAATTTATGACTTCCACAAAAGGAACCGGAATCCTGAATACCATGTTCGACGGCTATTCCCCGTACAAGGGAGACTTCCAGTACCGCAAACAGGGCTCCCTGATCGCATTTGAAGCAGGCGAAGCAGTTACCTACGGACTTTTCTCCGCTCAGGAACGAGGCGTACTCTTCATCGGACCGGGAGCAAAGGTTTACAGCGGCATGGTCATCGGCCAGAACGGAAAGGCTGAAGATATCGAGCTGAACGTATGCAAGACCAAGCATCTGACCAACACCCGTTCCTCCTCCGCTGACGAGGCTCTGAAACTGACACCGCCTAAAGTATTAAGCCTTGAGCAGGCCATTGAATTTATCGACCAGGATGAGCTTCTGGAGATAACTCCTACAAGCCTTCGCATCCGTAAGAGAATTCTTGACCCAAGAGAAAGAAAACGCGCAGGATTTAAGAAAAACTGATCTATCATATAAAAGTCAAAGGCAAAGAACCTAAAATGAAATTTTGACAGAGGGATAAAGCTCTTGTGTTATTCTAACAGATGCGTTCTATTGATAATAGAAAAAGGGAAAGCCAGAAACACACGGCCTACCCTCAATTAATTATGATAACTGTTTTACACAGCCGTTCACTATTGCGAGTAGTGGGCGGCTGATTTATTGTCCTGTTATCGAATTTTTATTTCTATTTTATTACCCAATGGACAATATATCTGTGTTAAATCCGCATCTCCCTCATACACACTTCCTGTTCCTTCTCCATATGTGTCCTCTTCTCCTGTTGTATAAAAATATTTGTTTTCAATATCTTTATTTTTATATTTATCAACATATAACTGAAGGGTTACAGATCCTGCATTTGGAGAAATGCCTGTATATCTTTCGAAAACTCTGTCCTGTTGAAACAGTATTTCTGGTTTATTATAATCTGCAAGCCGGTAACAAACAGAATTGCCCAGATTGTCTTCTCCTATCAAATAATATTCATCATACTCTCCCAAATCTGTCATCTTTCCTGAAATCGTACTTGTAAAATCATTTAGCCGCATTTGAGAAACCGTAAGATTCTGATTTTCATTTATTTTAATCTGTTGATCTATATTAATTATTTCAGTATTTGCCTCCAATTCTTTTAAATCTGTTTTAAATTCAAAAACATACTCGTCTGACTTTGAACTTTCATCTATTTTTTGTATCTCCTCCGGCGAAGCTGTATGCACACTTATTGTTACATCTGCTTCCTCATTGGCAAAAATATTGTCTTCTATCGTATAATGAGAAACCTCTCCCTGCATCTCCCCATTTTCTAAAAGCACGGGATAGCTTTCGCTCAATTGTATTTCCTGTTTATTAATAAGCACGTCTGTCAGCAAAACTGGTTCTTCTGTTTTTTCTGAATCAGAAGTAACAGAAAAAGCCACCCATAAATCATTTTTATCTGCTGCCACTTCATGAATAGTAACCGAAACTCCTTTTCTGGTTATTGTTTTCCCTATCACATCTGTATAGCTGCTGACATCCTCAGAAAGTCCCAGTGCCGTTCCAATCCATGAAGTAAACTGTTTCCATGCTGCTTTTACCTCTTCCTGATGTGTCATAGTACCTGCTGCCAAAAATAATAATATAAATCCCGCTACTGCAGTCTTTAATAACCTGTATTTTATGATTACCTGTTTTTTCCATGGCCGAGAAGCCTCATAAATAAATTTTTCATCAATATCCCCAAATAATTCCAGAAAGGTATAATTGTTCTTCATAAAAGATCACCTGCCTTTTTCCATAATTTTTTTCTGCTGCGAAACAGACTTGATTTCACCTTGCTTTCCGAAACAGAATGTCTTTTGGAAATTTCTTTAATATCATCCATATACCAATAACGCCGCACAAAAATATCCCTGTCTTCTTCTTTTAATCCTTTTAAAAATTCATCCAGAACATCTAAGATCTCCTGACGTTTTATATTATGTTCCAGAGAATACTGTACCGTTTCTTCAAGTCTTTCCAATTCACCATTGATATCTGCCATATGAGAGTCTGGTCTTTTAAACGCATTTTTTCTCCGTAAACAGTCGATTGCCTGATTTCGAGTTATCTTCCCCAGAAATGCAGATAGGATTTTCGGGATTTTAGGTGGAACCTCATTCCACGTTATTAACCAGGTATCGTTTACACATTCCTCTGAATCCTCTTTATTCAATAAAATATTCCATGCGATTCCAAAACAGAGCTTTGAATACTTTATGTCAGTCTGACGAATTGCTTCTTCAGATCTGTTTAAAAATAACTCAATGATATCCGTATCTTCCATACACGCCTCCTGTTCATTTATTCCCCTATATTATATTAGACGTATTTTTTCACTTTATGTTTCATTTTGTCTTTATTTTTTACAAAAAATACAACGAGCCTGTCTGTAAATACCGTTTTTTAGCATCTAAATATTAAAATAAAAATCTCCTGTAGGAATCAGTGTTTTTATACCTGATCTTCCATAGGAGATTCTTATGTTTCTTCCAATTGCATACAGCATGAATTCTTTATAGCCCATGAAACGTTCGTCACAGGTTACCAGTCTCTCATATTCATTTATTTCCCGATAACCTTATTATTTTAATTTTCTAAATATGTCTTATGTAGATAACAACTATTTCTGGCAAAAACGGAAAATTAATTTTCTTTATGCGCCGAATGAAAAATAACTTCCTTTTCTTTACTTTTGCAAATGCAATTTCTTTCGAAACCTGGTATCCAGTATCTAATATTTTTGCATTTTTCTTAAATAACTCTACTTTCCAGGTAACACTCCAGTAAATAAGCTGGATTCTCGTAATACATACTGCTGTTATAATCATCAATCTTAGTACTTAGAAATGAATTGTATACCTTAAACAATGCTTCAATAATTCCGATTTTTTCGTGCTCAGCTACAGCTTTTATCAATCTTTTATACACTTTTCCAATATCCCAATGTGATGGAATTGCATAATTACACTCTTTTACATTATCAAATTCACCGTTTCTAATACCTGCTTCCCGTATAAAATCATCACTGACACGTTCTATATTATCACTATGGTATATGTCTGCTAAATCGTAAATTTTTTCAACTTTTTCTGCCCCTAACATATTTACGACATCTGCCCGCGTGTTTTGAGTTTTTCTGGCAATATAATCAATCAGGCTGCAGGTAAAAAATAAATCGTTATCTTTTGCCGCTTCTCTTCCATTATTTTCCGTCATTACAACACCTCCTCAGCCCCTCTATATTCCAGACATTTCAGTGCCTCATTTGTACAAAAATTAATCTGATGTGTTGGATATTTAAATTTTGCCAATATCCAGAATTGTTCTCTGGTAATAGCCCCTTCCATATAATCGGATACATAATTATAAATCTGATCATTTGCCATTGCCCCGATTACAATATCATAATCATGAGGTTTTCCACTCCTGCAGTCAATTATAAAATCCAACCATTCATCCGTCATATCTTTGAAGTCTTTTATCCGTAAATTTGAATTCAAACGTACCTCATATATAGACACAACTTTAGTATCATATCGTTTCGCCCACCGTTGTGCCTGCTCTTTTATAATTGTACAATAAAATCCTGTTCCAAAATCTTTCGTATTCCTCCCGATACGGATTTCCGGATGCTCTACCGGCATAAACCCACCATGGTATACTGTCATTTTTGCCATCAAATCCCCCCCTGTCTATCCAAAATACTCCTGCGTAAGACTGTTAAATAACACTTGTATTTTATTCATGTACTGCAATTTTTAATTTGTCACTTTATTATTTCTATTCTACCACAGTTCCAAGAATGTGCCAATGCCGGACTGCGGAAGTCCAAAATCCCCGGAACCGACACAGTCAGCCCGGGGATTTTATAAATAATAAAGGGATTTGTTTCAAATGGTTTTTCTATAAATTTTACTGGAAATCAATGATGTCTGTCCAGCGAAGCAGGAACTCTTCTTCCTCTTTTACATCTTTGGTAAGCTGGGCTGCCGCCGCAATCGGAAGCCATTTCTGTACATACTGCTTTGCGGTATCGCTCTTCCTGCAGAAAAGCTTCAAGTACAGGTCAGCCATTTTTTCATCCTTCAGGGCAAATTCCAGATAAGTAATGGCTGCATCGCCGCTGGCATTTCCCTGAGTTGCATGGGACCAGTCTACGATCTTCATAGTTCCGTCCTCTGCAACGATCACGTTGCTTGGGTTAAAATCCCCATGGCAGAGCTTGGTGTGGTTTGGCATGGAATCCAGTCTTGTGAGCAGCTCGTAGCGAACAGTAGCATCCAGCTTATCTTTCATGCTCTCAATCTTGCGGGCAAATTTGTCCTTCTGGAGCGTAAGACGCGGAGCTTTTTTCTCATGCATGGAAAGCTGAAGATCCACAAATTTCTCCATGTATTCCTCAAGCTTATCCGGATTCTCGTTTATCAGCTGTTCCAGAGTTTTGCCTTCTGCATATTCGATCACAATGGCCCACTCGCCATCGATCTCAGTTACCTCCAGAACCTTCGGGATATCCAGTCCGCTTTCCTCTACGCGAGCCTGGCAGAGAGCCTCATTAAAGACATTTGCCTTTCCGTGCTCTTTGGTAAATACCTTGATAATACGGTCTCCATCTTTGTAGACAACTTTATATGGACGTGTCAAAAATACCTTTTTGTCTTTCAGCTTCATGGTAAATACCCTCCCTTTTCTTATTTGGACTCTTTTCCGTAGTATGCTTTCAGATAGATTTCCTTCAGCTCAGCCATTAACGGATATCTCGGGTTCGCTCCTGTACACTGGTCGTTGAACGCCTGTTCAGTCATCTCATCCAGAGTATCCAGGAAATATTTCTCATCTACACCATAATCTTTGATGGTTGGCTTGATCTCAATGATCTTCTTCAGCTCTTCCAGCTTCTCAAGAAGTTTTTCAAATACTTCCTGATCATTTTTGCCTGTAAGACCTACGAAACGTCCGATCTCTGCATAACGTGCAAGTGTGTGCGGATACTGATACTGCGGGAATGTTCCCATTTTTGTCGGTACCTCAACACTATTATAACGCATTACATCTGTGAGAACCAGAGCATTTGCAATTCCGTGAGGAATATGATGGAAAGCGCCAAGCTTATGAGCAAGAGAATGATTTACTCCAAGGAAAGCGTTTGCAAAAGCCATACCAGCCATGCAGGAAGCGTTTGCCATATGGTCTCTTGCCTCCACATCATTTCCGTCTCTGTAAGCTCTTGGAAGATAATCAAATACCAGCTTGATTGCTTTCAGAGCAAGACTGTCTGTATAGTCAGAAGCCATTACGGAAACATATGCCTCGATCGCGTGAGTCATAACGTCAATACCGGAAGCGCAGGTCAGGCCTTTCGGAGCGCTCATCATGTTGTCTGTATCAACAATAGCCATGTTCGGCATCAGTTCATAGTCTGCCAGAGGCCATTTGATTCCTGTTTCTTTGTCTGTAATAATGGCAAACGGAGTTACCTCGGAACCTGTACCGGAAGATGTTGGGATTGCTACAAAGTAAGCTTTTTTACCCATTTTCGGGAAGGTATAGATTCTCTTGCGGATATCCATGAAATCCATTGCCATATCGTCAAAATCAGCGTCAGGATTCTCATAAAGCACCCACATAACTTTTCCGGCATCCATTGCAGAACCACCGCCAAGAGCGATAATGCAGTCCGGCTCAAAGGCGCGCATTGCTGCTGCTCCGGCTTTTGCAGATGCAAGAGACGGATCCGGCTCTACATCAGAGAAACAGGTGTGGACAATGCCCATCTGATCCAGTTTATCCTCGATTGCCTTTGTATATCCGTTTTTGTAAAGGAAAGAGTCGGTTACGATAAAGCAGCGTTTTTTGCCCATAACAGTTCCTAGCTCATCAAGGGCAACCGGCATACAGCCTTTTTTGAAGTAAACCTTTTCCGGGGTTCTCATCCAGAGCATGTTCTCTCTCCTCTCTGCAACAGTTTTAATATTGATCAGATGCTTTACTCCAACGTTTTCAGAAACAGAGTTTCCGCCCCAGGAGCCGCAGCCCAGAGTAAGGGATGGAACAAGCTTAAAGTTATAAAGATCTCCGATTCCTCCCTGGGAGGATGGTGTATTTACAAGAATACGGCAGGTTTTCATAGCTGCTGCATGTTTTGCCATTTTTTCCTTCTCATTTACATTGATATAAAGAGAAGAAGTATGTCCGTATCCGCCGTCAGCTACCAGCTGTTCAGCCTTTGCAAGAGCCTCGTCAAAGGTTTTTGCCTTATACATGGCAAGTACCGGAGAAAGCTTTTCGTGAGCAAATTCTTCGCTGATGTCCACAGACTCAACCTCGCCAATAAGGATCTTTGTTTCAGCCGGAACAGTCACACCGGCCATTTCTGCGATTGTTGCTGCTTTCTGACCTACGATCTTCGCATTCAGCGCGCCGTTAATAATAATTGTTTTTCTTACCTTGTCAAGCTCATCCTTTTTCAGGAAGTAGCAGCCTCTGTAAATAAACTCTTCTTTTACTGCCTTATATACGCTTTCCAGTACAGTAACAGACTGCTCGGAAGCGCAGATCATACCATTGTCAAAGGTTTTTGAATGGATAATGGAGTTTACTGCCAGACGTACATCTGCCGTATCGTCAATGATAACCGGTGTATTTCCGGCGCCAACGCCAAGAGCCGGCTTTCCGGAAGAATATGCAGCTTTAACCATTCCCGGACCACCTGTCGCAAGAATAATGTCTGCTTCCTTCATAACCAGGTTGGTAAGCTCAAGGCTTGGAACATCGATCCATCCGATAATGCCCTCCGGAGCGCCTGCCTTTACGGCTGCTTCAAGAACAAGCTTTGCTGCAGCAATAGTACAGCCTTTTGCGCGAGGATGCGGGCTGATGATAATTGCGTTTCTTGTTTTTAATGCGATCAGTGTTTTAAAAATCGCTGTGGAGGTAGGATTTGTTGTAGGAATAACTGCTGCGATCAGGCCAATCGGCTCTGCAATCTTTTTGATTCCATAAACCGGATCGTCTTCGATCACGCCACAGGTTTTCGTGTTTTTATAAGCATTGTAAATATACTCTGCTGCGTAGTGGTTCTTAATAACCTTATCTTCCACAACGCCCATGCCTGTTTCCTCAACAGCCATTTTTGCAAGGGGAATACGCGCTTTGTCAGCAGCGGTAGCCGCAGCCTTGAAGATTTTGTCTACCTGCTCCTGTGTATAGGTGGCGAAAAGTTTCTGTGCTTCTTTCATCGCAGCCATTTTTGCTTCCAGTGCCTCTGCAGTGTCGATCACAGCCGGGATGTGGGTTTCTGTCTTTGCCATTTGAAATCCTCCTTGTTAATCCATTTATATTCTTGATTGTTACTTTCTTTTGATAGAGCGGCAAATAATTATGTTAATTGATTAACGTTAAATATTTGTCAATCTTGATGGTTTTATTATATTAGTTTGTTAATCATTTGTCAATCTTTATCTCAATAAAAAAATATTTAAAAATAAATCTTAAATCTCTCCTTTTTTGTGTAATATATACAAAAATTTTCTGTCATATTTTTTTATACCAATGCATATCTTAGTTGATGGGGACTGTTTTTCTGTCTGATATCTGCCACAAACAGTTATTCTGACAGACACTCAGGCTTTCAGATATATTTTACCCGAAATTAACTCAGGCTTTTTTTCTATTTATTATAAGGAGTGTAAAGTAATGAACAGTTGTATTGCAGTAAAAGACCATTGGAAATTTATTTATGCACAGATTGAGGAAGAACAGAAGAAATTGAAAAAGAAAGAGCAGTTAAGGCGTGCACTGACATCTGAAACATTCTGCACAAAGGGAAAATGCGCCGTCAGCCTTATGCTGGCAAAGCTTGATATTATTAATACAATCCTTACCATGAAATATCAGCGCAATGTCATTCAGATGAAAACCGGACGGCTGAAGGAATACGACAGCGTATATAAAAAAATGCAGAAAAAAGGGCTTGAACTGAATTTTAATGTTGCCCTTGAAAAAATAAACGACCTGATTGGTGTAAGAGCCGTCTGCGCTTATGTAGACGATATCTACCAGGTTGCCCAGATGATCAAAAAGCAAAAAGATATCCGCATTCTGAAAACCAAGGATTACATACAGGAGCCAAAAGCCTCCGGCTACCAGAGCCTTCATCTGATCCTGGAAACAGCAGTCCCCTTTCAGGAAGATATCCAATGGATAAAAATAGAGCTTCAGCTCCGCACTGCCGCCATGGATTACTGGGCAAATCTGGATCATCAGCTCCGCTATAAGCGTGGAAAAAAAGAAACTCAGTTTATCGACGAGGAACTTCAGCAGTGCGCTGCCGTCATCCGTGCGCTGGATCAGAAAATGCTGACTATCCGAAAAAAGATTGATAAAATTTAAACAGGATTCTCTTCCTGTTTTATGGAAAAAGAATCCTGTTATCGTTTTTACGTTATTATTTCCTTTTTTGTCATCATAAAAACAGCTGACTGTGAAAAGAGTATACTACTCCTTCCGACATTAGCTTTCCTCTGTCAGGGAAAACTCTGCTGCCAGCTTTTTAAATTCCGGAAGAGAATTGATAATCGTCTCATAGGAAACGCAGTAGGCAAGTCTCACATATCCCGGACAGGCAAAAGAGCTTCCCGGCACCATAAGAATATTATACTTTTTTCCTGCCTCACAGAATTCCTTTTCATCAGCAACCGGTGATTTCACAAAAAGATAAAAGGCCCCCTGCGGTTTGATGCACTGAAAACCACAGGCAGTAAGCCCGTTATAGAGAGCCAGACGATTTTTATCATAGGCCGCCACATCCACTTCTGCGTCCACGCAGCGGGCAATCACCTTCTGCATCAGGGAAGGCGCATTGACACTTCCCAGAATACGATTGGCAATACCTGCGGCTGCAATTACTGTTTCACTGTCCTCAAGGTCATCGGGAATCACCAGATATCCGATCCTTTCTCCTGGAAGAGACAGAGATTTGCTGTAAGAATAGCCTACTACAGTGTTTTTGTAGTATTTTGTAAGGTATGGAACCTCTGCCCCGTCATAGGCAAGCTCACGATAAGGCTCATCAGAGATCAGATATATCACACTGCCATATTCCTTCTGCTTTTTCTCAAGAATGGCTGCCAGAGCCTTGATTGTATCTTCCGAATAAATAACACCTGTAGGATTATGGGGACTGTTTACAATAACTGCCCTTGTGTTTGCAGTGATTTTTCTTTCCAGTTCCTCCAGATCCGGCTGAAAGGTTTCTGTATCAGGAGAGATTTCCACAAGCTTTCCGTCATAATTTTTTACATATGCACCATATTCCAGAAAATATGGTGCAAAAACAATTACTTCCTCACCGGGATTCAAAACTGTTTTCAGAATCACGTTCAGTCCGCTTGCAGCTCCCACTGTCATGATCAGGTTTTTCGCAGAAAAATCTGTCCCAAAACGGCGGTTCAGGGACTGCGCAATGGTTTCACGCACATCCTCAAATCCTGCGTTATTCATATACCCGTGAAGAATTACAGGATCCTCATTATTTGCCAGATCAACAATGGCTTCCCGAACACAGTCAGGCGCGGGAACGCTGGGATTTCCCAGGCTGAAATCATATACTTTATCTGCTCCGTACTGTTTTTTCAGACGATTCCCCTCCTCAAACATAGTACGGATCGCAGAATTATTCTGAACAAAAGGAATCATTTTTTCTGCTATCATATCCGTCAGCTCCTGTCTTTTTTACTTTTGCTATGGCCAAAGGCAATCCACACAACCAGGGCAAGCATTGCCACACCAATGATCATCCACGGAACAAGGTACTCCATTCCTTTTGGCTTAAACATGTCGTAGTAGCCTTTCAGGTAAATTACAGAAACCACTACCGGAATTACCCACAGCATGTACATGCGGATACCTGCCGGGAACTTTACTCCCTTTCCTGTGTTTGCTTCCTTTAAAAAGTTTTTCCAACCCCAGCCCCTTTTCGATGCGCAGAAAAGCACAAACAATACAGAACCAAGAGGCAGAATATTATTAGATACAATAAAATCTTCCAGATCCATGATGTTTGTTCCTTCACCTAAAATCTGTATTCCGGACCACGGTCCAAAACCAAGGATTGCCGGCATGGAAAGAATGATAACAAGAACAATATTTACCATTACCGCTTTCTTACGGCTCCATCCCCACAGATCAATGGCAAAAGACAGAATATTTTCAAATACAGCAACCACTGTAGACAGAGCCGCACATGCCATAAAAAGGAAGAACAATGCGCCCCAGAGTCTTCCGCCCATCATCTGGTTAAATACATTTGGAAGTGTGATAAATACAAGCCCCGGACCTGCCCCCGGCTCCACGTTAAACGCAAAACATGCAGGAATAATGATCATGCCTGCCATCAGTGCAACAAAGGTATCCAGCACAAGAATACTGAGACTTTCTCCTGCCAGTGTCAGATCTTTTTTCATATAGCTTCCAAAGATCTCCATGGCTCCGATTCCAATGCTCAGAGTGAAAAATGCCTGAGACATGGCTCCGAATATTACATTTCCGATCCCGGCTTCTTTCATGTTTTCAAAATTCGGAATCAGATAAAATTTAATACCTTCCACGGCTCCGTCCAAAGTAGCAGAATGAACTGCAAGCACAACGATCAGACCTAACAGGCACAGCATCATGACCTTTGTAATTCTCTCAACTCCGTTTTGAAGTCCCAGAGAACAGATTCCAAATGCCAGAAACACTGCAAGGACCATCCAGAAGGTCATGGTTCCTGTGGATTTCTGGAAGTTCCCAAAAAATTCTGTTATCTGTGCAGAATCCGCACCCTGAAGCTTTCCGGTTGCCATTACGTAACCGTAATACAGCGTCCATCCTGCTACCATGGTATAGAACATCATCAGCACATAGTTTCCGATCATACCCATATAGCTGTACTTATGGAAGTTGGAGCCTTCCGGTTCCAGTTCATGAAAGGCCTTCGCCGTACTTTTTCTGCTGGCGCGTCCCACTGCAAACTCGCTGACAAGAATAGGAAGTCCCAGAACTACAAGAAAAACAAGATAAATAAGAACAAACGCCGCTCCACCGTATTTTCCTGTCATATATGGGAATTTCCACACATTGCCCAGACCTATGGCACATCCGGCAGACACCAGAATGAACCCAAGCCGTGAGCCAAAAGTTTCTCTTTCTTTCACTGATTTCCCCTCCTAAAAAATAATTCAAGCTATTATATCACATTAAAGCGTTACTGGAAACCAGTAATTCAAGATTTACCTTTTTCAATTCACCTTCTCCCGCGGGGAGGGGGAGCGACCAAGGCATCTGTTATTCCTGCGTTTCTTCTTAAATTTCAACCCACGCTCCCGCGAGGGGAGCGACCGGAGGGCGAGTGATTGTCCTCTTTTTGGCTGGAGATTTCAACCCACGCTCCCGCGAGGGGAGCGACCGGATCTATCCAAAGGCTTATAACGGCCATACCATATTTCAACCCACGCTCCCGCGAGGGGAGCGACTTTGGATCTATGTAGTTTCCATTAGATATCACTGATTTCAACCCACGCTCCCGCGAGGGGAGCGACAAGATCTGGCGGAGTATATAGCAAAACCGATAGAGATTTCAACCCACGCTCCCGCGAGGGGAGCGACTTACACACTGATTAAACTGGATAGGAGGATTTAAGTATTTCAACCCACGCTCCCGCGAGGGGAGCGACCAAGCTCCGTACAGACCTTATCAAACTGATTACAATTTCAACCCACGCTCCCGCGAGGGGAGCGACTTGGCATACCGGAATCCCTCCAACGCCTTCAAGATTTCAACCCACGCTCCCGCGAGGGGAGCGACGGCGCCGTTAAAGACCACAAACCTGTCAATTCCAATTTCAACCCACGCTCCCGCGAGGGGAGCGACCGGAATTGCGGAAGAAGAGATCGGATATCTGGAAAAATTTCAACCCACGCTCCCGCGAGGGGAGCGACACACCCCTAAATACTGACAGCAAATCATCTTCTGGGATTTCAACCCACGCTCCCGCGAGGGGAGCGACGACCAGACAGGACTATTATTTCCTAAGACACCAGCATTTCAACCCACGCTCCCGCGAGGGGAGCGACATTTTTCAGGACCGGAACGCAGAAACTATTACGATTTCAACCCACGCTCCCGCGAGGGGAGCGACGGCGATTGTTGATCCACCATATTTTTCAGGACCGATTTCAACCCACGCTCCCGCGAGGGGAGCGACAAAAGACCGATGCATAACCGGACAGAGCCGATCAATTTCAACCCACGCTCCCGCGAGGGGAGCGACTCTGATGGAGAGCTGCATGATATCACCTGGACAATTTCAACCCACGCTCCCGCGAGGGGAGCGACTGGAAATCAAAAGGGTATGCTTACCGATTCATGATTTCAACCCACGCTCCCGCGAGGGGAGCGACGATCTGATCATATTTTCGGAGGTGATGTTTGATATTTCAACCCACGCTCCCGCGAGGGGAGCGACAGCAAAAGTCACCAAATTTAAATAGTAACTTTTGTAAAGTAGTAACAAAAATACATTGTTTCTTTTATTTGAGAAACTTATATCAATATAATTTCCTGTATTTTCTGCTTTTTTCATGTGCGAATCTCCTGGGTATTTTATGTTTACTTATATTTCGCACTATACATAGTTTACATAATTAAAATGTCATCTGCAGAAATCCCTTTTTCCATGCCGATGTGCTCTATTTTAGTTTGATATTTGTTTCCCAGATAATAAAATCTTAAGCTGTCACATTCTTTATCAATAATATCGGATAATACAGCCTTCAGCATAATACACTGAGCATTGTCCAAAATACATTCAAACACAGAATTCTGCACACGCCTCCCATAATTTACGCACTGCTTTGCCACCTTTCTTAGGCGCTTTTTTCCTGCTGGTGTTTCTGTATTTACATCATAAGTAATCAATACCATCATAATTTTATCCTCTTATTTCCACAGAAAAACCGGATATCCGTCTAAATCGCCTCTCAGATACCTTGCAAGCAGCATTGCCTGTACATAAGGAACCATTCCCCACTCAATCTTTTCTTTCAAAAATGGATGTGTGATTGTTTCTTTTTTTCTGTTCTGCCATTCTGTCAACAGCCTCTTTCTGGCTTCGTCATCCATAATTACTGCACCATTTTCTTTTGTTTTAAAATTTTTTCTCGTAATTACTTTTTTATTAATAAGTGACAAAACAAAGCGATCAGCCAGCGGGGCTCTTAATTCTTCTATCAAATCTAAAGCCAAAGACACTCTTCCGGGCCTTTCTGTATGTAAATAACCTATATAGGGATCCAGACCGACACATTCCAATGCAGAAGCAATCTGATTTGTTAAAAGCGTATATACAAAAGACAACATCGCATTTATATTGTCTAAAGGAGGTCTTTTATTTCTTCCACAAAACACAAAATCCTTTTTCTGCTGTAGTATCAGTTCATTAAATACTCCAAAATAAATACTGGCAGCCTCTCCCTCATATCCTCTCAACTGTTCCTTTGATTGGCTGTTTCTTATATGTTCCAGTGATTGTTTCAGATGAACCGATGCTGTTTTTACCTGGTCAGTATTGATTTGAAGGCTATGATCACGTACTGCACGCTCCAACACCCAACGAGCATTATAAATTTTTCCTGTAATACAGTTCTTTGCTATAGACAGACTGATTTCCTTATCCCTGCTGCTTTCATATTGCTGTTGCCTCAGTATTACATTCCCTTTTATCTTACCTGTCACTCTTGCCAGAAATTTTCCCTGCGGAGTGACATAGCATAAAGAAATATTTCTGTCAGCACAGGCTCCCATAAGCGCCGGGCTTGTTCCTCTGTATCCAAAAGAAACAATTCCTTCCAAATTATGTAAAGGGAGCCTGCCAACCTCTTTTTTGTCTTCAAATACCACTATATTTTCACCATCCAGAGAAAGATAACTGTTTTCAGAAGTGACATATAACGTATTCAGCAATTTCTTCATTCATTTTCCTCCCTCAGGCGCTCATCCATATAGGCTTTCACTGAAACTGTCCTTCCAATTCGAGGAAGGACAGTTTCAGTGAACAGGAATTACAAGCTTTGGTATATTTTACCTTTGGTGTATATTTTCGGTCATAATACTGATGCATTTC
This sequence comes from Blautia caecimuris, assembly GCF_024622975.1. Taxonomy (GTDB): domain Bacteria; phylum Bacillota; class Clostridia; order Lachnospirales; family Lachnospiraceae; genus Blautia_A; species Blautia_A caecimuris. Next base: position 582 of record NZ_JANJZT010000004.1, on the reverse strand, counting down.
CAGAAACATATCCCGTACCTCTTTTCGCAAAACCTGTGTGAATTCTATTTTTTCCCGTCTTCTCGTTTCTCCGTAAAAAAGCGCGCCCTCAGGTATCTCAGTGGAAAACATTTCTTCCAGACACATAGCCTGAGCTGTCAGCTGAAGCTCATCCTCCTCTGTAAGCTTTGGTCTTCCCTTCTTATATTCGACAGGATATATTTTGAACAGACCACGATGTCCATGTAAGTTAATTCCATCCTCTGCACGATAAAATTCTACTGCATCACACTCTCCACTGGCTCCCATTTCCCTGGAAACTACAGGAAGAGCTCTGGCTATTATTACATCCTTTCGTTTCTCTGTTAAATATGGATCATGAACTTTTCTGTGCATCAACTCACCCACTACAGTATGTGCATTTTCTGCCCATTGCTGCTCTACATGAATTAATGCCCATTGTCTTCTGCAAAATTTAAAATGCTGGATTCCTGATATCATCAAATAATCTTCTTCTACATATTCCATTGTACCAAGTCGCTAGCGCGACGGCTAGTCCTAAGTACGTGGTTCTATTACTTTTTTTCAAAGAAATCTGTTTTC
>NZ_JANJZT010000049.1 GCF_024622975.1 Blautia caecimuris | reverse complement strand
ATAAAATGGATGAAATCAGTGAAGAGGAAGCGGCATCCGTTTGATATAGCAATTATTTAATATTCGTTATACTAGTTGCTGATTTCTATTATAATAATTTACGCTTTCTTCTATGGTATCCATAACCAAATCACTGTTTTTATCTATCAGCTGATTTAATGAAGTTTCAATGGTGTCGAATTTATCATTGTCTGTAATTACGGAAATAGTACCTGTGCAATCCATCCCGGTTCCCTCATTTATAAGTTGTTCCGGGAGAGTAAAACATTTATCGAATCCCGTATAATTATAATCGCTTACTATTCCTTTCACAGTATAAGTTTTCGTCATAATATCACCGGATACATTTTCGTAATCAACTTCTACTGTATCACCTAAAGCAACATCCATTCCATTGAGATCTGCACGTTCTTGTAATAGGATAATTCCATTGTCCGCAATCAATTCATCATAATCAGCGGTTCCTTTTATGAGATTTTTTTCTAAATCAGATTGTTCATCTTGACTAAATCCCTGAATCCAATCTTCTGAAATTCCATTTACACGATATTCTGCGTCCGTATAATACCATCGCTTGATTCCGGTAACACCATCGATAGCTTCGATTGTTTTCACAAAATTGTCATTCAGCATATTTTTTTGTTGTAATTTAGTCAACGAAACTTTTGCAGTATCAAAGGATTGATTAGCATTAAGGTTAATATTAAATTCGCCTTTTGAAAACTCCTCCCCACGCGCTTCTGCAACTCCATCATAGGAAACTAATATCGTTGAAATCAATACAACTAACACGCCTCCAAATGCGAGTGAAAATATGGTTAATATAGATTTAGTTTTTTGCCTGGACAAATTCATTTTAGCAAGTGATGCAGGCGTTATTTTTCGGTACAGCGCCGAACTTTCTTTCGACTTTCCTTTATAATCCGAATATCGAAGAGCCTCCATTGGAGATACTGCGGCAGCCTTTTTTACAGGAGTATGAATAAAGAGCATTACCATTGTAAAAGCAAAGAGCCCACACGCAATCGTCACACATAAGGAAGTCAGCCAGTACCAGCCTTCCGGAATCAGAAAATATCCGATTACATTACCTATAATCAAACCAATGGAAATACCAGCAGCAGCAAGTAACTTCCCTTCTCGGTAAACCATTTTTTTAATCTGCCGTTTCGTTGTTCCAATCGTGCGAAGCTGCCCATAGTTACGTATATTGCTTGCAACGGAAATATAAAAAATGGAATAGATCACAATGCCGGAGCCAATAAAGGTTACAAATCCAATCACGAAATAAAATAGCATTTCACTTCCAGAATTTTCGCTCTTCACATTAAAATAAGTGGAGCGAACAATCACATTATCATCGGGGATGTGTAATTGTTTTGCAAGAGTGTCTGCATATTCCGTAGCATCTTCTTCGCTCATGTTTTGAGCGTCTTTTAATCCAAGGTAATAATCTATAACTGTATTATTTCCATACTGTTGTTTCACTAATTCTTTCGATATAATAGCTGTATATCGTCCAATATCTCCGGTTTTAACATTTAAGATTCCTGTCAACCTGAAATCATGATTCATCCCGTCAGAAAATGGTATTTTAATTGTCTGTCCTAATTCAGTTGAATACCCCAAGCTGTCCAAAAAAGATTCCTGTACTACAATTTCATCTTCCGCAGTTGGTAACTTTCCCGAATAAGGCATACTTTGAGATTTTAGCATATCTGCATTTGCGTAAGTAAAATTTACGGTTGAATGGTTTATTTCTTCCGAAAATGCATTGAAAAATTCTCCAATCCACGCAATCTCTTTTTCTTTGTATAATTCCGAACCCTCTTTTTCTGAAATTGCATGATATACAATCTGTGCTGTTTTTTATTTAGATTTTTTGTTTTCTGTGTAATTCCAAATCCATAAAGGGTAATTGCAGATAATAATGTACTCGCAAGTGCAATCGTAATAATAATAAAGATATTTCTTTTTCGACTCGCTGATATATTCCTGCTCGAAATACGCTTTATTATGGTTTTTGTATCATTTTCAAAAGGCAGCGTCATATAAATCAACCCCTATCCTGCAATTTTTCCATCTTCAATCCTCACAATACGATCAGCAAGCTGCGCAATAGCATTGTTATGTGTAATCATTACTAACGTTTGATCGAACTCTCTACTGGTTCTCTGAAGCAGTCCCAAAACATCCGCACTGGTTTTAGAGTCAAGGTTACCTGTAGGTTCATCGGCCAGCACAATTGCAGGCTTAGCAACCAATGCTCTTGCAATCGCCACTCTCTGCTGCTGACCACCGGAAAGATTATTGGGCATACTTTTCAGCTTATCTTCCAATCCCAGCATAGTAACAACTTCATCCATAAATTTCTGATCTACGGTATCTCCATCTAACTCTACCGGAAGGACAATGTTTTCATAAACATTTAAAATCGGAACCAGATTGTAATTTTGGAAGATAAACCCGATATTCCTCCTGCGAAAAATAGTAAGTTGTTCATCATTCATTTTAGCCAGCTCCTTCCCTGCCACAACTACACTTCCTGATGTTGGAGTATCCAATCCTCCCATCATGTGAAGCAACGTGGATTTTCCGGAACCTGAAGTCCCTACTACTGCTACAAATTCTCCCTGCTCAACAGAAAAATTTACACCATCTAAAGCACGAGTTATATTAGGTTCTGTGCCATAATATTTCTTTAAATCCTTTGTCTGTAAAATTGTCATAATCACTACTTCCTTTCTTTGTTTGATGAGTATATAGTAACGGGCAAATGTTGCAGAAATGTCCTAAAACTCTATGAAACTACATAAAAATGTTTTAATTTGATGTATTTCATTTTTTATAATCCTAAACGGTTTCATCTTTTAAAACTTCAACAATAATATCCCTACGAATTTTCCGGGATGCCACCATATAGATTCCTCTGATGATGGCAAATGTGAGTATGATATATACTACTACCCCCCAGAACGGAAAAACCTTAAGAAATTCTATAACTGTTATATCCTGTAGCCAAATTAATATGGTACTGACTAAAATTAATATTGAGATTCCTATTAACAAAGGTTTGATTACAAGAAGAAATCCTTCTGTATAAAGTAAGTGACATAGCCCTTTTTTATCAAGACCGACAGAGCGCAACATAGCAAACTCCTTTTTTCTTTGATATAAACTATTTAATATAGCTGCCACTGCCGATGAAATACCAACAATCCCAAAAAGTGCTGTCAAACTATAAACAATTAACATTGTAGCATTTGTCAGTTTATCTCTATCAGCTGCTCTTTGTGTTTTACTGGAAGTAAAAAAATCATTCTTACTCAAATATTCACCACAAAGTTGATCCACTCGACTTTGTACTGTAACATCTTTCCCTTGCTCAGTACGAAGATTCATATAGGTTCTATAATTATATACTGCACGATCTTCCCCAAAATTTTTTATAATCTCATAATACTCTTCCATAGGTACAATAATAGGCAAAGTATAAAAAGCAACATTAAAACCTATGTCTGGCATCTCTGTAAGTACAGAAGATATTTGAATATCAAAACTATAATTTCCTTGAACAGAGTCTAAAAACTTTTCCGTTAATTGTAACCTCTGACCTTCTTTTATATCCAGATATGACACCTGCTCTTTTTTTGCTTCATAACCCCTAGCATCCGGATTCTTTGCAACTGAATTAACAATAACAGCTGATCTGGAATTATGGGAGGAAATTCCTGCATTCTTTAGATAAGCATTATAAGTATCCTGTTCCAGACCAATTAATGTACAAGGAATTCTATATCTGCCATCACGTTTAACAACATATTCTCCAGCTGCTTTCGTATCAAATCCTCCATATGAAAGAAATTCTTTAGACAATTCTTGCTCCGAAAGCCAACTTGCACACATTGCCATCGTATAAGTTGTCTGTTCTTTCACGTCTGGAAGATCTTTTAATTTCTGAATAAGCGCCGGTTCTATCCGCTGACCAGATTCTAATGTAATATTTATATCAAAAGGATTATCATGTTCTGCTTTCGTATTATTAACATCTGAAACAGAAAAAACAGCCAGAAAACTAAACATGAGTACCATACATAAACATAATGTTACAGTACAGGTCCGAAATAATTTCTTATTTGCGATAAGAGAGTTAGCTGAGATTTTCCCCAAAAATCCAAAACACCTTTTTAAAAAGGTATGTTTTGCTGATTTTTCCAAAGAAACATTGTTCCAATTCTCCTTTATAGCTTCTATTGGACGTATTTTTCCCATTTGTCTTGCAGGTCCGGATGCTGCTAAGAGCACTGTTAAAAAAGAAAGCATTATTGAAATGATTGCAATCCATGGTGAGAAAGAAACTGAAATCTGATTTCCTGTTACTTCGCGTGTCAATTTGGAATATGCGGTCAATACTCCATAAGAAAGCAAATGACCAAGTCCTATAGAAATAACAATTGGAAAAAAAGATAACCAACGTGCTTCATATTTAACTAGCTTCCGTATCTGTTTTGGCGTCATACCTATTGATTTTAATATTCCAAGTTCCTTTATTTTTCGCTTAGCAGAAATGGAAAAGGCCCCGCGGATAATATAGGCAAATACCGTCATAGAAGCAACAGCAACTATCAAAAGTGAAAGAAAAAGTTTAGGTAAATCGCTGCTCCAGAAGTGCCCCGGCTCATAAATTCCATACATTCCGAGCAGAGCTGTATGATAACGATATGGATATTCACCATATTCATCTTGTTCCAAACCAATAGCCTGTGCAATCTGAGGGACTGTTTCATAGATTTTCCTTGGATTCTTTGTCTGGGTATATACAACTACACTAGCATCTTTTGGCGTTTCTTCCAGATTGAGCCAACCATATGCAGGATAACCATTATATGCACTGGAAACTGTCCTATCAATTTCTCCAACAATGGTATACTGTACATTATCTGTTTTTACAAATACTTCCCCATCTTGAAGTGGGGACAGGAAATCAACAATTCTATTATCTTTTCTCCGTTCACCTAATTCTAAATCAACGGTATCACCGATTTTGAAGGAAGGATTATCCTCAAAAAATTTTTTCCCAACAACAATTTCACCCGGAGCCTCTGGAACTCTTCCATGTATAATTAAATTTTTTTCATGCATGGATTCCCAATATTTTGCATCACAATTTTGGACTAAAAGATAAGGATCATTTTCTCTAAACGATAATAGGAATGTTTGGTTATTTCCTTTTACCATAACGTCTTTGATATTTTCATTCTTTTTGATAAGTTCAATCTGATTTGCCTGAACTTCTAATATCTGTGCATCCCAATTCCCTGAATCAAAAATTTCCTGCTGCACTCTCTGATTCCAATAACTCTGCACAAGAGAACATAATGTACACATAAAAGTAGCTGCAATTAATATGGCAGACATAATAGAAAGTGCTGTCCGGTGATTTGCTTTAATATTTTGTTTGGCAAGTTTTTTGACAACTGCATTTGTATCATTTTCAAATGGTAAAGTCATAGCCATTCACTCCTTTCGGCATAATTTTAATCCTTACGTAGTTTCCCTTAATTGTTCCACAATAGATTTTTGCTGCAAAATACGAATAATAATCGCAGAAATTATTAGTGGAAGAAAAATTGAAATTATAATATATGCTCCCATGTAAATGAAAGGGAATTTCCATACCCATGTATCATCCCCCACACTATTTAAGTAACGGACAATGCTATAACCGACAGGCGTTCCTACAGCCAATGTGATACCAATATTCCAAAAAGCCAGTAAAATCCCCTCCCATTGTATCGTCCATTGTAATTGCTTTTTTTCCATGCCAATCGAACGCAAAGTTGAAAACTCATGCTTTCTGGAAAGTGTTGTGGCAATCAATGTGTTAATCAAATTAATAACTGCAAACAACATAATAAAGCCGCTCAAGCCCCAAATGACAAGACTTGTACGTTGGTACATTGCTTCACTATCCTGATAAAGGTTATGCAGTGTTTCCATTGTAACAGTAGGGATCGTTTCTACCAAGCCATTCATTTTCTCCCGGACTTCTGGCTCTAGAGAAAAATTGTTAATGCCGACTAAAAGATGGCTAGTGAAATTGAAGTTAGGAACGACCATTTTCTGCAATAGCTGATCGGGCAATAGGAAAAATCCTGTTTTTCCGAATAGTTTTCCGCCTATTGGATCTTTAAATATGTCATCGCTGATTTCACCGGCTATGGTGTATTCTGTTTCCTGATATGATTGCCCATCAAACCAACGGAATCTAACGGTATCACCCACTTGGAACGTCCAGTCGAAAACATACTCTGCATACTCATTACGCAACACGAGTATTTCCTTGTTTTCGATCATAGCTTGATAATCTATCGTGCCAGCAGAAAGATACTGTTTCAAAATTTTTTGTTGTTCAGAAGTGAATGGAACAAGTTTATCCTTTCTGGAAGCCTTATTGTATTCAAATTTTGCCTCTAAAGTTTTATATTCTGTAACTTCTTTTACGCCCTCAATCTGTGCGATATTCCGAATGAGATCGTCGTTTAATGGATTGTTAAGCTGAACTCCTGTTGTTCCATGAGGATCATTACGGACTGCATTTCTGGACAAGTTAATTTCAAATTCTCCGTATTCCAATAATCCCTGTCGTGAAAAACGCTCCATATCCAAAGAGGATATTAATGTTGTACCGCCCATAAACATAACCCCAGCTACACCTAAAGAAAGAACGGTCATTATCCACTTACGCCGATTGCGTGAACATCCCATAACAGCCATTGAAAACGGAGTGATTTTTCTATGCAGTTTTTTAGAGTATAACTGTGTAGACTGATACCCCGTATTTTTTGCAGCTTCAATTGGAGATACGCTTCCAGCAATTTTAGCAGGTTTGCTTACAGCCAGCCATACCATTGCATATACGATGCAAAAAGTCAGTACACTTACTAATGCAGTATTCTGACAACTCCAGCCGTCAGGTTTAAATAAAAAGGCCGCCGTTCCACCAATGATAAGTCCTAAAATTGTTCCTAAAATGCAAAGAAGTTTTCCCTGTGTTCGTAAAATCGTTTTAATTTGCTTTGCTGTAGCTCCCATTGTTCTCAACTGTCCAAATTCTCTTACCTGATTTTGAACATAGATGTAAAAAATGCTGTAAATTACCAAATAGCTTACTAATAGAACCGCAATCGAAAAAATACTGATAATCATAATATTTTCTTGATTTGGTTCAAGAGAGGCTGCAAAACCATCGTTATAATCAGAATGCTGTGGTGTAACACCATAATCAGTCCCGATTTTTTGAACAATCTCCTTAAAATTCTCTGATGACATTTGAGCAGTATTTGCTAATTGAACAGTAAGCACCGTTACAGAAGTTTCAAATTGCTTGCCTGTGTGGGCGTATTCTTCAGAACAGTATAAGGAATATGTCCGTTCTGTTGATCCATTGTCTGTAAGACCAACGACAGTAAAAGTTTCTGAACTTCCATCATAAAAAGGAACTGTAATTTTAGTTCCTAATTCAGCTGGTAATCCTAATCGTGATAAATAGGCTTTATCCACAGCTACATCATATAAACCGATGGGGTATTGTCCCTCTACGATTTCTTCTACGGCAATATTACTGTCATTCTGTTCAATGTAAACTGGAATTACTAAATAATTGTCAACCTGTGTGTTGCCAGCTTGAATAAAAATTCTTGAGTCAGCAATTCTGCTGTCTCGCCGCAATTCTTCAATTTGCTTATGATTGATATTGTAATAAATTGCATGGTTTGTTGTCTGCAACCCTCTTTTGGTTTCTGTTGCCATTCCGACCACTGAAAGAATAAATCCTGATAGTAATGCAACAGATAGCATTATGGTTAATACGGACAATATCGTTTTGCTCTTACTTTCTTTTATACTTTTTTTTGCATATTTTCTGATTATTACGCTAGTATCATTCTCAAATGGTAATGTCATAGTCATTGCCCCCCTTTCGCCATTATCTTAACTCTCAAATGTTGCAGAAATGTCCTAAAATTCTTTTTTTCTAAATTTTTTCAAAAAAAGGCAGTCCGAATAAACAGACCGCCGTTTCATTATCTTTGAGGAAGAAATATAGAGAAAGTTGAGCCTTTTCCCACTTCTGATTCAACTGTAATGTAGCCACCTTGCATAGTGATAATCTCACGTGCCAGGTACAATCCTATTCCAATCCCATCCACATCATGTACAGCTTCTTCCCGATAAAATCGTTTAAAAATGGTTGCCTGGACACTTTCCGGAATGCCTCTTCCCGTATCCATTACGGCAATTTCCAAATACATCTCCCAGTCCTGTACTGTTACGTGAATGTCACCGCCTTCTGGAGTATATTTTACTGCATTGTCTAAAAGATTAAACAATGCTTCTGAGGTCCAGCGACTGTCATGTGAAACCGTTAAATTTTCAGGACAATTTACGGATAAATGAAGATGCTTTCTTTCCATAGGAGCAAGAACCCCATTTATCGCATCTACAAGTGTATCCGCAATAGCTGTTTCTTTCTTTTCCAAGGTGATCACACCAGTTTCCAATCGTGATGTTTTCACCATTCCCTGAATCAAAAAGTCCAATTTATCTAACTGACTGGCAGTAGCATGTAAAAATTCCTTACGTGTCTCATCAGTAATTCTTCTGGTCAACATCGTGTCATTGAGCATTTTCAGATTTGCTATCGGTGTTTTGGTCTGATGTGAAATATCAGATACCAAAGACTGTAATTCTGCTTTTTCTTCTTCTACTTTATGCCGGGTTTCCTGCATCACATGATATAGCCTTTCCAGGCGATGGCTGATGCGTGCTAACAGCGTTTCCGCTTCATAATTTATCTGAGGACGGACGGTACTATCCATCATTTCATCTAATGTTCGGCATAGTCCATCTGTAAATACCGATAGTTTCTTTTGAAAATAATGCAAAAAGACTGCTCCCCAGAAAAACAGAAGGATCACCACACTGAAACCGCCAAGTATCACCTTTATATCTTTTGTGAAGGCATAAAGGAGGAACAACAAAAGAATCGAGGTCAGAGAAGCACCTCCCACGATCAGCCGCAGAAAAGCTCTAGTGGATAAATTCTGTAATTTCATCGTGATTCACCGCCTATCCATTGATACCCCATTCCATAAGCAGTTTTAATATATTTTCGCTCATCTGTTTCAATCTTCTTGCGGATTCGGCTGATGATAGTAGTAAGCGTATGCTCATCTACAAAATCCCCATCAATATCCCACAGTTTCTCAATCAGTTGCCGCTTTGTTAATATAATGTGCGGATTTTTTACAAATAAAAATAAGGTACGGTATTCTTTTGGTGTAAAATCTATCACCTTTCCTTCAAAAACCGCACTCTGCTCGGAAAAGTCAATTTTCAAAACTTCATCCTCAAATACATCATGCTTTGGTGTCCGCAATTCCATATTTGCAAAAACAGCAGCTACCTTTTTACAGAGAACCATCACCGAAAATGGTTTTGTAATATAATCTGTGCATCCGGCTTCATAGCCTTTCAGCATATCGCCTTCTTTATCATTTGCTGTGATAAACATAATATAGGTATGCTGCCCTCTTCCTCTGATTTCATCACATAAATGCAGACCGTTCCCATCCGGCAGATTAATATCCAACAGAGCGATATCAAATTCACTCTCTTTCAATCGTTCTACTGCATCCAGAAAACTGTATGCAGAAGTTACTTCATACCCATCCGCAGTAAGATTATAAGCCAGTGTTTTATTTAGTACTTTATCATCTTCTACAATTAAAATTTTCCTCAATCCAGATTCTTCCTTTCCCATCTTCTAAACTTGTCGCTATTTTAAACCTCAAATGTTACAGAAATGTCCTAAATACAGTTTTTCTGATAATATCATTTCAAAACATAGATTGATTATATCCTATTTTCTTTCAGGAAAAATGTTTTCCATAAAAAAATGCTTTTGCCAAAATGTTCCACACTTTTCAGCAAAAGCATTTTTCTCTTATTCCATTGCCCGCATTTGTTCAATCAGGGATTGTTTTTTCTGTCTGCGGATTGTCCAAACAGACAAAATGAACTCTACTGTCACAAGTACTACTACATATACTCCCATCTGCAACCATGGAAATTCGTAAGGAAGGATTCGTCCAGCGTAAGCACTGATACTAAATTTTCTCCATACCAGAAGAGTAATTGGTAGCCCAATGGCAAGCATAAGCAAAATACTGCTAACTACATACCCCATTCCTTCCCATACAGCCATTTGTGTCAATTGTTTTGGAGCTAACCCAACCGAACGCAGCACGCTATTTTCTTGTCTCCGCGAATATTGATTGGAAAGTGTTGTATTGATAAGATTAATCACACCAAACAAAAAGATGAACCATGAAATCACCTGCATTATGCCATATACTACATTCATATACCCAAAACTATCTACTCGATCCTCAAAGGTATCTAAACCAGTATCAGTATGCGAAACAACAAGATTCTCCAAAGCTTTTCCCACTTTTTCCGATTTATCCGAATCACAGACAATGTCCCAGGAGTAATCAAAATTAGTTACATCTGGTATTAACTCCTGAAACAGTTTTTCCGGCAAAAACATCATTGGTCCGTCCACTCCGATTGAACCATGTCCACTGGCAAAAATAGTTTTTTGCAGATTATAAAAACCAGATATGGTTACAGGAATTGTTTTCTCTCCTAATGAAAGCTCTATGGTTTCTCCCAATTTTTCTTTCCCATCAAAACCACTATATTCGTATGGCAATAAAATGCCATTGTTATCAGGCATACTTCCCTCTACAATAGCCTGTGCCAGAAGTTCCCTATTTTCTTTGGTGATCATATCACAAGTACCATGCTCAGTAATTCCATGAGAAGTGGCTTCAAAACCTGCTGATTTCCTTGTGACCAGAATTTCTTCCACTCCATCAATATTCAGGATTTCCTGTTTCAATTCTTCATTCAATGGATTTCCCTGTTTGAGAAGATCTATATGTTCCTTATCCGAATCCATATAAATCTTATAATCCCCATTTTTAAAATACTGTCTTGCCAGTTTTTCTGGAGATTGCAGAATCAGCAAAGAACTAACAGCCAAAAGCAGAATCCCACCCAAACTTAGAGAGAACATAATACTGACTGTTTTCTTCCAATCTCTACGAAAATTCAACATTCCGAGAGAACAAGGACTAATCTTTTTTCTCTTTGTTCGGTTCTTTATCTTCTTCTGAGGCGAAGTAAAACGAACTGCCTCAACCGGTGAAATATTTGCGGCTAATTTCACTGGCTTTCGGATAGACAGACAAATCATTGTCCAGCAGATCAATACTGTACATCCAATCACGAAAAGATAGCCTAAAAGAGAAAAACCTCTAGGAAACAACAAGAGTGTCACTCCTAAACCAAGCAAAATCCCGATAGACATCCCCTTCCACCCCAAAGAGTGTCCTTCTTTTTTTACAATACGCATAATCTGCTTTTTGGTAGCACCAATAGTCCGAAGCTGTCCATAACTTTTTATTTTATCAATAATGGAGATGCGGAAAATACTTTGGATTACAACACATCCGCCTACCAAAACAATACCGGCAAAAGCCATAAGCAGCAAAACATTCTCCATGGAAATGTCTCCGTCAATATAACGGAAATAAGCATCCTGAAATCCGACTCCAGGTATCTGTAACTCCTCTTTGATCTTCTGAACATAAGATTTAATAAGTTCTCCGTCTAACTGATCTACATTTTTCAGATGTACATAGGCAAAGAATCCGTCAGGTTCATACTTCTTACACTGCTCCAGCATTTCTTTTGAGATAAGAAAAGAGTACATATTTTGTTTTTCTTGCCCTGTTGTATCTAAAATGCCTGAAATAGTATACTCCCCTGAAAAACTTTCCGTATCCAAGGTAACAGAATCGCCTATATGGCAGTCTGGGAAAAATTTAGAAAGCCATTCTTTACTTACTACAATTTCATTTTTCTCTATCGGTAAATCTCCATCTGCCAATTTCATCTGGGAACGTGCCATATACAGGGTTTCTTTATCAGCATAAGCAAAGAAGCCATTAAATCCCTGTGTAGAAGATTCCTTCCCGTACATATAGTATTCTCCCACACGTGCAAATTCCGGTACCTGTTTTAACTCTTCTATATGTGCTTCATCAACCTGTACATAAGTTGCCTCGTAAGTATCTATCACTTTCTTCTTTTCTGTTTGCATCAGTGAGACTCCAACCAAACCAGAAAGACTGATTAAAAAAGCGGCTAAAACTACTGATATTATTACCATGATATTTCTTCGTTTTTCGCTTTTTAAATTTCTCTTCGCCAGATTCTTGACAATTCCATTTGTATTATTTTCAAAAGGCCAAGTCATAGCCTGCCACCTCCTTATTCTGTTATTTTAATTCGCTCTACTAATGATTGTTTCCGCATAGAACGGATGGCGTATATTGAGTAAAGTGCCTGCACTAATATAAGAAGTACAGCAAAAAATGCTACAACGCTCGAACATTTTTATATTAGTCGGGTCTACTTCTTTAGTCTATAATCCGTAATCTCTCAACCAACGGAGTTTTTTGTAAACTGTAAAAAGCTGAAATAGTAATCGTCAAAATAATCAGAACTACCACAATGCAATATACAGTAAACAATGTTAATGGAAATGTATATGACAAATAGAAAATCCCTACACTTATCAAGCCTTTTATCAATATCTGCCCTAAAATAATTCCCAATATCAGAGTAAGTATCAGGCTCCCTACAGCCAGTACACAACTTTCGCATAGTGCCATTTTTTCTGTTTGTTTCCAAGTCATACCGATGGATTGAAGCATAGCGTATTCCCGCTTTTTTGTTGCTATATTTGTAATAATTGTGCTTGCAAAAGTGATGATACTAAAAAGCAGCAAAAATAGTGTTACTCCTATGATAGATATTCCTACCTGCCTGATAGTAGCTTCTTTTGAAGCAATCGCTTCCTGCATAGTCGTCAGTGTTAATCCATCTGACATATCCACTAATTTCTCTAAAGATATTGTGTCCAATTCGGTATCATTTGCCTTTACAATCAACCTAATAGAAACATTAAAAGAAACCGAATTTTCTGCTATCAATTCAGTGGGCATTAAAAACCAACCGCCATAAATTGCTGTATTTGAATACAGATCACCATCTAATATGCCTCCCACTGTATAAGTTTTTTTGGTGCCATCCCCAAATGTAACTTCTACTGTATCGCCTTTAGAAATACCTTCTACACCATTTACAGCAACGATCTGGTTCGATTGAACAAGCTGTTGATAATCCAAATCGCCCGATTCGCTGAATTGCTGAATAGAAGCAAAGTCATTAGCAGTAATAATAGAAAGTTGATCTTTGCCTGTGCTATTTTTCCCTGCCCAACTAATATCTGTTTCAACAACTTGCTTTATATTGCTGATGTTTGGAAACTCCATTATCTTTTGTTTGAAGTTTTCAATTTCTGAAACTTTCTCGCTGTATTTACCCGTAGTATCAATCACAAATTGTCCATACTGGTAGACATCTTTCTTTACAATAGACTCTGGATCAATGGAAGCGGTGTATGTCGCAGCTAAGACGAATAAAAGCCCGCTTAGGCCCAAAGAAAGCACAGAAACTAAAATGCTTTTCCAGTGTGATGTTATGCTTATGATTGCTAGCCCCAAAGAAGATAATTTTCGTTTTTCTTTGTTAGTAACCTTACAATCAAAGCGTTCCATCATATATTTGCTGGAAAGGATCGGGGAAATGCTGAGGGCTATTTTTGTAGGTCTATTTAACGATACTTTTACAACGAAATTGATGATAAGACTAATGATTATCCCCCAGAATACCGCAGCGATCCAATCCCAACCATCAGGTTGCAACAAATATCCAGCAAGGCCGCCAATCAGTAGACCAATCGGAACCCCAATTCTACATAAAATTTTTCTTTCGTAGCGGATGATTTTCTTTGTTTGCTGCTGTGTCATTCCGACAGTACGAAGCTGCCCAAATTGCCGCACTTGATTTACAACAGATAAATAGAAAACATTGTAAATTACTAAAGCACTCACAATTATAATGAAGATTGCCACCCCCATAAGAACCATGTTTTTCTGATTTAATAGTCCTCCGTTGGGCAAACTATCCATGAATAAGTCGTTTCTTGTTACATGATGAATGTCATATTTTGAAGATATATTATCGACCGCAGAAGAAAAACCATATTGCGTCATTTTTGTGGCATCAACAATGGTAATTGAAGCATCGTACCCGTTTTCTGTTTCAGTTACTTTGATGGATTCGATATTTTCCTCTGAATACAACAACTCAATTTGCTGCTGGGAAAGATCATAAAAAACAACTTGTGGCTGCCCTTCTGCCATTCTATCTTTTGTAGTTTCATATCCGCTTTCAAACATAATCAACATCATGAGTAGTGCTGTTGCAAAGACTATCGTAGTAAGCGAGAAAACCTTTTTAACTCGGTTTTTATCTATATCGTTTTTAGCAATTTTTTTCGTGATAGCACTGGTATCATTCTCAAAAGGCCATGTCATATGATCTCCTCCCTAACTTACAATCTTTCCATCCTCAATACGAACAATCCGGTCTGCAAGTCGGGCGATCTCATTATTATGTGTAATCATTACAACCGTCTGGTGAAACTCATAACTGGTCCGTTTGATCAATCCCATAACATCTGCACTAGTATAACGAATATTAAATAATTGCTATATCAAACGGATGCCGCTTCCTCTTCACTGATTTCATCCATTTTAT